>NZ_AYWI01000001.1:0-636846 GCF_000502535.1 Mesorhizobium sp. LNJC391B00
CAAAACCCCTTCGGGCCAAAAGTGTTACCCATGTCTCCGATATAAACCGTAACCTATGTGTCCGGAATGGACCCTCGGTAAGCTGGCGCACCCGACAGGATTCGAACCTGTGACCTCTGCCTTCGGAGGGCAGCGCTCTATCCAGCTGAGCTACGGGTGCCTTCAGGGAACCTGAAAACGAACCAGCCGATAGGCCGGCCAGCCACGGCTTCTTAGCGGAAGCCGGCGCGGGCTTCAACGGGCAATTGGCGTGGCGATATTTTCGAAGCCACGTCGCGCGGCTCGGCAACTTCGCGTCCGCCTTGCAGCCTCAGCCCGGGACTCACCCCGCCACCTCCACCTTCGCCACCCGCCTGCGCACCCTGCGCGGCGCCCGCTTCGCCTTCTTCGCGCCGGTCAGTTCGTGCATCGCATCCAGCTGCATCTGCTGCATTTCGGCCAGCCGCGTCCATTGGCGCGAGATCAGATAGTCGAGCTTTTCGTGCAAATGGCGCACTTCCAGCTCGGCTTTCAGGTTCACCCGGTAGTCGTTGAACGAGCGCAGGCGGTCCTTGGCCTCCGTCCGTCTCTGGCTCATCATGATGATCGGCGCCTGGATGGCGGCGTACAGGAGAGCAGCAGGTTGAGCAGGATGAAGGGGTAGGGGTCGAAGGCTGCTCACGCCCGCGATCAAATTGATGCCGATCCACACCGCAAGCACGCTGCCGAACGAGATCAGGAACCACCAGCTGCCGCCGAAAGCCGCCATGTTGTCGGAGACGCGGTCGGCGAACGAGCGGTGCTCCTCGAACTCCTCTTCCGAGTTTTCCGAAATCGTGTCCTGCCTGGCGATCGATTCGACCACCTGGCGGTCGAGCTCGGAGAATTCGCCATGCTCCTGCTGCAGCAGCTCCTCCATGTAGCGCATGCGGTAGCGGCCGAGCTCCTCCCGGCTGATGCGGGCGCCGCGCGGCAGGTCGGGATGATCGGAGCGGATGCGGTCGGCCAGGCTCGGCCTGAGGTCGTCGATGCGCACCAGGTCACGCTTGCGAAACTTTCTACCTGATATCGCCGACGGTTTTCGCTTCGGCTTCAGGCGGCCATGGGGTTCGGAGTCCGGCACATCGGGCGCTTCCAGCGCCTCGTCGGCAACCAGTTCGGCGTCGTGGGCGGGCGGCGCCTCGAAATACTCGCCGCCGCTGTCGTTTTCATTGTCGGCCTGTTCGGATGGTTTTGGGCTCATGATGCCGGCTCCTGCTGTCGCGCCCACGATACGCCAAGGCGAGGCGGCATAGCCACTGTGGCGGTGAAGATTGGGGGCTTGTGCATGCTTGTGATGAATGCCTGCTGCAATTGCCTGTGGCAGCGCAGCCCCACGGGGCCTCGCTCGCCTGCTGCTCGGCAACCAGACCGCCGAAGTGCTGTTGCCGACGGAGGTCGCGCCTGCTGCAGAGTTAAGATGAGGCAGCGATCCTTCACGACTCCCCTCTGTCCTGCCGGACATCTCCCCCTCAAGGGGGGAGATCAGATGTCGCCATGGCTTCGCCAAACACGAAAAAGAGGCGAGACGCCGAAGCTGCTAATCTCCCCACTTGAGGGGGAGATGGCCGGCAGGCCAGAGGGGGGTGCTGTCCCGCCGGCGTTTCAGAGTTCCTCCACCCAACGACGGGTTCTATTGCGGCGGTAAACCAGGCAACTGCGACCCCTGCGCCGGCAAACCAGGCGGCGGCAGGCCGGGCGACGCGGCCGGCTGATCTCCCGCAAACATCAGCCGCGTCTTCGTATCGGCCATGGCGGGCGACAGACTGCGCTGGATCAGCGCTTCGACATGGTCGTTGCGCTGCCTAGCGCTGTCGGCGCCCATCACCACCACGATCAGATGCCGGCCGTCGGCATTGTAGGACGTGACGATATTGTAACCGGATGCCCTGATATAGCCGGTCTTGATGCCGTCGACGCCGCGCACCCGGCCGAGCATGTCGTTGTGGCCGCGCACCAGCCGACCGCGGAACATGAAGTCGCTTTCGGAGAAATAGTGGAACTGCTGCGGGAAGCGGGCGCGCAGCGCCATCCCCAGCGTCGCCATGTCGCGCGCCGATGTGTGCTGGCCATCGTCGGGCAGGCCGGAGGCATTGCGGAAGACGGTGCTGCTCATGCCGATCTGGCGCGCCTTCGAGGTCATCATGGCGGCGAACTGGTCCTCCGAGCCGCCGAGATATTCGCCCACCGCCACCGCCACGTCATTGGCCGACTTGACCACGATCGCTCGGATCGCCGAATCGACATCGATGCTCTCGCCGCGCTTGAAGCGCAATTTGGTCGGCGGCTGCCGGGCGGCATTGTCGGAGACCGGGATCTGCGTTTCCTTCGAGACGCGGCCGGACTCCAGCGCCTCGAACAGCAGGTACAGCGTCATCATCTTGGTCAGCGACGCCGGATAGCGTTGCGCCCTCGAACTGACTTCGAACAGCGTCTTGCCACTGCCGGCATCGATTACGATGGCGGCATATTTCTCCTGCGGCGCCGGCACCGCCAGCAGGCTGTCGGGCGGTGCGGTGGTGCTGCAGCCGGCCACGAAGACGAGCAGCAGGAGGGCTGCGAGAAATTTTTGGACGAGGGAGCGGAAATGGAAGTTTGGCAAGGCAAGTCCGGCGTTGCTGAGAGGGCCGGAACCTAGCCTAACCCATTGTGTTCGTCCATTTGGTTAACGGCGGAGCTGCCGATGACGCTGCCAATCTCCCCCGCAAGGGGGGAGATCAGATGTCGCTTCGGCTTCGCCAACCATCGGCGCTGAAACGGCAACCTCGACATCCGCCCACCCGCCCCGAAATCGCCTGCTTCCTGTCCTGTTTTGCCTGCGGGGTCGCGGTGCTGCTATAGAGGCGGCAATTGCTTGGGGATTTGACAATGACCGGTGACATCGGCGCGGCGGCGCCATCTCTTATCAGGGCTTCGCTTAGCCGCACCGGCAAATGGGCCGGCAGCGTCGCTTTCATCGGCGGCGCTGCTTCCGACATCCTCAATCCGCTGGCGCCATTCGCCGCCTATATCGCGCTGGTCGCTTCGGTTGCCGCCGCCATCATCGCCATTGCCATCGTTCTGCGGCTGGTGCTGGCCGCCAAGGCGCTGCCGGCGCTGATCTTTGCCACCAGCGCTGCCGCCGTCGCCGGCGGCGTCTATGGCCTGCAGCAGCAGACGAATTCGCAGAACGGTGTGATCGCCGGCCTGGTACCGGCCATCGCCCAGTTGCAGCAGCAGATGGGCATCGTCTCGGCCAGGGTGGCCAGGATCGAGCAAACGGTAACCGAGACGAAGCTGACGGTCGACCAGGTCAAGCAATCGACCGACGCGGTGGCGAAGAAGACCGAGGAAATTGCGTCGACCCAGCAGCAGCAGGCTGAGCAGGGCGCGCAGACGCAAAAGTCGGTAGAGGCGGTCAAGCAGACGACCGAAACGCTCGCTGCCGGCCAGCAGAAACAGGCCGAGCAGGCGGATAAGCTTCAGGCGACCACCGAGCAGATCGCCGCCTCGATCGACACCATCGCCAAGGGCTTTGCCGCATTGGCCGCGCAGGGCGGGACGATCGCCGAGCCGAAGCGGCCGGACGAATTCTATCACAATGCCCGCGTCTACGAGCTTTCCGGCGACATGCTGAATGCGCGGCGCTCCTATCTCGCTTTCGCCGGTTTCGACGTCGACGCCGTCGATCCCTACACACGCTTCGCCACCCTGCTGCGCGTGCAGGACGGCAAGGCCGGCGCCCGCGAAGTGTTCGGCGCCCTGGCCGACAAGGCCAAGGCGCTGTCGATCAAGCTGGTCCATATCCTGCAGTTCGACGATGCCCAACGTCTCGACAAGCTCAACGCCTTCATCGCGGCCAATCCGGATTTCGCACCGGCCTATTACCTGCTCGCGCAGGAGTTTTCCGAGGATCGCCTCGGCGTCCAGTCGCTGTCCGACAAGCGCAGCGAGGCCGAGGCGCTGACCAGGTTCGTCTCCTATGAAAAGGAAGGCAGGCTGCTCAAATATTTCATCGACCAGACGCAGCTCGCCGACTGGCTCGATCGCAGCCGCAGCCGGTTGACCGCGCTTGGCGACGTGCTCGACCCAGCGCGCTTTGCCCCGACGCTGACGCCGATGCGCTCCAATGCCGGCTGGACGATCTCCATCTCGCTGCCCGAGGCCGCGACCGGCATTTCCTGGCGCATGGGTGTGTCAGGTCCGTTCACCGACACCGGGCTGGTGGCGATGAACGACCAGCGCACCGGCAAGCCGATGCCCAATCCGAGCTTCGAATTGCCCGACAGCACCACGGCCACCACCATCGGGGTCAAATATCTCGATCTCAGGGGCCGCGAGACCGGGCCGTTCGACATAAGTTTCGATCCGGACGCGGCGCTGCAACAGGGCAACAAACAGATCCTCGACCAGTTCTGGACGTCGTGGATCGCCTTCGACGCCAGCGGCAATCACGGCCTGGTCTATTTCTCCCAGATGCTGTCATTCCGCTGCGGCATCAAGGAGGTGCGCTACAGCCTGAACGGCACGGCGCTCGACAAGGAGATCAAGCTGCCGCCTTGCGACAAGAAGGACCCCTACGCCATTCCTTATGACTACCAGCCTTACTTCAAGGTCGCCGACAACGTGACATCGATGGCGGTGCAGGTCACCTACACCGACGGCACCAAGTCGCCGGTCCGGGAGTACAAACGGCAGTAGGCGTCCACCCTCCCCCTTGTGGGGAGGGTCGATCCGCNGGGGGGTCCTCGTAGGGCGCTACCCCCACCCCGTCGAACGATCTCCGCTTCGCGTCGAGCGCTCGCCGACCCTCCCCACAAGGGGGAGGGTAAAAATCGCCCTGATGCAAAATGCCGGTCGCTGTGCTTGCGCATCCCTCGCCGAGCGGGTTTGTTCGCTGCCATCAGAATCAGCAGGTGCGCGGATGGATACGGTCACGATCAAGGCAAAGGGCATTTCGGTCACGCTCGATCTCACTGTCGGCCATATCGCCGACATAACGGTCGACAGCGATGGCCGCCAACTGAAGCCGCTGCACCGCGCGCCCTGGATCGATGCCGGCGAGACGCTGCCGCCGGATCTGCCTCAAGGCACGGTGCGGCTGTCGGGCGATTTCCTCTGCGCACCGTTTTCGGCCAGCGACATCGAGGCCGCACCGCTGCATGGCTGGCCGGCCAACAGCGCCTGGGATGTCACGGCCAGCGAAGCGACATCCGACGGCTGGCGGGCCGTCTTCCGGTTGCGCCGCACGGTGATGGGCGCGACGGTCGACAAGATCTTCACGCTCCGCAACAGTCATCCCTTCCTCTATCAGGAGCATGTCTTTTCCGGCGGTTCCGGCGCTGTCTCCGCCGCCCACCATCCGATGGCGGCGATGCGCGATGGCGGCCGGCTGGCCTTTTCGCCGAAGCGCTTTGCCGGGACACTGGGCGCACCGCTGGAGCCCGATCCGGCCCGCGGTCGCTTCAAGCTTTCCTATCCCGCCCGCTCGACCGATCTGACGCGCTTTCCAGCCACTGGCGGCGGCACGCTCGATCTCACCGACTACCGCATGGAGGATGAGCGCGAGGATTTCATCACCCTGGTCGAAGCCGATCATGGCGGTCCGGGCTGGACGGCGCTGGCGCGCCGGGCCGAACAGGATCTGGTGCTGGTGCTGAAGAACCCGGCGGAGCTGCCGGTCACCATGCTGTGGTTCAGCAATGGCGGCCGCGACTACGCGCCGTGGAGCAGCCGCCATCGCGGCGTGCTCGGCATCGAGGACGGCCGCGCCGCCATCGGCCATGCCGCATCGATCGGCGACAATTGGCTGAAGCGCGAAGGGGTCGCGACCGCTTTTACCCTCGGCGGCGAAGTCTCCTTCCGCCATGTCATCGGCACGCTGCCGCTCACGAGCGGCGAGCCGCCGCGCGATATCGGGACAGCCTCAGGTCACATGCGTCTCACCGGAGCCGATGGTTCGACCCGCGATGTCAGGTTCGACAGCGATTTCCTGCGGATCGGCCAGCCCGGCTGATTTTCGAACGCTGGCCCTGCCCCTCACCTGCCTGCCGGCATCCTCGACACACGGCACATGGAGCTTGTCCGCCGCATCGCCGCGCCAACCAATCTGCTTGGCGCTGCGGCGGACGCATTGGGAGGAGAAGTGTTACCCATCTATCGGCTTGACACCGGCAGGGCGACGAGGGGCAGCGCTGACGTGGCGGATGTCGTGAGATTGCCCAAATCGCGGTTTGAAATTTCCTCAAACTGCCGACAAGATGCAAAGCATAGCTGGAAGCGCCCAATGTCCGAAATCGCCCATCTCGCCGCCACCATCTTCAAGCGCGCCGGCAAGGCGAAACGCTTCATCGTCGCCATTGCCGGCCCGCCCGGCGCCGGCAAGTCGACGCTCTCGGCCGGCCTGCATGATCTGTTGCCGGAGGGCGCGGCTGAAGTCGTGCCGATGGACGGCTTCCACTATGATGACATCGTGCTCGACCAGCGCGGCCTGCGGTCAAGAAAGGGCGCGCCGGAGACTTTCGACTTCGCCGGCTTCGAGACGCTGTTGAAGCGCATCCGTTCGGGCGAGCCAGACATCGCCATTCCGGTGTTCGACCGCAGCATGGAATTGTCGCGCGCCGCCGCCTCCATCGTTGCCGCCGAGACCAAGTTCATCCTGGTCGAAGGCAATTACCTCCTGCTGGACGAGGAGCCGTGGTCGCGGCTGGCGCCGCTGTTCGACTTCACCATCTTTGTCGATGTGCCGCGTGCCGAACTCGAGCGCCGCCTTCTGGTGCGCTGGCACGAGCATGGCCGCTCCGACGAAGACGCCCGCGCTTGGATCGCTTCCAACGACATGCCCAACATCGATCGCGTGCTCGGCCGTCGCAGGTCCGCCGACCTGGTTGTTGGCGATCCCGCATAGTTCGCTGGACTTCGGAACGGGAACCTTAAGACTTTCAGGTCGTTATCTCTCGTCGGCAATCGTGCCGCCGTGAGGGAACCGTCAGATGGCAACCAAGGCAAAAACACCCGCCAAGAGCAAGACCGCTCAACCCAAAGCCAGGCAGGCAAAGGCCACGCAGGCGAAGGCAGGCGCCGGCCCGGCGATCGCCGAGCGGTCCAAGGACGCAAAGCCGGCTTTCGGCAAAGCGGCGCCAAAGAAGGTAGAACCGGTGGCGACGGCAAAGGTGACGGCGAAAACCGCCAAACCCAAGAAGCCGGCAAGCAGCGGCTCGGTGGCCGGCGGCGCGATGCGCACCGTCAAGGCGACCGCCAATGTCGCCGCTGGTGCGGTGGCGGCGACAGCCAGGGGCGCTGCGTCGCTCGCTGCGTCCGTCATCGGCAAGGGCGGCTCGAAAAGCAAGGCCAAGGCGAAATAGACCCGGCTGCTTCGGCTGGCCGAGGTCAATTCCTGGCGGGAATGGTCAGGCCGCGCTGCACCGCGGGCCGCGCCAGCCCGCGCTCCAGCCATGCCGCGACGGTGGGGAAGTCGTCGAAGCCGACGAGTTCGCGCGCCTCGTAGAAGCCGATCAGATTGCGCACCCAGCCCAGCATCGAAATGTCGGCGATGGTATAGTCGTCGTCCATGATCCAGGTTCGACCCTTCAGCCGCGTCTCCAGCACCCCGATCAGCCGCCGCGATTCATTGCGGTAGCGATCCAGCGGCCGCTTGTCGGCGATCTCGCGTCCGGCGAATTTGTTGAAAAACCCGACCTGTCCGAAAATCGGCCCGATCGCCGCCATCTGGAAGAACACCCATTGGATGGTCTCGTAGCGCCGCGCCGGATCGGCAGGGATCAGCTTGCCGGTCTTGTCGGTGAGGTAGAGCAGGATGGCGCCGGATTCGAACAGGCCGAATGGCCTGCCGCCCGGCCCGTCGGGGTCGATGATCGCGGGTATCTTGCCGTTCGGGTTCAGCGACAGGAATTCCGGCGTCCAGCTCTGGTCCTTGCCGATATCCACCAGATGCGCCTCGTAGGGGAGGCCGAGTTCTTCCAGCGCGATCGAGACTTTCACCCCATTCGGCGTCGTCGCGGAATAGAGCTGCAGGCGGTCGGGGTGGCTGGCCGGCCAGCGCTTGGTGATCGGAAAGGCGGACAGGTCGGTCATCGAAAGCTCCGGTCGGGAATTTGGCGCGGTATCGCGCCGTCTGGCGAGTTGCGAAGGATTATCCTCGGCTTCTTTGCCGATCAACCGGTCGAAGGTGCACACACCGTCTTCGCAGTCATTCAGGGCCAGTCGCTCAGGCCAGTCGCTTGCCGTCAGACCGCCTTGAACGCCACCACGGCATTGGTGCCGCCGAAGGCAAAACCGTTGCTGATCGCCGCGCGCACCTTGCGCTCGCGCGCCACATTCGGCGTGATGTCGAGATCGCAGTCGGGGTCGGCCTGCCGGAAATTGGCCGTCGGCGGCACGATGCCTTCGCGGATCGCCATCACGCAGGCGATCATTTCCAGGCCGCCCGAGGCGCCGAGGCAATGGGCATGCATCGACTTGGTCGACGACACCGACAGCTTATAGGCATGGTCGCCGAAGACGCGCTTGATTGCCGCCGTCTCGATCTGGTCGTTGGCCTTGGTGCCGGTGCCGTGGGCGTTGAGATAGTCGACGTCCTCGGGATTGAGCCCGGCGTCCGCCAGGCAGGCGCGCATCGCCGCCGTCGGTCCCTCGACAGTCGGCGCGACGATATCGGAAGCGTCGGCGGAAAGGCCGGCTCCGGCAAATTCGGCCAGAATGGTCGCGCCGCGCGCCATGGCGTGTTCATACGTTTCCAGCACCGCCATTCCAGCACCTTCGCCGAGCGACAGGCCTTGGCGATCGGCCGAGAACGGCCGGCAGGTATCGGGCGCCAGCACCCGCAGGGCCTCCCAGCCCTTCAGGATGCCCCAAAGCAGCGGCGCGTCGGTGCCGCCGGCGACCATGACATCGGCGCGGCCGAGCCGGATCTGGTCGACCGCCGAGGCAAAGGCGTGATTGGACGAGGAGCAGGCCGAAGTGACGCCGAACACCGGCCCGCGCAGGCCGAGATTCATGCTGACATGGCCGGATGCCGCACTCGGCATCACTTTCGGCACGGTGAAGATGCCGGCCCGGTTCTTGCCGTCGACCAGGATGGCGCGATAGTTCTCCTCGATCGCCTCCCAGCCGCAGACGCCGACGCCGACAACCGCGCCCATCCGGTAGGTGGTTGCTTCAGTCGATGTCAGGCCGGCATGCTGCATGGCTTCGCGCGCGGCAATCGTCGCCAAAAGGCTGAAGCGGTCCATCGACACGGTCTGCTTGTGGCTGATGCCATGGTCGGGCAGCGTCTTGATTTCGCAGCCGACCTTGACCTTCAAATCATGCAAACCGGGATTGCTGATTTGACCGATGGCCGATCGGCCGGCCCGCATTTCGTTCCAGATTGCAGGCGCATTGGCGCCGAGCCCGCATATGCCGCCGATGCCGGTAATGACGACGCGCTTTTGCATTCAGCTCAGGCTTTTTTCGCAATCAGCGCGCGAACAGCCTCAACCATATCGCCGACATTCTTGAGATTGCTCCAGGCATCGACCGTGTTCATCTCGATCTCGATGCCGTACTGCTCCTCGAGATCGAAGATGATCTCGGTCAGTTCCAGGGAATGGATGCCAAGCGCGGTCAATTCCGTATTGGTGGTGATCTCTTCGCCACCGGGCTCCGCATGTGCCCTGATCTTGGCGATGATTTCCGTTGCCAGCTCGTCAGCCATTCGATTCCTTCCCCAATTTTATAACGTCGCGGTGCCGATTGGTTGGCGCCCCTGTTGCCTGGACTGAAATCGCCGTCGCCTTCAAAAACCCGCCAGGCGCAGCATGACCGTTCCAAAGAGGCTCCCTCTATAGAAACGGAAACGCTGTCAAGCAACAAGCTATATCAACAAGCACCATATCGACAAAGCGCCGGGAGTGCTTAACGTTAGCGCCGTGGATACGTTGCAGCATGTCTTGATCCCAGCTCTTCCGGCCCAGCGCGCGGCCGGGGCGGCCCGGCTTGCGTGCGGCGTCAGGGATGGACGCACCCGGCTTTTGCGCCTCTATCAGGACGGCTCGGCCAAAATCCGCATGCCGGCCGTTGCGGCCGATCCGCTCGAAGCCGTGCTCATCAACACCGCCGGCGGTCTGACCGGCGGCGATCGGCTCGGCTGGGAAATCGATGTCGGGCCAGGTGCCTCCGCCTCGATAACCACCCAGGCCTGCGAAAAGATCTATCGTGCCGCTAGCGACCGCGCCGAAGTTCGGGTGAAGCTCAGCGTCGGCGCGGGCGGGCGTATCGCCTGGCTGCCCCAGGAAACCATCGTCTTCGACCGCTCGGCCTTTGCCCGCACGCTCGAGGTCGAGCTTGCCGCAGGCGCCGAGGCATTGCTGCTTGAAGCCACCATATTCGGCCGCCTCGCCATGGGCGAAGAGGCCGCGCACGGCCATTTCCACGACCGTTGGCGTGTCCGCCAGGATGGTGCGCTCGTTCATGCCGAGGATTTCCGCATCGGGCCGGCTATCGCGGCGGCACTTGGCCGCCCGGCGGTCGCCGGCGGCGCCATTGCCGCTGCGACGCTGCTGATGGTCTCGCCGCAGGCCGAAGCCTTGCTCGATCCGGCCCGCGACATCGTCGGCGCCGACGGCGATGCCAGCGCCTGGAGCGTCAAAAAATCTGGCAAGCTTCTTGCGAGGCTGTTTGCCGAGGACGGCTATCAGCTGCGCAAGCGGCTGGTTCCGCTCGTCGAACTGCTCAACGGGCGGGCGGGTCTGCCCAAATTATGGTCACTCTGAGCCAAATACAGGCCAAATCCAGGAAAGCGCATGAACCTGACGCCGCGTGAAAAGGACAAGCTGCTCATCGCCATGGCGGCGATCGTGGCGCGCAAGCGGCTGGAACGCGGCGTCAAGCTCAATCACCCCGAAGCGATCGCGCTGATCACCGATTTCGTCGTCGAGGGCGCCCGCGACGGCCGCCCGGTCGCCGAACTGATGGAGGCCGGCGCCCATGTCATCACCCGCGCGCAGGTGATGGAAGGCATCGCCGAGATGATCCACGACGTGCAGGTCGAGGCGACCTTTCCCGACGGCACCAAGCTGGTGACCGTTCACGAACCGATCAGGTGAGGAGAAAACGATGCTGGAGCTGCGACCGAATTGCGAATGCTGCGACAAGGACCTGCCGCCGGAAGCGGCGGACGCGCTGATCTGCACCTTTGAATGCACCTTCTGCGCTGACTGCGCTGAACATGTGCTGGGCGGCGTCTGCCCGAACTGCGGCGGCAATTTTTCCGCACGCCCGATCCGCCCAGTGGAGAAACTGGTGAAATATCCGGCCTCGACCCAACGCGTGCTCAAGGCCGAGGGCTGCGGCCCGCGCAAGGCTGCGTGATTGTTTTCGTGACTTCGAAGGGAAGACCGATGATCTCTGCTTCAACCAAACGCACCACGCTTGCAGCGATCCTGCTGCTGGCGGCGGCGATGCCCGCCTATGCCCATGTCGGCATCGGCACGACCTCGTCCTTCGCGGCGGGCTTCGCGCATCCGCTGTCCGGCCTCGACCATATGACCGTCATGGTAGCCGTCGGCCTGTGGGCGGCGCTCAAGGGCGGCAAGGCAATCTGGGCCTGGCCGCTGGCCTTTGTCGGCGTCATGCTGGTCGGCGGCGCGCTCGGCATGCTCCACGTGCCGGTGCCTTTCGTCGAACCGGGCATCCTTGCCTCCGTCGTCGCGCTTGGCTTGCTGGTGGCGTTGGCGGTCGATCTGCCGGTCTCGGCCGGAGTCGCCATCATCGGCCTGTTCGCGCTGTTCCATGGCCATGCCCACGGCACCGAAGTGCCGGAAAATGCAGGTGGGCTTGACTATATGGCCGGCTTTGCCGTTGCCACCGCACTTCTCCATGCCATGGGCATCGCTGCCGGCCTTGGCCTCGGCATGCGCTTTCGCGGGCTTGCCCGTGCCGCTGGCGCCGCTTGTGCTGCAGTCGGCGGCGGCCTGGTCTTCGGCGTTTTGTGAGGCTAACGATGATTCCCGGCGAAATCATCACCGCAAGCGGCGACATCGAGCTCAACAAGGGGCTGCCGACGGTGACGCTGAAGGTCGCCAACAGCGGCGACCGGCCGATCCAGGTCGGCAGCCACTACCATTTCTTCGAGACCAATGAGGGGTTGAAATTCGACCGCGACAAAGCGCGCGGCATGCGTCTGGACATTGCCGCCGGCACCGCGATGCGCTTCGAACCGGGACAAGAGCGGGACGTCACGCTGGTGCCGTTCGGAGGAAAACGCGAGGTCTACGGTTTTCAGCAGAAGATCATGGGCAGGCTGTGAGATCGACGGGGTCGAGCGCCCTGAGGTCAGTTCGACGGCCTGGCCGCCGCGTAGATGACGATTCTTGCCGAGCCGTCGAATTCCACCGCAAGGACGTCTTCCGTAAGCACGCGCCGCGAATCGATGGCGTTGAACAGCAAGGCGTTGGCGTCGATCTCCTTGCGCAGTTCCGCAATGTCGTCCTGATGCTGTTCGACCTTGCTCTCGACGGCCGGCGGCGGGCCGCCTTCGCTGCGCGCCGCGTCGGTGAGGAAGACGATATCTACTGTATCGAGCTTGGACGTCTTGCGCACGGCGCCGATGTTCTCACGCGTCCGCTCGATCGCGGTGATGATCTTGTTGGTCTGTGGTTCCGTCCGCGCCTCCTCCTGCCGGACATCGGAGCCGACGATCCTGTTGACGGTGTCGGCCCGGTTGACGGCGTCAGCGCTTTCAAGACCTTGCGCGGCTTGCGGGCCGAAAGCTGCGAGAAATGCGCAGGCAGCAAGGCTCTGGAGCCATCTGGTGTCGGCAAAGACAGGCATTGCTCGCTCCTGGTGGACTTTTCTGTGCAACGCCGTTCGGCGCCAAAGGGACGAAACGCCTCCTGTCGGGCGAAGGTTCCCTGTGGGCTGGCGGGCCGGGTGCCGGCCCGCCAAGCGCTTCTTTCAGCTTGCCTTCTTGGTGACAAGGGTCAGCGCGCCATCGGTGGTCATGCTGGCGGCGACCACCTGTGCCGAGGTGAGCCCCTTGGCTTCGAGCGCCGACTTGATCTGCGGCGTCGCGTCGATCGAAGAGCGCAGTTTCTGCAGCCCGGCATCGCCACGCTGGGCGATCACCTGATTGACCTGCGTCTGGGTGGCTTTGGGCAATTCGCTGATATCGACGATGTTGACCTTCTGGATCGCCGGCGCCGCCGGCTGAGCGCTGGGCGCTGCCGGCTTCGGTTGCGGCGTGGGCTGCTGCTGGGCGCCGGCTACGGTTGCGGAGGCCAGCGTGGCGGCGGCTGCAAGAACGATGATTTTGCGCATGTATTTTCCTTTCATCGATTTGGCCAAGGGTTTGGCAAACGGGCGGTTTGGGGTGGCACGGCCACCTCAACGGCCAAATGGGATCAGAAGGTGTCGCCGGGCGGGTCATTGCATGACCATTGGATGGCGACGATGTGGAGTTCGGCTGCGGCCGGCCTCTCGTTTGGGGAGCATTGACTGATGGCTAGAATTACCCGCGCCGCCTACGCGCAGATGTATGGCGCGACGGTCGGCGACAGAGTGCGCTTGGCCGACACCGAGCTGTTTATCGAGGTCGAAAAGGACCTCACCGTCCATGGCGAGGAGGTGAAATTCGGCGGCGGCAAGGTCATCCGCGACGGCATGGGCCAGAGCCAGGTGTCGCGCGCCGGCGGCGCGGTCGACACGGTCATCACCAACGCGCTGGTGGTCGATGCCACGGCCGGCATCTTTAAGGCCGACATCGGTCTCAGGGACGGCCGCATCGCGGCGATCGGCAAGGCCGGCAATCCCGACACGCAGGAGGGTGTCACCATCATCATCGGCCCCGGTACAGAGATCATCGCCGGCGAGGGCAAGATCCTAACCGCCGGCGGCTTCGACGCGCACATCCACTTCATCTGCCCGCAGCAGATCGACGAAGCGCTGATGTCGGGCATCACCACCATGCTCGGCGGCGGCACCGGCCCGGCGCATGGCACGCTGGCCACCACCTGCACGCCCGGACCCTGGCACATGGCGCGCATGATCCAGTCCTTCGACGCTTTCCCGATGAACATCGGCCTGTCCGGAAAGGGCAACGCCTCGCTGCCGGCTGCGCTGGAGGAAATGGTGCTGGGCGGGGCCTGCTCGCTGAAGCTGCACGAGGACTGGGGCACGACGCCGGCGGCCATCGACTGCTGCCTGTCGGTTGCCGACGATTACGACGTGCAGGTGATGATCCACACCGACACGCTGAACGAATCCGGCTTTGTGGAGAACACCGTCGCCGCCATCAAGGGCCGCACCATCCACGCCTTCCACACCGAAGGCGCCGGCGGCGGCCATGCGCCCGATATCATCAAGGTCTGCGGCCTGCCCAACGTCATTCCGTCTTCGACCAACCCGACCCGGCCCTACACCGTCAACACGCTTGCCGAGCATCTCGACATGCTGATGGTCTGCCACCATCTGTCGCCGTCGATCCCTGAAGACATCGCCTTTGCCGAAAGCCGTATCCGCAAGGAGACCATCGCGGCGGAAGACATTCTGCACGATATCGGCGCCTTCTCGATCATCTCGTCGGACTCGCAGGCCATGGGCCGTGTCGGCGAGGTGGCGATCCGCACCTGGCAGACCGCCGACAAGATGAAGCGCCAGCGCGGGTCATTGCCGCAGGAGACCGGCAACAACGACAATTTCCGCGTCCGCCGCTACATCGCCAAATACACCATCAACCCGGCCATCGCGCATGGGCTCTCCAGGGACATCGGGTCGATCGCGGTCGGCAAGCGCGCCGATCTGGTGCTGTGGAACCCAGCCTTCTTCGGCGTCAAACCGGACATGGTGCTGATCGGCGGCATGATAGCCGCAGCCCCGATGGGCGACCCCAACGCCTCTATCCCGACCCCCCAGCCCATGCACTACCGCCCGATGTTCGGCGCCTATGGCAAGGCCAGGACCAACTCGTCGGTGACCTTCGTTTCCAAGGCGGCGCTGGAGTCCGGCCTGCATGGCAGGCTCGGCGTCGACAAGCAGTTCGTCGCGGTCGAAAATACCCGTGGCGGCATCGGCAAGCACTCGATGATCCTCAACGACGCCACGCCGCATATCGAGGTCGATCCCGAAACCTATGAGGTTCGCGCCGATGGCGAACTCTTGACTTGCGAGCCGGCAACCGTGCTGCCGATGGCGCAGCGGTATTTCCTGTTTTGAGGCGAGGGGCGATTTGATCGACCCGGCAAATTCCATTGCGAGCCGGTCGGTGCCGCCGCAATATGCGGCTCAAAGAAACCGCGTAGCAGGTCATGGCCACCGAAATAGCCTCCGCCCACGACATCTTCCCGCATATCCGCATCGTCATGGGCATGGTGATCGGACTTGGCGTCGCTCGCCTGCTGTCGGGGGTGGCGCGCATCGTCCAGCATCCCGGCCAGTACAGGCTCTATCCCGTGCACCTCGGCTGGGTCGCCTCCATGCTGTTGCTGCTGGTGCATTTCTGGTGGTGGGAGTTCGGCCTCTACACCATAGAGGTCTGGACTTTCGGCAAGTACCTGTTCCTGATCTTCTACGCCATCACGCTGTTCCTGCTGTGCGCGCTGCTGTTTCCGGATTCGATGCTCGACTACACCAGCTACGAGGATTTCTTCTATTCGCGCCGCGGCTGGTTCTTCGGCCTGCTGGCGGCCACCTATCTGCTCGATGTCGTCGACACGCTGCTGAAAGGTCCCGAGCATTTCGCCCGCTACGGCAATGAATATCTGTTCCGAACGCCGGTTTTCGTGGTGTTGTGCATCGCCGCCATACTGGTGCGTGACCGCCGCTTCCACATCGCATTCGTCGCCGGCACGCTGATCTATCAGGTGTCGTTCATCCTGCGGCTCTTCGACACCATCTCTGAACAGTGGCTATGGTTTAGGGTCGCAGGAAAGAGGGTTCGACCATGTACAAGGCTATCGGATCGCGTGGCTCCCGCGTCAGCCGCGTTCTGTGGATGCTTGAGGAACTCGGGCAGCCCTATGAATTCGTCGAGGTCAAATTGCGCTCGCCGGAAGCCTATGCGCTCAACCC
Organism: Mesorhizobium sp. LNJC391B00; assembly: GCF_000502535.1. NCBI lineage: Bacteria > Pseudomonadati > Pseudomonadota > Alphaproteobacteria > Hyphomicrobiales > Phyllobacteriaceae > Mesorhizobium > Mesorhizobium sp. LNJC391B00. The sequence continues at coordinate 16,063 of NZ_AYWI01000001.1, forward strand.
GTCGGGCAAGGTGCCGATCCTGATCGATGGCGAACTGACGGTGACGGATTCGGCGGCGATCTGCGTCTATCTCGCCGACAAGCACGCCGACAAGGGTTTGGGCGCCAATCCCGGCCTCGCTGGCCGCGCCGAGATGGATTCCTGGATGCATTTTGCCCAGTCCGAGTTCGAAGCGCCGCTGTGGAACAAGCTGCGCCACCGCTTCCTGTTGCCGAAGGACGTGCGGGTCGATGTCGGCCCCGCCGCCGCCTACGATTTCGCCTCGGAGGCCAAGGCGCTCGACGGCCGGCTGGGGGATCGGGAGTTTGCGCTGGGCGACCGGTTTTCCGCCGTCGACGTGCTGTTGGGCGACATGGGCGGCTGGGCCCGCGCCGGAAAATTTCCGATCGAATCCGAGCGCGTCAACGCGTATTTCGACCGCGTCCTGGCGCGGCCTGCCCGTGCGAGAGCCCAGGCTAACGGTGGAGCCATGCGATGAAACTCAACCTGAACACCGACTTCACCAAGTTCCCACGCGCCGTCTCGGTGGTGGCTGCCGGCACTGCCGGAACCACGGCCCCATCCGGCCGTGCCGTCCTGCCCCATGACGAGCGTCATTTGCGCCGCCGCGCCATCGAGCTTGCCGACGGCAGCAAGGTGCTGGTCGACCTGCCCGAACCCGTGACCTTGAACGATGGCGACCGGCTGGTGCTGGAGGATGGCGGCCAGGTCGAGATCACCGCGGCACCCGAAGAGGTCTACGACATCCGTGCCCGCCACGCCGTGCATCTGACCGAACTCGCCTGGCATATCGGCAACCGGCATCTGGCGGCTGCGATTGAGCCCAGCCGCATCCTGATTTTGCGCGACCATGTCATCAAGGCTATGCTGGAAGGGCTGGGCGCCACGGTGCGCGAAGTCTCCGAACCGTTCAAGCCGGTGCGCGGCGCCTATTCCGCCCAAGGTGCGCATGGTCATGATCATGGCCATGCGCATGCGCACGCCGAAGCGCATTCCCATGATGGACGTTCCCACGCACACAGCGAGTCGCATTCGCACAGCCATTCCCATGACGGGCATCATCACGATCATGACTGACCAGCCATCCGGCATCGCTTTGCTGCGGCTCATGGCGTGGCTGTCGCCGGCCTTTCCGGTCGGCGGCTTTGCCTACAGCCATGGTCTCGAACGCGCCGGGCAAGACGGGCTGGTTGCCGATACCGCCAGCCTCGCCGGCTGGCTGGAGACGCTGGTCGAGATGGGGTCGGGCTGGAACGACGCCGTGCTCTTCACGGAAGCCTGGCGTCGCGCCCGCGACGAAGGCGACCTCCATGAAATTGCCGATCTCGCCGAAGCGCTGGCCGGCTCGCGTGAGCGCCACACCGAAACCATGCTGCAAGGCGCCGCCTTCCTGAAAGCGGCAGCGGCGTGGGCGAATCCGGTGTTGGGCCGCCTGCCGGCCGAATGCGCCTACTGTGTCGCCGTCGGCGCCGTTGCCGGCGGCAACGGCATCGCGCTTCAGGACGCGATGTCGGCCTTCCTGCAGGCCTTCTTCTCCAACCTCGTCCAGGCGGCGATCCGACTCGGCATCGTCGGCCAGACGGACGCCATGGCCTTGCTCGCCGGCTTCGAGCCGTTGGCGCTGTCGACGGCCGCGCGCGCCGCCGGCTCGACATTGGACGATCTCGGCGGCTGCGCCTTCATCTCCGACATCATGGCGATGAAGCACGAGACGCAGTATTCCAGGCTGTTCCGCTCATGATCGTCCTCTCCTTCGCCCTCTCGGCCGTCCTGCTGCTGATCACCGCGCTGCATGTCTATTGGGGCCTTGGCGGCATCTGGCCGGGCAGGGACGGCGTCTCCTGCGCCCACGCCGTCGTCGGCTTTCGCGGCGTCGACGAGATGCCGACGCCGTTCGCCTGTTTCGCCGTTGCCGCGTGCCTGTGCCTGGCGACCCTGTGGCCGCTGGCGCTGACAGGGGTCTTCGCCACCCCCTTTCCAAGGGAGGGCCTTGCCGCCACAGCGCTGCTTATCGGGCTCGTCTTCCTCGGCCGCGGCATTGCCGGCTTCACGCCGTGGTGGCGCCGGCTGGCGCCCGAACAGCCTTTTGCGCGGCTCGATGTGACCTTCTATTCGCCGCTCTGCCTGTTGATCGGGCTCAGCTTCGCAATCCTCGGCATTACGGAGTTTTCGGCATGACGGATTTTTTGCTATGACTCAGGCCAATGGTCCCCTGCGTATCGGCATCGGCGGTCCCGTCGGCTCCGGCAAGACGACGCTCACCGAAAAGCTCTGCAAGGCGCTGCGCGACGATTTCTCCATCGCCGTCGTCACCAACGACATCTACACCAAGGAAGACGCCATGATGCTGGCCCGCCTGCAGGCGCTGCCTGAGGACCGCATCGTCGGCGTGGAGACCGGCGGCTGCCCGCACACCGCCATCCGTGAGGACGCCTCGATCAATTTGCAGGCGATCGCCGGACTGAACAGGAAATTCCCCGATCTCGACATCGTCTTCATCGAATCCGGCGGCGACAATCTTGCCGCCACCTTCTCGCCCGACCTTGCCGACCTGACCCTCTATGTCATCTCGGTTTGCCAGGGCGAGGAAATCCCCAGGAAGGGCGGGCCGGCGATCACCCGTTCCGATTTCCTGGTCATCAACAAGAGCGATCTGGCGCCCTATGTGAACGTCAACCTCGATGTCATGGAGAGCGACGCCGCCCGAATGCGGGGCAAGCGCCCGTTCGGCTTCACCGACCTGTCGCGCGGCAAGGGACTGCAGGAAGTCATCGACTTCATCGTCGAACATGGCGGGCTGCAGTCGGCTCGCTCGGCGGCGTAATGCATGTCGCCCAAAAGTGCGTGGCGGTTTTGGGACAACGGACAATGCGAAGACAGCCTGACCCACCAGTTTGCGGTTGCTGGCCACGGCTGAGCGCGGCATTCTCTTAAAAACGGAGGTTTTTCGGATGAGCATCGCCCGCCTGCAAAAGGAAACGCTGACCAACCTGCCCTACTATGAGGAGCGCGTCGATCTGGCCGCCGCCTTCCGCTGGACGGCGCGGCTCAACATGCATGAAGCCGTGGCCAATCACTTTTCGCTGTCGGTCAACGAGGACGGCAGCAAATTCCTGATGAACCCCAACCAGGTGCATTTCTCGCGCATCAAGGCGAGCGACCTTTTGCTGATCGACGCCAATGATCCCGAGACATTGTCCGGCCCGAATGCGCCCGACCCGACCGCCTGGGGTCTGCACGGCGCCATTCACCGCAACGTGCCGCATGCGCGCTGCGCCATGCATGTGCATTCCATCCACGCCACCGTGCTGGCATCGCTGGCCGACTCGACCCTGCCGCCGATCGATCAGAACTCGGCCATGTTCTTCAACCGCCACGTCGTCGATGCCCATTATGGCGGGCTGGCCTTCGAGGAAGAAGGCGAGCGCTGCTCGCAACTGCTCACCGACCCGAAGGTCAAAGTGATGGTGATGGGCAATCACGGCGTCATGGTCATCGGCGACACCGTCGCCGACGCCTTCAACCGCATGTTCTATTTCGAGCGCGCCGCCGAAACCTACATCAAGGCGCTGTGGACCGGCCGTCCGCTGCGCACGCTGTCCGATGCCATTGCCGAAAAGGCCGCCAGCGAGATGGACGACTATCCCGGCCAGGCAGAGCGTCACCTTGCCGAGCTGAAGGCGATCCTCGACGAGGAAGAGCCGGTGTACCGGAGCTGAATGAGTTCACCCTTCTCCCCGTTCACGGGGAGAAGGTCCCGGCAGGGGGATGAGGGGCAGCGCCGACGTTCATAGGCTCACTCAGAGTCCCAACTGAGCCCGCAACTCTTCCGCACTGTTGATCACGACAGCGCCCTTCGGTCCTGCCATCGGCGCTTCCGGCCAGAAGATCGTCCGCATCCCCGCGGCCAGGCCTGATGTGGCGCCGGTAACGCTGTCGTCGACGGCCACCGCGTCTGAAGGATCGACGCCGGCCAGCCATGCGGCGCGCAGGAACGGTTCGGGATGCGGCTTGCCTTCGCGCACGTCGTTTCGGCTGATCGTGCGCATGCCGGGATAGATCAGGCCGACGGCGCTCAGATTTGCATCGACGATCACCCGGTCGGAATTGGACACCACCGCCTGCTGCACGCCGAGCGCGCGCAATTCGTTGAACACTTCGATCGCGCCGGGGCGCGGCTTCAGCGTCTCGGCCATCGGCATGTAGTGATCGTATTTGCGCACGATCCAGTCGTCGAAGGGCAGGTCGAGGCCGAACTCGCTGCGCAGCATCTCGTAGACCGGTGCGGCGGCGACGCCCAGCACCCGCTCATGCAGGTCGGCCGGCGGCGTAATACCGACGCTGCGCAGCGCCGCCACCAAGGCCGCCTCATGCAGCGGCTCGCTGTCGACCAGCGTGCCGTCCATATCCCAGAAAACCGCTTTCGGCGTCATGCGAGGCTCCTTTGCCGATCCCCTTAAAGCGTTTGTATCAGGAGATAAACCGCCGAGCCCGTCCGCTGGCGATTTTCGCTTGGTTGGTTGCCGCGCGGCGGCCGGATCGAAGCAGCAAGCAATTGCCCTGCCGATAGACAATTGCGCGCCGACACATTCCCTGCAAGACTATGACGCTTCGCCCAAGGGCGGGCAAAGGGGCAGGGCTGGAGGCACATTTTGAATTCGCGGCAAGACGGCGGCAGCAGCAGGCTGGACGAGGCAGCGCGCGCCGGCTGGCTTTATTATGTTGCCGGCAACACCCAGGACCAGATCGCCGCCACGCTCGGCATTTCCCGGCAGACGGCGCAGCGGCTGGTGTCGCTGGCGGTGTCGGAGGGGCTGATCAAGGTTCGCGTCGATCACCCGATCGCCAATTGCCTTGATCTCGCAGCTAGACTGAAGTCACGCTTCGCGCTCGACCTCGTCGAAGTGGTGCCGAGCGATCCAACCTCATCCTCGACCACGATCGGCATTGCCGAGGCGGCTGCGGCCGAGATCGAGCGGCGGCTGCGGTCACCGACGCCCATCGTCTTGGCCATCGGCACCGGCCGCACGCTGAAGGCGGCGATCGAGCAATTGCCGCCGATGGAATGCTCGCAGCACAAGGTTGTGTCCTTGACCGGCAACATCTCGCCCGACGGTTCGGCCGCCTTCTACAACGTCATCTTCACCATGGCCGACCGGGTCAAGGCGCGCTCGTTCCCGATGCCGCTGCCGGTCATCGCCTCGTCGCCGGAAGAGCGCGAGATGCTGCTTGCCCAGCCGATGATCCAACCGACGCTGGCGCTGGCCGCGGAAGCCGACGTGACCTTTGTCGGCATCGGCGATCTCGGCCCGAAGGCGCCGCTCTACGAGGACGGTTTTATCTCGGAAAGCGAGTTGAAGGCGTTGCAAAAGGCTGGCGGCGTCGCCGAGATCGTCGGCTGGGTGTTCGATCGGGAAGGCCGCATGATCGAGGGCATCACCAACGACCGGGTATCGTCGGCAGCCTTGCCGTCACGCGAAAAGTCGCTGGTCATTGCGCTCGCCATGGGCGAGCGTAAGTTGCCGGGCATCCTGGCCGCGGTGAACCGCCGGCTGGTCAATGGCCTCATCACCGACGAGCGGACCGCCACGGCCCTGCTCGACGGTGCCTGACTACCAATTAAGCAGCCCATCGATAAAATCCAACACGTTATTTGCAGCGCCCTGAAGGGTCGTTGCCGTCGAGGAAGCCCATGTCGCGCTGCAAATGCGGCGACAGCTCCCGGACGTCGACGTAGCCGCGCCGGCGGTGCACAAGCAGGGAAAATTCATGCGCCAGCAGGGAAAACCAGCTCTGCGCCGGGGTGGAATGGAGTTTTTGCTGTACCGTGGTCATGATCTTCAGCCTCCGCTATGCTTGAACTTGATTGATCGTTGACACCAGATATCGGCCTGATTGCCTCTTGCCGCCAATCAAACGTCGATCACGACCCATAAGGAGGGCTTATGCCCGATCTCAAGGCACCACAGCTCGCCCAGTTGCCGCCGCTGCAGGCCATCAGGGTGTTCGAAGCCGTCGCGCGGCATCTCTCCTTCACCAAGGCCGCGCAGGAACTCGGCATGACGCAGGCCGCCGCCAGCTACCAGATCAAGCTTCTGGAAGAGCGCATCGGTTCGCCGCTGTTCCTGCGCCAGCCGCGCCAGATTGTGCTGACGGAACCCGGCCAGCGCCTGGCGCCCGCCGTCAGCGAGGCGTTCAGCCTGCTCTCAAGCGCCTATTCCGCCGCGCGTGGGGGCGCCGATGGTGTGCTGTGCGTCTCGACGCTGCTGACCTTTGCCTCGAACTGGCTGGCGCAGCACCTCGGCTCCTTCCAGGTCGCGCATCCGTCGCTGGCGGTGCGCGTCGATACCTCGAACAGGGTGATCGATTTTGCCCGCGAGGACATGGACATCGCTATCCGCTCCGGCAGCGGCAAGTGGCCTGGAGTGGAGACCCATCTTTTGTTCAAGGCCGATTTCACCCCGGTGCTGAGCCCGGCACTCGCTGCCACCATAGGTGGCGTCCACGAACCCGCCGACCTGTTCAAGCTGCCCATTCTCGATCCCGGCGACATCTGGTGGCGGGAATGGTTCGCCCTTGCCGGCGTCCCGGCGGACGAACTTGCCAGGCGCACCGGCACCAGCATGGGCGCGCAGGCCTATGAGGCGAACGCGGCCATCGCCGGCCATGGTGTGGCGATCCTGACCACCGCATTGTTCAAGACCGAGCTCGCCGCCGGCCGCCTGATCCAGCCCTTCGACCTGGTCGGCGACGACGGCCACGCCTATTGGCTGGTCTACCCGACGGCGCGTCGCAACGTGCCGAAGATAAAAGCCTTCCGGGACTGGATCCTGGCCGAGATCGCCTGCGCCTGAGGGCGAGCGACTCGCGGATTGATTTCCGAGATGCAAAGCGAGCCATGGATCCGCGACGAATGCTCGCTTTCGCGGACAAACAGCTGCGATCGGGCCACCCGGTTAACCAAGCTTGACAAAAACGCTGTCGATATCACTCGCCCGGCATAGGCTTGTGCTTGTGACGACCCAATTGAGCAGGATCAATCGTCGCAGATTGAAACAGGGTCGATCAGCCGGCTGATGAAAGTCTATCGCGTCGAAGAAATCGAAAACAACACCGTGCGCACGACGCAGGTGATCGAAGCATTTACGCCGTTTCAAGCTGCCGTGAAGGCAATCGGCCGGGAAGTTAGGCTGCGCAAGGACGAGCCCAGCTGGATCCAGGTGACGGAAGTGCTGACCAGAGCCAAGCAAATACGCGACGGCAGGGTTTTCGAATATTCCGTCGGAAGCTACCCGTCCCACGGCTGACGGGCTGGGCCCTATCGCTCCCTTGGCGCCATGATTGGGTTGCGATGGGTCGGCATCAACCCGCTCTCACATCCCGTGCAAACAGCTTCCCACATCCATTCAATATCCTCTACGCGCGCAACGCCGCGCTCCGCCTTGCGTGCTGCGCTGCAGCATCGAATCTGGCTTGACATAATTTATGCCAAGTGAGTAATTGCCCATTACCAAGGCAAATGCTCATCTTGGTTCATGGGAGGAATTTGATGAAACTGCGCACGCTCACCCTGGGCTTGTTGTCGGCCAGCGCTTTCGCTTTTGCCGCACACGCCGAATCCATCACCATCGCCACGGTCAACAATGGCGACATGGTCCGCATGCAAAAGCTGACGGACGACTTCACCAAGGCGAACCCCGACATCCAGCTGAACTGGGTCACGCTCGAAGAGAACGTGCTGCGCGAGCGCGTCACCACCGACATCGCAACCAAGGGCGGCCAGTATGACGTGATGACGATCGGCACCTACGAGGTTCCGATCTGGGCCAAGCAGAGCTGGCTGTTGCCGCTCGACAAGCTCGGCGACGACTATGACGCCAAGGACATCATCCCGGCCATCGCCGGCGGCCTCTCGGTCGACGGCAAGCTCTATGCCGCGCCCTTCTACGGCGAAAGCTCCTTCGTCATGTACCGCAAGGACCTGATCGAGAAGGCCGGGCTGACCATGCCCGATGCCCCGACGTGGGACTTCATCAAGCAGGCCGCCGACAAGATGACCGACCGCGCCAATGGCGTGAACGGCGTATGCCTGCGCGGCAAGGCCGGCTGGGGCGAGAACACGGCGTTCCTGACGGCCATGTCCAACTCGTTTGGCGCCCGCTGGTTCGACGAGAACTGGAAGCCGCAGTTCGACCAACCGGAATGGAAGAACACACTGCAGTTCTATGTCGACCTGATGAAGGCCGACGGTCCGGAAGGCGCTTCGTCCAACGGCTTCAACGAGAATCTGGCTCTGTTCCAGCAAGGCAAGTGCGGCATGTGGATCGACGCCACCGTGGCGGCGTCCTTCGTCTCGGATCCGAAGGCCTCGAAGGTGGCCGACAAGGTCGGTTATGCTTTGGCGCCGGACAATGGCCTCGGCAAGCGCGCCAACTGGCTCTGGGCCTGGTCGCTGGCGATCCCCGCAGGCACGCAGAAGGCGGAATCCGCCCAGAAGTTCGTCTCATGGGCAACCAGCAAGCACTATGCCGAACTGGTCGCTTCCAAGGAAGGCTGGGCCAACGTTCCTCCGGGAACGCGTTCCTCGCTCTACGCCAATCCCGAGTACCAGAAGGCGGCCCCGTTCGCCAAGATGACGCTGGACTCGATCAATGCCGCCGATCCGGCGCATCCGACGGTCAAGCCGGTGCCCTATGTCGGTGTGCAGTTCGTCGCCATTCCTGAGTTCCAGGGCCTCGGCACAACCGTTGGCCAGCTGTTCTCGGCGGCGCTCGCCGGCCAGACCAGCGTAGACGACGCGCTCAAGCAGGCGCAGGACGCCGCCACGGCGACCATGACCGAAGGCGGTTATATCAAGTAAGGCTCCTCCCGGTGCCGAACGCCGGTCGCCTCCTGACCGGCGATGGCCGCCCGAGTCCCAGTTCGGGCGGCCGCTTTTTCCCCGCTGTGAAAATTCAGTCCGACTAGTGAAGGGTGACCGTCATGGCTACTCAGCAGACCCGTTCGCTTGCCCGCTTTATGTTGGCGCCATCCGTGGTGCTGCTGTTCGTCTGGATGATCGTGCCGCTGGCACTCACGATCTGGTTCTCCTTCCAGCAGTACAATCCGCTCAATCCGATCCGCGACGGGTTTGTCTGGTTCTCGAATTACTCGCTGTTCTATTCCAACCCGGCATTCCTGCAGTCGATCCTCAACACGCTGGTCCTGGTGGGCAGCGTGCTGCTGATCACCGTCATCGGAGGCATCATGCTGGCGCTGTTGATCGATCAGCCGATGTGGGGACAGGGGATCGTCCGCATCCTCGTCATCTCTCCGTTCTTCGTCATGCCGCCGGTGGCTGCACTTGTCTGGAAGAACATGATCATGCACCCGCAATACGGCGTCTTTGCCGACATTGCGCGCTTCTTCGGCGCCCAGCCAATCGACTGGTTCGGGCAGCACCCGATGCTGGCCATCATCATCATCGTCGCCTGGCAATGGCTGCCCTTCGCAACGCTGATCCTTTTGACCGCCCTGCAGTCGCTCGACGGCGAGCAGAAGGAAGCCGCCGAGATGGACGGCGCCGGCTTCGTCAGCCGCTTCATCTATCTGACGCTGCCGCACATGTCGCGCGCCATCACCGTCGTCATCCTGATCCAGACCATCTTCCTGCTGTCGGTCTATGCCGAAATCCTGGTCACCACCAATGGCGGACCCGGCTATGCCTCCACCAACCTGCCCTTCCTCGTCTACCAGAAGGCATTGCTGGAGTTCAAAATCGGCCAGGCATCGGCCGGCGGTGTCATCGCCGTCATTCTCGCCAACATCGTCGCCTTCTTCGCCATGCGCGCGGTCGGCAAGAACCTGGACAAGTAAGGGAGGATACGATGGCACGTGCAGTCACCACCCAACACAAGGTCATTGCGACAGGCGCCGCCTGGATCGTCGCGCTGCTGATCTTCTTCCCGATCCTCTACACGATCATCACCTCGTTCAAGTCGGAGCAGGAGGCCATCCAGGGCTTCGCGCTGATCCCGTCGGGGACGTTCGAGAGCTATACCGAGGTCCAGGCGCAGAGCGGCTACTTCAAGTTCTTCTTCAACTCGGTGCTGCTCTCGGTCGGCTCGACCATCCTGGCCCTGATCGTCGCGGTTCCGGCCGCCTGGTCGATGGCCTTCTCGCCGGGCAAGTGGACCAAGGACATCCTGATGTGGATGCTCTCGACCAAGATGATGCCGGCGGTTGCCGTGCTGTTCCCGATCTACCTCATCTTCCGCGATGCCGGACTGCTCGACAGCCGCATCGGCCTGATGATCATGCTGATGCTGATCAACCTGCCGATCGTGATCTGGATGCTCTACACCTACTTCCGCGAAATCCCCGGCGAAATCCTGGAGGCGGCACGCATGGACGGCGCCACCCTGTGGGGCGAGATCGTCTATGTGCTGACCCCCATGGCCGTGCCGGGCATCGCATCGACCATGCTGCTCAACATCATCCTGGCGTGGAACGAAGCGTTCTGGACCATCCGCCTGACCACCACCGAGGCGGCGCCGCTGACGGCCTTCATCAGTTCGTTCTCAAGCCCGCAAGGCCTGTTCTGGGCCAAGCTTTCGGCGGCCTCGACGCTGGCCATCGCCCCCATCCTGATCATGGGCTGGTTCAGCCAGAAGCAGCTGGTGCGCGGCCTGACATTCGGCGCGGTAAAATAACGGACGTTGCCTGAAGCAATCCGGCCAAATAACCCCTCGGGGAGGAAACCATGGGAAACATCACGCTCAAGAACGTCTCCAAGCATTTCGGATCGACGGTCATCATTCCAGGCCTCGACCTGGTCATCGAGAATGGCGAGTTCGTCGTCTTCGTCGGGCCGTCGGGTTGCGGCAAGTCCACGTTGCTGCGCCTCATCGCCGGGCTCGAGGACACCAGCGGGGGCACCATCAACATCGATGACCGTGACGTCACCGGCGAGGCGCCGGCCAAGCGCAAGCTGGCCATGGTATTCCAGTCTTATGCGCTCTATCCGCATATGACGGTGGCCAAGAACATCGGCTTCCCGCTGAAGATGGCGGGCGAGGATGTGGCGACGATCGACAAGAAGGTGAAGGACGCAGCCCGGGTCCTCAACCTCACCAACTATCTCGAACGCCGGCCCGGCCAGCTCTCCGGCGGCCAGCGGCAACGCGTCGCCATCGGCCGCGCCATCGTGCGCCAGCCCTCGGCATTCCTATTCGACGAGCCGCTGTCCAACCTCGATGCCGCACTGCGCGGCACCATGCGGCTCGAAATCAGCGAGCTGCACCATCAGCTCAAGACGACGATGGTCTACGTCACCCACGACCAGATCGAAGCCATGACCATGGCCGACAAAATCGTCGTGCTCAACGCCGGCAACATCGAACAGGTCGGCTCGCCGATGGAACTCTACAAGTCGCCGAAGAACCTGTTCGTGGCGGGCTTCATCGGTTCGCCGAAAATGAACCTGATCGAAGGTGCGCCGGCGGCCAAATACAACGCCAAGACCATCGGCATTCGTCCTGAGCATATGGGGATATCGACCACCGCGGGTGACTGGAAAGCCCTTGTCGGCGTCGCCGAGCATCTGGGCTCCGACACCTTCCTGCATGTCCAGGCCGACGGCGTCGGTCCGCTGACGGTACGCGCCGATGGCGAACTGGCCGTACGCCACGGCGACACCATCTATTTGACGCCGGACAAGGTCCGCATGCATCGCTTCGGCCCCGACGGAAAGGCGCTGACGCAGTGAGACTGAAAGGCAAATCGGCGCTGATCACCGGATCCGCGCGCGGCATCGGCAGGGCTTTTGCCGAAGCCTATACGCGCGAGGGTGCCACGGTGGCCATTGCCGACATCAATCTGGCGGCTGCCGAAAACACGGCCGCCGAGATTGGCGCCAACGCCTATCCGGTCAGGCTCGACGTCAGCGACCTTGCTTCGATCCAGGCGTCGGTCAAGGCGGTCGAAACAAAGACCGGCGGCCTCGACATACTGATCAACAATGCTGCCTTGTTCGACCTGGCGCCGATCGTCGAGATCACCGAAGCGAGCTATGACAAATTGTTCTCCGTCAACGTCGCCGGCACTTTGTTCATGCTGCAGGCAGCGGCGCGTTCGATGATCGCAAGGGGCAAGGGCGGCAAGATCATCAACATCGCCAGCCAGGCAGGACGGCGCGGCGAGCCGCTGGTCGCCGTCTATTGCGCCACCAAGGCCGCGGTGATTTCGCTGACCCAGTCCGCCGGGCTCGACCTGATCAAGCACCGCATCAACGTCAATGGCATCGCGCCCGGCGTCGTCGACAGCGATATGTGGGATGAGGTCGATGCGCTGTTTGCCAAATATGAGAACCGGCCGAAGGGCGAGAAGAAGCGGCTGGTCGGCGAGGGCGTGCCCTATGGCCGCATGGGCAAGCCGGAGGACCTGACCGGCATGGCGGTCTTCCTGGCCAGCGACGACGCCGAATACATCGTCGCCCAGACCTACAATGTCGATGGCGGCCAATGGATGAGTTGATGGGCCGGGATCACGCAGGCCGCAGCCCGGCCAAAAGGGTAGAAAAATGACCGTGAAACTCTCCTCCTCGATCCTCTCGGAACTCCCCGCCAAGGTCGCCGGTCCCAGATATGATCGCTCCAGGCTCAAACCCGGTATCGTCCATTTCGGCGTCGGCAATTTCCATCGGTCGCATCAGGCGGTCTACCTCGACGATCTCTTCAATGCAGGCATCGGCCATGACTGGGCGCTGGTCGGCGCCGGGGTCTTCGAGGGCGAAAAAATCGGTCGTTCCAAGCTGCAGGAGCAGGACTGGCTGACCACCGTGGTCGAGCAGGATTCCGACCATATGAGCGCCCGCGTCACCGGCGTCATGATCGATTTCCTGACGCCCGGCGATGCGGATGCGATCATCGACCAGCTCGCCGATCCGGCGATCAAGATCGTCTCGCTGACCATCACCGAAGGCGGGTATTTCATCGATCCGGCCTCGGGAAAGTTCAACCCGACCCATCCCGATATCGTTGCCGACGCGCAGGCAGGTACGACGCCGAAGACGGTGTTCGGCCTCATCCTGGCCGGGCTGATGCGCCGCCGGGCCGACGGCATCGTGCCGTTCACCGTCATGTCCTGCGACAACATCCCTCACAATGGCCATGTCACCTCGGATGGCGTCATCGGCCTCGCCCGGCTGATCGACGAGGATCTGGCAAACTGGGTCAGCGACAATGTCGCCTTTCCCAACGGCATGGTCGACCGCATCACCCCCGCCACCTCCGACCGCGAGCGCGGCATTCTCGCCACCGAGTTCGGCCTCGAGGACAACTGGCCGGTGTTCTGCGAGCCGTTCAAGCAATGGGTGCTGGAAGACCGTTTCACCGGCGGCCGCCCGCCGCTGGAAAAGGTCGGTGTGCAATTCGTGAGGGATGTCGCGCCCTATGAGCTGATGAAGATCCGCATCCTCAATGGCGGTCATGCCACGATCGCTTATCCCGCAGGGTTGATGGACATCCATTTCGTCCATGAGGCGATGCAGGAGCCGCTGGTGCGCGGCTTCCTCGCCAAGCTCGAGCATGACGAGATCATCCCGACCGTGCCGCCGGTGCCGGACACCGTGCTGGAGGATTATTACCAGCTCATCGAGCACCGCTTTTCCAACCCGAAGATCGGCGACACCATCCGCCGGCTTTGCCTCGACGGTTCCAACCGGCAGCCGAAATTCATCATCCCGACCATCGCCGACCGGCTGAAAGCCGGGAAGAGCGTTGCGGGTCTCGCGCTGGAATCGGCGCTGTGGTGCCGCTATTGCTTCGGCACCACCGACAGCGGCGCCGACATCGAAGCCAACGATCCCAGCTGGGACCGGCTGCAGGCAACCGCCAAGGCGGCGAAGGATGCGCCCGGCGCCTGGCTTGCGATGGAGGACATCTATGGCGATGTCGGCCGCTCGGCGGCGTTCGCCGAGGCCTTTGCCCATGCGCTCAACGTCTTGTGGGCGAATGGCACGCGCGCGACGCTGACGCGCTACATCTCCGGCAAGCTCTGACGCCAGCCGCAATGACGCCCGAACTGGTCATCTTCGACTGTGACGGCGTGCTGGTCGACAGCGAGGCGCTGTCGGTTTCGGCTCTGCTCGGCATGATCTCTGCCGCCGGGGGCTCGGTCAGCGAGGATGCGGCCTACGAGCATTTCCTCGGCAAGAGCATGAAGAGCGTGCGCGAGATACTTCTTCGCGATTTCACCATCGACATCACCGACGTGCACCTGACCGATATGCGCGTCGAGCTGATGCGCAAATTCCGCGAGGAGCTGAAGCCGATTCCCGGCATCAGCGACATCCTGCCGAGGCTGGGCGTGCCCTGCTGCGTCGCTTCCTCCGGCACGCTCGACCGCATTCGCTATGCGCTCGACGTTACCGGCCTGCTCGGCCTGCTCGAGCCCCATCTGTTCAGCGCTGCCATGGTCGCGCGCGGCAAGCCGGCGCCGGATCTTTTTCTCCATGCCGCCGCTGCTATGCGCGCGCATCCCGGTAATTGCATCGTAATCGAGGACAGCCCTGCCGGCATCGCGGCGGCGCGTGCGGCCGGTATGCGCGTCTTTGCTTTCACCGGCGGTTCGCACGCCGGCAACCCGGCCTTGAAAGCGCGGCTTGCGTCGAGTGAACCGGACTTTATATTCGCGGACATGCTGCAATTGCCCGATCTGATTGCAGGCTAGAGCATGATGCCGAAAAGTGTGAAGCGGTTTTCGGACGACATCATGCTCTACTTCTTTGATTTAGAGACGGATTCAGATTTCAGGTCGAACAGACCTGAAATCATCCGGCTCTAGGGAGCGAGAGTAAAAGCATCTTGACGAAAAGCTTCGTTTGCGCGGTCGATGTCGGCACCGGGAGCGCCCGCGCGGGCATTCTCGACACGTCAGGCACCTTGCTCGGCCGCGCCGAGCATCCGATCGTCATGAACCAGCCGCAGGCCGATCACGCCGAGCACAATTCGCAGGATATCTGGTCGGCTGTGTGCATCGCGGTGCGTGCCGCGCGCGAAAAGGCCGGTGTGTCAGCCGACGATATTGTCGGCATGTCGTTCGACGCCACCTGCTCGCTGGTGGTGCTGGACAGGAATGCCGGCCAGCTCAGCGTCTCGGTGACGGGCGAACGGCGCTGGGACACCATCGTCTGGCTCGACCATCGCGCCATCGCCGAGGCAGATGAATGCACCGACAGCGGCCACGCCGTACTCGACTATATCGGTGGCGTCATGTCGCCGGAAATGGCGACGCCGAAGCTGATGTGGCTGAAGCGCAATCTGCCGGGGACTTGGCATGAAGCCGGCTACCTATTCGACCTCACCGATTTCCTGACCTGGAAGGCGACCGGGTCGCTGGCGCGCTCGCAATGCACGCTGACCGCCAAATGGACCTATCTGGCGCATGAGGAAACCGGCTGGCGCCGTGACTTCTTCGACAGGGTCGGGCTTGGCGATCTGTTCGAACACGGCAGCCTGCCGGAGAAGGCAAGTGCTGTCGGCGCAGACATCGGCACGCTCACCCCTGAAGCGGCGGCGGAGTTGGGCTTGAGCGAAAACTGTCGGGTCGGCGCCGGCGTCATCGATGCCTATGCCGGCGCGCTTGGCGTGCTCGGCGGCTTTGCTGGCGACGAGCAGAATATCGGCCGCCATCTGGCATTGATCGCCGGCACCTCGTCCTGCGTCATGGCGATGTCGCCCGACCCGCAGCCTTTCGCCGGCGTCTGGGGTCCATACTATGGCGCCGCACTGCCAAAACTCTGGCTGTCGGAAGGCGGCCAGTCGGCGACCGGTGCGCTGCTCGACCATATCATCCGCTGGCACGGCGCCGGCGGCGAGCCGGACGCGGCCATGCATGCAAAAATCGCCAGGCGCGTCGCCGAACTGCGCAGCACCGAAGGTGACAAGCTGGCGGCAAGGCTGCATGTGCTGCCGGATTTCCATGGCAACCGCTCGCCGCTTGCCGATCCGCATGCGGTCGGTGTGGTCAGCGGGCTGACGCTGGATTCCTCCTTCGACAGTCTGTGCAAGCTGTATTGGCGCACCGCCGTCGGCATCGCGCTCGGCGTGCGCCATGTGCTGGAGGCGCTGAACGAGAACGGCTATCTCATAGACACGCTGCATGTCACCGGCGGCCACACCAAGAACCCGTTGCTGATGGAGCTCTATGCCGACGCCACCGGCTGCGCGGTGATCGAGCCGCTGGCCGACGAAGCCGTTCTGCTCGGCACCGGCATGGTCGCCGCCACTGCCGCTGGCCTGTTCCCGGACCTGAATGCCGCCTGCGTCGCCATGCAGCAAGGCGGCAGGGCGCGCACCTCGAACCCGACCGCGTCAGGCCGCTTCGACCGCGACTACAGGATCTTCCTCGAAATGCACCGCCAGCGGCAGGCGCTCGACGCCATCAACTAGAGCAATTCCAGGAAAAGCGTGAAACGGTTTTCCGTCCGGAATTGCGTACCAAATCTAGGCCTCCTCTCGCCGCCGCAAGGATGCGCCGGTCGCCGCGTCGAACAGATGCACGCTCTCCTCCTCGAATGTGTAGCGCACAGGCGCGCGCAACGCCGGGCATTCGCGGGCCGATACCAACGCGCCGACCTCCTTGCCGCCGCAGGCGAACGTCACCAGCGCGTCATTGCCGTGGAACTCGATGAGGTCGGCGGTGCCTTGCAGAAGATTGATGCTCTGAGCACCGGCGGTCTTCAGGTCCGGCGGTCGGATTCCAAGCACGGCGCGATGGACGCCGCGCAGATCGAAGCCCAGGCCTTCTATGAAGAAGGTCGAGCCGCCGCCTGTCAGCGTCCAGCGTTCGTCCTTCCGCCCGACGGCCACGTCGATGAAATTCATGTTCGGCGTACCGATGAAGCCGGCGACGAACAGATTGCCCGGCTGGCGATAGATCTCGGCCGGCGAGCCGATCTGTTCGATGACGCCATCCCTGAGCAGCACTATCCGGTCGGCCAGCGTCATCGCTTCGAGCTGGTCGTGGGTGACATAGACGGTAGTGGTCTTCAGCGACTGGTGCAGGCGGGCGATTTCGACCCGCATATGGTTGCGAAGTTTGGCGTCGAGATTCGACAGCGGCTCGTCGAACAGGAACACTTTCGGCGTCTTGATCATGGCGCGCGCAATCGCCACGCGCTGCTGCTGGCCGCCGGAAAGTTCGGTCGGCTTGCGGGCGAGGTAAGGTTCGAGGCCGAGCGTCGTTGCCACCGCCTCGACCCGCTTCCGGATCTCGGCCGGGGGCACTTTCTGTCGCTTGAGCCCAAAGGCGATATTGTCGAAGATCGTCATATGCGGGTAGAGCGCATAGTTCTGGAAAACCATGGCAATGCCGCGCTCGCCGGGCTCGAGATCGTTGACCACTTTGCCGCCGATCGACACTTCCCCGCCGCTGATATCCTCCAGTCCGGCCAGCATCCTGAGCAAGGTCGACTTGCCGCAGCCGGACGGGCCGAGGAATACGACGAATTCGTGCTCCTCGATCGAGAGATTGAGGTCTCGGATGACGGTAGTGGCGCCGTAAGCCTTGTCGACATGGGAGCAAACGATCGCGGACATGGTCAGCCCTTCTCGCCGGTAAGAAGGATTTGCAGCTTGACGTCTTGCGGCTTGCCTTGCGCCGCCCGCTCGAAGGCCTCGATGCTGTCCGAGAAATCATAAGTGCCGGTGATCAGCGGCTTGAGGTCGACCTTCCCCGAGGCGATCAGCTGCAGCGCGCGGTCGAAGATGTTGGCGTAACGGAACACCGTCTCGATGCGCACTTCCTTGGAGATCGCCGCCGGAACGTTGAGGCTGACCGGTTCGACCGGCAGTCCGACCAGCACCACCGCGCCGCCCGGCCGCACGACATCGAACAGGTCGGAGAATGCCTTCGGGCTGCCGCTCGCCTCGAACACGATATCCGCGCCCCAATTGTCGGTCGCGGCGGAGACTGCGTCGACCAGCGATTGCTCACCTATATTGACCGGCACGATGCCGGGATATTGCGCGGCAATCTTGAGCTTGGGTGCGGAAAAATCGGAGATCAGCACCTTCGAGCAGCCGCCGGCCAGCGCCGCCAGCGCGATCATGATGCCGATCGGGCCGCAGCCGACGACGACGGCGACGTCGCCAGGCACGATGCGGGCGCGGCGCGCCGCCTGCATGCCGATGGCAAAGGGTTCGACCATCGCGCCTTCGGCGAAGGTGACATTGTCCGGCAGTCTGTAGGTGAAGGCGGCCGGGTGCACGGCATAGGGCGCCAGCACGCCATGCACAGGCGGCGTCGCCCAGAAGGAGACGTCAGGGTCGACATTGTAGATGCCGAGCCTGGTCGCGCGCGACGACAGGTTCGGCACGCCCGGCTCCATGCAGACGCGGTCGCCGACCTTCAGCGTGCCGACATTGGCGCCGATCTCGACGATCGTTCCCGCGGCTTCGTGGCCGAGCACCATCGGGGCCCGCACGACATAGCTGCCGATGGCGCCATGGGTGTAATAGTGCACGTCGCTGCCGCAGACGCCGACCGTGTGGATGGCGATCTTGACATCGCCCGGTCCGACGTCGAGCGGCAGCGCGATCTCGCGCAGCGACAGTTCGCCTTTTTTCTCAAGCACCAGTGCCCGCATAGGTAAGTCCTCGCATCAAGTCTTTTTTTGCCGGAAAACGGAATTCAGGAAGCCGCTGAGCACGCCGAGGAACAGCAGCGGCGGTAGCGACAACAGCACGACCGAGGCGTTGAGGATTCCCCACGGCACGTTCATGCCTTGCTGTGAAAGTTCGGAAGCGACGATCGGCAATGTCTTGGCGTTGGAACTGGACAGCATCAGCGCGATCAGGAATTCGTTCCACACCAGCACGAAGCTGAAGGCGACGGCGCCGATCAGCGAGCGCGCCGCTACCGGCAGCGCAATGCGCCAGAACACCGAGTAAGCGCCGTAGCCGTCGACGAAAGCGGCTTCCTCGATTTCCTTCGGCACGGCCTGGAAGGCGGGAATGGCGAGCCACATGATCACCGAGATGGTGAGCAGCGAATAGGTGACGATCAGCGCCGGCAAGGTGTCGTAGAGCCCGATCTGCAGCCAGATCACCATCAGCGGAATGGCGACCGCCACCGGGGGCAGGAAGCGCAGCGACAACACGAAGAACTGGATGTCGCCAGCGAAGCGATTGGGATAGCGCGCCACCGCATAGGCTGCCGGAAGGCCGAGCATGACGCCGATCAGCACGGCGACGCCGCAGGAAATGACCGAGTTATAGAGACCGGTCATGACGCTGTCGCGGCCGATGATGTAGCTGATATTGTCGAAGGTCGGGGTAAACACCAGGCGCGGCACGCGGGTGATGATGTCGACATTGTTCTTCAGCGAATTGACCGCCGTCCAGGCGAGCGGAAACACCGCCATGAAGCCGGCGAAGGCTAGGATGATCTTGCCGATGAGGCGGCCCGGTCTCATGCGATACGGCCTCATGCCTGCACCCGCTTCCACAGCATGGTGAAGGTGATGACAGTCGCGATCATCATCAGCACCGCCATGGCCGAGGCATAGGACACCTTGCCGGATTCGATGAAGCCTTGCGAGAAGGCGTACATGTCGAGCGTCTCGGTCGCCACGCCCGGCCCGCCGCGCGTCATCACATAAATCAGGTCGAAGGAGCGCAGCGATTCGATCATCTTGACGAACATCAGGCTGATCAGCGGCGCCTTCAGCATAGGCAAGGTCACATAGGCATGGATCTGCCAGCGTTTGGCGTGGTCGAGCCGCGCCGCTTCGATCGGCTGCGGCGGCAAGGTCTCCAGAAGCTTCAGCACGATGACCGCGAAGAACAGTCCCCACTGCCAGACATCGACCGAGGCGACGGCAAACAGGGCAATCGACGGCTTCGACAGCGGGTCGAAGATCAGCCCGCCGGTGATCAGCCTGTAGGGATAGGTGGCGATGCCGTAGAGCGGATGATAGGCAAACTTCCACACGAAGGCCGCCGAGACACGCGGCAACAGCACCGGGATGATGAACAGCAGGCAGTAGATGTTGCGCAGCCGCGGCGACGCTACTTCGAACATCAGCACGCCGAGCCCGATCGCCACCATCATCGTCGCCACCACGGTGACGATTTCCCACTTCACCGAAACCCAGACCGCGTTGAGGAAACGCCGGTCGGCGAACAGGTCGATGAAGTTCGACAGCCAGACCCAGGAATAGTCCGACGAGCTCAGCTCGCGGTTCTGCAGCGCAATGACGATGGCGTACAGCGTCGGCACCATCGACAGCACCAGAAGAATGGCGAGCGTCGGAACCAGAAACGTCACGGGCAGGGAAGAGCGTCGGCGCATTGCCTATCCTCGGGCTGTGCCTTTTTGGAGAGACCCGCGGCGCACAGGTCCCGGCATCCGGTCGAATGCCGTGGACCGCGCGCCGCGGGCGGGAGGATTACTTCTTCTTCACCAGCTCGTTGGCGTAGGCCTCGAGTTCGTCGAGGCCGCCCTTGACGTCGGTGCGCGTGCCGGTGACCAGCTCTTCCAGGATGATGCCCCAGCGGTCGCCGAGATCCGGCCAGCGCGGATCCTGCCAGAAGTTCACCGCCGTCACCTTGCCGGTATCGGCAAGCGCCTGGCCGAGATCGGCGCCATAGATGTCGGCGAACTCCTTGCTGGACAGCACGCTGGTGCGGTTGAGCTCGCCGAATTGGTGCGCGTCGAGCCGGCGCTTCTCGTTCTCCTTCGACGTCGCCCAGGCGATGAACAGGCCGGCGCATTGCTTCGCGGCGTCATCGGCATTGGCCTTGGCGGCGATGGCGAGGCCGTGGCCGTAGCCGCCGCCGGTCAGTGGCGAGGGCGGCGGCAGGAAGCCGATCTTGCCGACCACTTGCGAGGTCTTCGGGTCGACCGCCATGCCCGACAGCGGCGTCGATTCGACCAAGATGGCAACCTGGCCCGACAGGAAGGCGCCGGTCGATTCGTCCCAGCTGCCGGTCTGCGTGCCGGGCGCTGAATCCTTGAACAGTTTAAGATAGGTCTCGGTCGCTTTGACCGCGGCCTCGGAGTTGAAAGCCGGCTTGTCACCGTCGAACCATTTTCCGCCATAGGCCTTGAAGAACGGCATCCAGCGCCAGACATTGGCGCCCGAGCCACGCGCGCCGCGCAGCGCGATGCCGTACATGCCCTTGTCGGGATCGGTCAGCTTCGGCACGTCGGCGATCAACTCGTCCAGCGACTTCGGCGGCTGGATGCCGGCGGCTTCCAGAATGTCCTTGCGGTAGACCATCAGGTCGCCGCCGCCGGTCAGCGGCGCGAACCACACCTTGCCGTCATAGGTGGCGACCTTCTGCCGGCCCGGGTCGAAATCGGCGTAGTCGTAGTCAGCCGGGTAATAGTCGGTGAGCGGCACGATCCATTTCGACGAGGCGAACAGCGCGACATTGGCTTCGTCGACATAGTAGACGTTGTAGTTGCCGACCGTGGACGCATCGGCGCGCGACTTTGCCCGGCGGTCGTTCTCGTTGAGATAGTCGATCTGGAAGCTGGCGCCGGCCAGTTTCTGGAACTCGTCCTTGGACGCTTCCAGCAGCGTCAGCCCGTCACGCGGTTGCGCCAGCACCTTGACCGGCGCCGAGCAGACCGGCGCCGCCAGCGCCATGGTCGAGAGGGTCGTGGTAAGCATGAAAGCTGCGCTTATGCTCGCAGCGAGCCGAATTGGTTTCATTGATTTTCTCCTCCAGGAACAGTCGCAGGAAGCGTAAGTCTTCGGTTGCGCGATCCTCGCCATCGCCCGAGCGACAAGCCACCCATCGCCAAAATGAGGAGTTGCTAAAGGCCGCGCTAGAAGCCCCGTTGCAGCAGACCTGTACTTTTATGCATTGTGCGCTGCAAAATCCGGCCCGCCTGCACGGCCTCTGTCACATGAGTACCGATGGAGTGAGGAAGGCCGGTTTTCAGGCGCGCATCGTCATCCGCTGCTTCGACAGCTTGCGGTAGGATGACGGCGTCATCCGGTGCTTGCGCAGGAAGGCGCGGTTGAAGTTGGAGATGTTCATGTAGCCGACCTGGAAGCAGATGTCGGTGATCGGAATATCGGTGTCCGCCAGCAGCTTGCAGGCTTGCCAGAGCCGGAGCTTGGCGATGTGGTCGCTGAAACTGTTACCGGTGTTTTTCTGGAAGAAGCGCGAAAACGTGCTTTCGCTCATCCCCGCCAGCTCCGCCGCCTCCGGCAGCTTCAGGTCCTCGGCGAAGTGCTGGAAGAGATAGGTCAGCGTGCGCTGGATGATGTCCAGCGAGGTTGCGTCGAGCGCGGGTGAGAAATCCGGCGAGGACAAAAGCTCGTATTCGTCTGTCCTGGCCAGCAGATCGACCAGTTCGAGGAAGAGGCAAAACCGGGCGAGCCCGTGCACGGTGCCCATCCGTTCCATCAGCGCAGCGCCGTCGAGCGCGGCGCGGCCATGGAAGACGATGCCGCGCAGCGATCGCTCCAGGAACGGTTCTAGTTCGCGCAGCTCAGGCAGCAGTCCCGCCGAGCCGCGCAGCCGCTGCGGATCGAATTGCAGCACGATGTCGCGTCCTTCGATCAGCTCGCCGGGTTGCACCGATGTCACCCAGTCATGCGGCAGCCCGCCGCCGACGATGCTCAGGTAGCCCGGCCCGAATTCGCCGATGTGATCGCCGACCAGCGCGACCCCGGAAGACTTCCTCAGGAGATGGATCTCGTATTCCGGATGAAAATTCCAGACATTGCGCTCCCAGGGATAGTCGTCGAGCCGCCACAGGAAACTGTCGCTCGCCTCGGTGACGATGTGCTCGAAAGCCGGCACCGTGCGAGGGATCGCGGCCGTGTTCTTTCTGCGCCTGAATGCCATCGTCTGCTCTCCGGGGCGTATGAGGAAGCGACTGGTTTCGGGCAATCCGTAGCAGTCTGTCGCCCGCAAGTGAACGATGTCTGCCTCAGCGATTTCAACGCCGGCTCTCGATGATCTCAATGAAGCGGGCGAACAGCCCGGCCTGGGATTTGATGCCGAGTTTGCGGTGGATGTTGCGGCGGTGAACCTTCACCGTTCCCGGCACGATGCGCATGGCTCTTGCGATCGACTCGGTGGAATGCCCCTGCAGCACCAGATCGACGACATGCTTTTCGCGCGGGGTCAGCGACAGGCTTTCCCAAATGTGGGCACGGTCGAACTCGTTGACGGCGGCGATCGTCTCGCCCTGCTCCGCTTCGTCCTGCTCCTCGGCCGAAAGTGCGGGCCAGCGCAACCGGGCGAAGTTGATGACCGCCGGTGCCATGTCGCGCAGCAGCCTGGCATCGGCGGTGCCGAAGGGACCCGAGGCGTGCAATCGCATCAGCGACAGCACCAGCGCATCCTTGCCGGGCAGCGGCACGAAGAAGCCGACCTCCTCGGCCAGCCTTGTCTGGCTATAGTAGGTGCGAAAATACTCGCTGGCATAGAAGCGGTCGGGGGCCAGTTCGCGCATGCGCCAGAACCCCTCCTTGCGCTCCACCGCCGCGTGATGAAATGGGTCGAGCAGATAAGGTCCTTCCTGATAGAGCGTGACGAAGACATGGCTCTCGGCCGGCGAGAAGGTTTCGAACAGCAGCGGCGGTCGCGAGGCGCCGCGGTAACCGAAGATCACGCAGTGGTCGAAGCCGACATGCTGGCTCAGCCAGCCGACCATTGCCTGGCCGAACAGGTCGCCGCTCGTCTCTCGTGTCGCCGCGACAAGGGCTGCGAGCCGGCTGTATTCGTCGCTGCGGGAAGCGCCCAACTAATACCCCCTTAAACCCGAAAATAGCTCAGATATACCACCTGCGAGGTATATACTAGACGCCATTGGCTCTGGTAGCGTCCTGAAATAGCCCTGTTGCTGGAGCCAGCACCTTGACCGCAGTGCCCGACATCGAATTTCGCGGCGTCACCAAGCGCTATGGCGCCGTGACCGCTGTCAGCGGCATTGATCTCGCTGTGCCCCCCTCAGCCTTTGTCGCCCTTCTCGGACCGTCCGGCTGCGGCAAGACCACATGCCTGCGCATCATCGGCGGCTTCGAGCAGCCGAGCGAAGGCCAGGTGTTTATCCGTGGCCGGGACATGGCCGGAACGCCGCCCTATCGTCGGCCGGTCAACATGGTGTTCCAGCAATACGCTCTGTTTCCGCATCTCGATGTCGAAGCCAATGTGTCCTACGGGTTGCGCCAGGCACGGCCGCGCCTGTCGTCGCAGGAAATCGGCCGGCGCGCCGGCGAGGCGCTCGAAATGGTGCGGCTCGCCGGCTATGGCCGCCGCAAGATCCACGAACTCTCCGGCGGCCAGCAGCAGCGCGTCGCGCTGGCGCGCGCACTGGTCAACAAGCCGGCGGTGCTGTTGCTCGACGAGCCGCTGGCGGCGCTCGACAAGAAACTGCGCACCGATATGCAGATCGAGTTGCAGAACCTGCAGCGCGAGATCGGCATCACCTTCGTGCTGGTCACTCACGACCAGGAGGAAGCGCTGTCGATGAGCGACTTCGTCTGCGTCATGAATGGCGGCCGCATCGTACAGCTCGGGCAACCAAGCGAGATCTATGACGAGCCGGCCGACCTGTTCGTCGCCGACTTCGTCGGAAAGACCAATCTGTTGAGCGGCAAGGTTGCCGGGCATACAGGCGATCTTGTCAATGTGGCGCTGGCGGACGGAACCGTCATTGCCGCGCGCAAACGAACCGCCTTGCAGCAGGGTGAGACCGTTTCTGTCAGCCTGCGTCCTGAATCGCTAAGCCTCGGCGCCACCAAAGGCAGCCCTTTCAAGGGCATCGTGCGCAACCGGATCTTCTTGGGCTCGACGGCGGAATACGCCATCGAGGTGCAGGGCATCGGAACGCTGCTGGCCAAGGCCGACCATGTGATCGGCCATGGCAATCTCTTCAAGCCGGGCGAACCCGTCGCCATCGGCTTTGCCTCCGGGACGCCGCTGGCGTTTCCGGAGACCAAGAACAACGGGACCAACCAGAGGGTAGCAAAAAATGTCGAAATCATATCGTGACGGACTGCCGATAAGCCCCGAGAAATTCGTCGACCAGCTGATGCGTTTGAAGCGCGGCTCGATCGGCCGGCGCGATTTCCTCGGCCTCACCGGCCTTAGCATCGCAACCGCGGTGATGGCGCGCGAGCTCGGCATCATGCCGACGCCGGCCTTCGCCGCCGAAAACCTCGGCGACCGCATGTCGATCGCCACCTGGCCGAACTATCACGACCCGCAGACCTTCGAGAATTTCAAGAAGGACACCGGCGTCGCCGTCGAGGTCAACGTCTTCGGCTCCAATGAGGAGATGCTTGCCAAGCTGCAGGCCGGCGCCTCGGGCTGGAGCCTGTTCGTGCCGACCAACTACACGATCTCGACCTACAAGAAACTCGGCATCATCGATCCGCTCGACATGGCCAAGCTGCCGAATTTCGACAGCTCCCAGGAGGACCCGCGCTTCACCTCGGAAGGCACGATCGACGGCACGACCTACGCGGTGCCGAAGAACTGGGGCACCACGGGCTTTGCCGTCAACACCAAGAAGCTGGCCAAGCCGATGACCAGCTGGAAGGAATTCTGGGACGTCGCCATGGCCGAGGGCGATGGCCGCACCATGGTCCACGACTACCAGCTGACCACAATCGGCAACGCGCTGAAATATCACGGCTATTCCTTCAACTCGCTGAAGCAGGACGAACTCGCCAAGGCCGAGGAGCTGCTGCTCAAGGTCAAGCCGCATCTGTTCGCGGTCTCGTCCGACTACCAGCCGGGCATGCGGGCGGGCGACGCCTGGATGACCATGTGCTGGACGAATGACGGCGCACAGCTGCATCGCGATATCCCGGAGATCGCCTATGTGCTGGGCAAGGAGGGCGGCGAAATCTGGACCGATTTCTACGCCATCCCGAAGGACGCGCCGAACAAGCCGGCCGGCTATGCCTTGCTCAACTATCTGATGACCCCTGAGGTCGCGGTGAAGGAGCATCTGGCCAACGGCGCGCCGTCGACCGACGCACGCGTCAACAAGCTGCTGCCCAAGGAAGTGCTGGACAATCCGATCCTCTATCCGGCGGCCGACCTGTTGACACCGCTGGAATTCGGTGCGGCGGCGACGCTGACCGATCCCGGCCGCGCCGAGCTGATGGCGCGCTTCAAGTCGGCTTGAGGCCGGCCTGACGCAAACGGAAACCGGTGGGCCTATGTCCGCCGGCATCGGGGCGGTTTCCATGCACGGCAACAGATTTCGGTATAACATCCTGACAGCGCTGCTGCTCGCTCCGGCTACAGCGTGGCTGGTGGTGTTTCTGGTGTTGCCGTTCGTCGCCATTGCCGTGTTCAGCGTCGGCGAGCGGGCGCCGGAGGGCGGCTACCAGGCCGCCTTCACGCTGGCGCAATATGCCAACCTCCCGGCGCGGGCGACTGCCTTCTGGAACACCATGATGCTGGCGCCGGTGGGCGCGCTTGCCTGCCTGCTCGTCGCCTACCCCGTCGCCTACTACCTTGCCCTGAAGGCGCCGCAACGCTGGCGGCTGATCCTGCTTGCGCTCGTCGTCATTCCGTTCTGGACCAGCCTTTTGATGCGTACCTATGCCTGGATGTACATTCTGGGCGGACGCGGCATTCCCGCGCTGCTGGCCTTTGTCGGTATCGAGGATGTCAGGCTGATCAACACGCCGGGCGCCGTGCTGCTCGGCATCGTCTATGGCTATCTGCCGCTGATGATCCTGCCGATCTATGTCAGTCTCGAGCGGCTCGACCGAAGGCTGCTGGAAGCCTCCGCCGATCTCGGCGCGACCCCGCTCTCAACCTTTCTGGGGGTGACGCTGAAGCTGTCGCTGCCGGGCGTCATGACCGGCTTCTCACTGGTCATGATCCTGCTGCTCGGAGAATACCTGATCCCGACGCTGCTTGGCGGCGGCAAGGTGTTCTTCATCGGCAATGCGCTGGTCGACCTGTTCCTGCAGTCGCGCAACTGGCCGTTCGGATCGGCCATCGCCATCACGCTGGTGGCGGTTTCGGTGGTGGTGCTGATCGCGGCAAACCGCATTTCGACACGGGTGTCGGGCGCCCGCAGGGTGGATCTGATCTGATGCGCGCCTTCGTCACAGCCGTCTTCGCCTTCCTCTATCTGCCGATCGCGTTGGTCGTGCTGTTTTCCTTCAACGCCGGCCGCCATGCCAGCGAGTTCACCGGCTTTTCGGTGCAGTGGTACGGCACGGCGCTGTCGAACCCGTTCCTGGTCGAGGCGTTGAAGAACAGCCTGTTCATCGCCACCACCAGCGCCCTTCTGGCGGCGGTGTGCGGCACGGCGGCGGCACTCGGCCTGGCGCGGGTCGGGCTCAGAACCCGCGCCGTCTTCGACGCGCTGATGGGTGCCGCGATCGTCGTTCCCGGCGTCGTCATCGGCATCTCGACGCTTGTCGCGCTGGTCCAGCTGTTTGGCGTGCTCAACCCGTTCCTCGCCTCGATCTGGCCAAACGACCAGCCGCCGCGCCTGTCGCTCGGCTATGGATCGATCATCGCCGCCCACGGCCTGTTTTCGATGGCGTTGGTGACGATAATCGTCGGCACGCGTCTCGCCAGCCTCGACCGCAACCTGGTCGAGGCCTCGAGCGATCTCTACGCCACGCCGCTGACGACGTTTCGCTCGATCGTGCTGCCGCAGATCATGCCGGCTGTGGTCGCCGGTTTCCTGCTCGCCTTCACCTTCTCCTTCGACGATTTCATCGTCGCCTTCTTCGTCGCCGGCGCGCAGACGACGCTGCCGATCTATGTCTTCGCCTCGATCCGGCGCGGCGTGACGCCGGAAATCAACGCCATCGCCACCATCGTGCTCGTCGCCTCGGTTCTTCTGGTGGTGCTTGCCCAATGGCAGCTGCGCCAGCGCCAGCCGTCAAACTGAACAAGCCATCCAGCTGAAAGACAAATTCATGATCCTTAGAGACCGCATCGCCGTGGTGACGGGCGCCGGTTCCGGCATCGGCCGCGCCGGCGCCATGATCATGGCCAGGGAAGGCGCTGTGGTGGTCATCGCCGACCGGGATAAGACCAGCGGCGAGACGACAGCGGCGGACATCCGGGCAGTGGGCGGGCAGGCCGAGGCCGTTGTTACCGACGTCTCTGACGACGCCGCGGTCGAGAAGCTCATCACAGGCACTCTCGGCAAGTATGGCCGCATCGACATTCTGCACAATCACGCCGGCATCCAGGTCGGCGGCACGCTGACCGAGGTCGAGGTCGATGGTATGGATGCGTCATGGCGCATCAATGTACGGGCGCAGTTTCTGGCCGCGCGGCTGGTCATGCCGGCAATGGTCGCGCAAGGCGGCGGCGTCATCCTCAACACGGCTTCGAATTCGGGCGTCTTCTACGACCGCGAGATGATCGCCTATGCCACGTCCAAACATGCCGTGGTGGCGATGACCAGGCAGATGTCGCTCGACTATGCCCGGCACAATGTGCGCGTCAACGCGCTCTGCCCCGGCTGGGTCGACACGCCTTTCAACGAGCCGTTCATCGCCCAGATGGGCGGACGCGATGCGATCGAAACCTATGTCCGCACCAGGATTCCGATGGGCCGCTGGGCCAGCGCCGAGGAGATCGCCGAAGCGATCCTGTTCCTCGTCTCCGACCGCTCATCCTTCATGACCGGCCAGGCGCTGGTGATCGACGGTGGCGAAAGCATCGGCTGATCCAAGGGCGGCCGGACAGGAGGGGGTTCCCGCCTCTGGCTCAATCGCCGGCTGCCCGTCCTCCCTTGCCTTCATGCCGCATTTCGTCCAATAGAACGACGCAAACGCTGCGAAACCGAAGGTTTTGCCGTTTGGAAGTGCGGCTTCCGGCCTCGTTGCCGACGCGCCGCAATCGGAAAGAGCAGGACAATGTCTGCGATCGAAGCCGGCGCTCGTGCGCCGGAAAATCTTTGGCGTCAGGAAATCAGGGCGACGCTGGCGCTGGCCTGGCCGATGGTGCTCACCAATCTCGGCCAGACCGCGATGACCGCCACAGACGTCATGATGATGGGGCGTCTAGGCGCGGACACGCTGGCCAGCGGCGCGCTCGGCGCCAACCTCTATTTCATGCCGCTGATCTTCGGCCTCGGCCTGATGCTGGCGACCTCGCCGATGATCGCCACCGAGCTTGGCCGCCGCCGCTATTCGGTGCGCGATTTGCGCCGCACCGTGCGGCAAGGGCTGTGGCTGGCGATCCTGATCTCGATCCCGATCTGGATGGTGCTGTGGCATGGCGAGGCCATTCTGCTGGCCATGGGCCAGGAGCCGGCATTGGCACATCAGGCCGGCATCTATCTGCGCTGGCTGGAATGGGCGGTGCTGCCCTTCTACGGCTATATCGTGCTGCGTTCCTTCATCTCGGCGCTGGAGCGGCCGGGCTGGGCGCTGATCATCGTCTTCGTCGCCGTCGCCTGCAACGCCTTCTTCAACTGGGTGTTCATGTTCGGCAATCTCGGCGTCACCTCGATGGGCATTGCCGGTTCGGGGCTGGCGACCACGCTGTCGAGCACGCTGATGTTTTGCGGCCTGGCAGCCGTGGTGATGCTGGAGAAGAAATTCCGCCGCTACCGCCTGTTCGGCCGCTTCTGGCGCTCCGACTGGCCGCGCTTCAAGGGTCTGCTGCGGCTCGGCATGCCGATCGCCGGCATCCTCGCCTTCGAGGTGACGATCTTCAACGCCGCAGCCCTGCTGATGGGCCTGATCGATGCGGATTCGCTCGCCGCGCACGCCATCGCCATCCAGATCGCCTCGATCTCCTTCATGGTGCCGCTCGGTCTCAACCAGGCCGTCACAGTGCGCGTCGGGCTGGCCCACGGCGCCGGCAATCCGGCCGGCGTTTCGCGCGCCGGCTGGACCGCCTTCGTCATCGGCGTCTCGTCCATGGCGCTGATGGCGCTGGTGATGGTGCTGTGGCCGCATCTGTTGATCAGCGCCTTCATCGACATGACCGATCCGGCGAACGCCAGGGTGATCGCGCTGGCCGTGTCGTTCCTGGCCTTTGCCGCGCTGTTTCAGATCTTCGACGGTGCGCAAGCCGTTGCCGCCGGCATGCTGCGCGGCCTGCACGACACCAAGGTGCCGATGATCTATGCCGCGATCGGCTATTGGGGCATCGGCCTGCCGCTCGGCGTGCTGCTCGCCTTCCATTTCGGCCTGCACGGCGTCGGCATCTGGATCGGCCTTGCGTCGGGTCTGGCCGTGGTGGCGGTGCTGCTGTTAGCGCGCTGGCTGCGGCGGGATCGATTGGCGCCGCCGCTCGTCTTCAGCCATTGAAGACGCACCAAGCGGTCCGCCAACTGCCCGAAGCAGTCACTGCAGAGCAGATGTATGGTGTCGCCTTTGGGACCGGAAGCGGCCGAACGCTTCGGGCGTGGGATCTTCAAAAGCGGACTCTCAGTTCGACGCGAGCATCGTTGCGAGTGAACGATCCCAGACTCTCGCTGCTTTTCAGAACCGGGTAGAACGCTCTGCCGGTTGGGGCGACTTCAAGCCGTGGCAAGAGCATTCCGGATTGGCCGGAAGTCGCGCCGCGGTCTCCAGCGCAACCCGCGAGGCTGTCATAGAGAGGCTCGGCAGCACGTGCTCCTGCAGCAATTTCTGGCGCTCGCGGTCCATATAGTCGTTGAAGCCGGCCGTGACGAACGCCAGGGGCACGAAACAGGCGCCGATCTCGCGCGATAAGGTGGCCTCAGGGGCGATCGAGTGGTTGAGCACGTCCGCTCCCATGTTTCGATACGCCAGAGCTTCGGCGGGAGTTGTCAGTCGCGGCCCGTAGCAGTGGGCAGCCACCAACTGCTGCTCGATGCCATGGACGCGGCATTCGGCTGGCCAATGGCGCCGGGCGGTCTCGGCCAACAATGCCGCACATCTTGGACATACGATCTGCTTGCCCGAGCAGTCGAAGCTCTGGCGGCCAGGCAGAAGTGAAAACGGGGTCTGCGACAGTTCGATGATATCGGCGTTTACGACTATGTCGCCGGGCTGGATCGCCTTGTTGACGGCGCCAACGGTCGAGCAGGCCAGCACTTGCCTTACACCCGCTTTCATCAAGACCCAGAACGCGCGGCGATGACAGGAATGGTCGATATGGTCTCGGGGATTGCCGTGCGAATACATGCACAGGGCACGTTTCGTTTTGCCCTCGACGGTAATAGATGCATCGAATTCGAGCAGTTTCCAATTGTCGCTGGGACCGAAAGGGGTTTCGAAACTCATGTCTCGTTGCAAGGTGCGGACGCCATCGACTTCGACATCTTCCGGAAAGGCGAGACCCCAATTCGCCGAGCCGGTGATGATCGCCAACCCCACCTGGGGTATGTCCGTTGAATGATCCGCCAGATCGTCGGCTGCATGATGATTGTTGGGCATGTTTCCAATCTCGGTCAGGATTTTTGGCGAAGGGTCACGACGAGGACAACGACCACGACGATGACGGTCCACAAGGTCGAAATCGCCGCAATGGTCGGGTCGATCTGATCGCGCAGCGACAGGAACATGAGCTTCGGCAGCGTGCTGTTTTGACCACTCGCGACGAAGATCGAAATGACGGATTCATCGAGCGAGGTCAGGAAGGCCATCAGCGTGGCCGACAACAGACTTATCCGAAGTTGGGGGACAATTATTCCGCCAATGGCTCTTGCCCAGTTTGCGCCCAGGCTGCGCGCCGCCTGAACCTGGTTCCAGTCAAAGCGGGCCAAGGCGGGCACCAACACAATGCAGGCGACCGGAATGGCCAGCACCACATGTCCGACCAGGACACCGAACAGCGTTCCGACCAGACGTTGGGCCGCCAGAACAAAGAAGAGACCAATCGCGAGCAGGATTCCCGGCACGATAGAAGGGGTTAGCAGAATACCCTGAATGGCAATGGCGGCCTTTCCGCCGAGCCGATTTATCGAAATGCAGGCCAGCAGCCCCAGGGGCACTGCGATCATCGCCGTCAATGTGCCAAGGATCAGGCTCGTCCTGAGTGCGGCCATCCATGCCGCCGAACCGAAGAAAGCCTCGTACCAGCGCAACGAGTATGCGCGCGGCGGGAACTCCAAAAGATTGGACGCCGAAAAAGAGAGCGGCACGACGACGAGCGTCGGCAGCATCAGGAACGCCATAACGAGCGCGCAAAAGCTCCACAGGAGGATGCGGGCCAGCCTGCTATCTGGATAGGCTTCAAGCATGGGCTGTGCCGATGCTGCGTCCGGCAATCAGCCGCCGCGCAGCCAGGAACATCACCCCCACCAACGCCATTAGTACGAGGAGCAGGATGCCCAGGACGCTCGCCGAGCCCCAATCCTGGAAGGTCGATAGCGTGCGCTCGATCCGGGTGGAAAGAGGGTTTACCTTGCCGCCGCCAAGCACCGCGGGCGTGATGAAGAACCCTATGGTGTAAATGAAGACGATGATCGAACCCGAGAAGATGCCGCCGGCCGAAAGCGGCAGAATGACCGTGCGGATCGTTTGTCCGAGCGTGGCGCCCATGCTCGCCGACGCGCGAACGAGGTTTGCATCGATATCGCGCATCGCCGCATAAACGGGCAGCAGGAAGAGCGGCAGCATGTAGTGAACCATGCCGATGAGCGTTCCCGTTAAGTTGTAGACCAGCGGCAAGGGCTCAGCTGTCAGGCCTGAACCGGTCAAAGCCGCGTTGATCAGGCCATCGCGTCGCAACAGAACGAGCCAGCCATAGGTGCGCACCAGAATGGAGGTCCACAACGGCAGCATGACGAAGGCCATCAGCAAATTGGCCACCCTTGGTCTGGTGCTGGCCAGGGCGAGCGCCAAGGGGGTACCGAGTAGAATGCAGATCGCCAGCGTGCCCACGGACAGCTCAAGGGTGGTGACGAGTGCCGACCATGTCAGTCCGCTCGAAAGCACTTTCTCGTAGTTGCCGACGGTGTATTCACCCGCTGTGGTGAGGAAGGATTGCCGGATAATCCAGACGATGGGCAGGATCGCCGCCAGCCCAACGATCAAAAGCGCGGGCACTGAAAGCGACAGGAAGAACCGCCGCTCGCGTCGTGCGTCTGCCGCGAGCGCAGGATCGGCGATGACGGTCACGCTCCTGCTCCCGGTATCGCGTGAACTTTCGCTGCCGGTGCATATGCGGTCACTCGCTGACCGGTCGCAAGCTCGCCGCAGCCGCTGGCCATCGCCGCCGGAACGCAGACAAGAATCTCTTGCCCGCCGTCAAGCGCCAGCGTCAAAAGCCAGTTCTCGCCGCGAAACGCCTTGGCGCGCAGCGTTCCCTCGAGCGCCACCCCGTCTCGCCCGACGAGCTTCGCATCAAGATGGAAACTTTCGGCGCGGATCATCAGAGCTTCGCTTGATGCATCGGCGCCGTCTATTCTGCGCACCGCGCCCGGGGCCACAATGTTGGCCTCACCCATGAACTCCGCGACAAAGCGGGTCGATGGACGATCATAAATCCGCTGTGGCGTGTCGATCTGCTGAATACGGCCGGAATTCATCACCGCGACCCGGTCTGACATGATCAGTGCTTCGCGCTGGTCATGCGTCACATAAATCGTGGTGATCCCCAGATCATCGTGCAGACGCCGGATCTCGTACTGCATGGTTTCGCGCAAATTCTTGTCGAGCGCCGACAACGGCTCGTCCATCAGCATCACGCGCGGCTCGAAGACGATCGCCCGCGCTAACGCAACCCGCTGGCGCTGGCCGCCGGACAATGCGGCAATGTTGCGCTCCGCCAAACCTTCGAGCTTCACGCGGTCCAAAGTGTCGAGCGCCCGCTGGCGGGCGTCGGCTTTCGGTACCTTGCGCAGCACCAGCGGATACTCAACATTTGCCAGAACGTTCATGTGGGGAAACAGGGCGTAGTTCTGGAAGACTATGCCGATGTTGCGCCTGTTCGGGGCCAGGCGGGTAATGTCGCGATCGCCCAACAGAAGTCTACCGGAATCCGGCCGGACAAAGCCGGCCAGAGCCATGAGCAGCGTGGTCTTGCCCGATCCCGATGGCCCCAGCAGCGTGAGGAATTCGCCAGCCCGAATGTCGAGCGAGACATCGTCCAGCGCGACGTAAGATCCATAGGTCTTGCGCACGCTGTCGATGGTGATCGGGAGCGACTTCATCATGTGCTCAAGCCTTAGAGCTGAGACTCAGCGGGCCATCATCTCATCGAAGGCTTTTTGGGCAGCCTCGCCATTCCTGACCCACCATTCTGAATTCGAAAACACCGAAGTGCCGGCATTTTCAGGCGCGGTCGCCAGCGTCTTGAGACGGTCCTCGGGGATAAGGCCACCCTCATAGCCAGCAGGATTGACCGGGCCATAGGCTATGAAGTCGGTCAGCTTCGCCACGCGCGCGGGCTGTGTCATCGCTGCGATGAGCTTCATAGCTGCTTCCTTGTTCGGCGCCCCTTTCGGCACCGCAAGACAGTCGGTGCCAATGACGGAACCCTTGAACGTGTAGTCGGCCGCGCCGCCATCTGCTTTTACGGTTTGGGCCCGCCCGTTCCAGGTAACGACCAAATCCGCCTCACCATCTTTCAGCAACTGCGCCGACTGCGCTCCCGAGGTCCACCAAACGGCGACATTTGGCTTGAGTGCTTCGAGCCGCTTGATAGCGCGATCCAGACCCTCTGGCGTGCTGAGAACGGGATAGACGTCCGCCGGTGCTACGCCATCGGAGAGCAGCGCGATCTCGATCGAGTCCTGGGCATTGGCACGCAGCGCACGACGGCCGGGGAATTTGGCAACGTCCCAGAACTCCGCCCATGTCTTCGGCGGGTTTTCGCCATAGGTCTTGGTGTTCCACGACAAGACGGTGCCATAGGAGTCGAATGGATAGCAGTAGTCGGACTTTGCGCCGTCCGGCACGGCCTTTGGGTCGATGATCGTGTAGTCGAGCGGCTCCAGCAGCGACTGTGCGGCGGCCTGCGCGCCCTCCGGTGAGCCCAGGTGAATGACGTCGGTTGTGACCGTGCCCGAGGTAACCTGCATCTTCAGGGCGGCCAAGCCGTCGCTGAGGGTCTCCTCGCGGATATCATAGCCAAGCTCTTTTGCAGCGGGGGCCCACATGGCTTCCTTCATGGCGTTGCCATAATCGCCGCCCGCGGTCGTGATGGTGACTGATTGGGCATAGACCGGCACGGCGGCCGAGAATGCGAATGCCGTCAAGGAAATGCGTAACCAAGACATAGGTTCTCCTCCCTAGAATTTGTTGAGACGCGCTAAAAAGGGCCAATTCTTGCCAATCGTAACGTTACGATTGCATCCAATTGCAGGAGAGTCAAGCTGCTTTAGCGAGAGCTTGGATTGACCGTGAGGTGGAATTCGGTCACCTAGTGAAAGTCAGCAAATCAGCCGGCGCTTTCGCAAATGAGGTCGGGCGACATGACCAACCTGAAACAGATCGCGGCGGAACTTTCCCTTTCGGTGACCACGGTATCCCGCGCGCTGAAGGATGGGCCGGAGGTTCATCCCGCCACCATCGCTCGCGTCAAGGAAGTGGCGCAGCGGGTCGGCTATGTGCCAAATCATCATGGCTTCGCGCTCAAAACTGGCCGCACGCTGACGATGACAGCAATCTACCCGATGGAAACACAAGATCATCTGTCCGATCTGTTGAAGCTTCCGTTAATCGAAGGCATGACGCTGGCGGCGCGGCAAGCGGGTTATAGTCTATCCATCTACTCCACCACGCCCGATGATGACCCCATCGAGAGTGTGCAGCGACAGCTTCAGGCGGGCAGCACAGACGGACTGATTATCACGCGCATGGTCTTGGGTGATCCACGCGTTAAGCTATTGCTGGATAGAGGCATGCCATTCGTCGCGTTTGGAAGAACTGACCTGGATACAGCATATCCTTATGTCGACATCGACAATGAACAGATTGCCTACGAGGCGACCCGGCGGCTCATGGACCAGGGCTGCCGACGCATTGCGCTGCAACTTCTCGTTCCGGGCGACCAGGCGAGTGCCATGCGTCTTTCCGGGTATGGAAGGGCAATGGCCGAGGCTGGTATTCCGATCGACCAGTCGCTGATCGGTCATGGAATGTTCACCATGGAATCGAGCGCAGCCTGGTTCGATCGCATGCTGGCCTGGTCAGATCCGCCGACGGGCTTGGCTTGCGCCAACGAACTGGGCCTTTTGGGGGCACTACACGCTCTTGGCAGAAGAGGTCTCGCGCCAGGGAGTGACATCCACATTGTCACTCGGGACAGCACGCGGCTGTCACGTTTCTTGCCTGCGAAGATCGGCGTTCATTTCGTGGACATAGCGGGTGTCGGACGCAAACTTGTCGAAGTCCTGGAGAGCCGGATCGTCAATCCCCTCGGGCCGGTGGAGACAGTCTTGTTCAAAGGTGAGTTCGACCCTGGCGAATAGTCGGGCGAAGAAGTCAGTTGTCCGCTTTCGAGGAGCACTTAAGTTCACCCCTGAGTCCGAGATGAGGCGCGAAGCTGCCGCCTGCGCGAGTGCATAGGGTGCACTCAGCACCTTCATGGCATTGGTGGTCTGAGCAGCGATCGAGGGGTGTTGTACTGGTGCTGTTACTTAGAATGAATGCGCTCAGCTCCCATCCGACGACATCGCCCCGAGCAGCCTGCGTATATCGCCGAACCTGGCGATCGAGCCGAACACCAGTGCCGCCACCGCGACGAAGAACACCGACACCGAAGCCATGGTCGGCGTGTAGCCGTAGCGCAGCGCGTTGAAGATCTTGATCGGCAGCGTCTCGGTGGTGAAGCCGATCGTCATATAGGCGACGATGTATTCGTTGAGCGACAAGACGAAGGCGAAGGCGTAACCCGAGACGAGGTAGGGCAGGATCAGCGGCAGCACCACGGTCTTCAGCACCGTGCGATCATCGGCGCCCATGGTCGCCGCAGCCTCGACCAATGAGCGGTCGATCGAGGCAAAGCCGAGCGACAGGGTCACCAGCGGCAGCGTCACGAAGAAGATGGCGTGGCTGATGATGGCGGTGAAGAACTGGCCGAACAGCCCGACCGTCGCCCAGAAGGAGAGGAAGCCGAGCGCGGTGATGACCGGCGGTAGGATGAAGGGGGCAAGCCCCAGCACCTGGAAAATGTTCGCCCATGGCGCGATGCGCCGCCACAGGAACCAGGCCAGCGGCAGCGCCACCGCCACGGCAATCGCGGCCGAACAGACGGCCAGCGTCACAGAATGGATCAGCGCCAGCCGCCATTCCGGATCGGTGAAGATCTGGGCGTACCAGGCGAGCGAGAAGCCGACCGGCGGGAAGCTGAGCTCCTGCCGCGAATTCACCGACACGCCGGCGACGACGATCAGCGGCGCCGCCAGGAACAGCGCGACGATGGTGAAATAGACACGGCGCAGCAAGGTCGCGGTCATAGGGCGTTCTCCCTTCGTCCGACGAGCAGTGTCAATCCGACCAGCGCCAGCGAGATCAGCACCAGGAACACCGCCATTGCGGCCGCGAACGGCATGTTGGACTGGTAGATCGCCTGGTCGGTGATCAACACCGACAGCGTCCAGTGTTGAGGCCGTCCCAGAATCTGCGGCAGCAGGTAGGAGCCGAGGGCGAACACGAAGACCATGATCAGCGTCGCCACAATGGTGTTGCGCAATGCCGGCGCGACGACGTTGAAGAAGGCGCGGATCGGCGAGGCGCCGAGCGTGCGCGCTGCCTCGAGCAATGTCGGGTCGAGGCGCACGAGGGCGGGGTACAGCACCAGGATCGTATAGGGCAGCGCCTGGTAGACCATGCCGGTCAGCACGGCGCCAAAAGTCGGCAGCAGCGCCACCGGCTTGTCCATCAGCCCGATCGCCACGAACAGATTGGTGATGCCGGCGGTGCGCGAAAACAGCGTCGACCAGGCAAAGCCGATGATGACCTCCGACAGCGACAGCACCGACAGGAGGCCGACCAGCCACAGCGTCTGCACGCGGCGCGGCCGGCGGGTCAAAAGGTAGGTGAAGGGAAAGGCGATGGCCACGCAGCAGACGGCGACCAGCACCGCCAGCAGCAGCGAAAAGCCGAGCACGCCGCCGAAGAACACCGACAGGAAGCGGGCGTAATTGTCGAACACGAAATCCGGCGTGTAGAAACCGGACGGGTTGCGCTTGAAGAAGCTCACCGCGATCATCGTCGAGAACGGCACGACGAAGAAGACGATCAGCATCAGCGCCGGAAAGAACAGCGGCGTGTAATCGGCTATCGACTTCGGCGCTTCGCGTCTCATGCGCCGAGCACCACGCAGCTCGCCGGCGGCAATGTTACGCCGACCTTGGCGCCGACCGGCACGTCATGCCGCTCGCGCGGCGTCGTTACCGCAATGATGCTGGTACCGCCGACGTCGACGAAGGTCTCGATGGTGCCGCCGAGATCGCGAACGAAACTCACCTCGCCGGTAATGGCCGAGCCGCCGGGGCTGCCCAGATGCACATCCTCCGGGCGGACCGAAACAGACGCTTTGGTCTGACCCGCCGGCATGGCAAGACCTGGAATGGCTGTGCCCAGAATGGTGGTACGCCCGGTGCTGTCGATCTCGGCCGGCAGCAGATTGGTGATGCCGATGAAGTCGGCGACGAAGGCGTCGGC
Source organism: Mesorhizobium sp. LNJC391B00 (assembly GCF_000502535.1). NCBI lineage: Bacteria > Pseudomonadati > Pseudomonadota > Alphaproteobacteria > Hyphomicrobiales > Phyllobacteriaceae > Mesorhizobium > Mesorhizobium sp. LNJC391B00. The sequence goes on from NZ_AYWI01000001.1 coordinate 54,605, forward strand.
CGGCTTGCGGTAGATCTCGATCGGCGGCGCCGCCTGCAGGATTCTGCCGTGGCCCATGACGACGACCAGGTCGGCCATGGTCATGGCTTCGCGCTGGTCGTGGGTGACGACGATGGTGGTGATGCCCAACCGCTGCTGCAACTGGCGCAGTTCCACCTGCATGGCCTCGCGCAATTTGGCGTCGAGCGCCGACAGCGGCTCGTCGAGCAGGAACAGTTTCGGCGACAGCGCCAAGGCCCGCGCAATTGCCACGCGCTGGCGCTGACCGCCCGATAGTTTGGCCACCGGACGGTCGGCAAAGCCGGTCAGATGGATGAGGCCCAGCAACTCGTCGACGCGTTTCTTCTGCTCCTCCTTCGAGGCGCCGCGAATGCGCAGCGCATAGGCGATGTTGTCGCCGACGGAGAGATGCGGAAACAGCGCCAGCGACTGGAACACCATGCCGAGATTGCGCTTGTGCGTCGGCAGCGGGGTGATGTCCTCGCCGTCGAGCACGATGGCGCCGCTGGTCGGCTCCTCCAGCCCGGCGATCATGCGCAGCAGCGTGGTCTTGCCGCAGCCCGACGGGCCGAGCAGGCACACGAACGTGCCGTGCGGCACGTTGAGCTGGACATTGTCGACGGCGGCGAAGTTGCCGAATTTTTTGGTGACGGCGTTGATGTCTAGTCCGGACATGCTCATCCCTTGGAGGGTTTGCTAAGGGGCCGCCGGACTATGCCGGCGGCCGCTGTGGTTCAGACGGATCGAACGGCTCAGCCGACGATCAGCTCGGTCCACTTCTGGTTGATCCAGTCGGCCTTCGACGTATAGAGGTCGTAGCGCGGGATGATCGGATCGATATCCGACGACACGGCTGCGAACTCTTCCGGCTTGAGGTCGAGCACCTCTTTCTTCAGCGTCGGCGTGGTTCCGACCTTGCGCGACATCAGGCCCTGCATCGACGGCTGGCTCATATAGTCGATGAAGGCATGCGCCTCGTCGACCTTGGTCGAGGCGCGCGACAGCACCCAATTGCCGGAATCCTGGATGCCGCCTTCCTTCGGGAAGGTCGAGCGGACATGGAAGCCGTCGGCGACCGCGAGGCCGGTGACGTCGTGATAATACTGGCCCATCGGGATCTCGCCCGACTTCAGCGCCTGCTCGAACTGCGCCTCGTCGCGATACCACAGCCGGACATTCGGCTTGAGCTCGGCGAGCTTTTCGAACGCCTTGTTCAGTCCGTCCTCGGTGTCGAGCGCATTGGTGCCGCCCATGAAGGTCTTGGCTGTCACTTCGAGCAGGAACGAGTTCGAGGCAAGTGCCAGAAGGCCAAGCTTGTCCTCATTGGCCTTGTCCCACAGAGTCTCCCATGAGGTCGGCGCATCCTTGTAGACGTCGGTGTTGGAGACCAGCGTGATCCACCAGGCGACGGCGCCGATGCCGGCGACCCGGCCATCCGGATATTTGTTGACGAAGCGCGGCAAGAGGTCGTTGTAGTGCTTGAACTTCGACGTATCGAGCGGCGTCCACAATTCGGTCGACTGGCCCTTCAGCGTCGAGGTCTGCGACATCATCGAAAGGTCCGCCGGCGCCTGGCCGGCCTTGGACGCCTGTTCGAGCTGCACCAGCCAGGCTTCGCCGGTCGGCTCGGCGACCGATTCCACTGCAATGCCGGTGGCCTTGGTGAAATCTGGGAAGACGTGCTCGTCGAAGGATTTCTTGAAATAGCCGCCATAGACGCCGACCTTCAGCGACTTGTCCTGCGCGCGCAGGATCGACGGCATGGCGAGCACGCCGGCTGTAGCGAGGCCCGCACCAAGCACGCCGCGCCGTGTCAGGGATTTTCCAATCAGTCTGTTCATCTGGTTTCTCCTCAGTTGATGCCGTTCTATTCCGGCAGGTTCCCTTCACGCACTGTCGCCGCCTGGCGTCAGTGGGCCGCCGCTCGTTGTTCGAGCGTACGGGCGTATTGCGTCAGTGGAAAGCACATGACGAAGAAGATCAGCGCCACCAGCCCGTAGACCTTGAACGGTTCGAAGGTGGCGTTGTTGATGGCGTTGGAGGTTCTGACCAGCTCCTCGAAGCCGATGATCGAGGTCAGCGCCGTCGATTTGATCAACTGCACCAGGAAGCCGACGATCGGCGCCCTTGTGATCGAGAACGCCTGCGGCAGGATGATCAGCCTGAGCTCCTGCAGACGGTGCAGCCCAAGGCTGGCGCCAGCGTCCCACTGCCCGCGCGGCAGCGCATTGACGCCGCTGCGCCAGATCTCGGCCAGATAGGCGCTGGCGAAGAAGGTCAGGCCGAGCACCGCTGCCGTCCATGGCTCGATGCGCAGGCCGAGCATCGGCAGGCCGAAGAACATCAGGAACAGCTGCATCAACAGCGGCGTTCCCTGGAACAGGGCGATGTAGCCGGAAGCGATGCGCCGGCTCCATTTATTTTCGGCGATGCGGAAGAACAGCACGATCAGCCCTACCACCGCCCCGCCGACAAAGGCCGCCAGCGACAACAGCACCGTCCAGCGGGCGGCGAGCAGCAGATTGCGAACGATGTCCCAGAAGGTGAATTCGATCATGTGACACCTGCCCTCAATACGCGGCGCCCGCCTGTGACCAGCAGCCGGCGCAAGGCCATGGACAGGACGAGGTAGACCAGGGTCACGACGAAATAGGTTTCGAAGGAGCGGAAGGTGCGGGCTTGCAGCATGTCGGCCTCATAGGTCAGCTCACGCACGGCGATCTGCGACACCACGGCCGATTCCAGCATCATGATGACGATCTGGCTGGTCAGCGCCGGGTAGATCACCTTGAGCGCCTGCGGCAGCACGATCTTGATGAACACCTGGCGCGGTCTCAAGCCCAGTGCAAGCGCTGCTTCCGTTTGTCCGCCGGGCACGGCATCGAGACCGGCGCCGACGATTTCAATGGTGTAGGCTGCCATGTTGAGCGTCATTGCCAGCATGGCGGCCAGGATCGGATCGAGCCTTATGCCGAGGCTGGGCAGGCCGAAGAAGATGAAGAACAGCTGCACCAGGAACGGCGTGTTGCGCATCACCTCGACATAGACCGCGATGGCGCGCTTCACGAATACCGGGCCGTTGCGCCGGCCGGCAGCGCCCAGGATGCTGAGCAGCGTGCCCACGAGCGTGGTCACGACGATCAACAGGATCGTCGTGGCCGCGCCGCGCGCGATGTCGCCCACAGCGCCTGGGAGCCAGGCAAAGGCCACGAGAACTCAATCCTTGAGGTTGTCGGGATTGAGCGGCGTCTTCAGCCAGGCCTTCGAGCTCTCATCGAGCTTGCCGTCGGCCAGCATCTTGGCAACCGCATCATTGACCGCCGTCTTCAGCCGGTCCTCTTTCTTGTTGAGGCCGATATGCGAAGGCGAGGTCAGAAGCTGGAACTTCTGCTCCGGCTTCAGCGCGTCCTGCTTGGCCAGCACCTGGGCGCCGACATCATTGCCGACCACCATCAGCTGGGTCTGGCCCGAGATGAAGGCCTGGATGACGGAATTGTAGTTGTCGAAGCGCTTGATGTCGGCCGATGCCGGCGCCGCTTCGGTCAGCGACGTATCCTCCAGCGTGCCGCGATTGACGGCGATCGACTTGTCGGCAAGGTCTTCCTTGCCTTTGACGGAGAGCGCTGCCGGACCGATGACGGCGATGTAATAGGGCGCGTAGGCGGCGGCGAAATCGATCACCTCCTCGCGCTCCTTGGAATAGCCGACGCTCATCAGGATATCGACGCGCTTGTCGGTGAGATACGGGATGCGGTTCTGGCCGGTGACGCTGACCAGATTGAGCTTCACCTTGAGTGAATCGGCGATCGCCTGCGCGACGTCGACGTCGTAACCCTTGATGCTCATATCGGCGCTGGCCGAGGAGAAGGGCGGAAAGTCGGAGAAGATGCCGACATTGATGGCGCCGGCCTTGGTGATGTCGTCGACGGCGTCGGCATGGGCCTGGGAGGCGAAGCCGAGGCCGGCGAGCATCAGCGCGGCGGCGATGGTTGATTTCATTTGGATTGTCATTGGTATTCCCCTTCTGGAAGCTTGTTTGTTTTGGAAACGGCCGCCGGCTCCAGCGCGGCGGCCGCCTTTGCGTGTGAAATCCGTCAGGCCCCCTTGCCGGTGATCGCCGGGCTGAACACCATCAGGCTCAGGATCTCGAACAGGACCTGGGCGCCGACATGGGCGGTGTTGGTGGTCGCGTCATATTGCGGCGCCACCTCGACGACATCGCCGCCGACAATGTTGAGACCTTTCAAGCCGCGCAGCAGTTCGAGCACCTCGCGCGTCGTCAGGCCGCCTATTTCCGGCGTGCCGGTACCCGGCGCGAAGGCCGGATCGACACTGTCGACGTCGAAGGAAATGTAGGTCGGGCCGTCGCCGACTATTCTGCGCGCCTTCTCGATGATGGCCGGGATGCCGAGACCCGTCACCTCTTCGGCATGCACGACCGTCATGCCGGATTCATAGGTGAACTCCCACAGATACTCCGCCGAGCCGCGGATGCCGATCTGGATAGTGCGGGTCGGGTCGAGCACGCCGTCCAGCACCGCGTTGCGGAACGGTCCGCCATGATGGAACTTGGTCATGTCGAACAGCCCGCTTGTGTCGCAATGGGCGTCGATATGGATCATGCCGACCGGCGCCTTCTTGCCGACCGCCTTCAGGATCGGATGGCTGATCGAGTGGTCGCCCCCGACCGAAAGCGGCAGCACGCCGGCATCGACGATCTGGTTGGTGCGGCGCTCGATGTCTTCGTGGCTGACCTCCAGCCGGTAGCGGCTGCGGAACGGCGTATCGCCGATGTCGGCGACGCGCAGCTCATGCGTCGGCGCGCATTCCAGCACATGATTGTAAGGGCCGATGCGCTCGATGGCGCGCAGCGCCCTTGGCCCGAAGCGCGAGCCGGGCCGGTTGGTGACGCCGAGATCCATCGGCACGCCGATGATCGCCACCTGCAAATCGCCGAAATCCGGATTGTCGGCAGCGATTTCACGGTAGGGCGCGGCGAGGAAGGTCGGGATGCCGGCATAGGGCGCGAGTCGGGTGCCGCTCTTGGAGAAGATCTTGTCGGCGACCTTGCGGAACTTCGGGTCGAACATCTCGCCGCCATGGCTCTCGCCATATTTGCGGCGCAGCGCGTCGAGCTTGCCTCTGTCATAACCCATGTCGGTCTCCTCCTGCCGGGCTGGTGCATGCGGCAGCGTCTGCAAACTGACCATTATCCGGCCGGGTCGCTGTCCCGCTGGCTGCCTGTAGATTTCACGTCATTGATGCTGTTGACCTGCCAAAGTGTCCGGCAGCCGCATTGAAAAATCAATTGATATTGTTACGGTGCTGATTGTGAGAAAATCTCACAGAGTATCCGGTTGCTCATGGCCAAGCGTCTGCCCCCCTTGAATCCCTTGCGCGCCTTCGAGGCGACGGCGCGGCATGCCTCGCTGACCAAGGCGGCGAGTGAGCTCAACGTCACCCACGGCGCGATCAGCCACCAGATCAAGGCGCTCGAGCAATCGCTCGGCGTAAAACTGTTCGAACGCACCGGACAGCGGGTAAAGCTCACCCCGCACGGCGCCGAATTGCTGCCGGCGGTCTCGACCGCCTTCGACGGCATCGCCGCCGCCACCCAGCGCATGACCAGGCCAGCCAGCGCCGGTACGCTGTCGGTCTCCTGCGTGCCGGCGCTGCTGCTTCTGTGGATGACGCCGCGGCTCGGCAGCTTCATGGCGCAATATCCTGATATCAGGTTGACGCTGATCCCGTCCAACGACCCCAAGGACATCCGCGCCCCACAGGTCGATGTCTGCGTGCTCTATGGCGACGGCAGCTGGACCGATTGCTGGATGCGCAAATGGTCGGGCCTCGAACTGTTCCCGGTGGTCAGCCCGACGCTGATCAACAACCGGCCGCTCCGCATCTGCCGGGATCTTGCTGGCCATGTCATCCTGCATGGCGATGATGGCCGCGAATGGCACACCTGGCTGGCCGCCGCCGATGGGCTCGACCTCGAACGTGGCCGCCGCCACCATCTCGGCGACGCCCGTACGGCGATCGAAGCCGCGGTGCACGGACATGGCGTGGCGCTCGGCGATTCCGTCACCGCCAGCATGCTGCTCGCCAGGGGCCTGCTGGTGGCGCCGTTCAGCCTGTCGGTGCCGGCGGTCGATGATTTCTACGTCGTCTGCCGCAACGAGATGCGTTCGGCCCCTATCGTGCAATTGTTCGTCGACTGGCTGTTTGCCGAAAAGGAACAGGCCGACAGCCGGGCCGACGCGCCGGTGGCCGGCCGCATCGGCAGCCGCAGGAAGCGTCCGGCGCTGCGGATGGTGGGCGCCAAGAGTTGAGGCTGGACCTGAGCGGCTGCTTTTTGTCGGGCCAGCCCGGAAAGCGGGAGGCGCTTTCAAAAATTCAATGCTAATAAGCTCTTGCCCGGCAATTCCAGGAAAACTGTGCGGCGGTTTCCCGTCCGGAATTGCGTAAGAAGACGTGAGCAGCGAAGGCGACGGCAGGACATGGCAAGAACCGATATAGCGCGGCGCGTCTACAACCACACCTGGAAGCTGGACCCGATCGTCCGCAGCCTGCTCGACACCGATTTCTACAAGCTTCTGATGCTGCAGATGATCTGGGGCATGTACCCCAAGGTCGACGCCACCTTTTCGCTGATCAACCGCACCACCTCGGTGCGCCTGGCCGACGACATCGACGAAGGCGAATTGCGCGACCAGCTCGACCATGCCCGCACGCTGCGCTTCTCCAAAAAGGAGATGATCTGGCTTGGCGGTAACAATTTCTATGGCCGCAAGCAGATCTTCGAGCCGGAATTCCTCGCCTGGCTGGAAGGTTTTCGGCTGCCCGACTACGAGCTCTCCAAGCGCGACGGGCAGTACGAGCTCTCCTTCAGTGGCCCCTGGATGTACACTACGCTGTGGGAAATCCCGGCGCTGGCGATCATCAATGAGCTTCGCTCCCGCGCCGCCATGCGCGCCTTCGGTCCCTTCGCGCTTGACGTGCTCTATGCACGCGCCAAGGGGAAGATGTGGGCCAAGACCGAACGCTTGAAGGCGCTGCCCGGCATCCGCATCTCCGATTTCGGCACCCGCCGCCGCCATTCCTTCCTGTGGCAGCGCTGGTGCGTCGAGGCGCTCAAAGAAGGTATTGGCGAAGCCTTCACCGGCACCTCCAACGTGCTGCTGGCCATGGACAACGACCTCGAAGCGCTCGGCACCAACGCGCATGAACTGCCGATGGTTTTTGCCGCCCTTGCCAAGTCGGAAAAGGAATTGAAGGAATCGCCCTACAAGGTGCTGCAGGACTGGCAGCGTTATTATGGCGGCAACCTGCTGATCGTGCTGCCCGACGCTTTCGGCACCGCATCCTTCCTGCGCGACGCGCCGGACTGGGTCGCCGACTGGACCGGCTTCCGCCCCGACAGTGCGCCGCCGATCGAAGGCGGCGAAAAAATCATCGACTGGTGGCGCGAGAAGGGCAAGGACCCCAGGCAGAAGCTGCTGATTTTCTCCGACGGGCTCGAGGTCGAGACCATCGAGGAGACCTACAGGCACTTCAAGGGCAAGGTGCGCATGTCCTTCGGCTGGGGCACCAACCTCACCAACGATTTCGAAGGCTGCGCGCCGACCGAAACCAACAGCCTGGATGCGATATCGCTGGTCTGTAAGGTGACGGAGGCCAATGGCCGGCCGGCGGTGAAGCTGTCGGACAATCCGGCGAAAGCGACGGGCGACAAGAAGGAGATCGAGCGCTATCTCCGGATTTTTGGGGCGAAGGACCGCGTGGAGCAGCTGGTCAAGGTTTGAGGGTCGGCGGGTGCCTTGCTGGACGAAATGGAAATCGCGATAGCGTGAGTTCCCGCCCACCCCCCTCTGTCCTGCCGGACATCTCCCCCGCAAGGGGGGAGATTGGCAGCGTCGAGTACCGCGCCTCTTTCTTTACCCTTGAAAGTTGGCGAAAGCCCCGGCGACATCCAATCTCCCCCCTTGCGGGGGAGATGGCCGGCAGGCCAGAGGGGGGTGTGAAGGATCGCATCAGGCTGACATATGTCGCCTGCTCCCCCACCCTCACACTCCTCCCCAACCCTGCCTTCGCCCACGCCTCCGACCGCGGCCACGTCCTCCTCCTGCCCACCGGCTACTACATCGCCGGCGGCGCGCTCGCCGTCGCCCTCAGCTTCCTCGTCCTCGCCCTGCTGCCACCCGCAACCCTCGACCGCTTCTGGCGCCGCCGCCTGCCGCTCTTCCCATTCGCCGACACCGCCCGCACAATCATCAGCCTCATCTCCTTTGCCGGCTTCGCAACCCTCGTCGCCGCCGGCCTGTTCGGCAGCCGCGACCCGCTCTCCAATCCGCTGCCCCTGATCATCTGGACGCTGCTCTGGGTCGGCCTTGCCATCGCCCAAGGCCTGTTCGGCGATCTCTGGTCGTGGCTGAATCCATGGTATGGCCCGTGGCGGATCGTAAGCCGCCTGTTCAAGCTTCGTGGCGGTGAGGGACAGAAATCGCGTTTGCCTTCATGGCTCGGCCGCTGGCCGGCCGTTATCCTGTTCTTCGCCTTCGCCTGGTTCGAACTGATCTACCCGGCGCCCGACGACCCGGCGCGGCTTGCCTATGTCGCTGGCCTCTACTGGTTGCTTACCTTCATCGCCATGCTCGCCTTTGGCTACCGCGATTGGAGCCGGCGCGGCGAATTCCTGACGATCTTTTTCGCCATGGTGGCTCGTTTCGCCATCGTCGAGCGCGATGAACACGGTCGCCTCGCTCTCTGCTGGCCGGGCTCAAAACTGCTCGGCGCAGCGCCCCTGCCGGCAAGCGGTATGGCCGTCCTGCTGCTCAGCCTGTCATCGGTGTCCTTCGACGGCCTGTCGAAAACCTTCTTCTGGCTCGGCCTGTTCGGCATCAACCCGCTGGAATATCCCGGCCGCACGGCGCTCATCGGCATAAGCAGCTTTGGCCTCGTGCTGACCTTCGTCCTGCTCGCGGCGGCATTCCTGCTGGCCGTCATACTCGGCCAGCGCCTTGCCGGCAGCCGACATTCCCACGGCGAGGCCGCCGGGCTGCTGGTCTGGTCGATCGTACCGATCGCGCTCGCCTATCATGTCGCGCACTATCTGACGGCGCTGCTGGTCGACGGCCAGTATGCGATTGCCGCTTTGTCCGACCCGTTCGCGCTGGGATGGAACCTGTTCGGCGCCGCCGACATGCAGATCGAGGCCGGCATCGTCGCCGGGGCCCACTCCGCCTGGTGGCTGTGGAACCTGCAGGCCGGCATCATCATCGCCGGGCACATGCTGGCGGTGCTCGTTGCCCATGGACTGGCCTGGCGACTGCACCAGGTGCCATCGCGCGCCGCCCTCAGCCAGTTGCCGCTCACCATGCTGATGATTGCCTACACGATCTTCGGCCTGTGGTTGCTTGCCACGCCGACGGCCGGATGAGACAAGCTGATCCACATGCCTTTGCGGAAAGCCCGCTTGCAAGCTCTGTGCTTTGGTGATTTAGTTTGTACACATGCAATTTCTGCCCCTCCTGCAAGGGAGTGGCCTTGCCTCGTTACAGACAGTCAAAACTCAAAAACAGGGGAACTGCCGTGACTGACAAGAATGGGTTTTTCGATCTCTCCAAATCCACCCTTAGCCGCCGCACCGCGCTGAAAGGTCTCGCCGCCGGCGCCGGGCTGACGCTCGCGCCCGGCTTCGTCCGCTACAGCCAGGCGCAGAGTTCGGCGCCAATCAAGATCGGCTTCCAGTCGCACCGCACCGGCATCGGCGCCGCCTATGGCCGCTGGTATGAAAAGACCAGTGCCGCCGCGGTCAAGGCGATCAACGACGCCGGCGGCATCAATGGCCGACCTGTCGAACTGGTGATCGAGGATGACGGCACCGATCCCGGCCGTGGCGCCGAGGTGGTCGGCAAGTTCGCCACCCAGCACAAGACCGACATCGTCTTCGGCACGCTGTTCTCGCATGTGGTGATCGGCTCGGCGCCGGCCGCCGGCGAAAACAAGATCCCGTATTTCGTCGTCAGCGAAGGCCACCACGTCGCTTCGACCAAGCTCAACCGCTACGTCTTCCAGCCTGGCATCACCGATGTGAAGAGCCAGATCCAGTCGATGGCGCCGTGGATCGCGGCCAATGCCGGCAAGAAGGTGACGCAGATCTTCCCGGATTTCGCCTTCGGCTACGACCATCGCGACTACCTGCCGCCGGCGCTGAAGGCCCAAGGCGCCGAGGTCATCGCCCAGATCGCCATCCCGCCGACAGAGTCGTCTTTCACGAAATACTTCCCGCAGATACCCGCCGAGACCGAAGTCATCTACCACGTGATGGTCGGCCCGGCCGTGCTCACCTTCGTCAAGGAACTCGGCGAGTTCTACGGCTCCAACCGGCCGCAGCTGTTCGGCTTCATCGATTCGCTCGAAGCCACCGACATCAACAGCCCCGGCCTCGAATTCCTGGACGGCAGCCATTTCTGGGAAGGCTCGCCGCGCTATGCCCAGGCCAATGACTCGGCCGCGCAGAAAGCCTACCGCGCCGCCGTTGGCATCGACGAAAATGGCGCTGCCGTTGGCGACCCCAAGGACGTCTCCACCGCCGCCCACATGTTCGGCTGCTGGGAGACGCTCTATGTCGTCAAGAAGGCGATGGAAGACGCCGGCTACAAGGGCCCGGAAGACCGCGCCAAGCTGGTCGAGGCGACCGAGGCGCTGACCGAATTCGCCGAAGGGCCGGAGCATCCGCAGGGGCCGAAGACCTTCAACGGCAAGATCCACCAGTGTTTTGGCATCCAGAACATCTCCAAGGTCGAAGGTGGCAAGCTGAATGTCGTCCACAAGACCAAGATCGAGGACGGGCTTTACGAGGCCGAAGGGGATTATACGACGCAGGCGCTGTGAGGCGCCTTACCCTCCCCCTTGTGGGGAGGGTCGGCACGCAAGCTTCGCACTTTTGCGAAGCTTGCGAGACGGGGTGGGGGTCGCGACGGCCCGTGCCCAACCCCCACCCGACCGCTGCGCGGTCACCCTCCCCACAAGGGGAGGGTAAGGGCGCCCTGAATGCATTTCGGACCCCATCTCCTCCTCGCCGCCCTCGAAGGCCTTGTCACCTCCGCCGTGTTGGCGCTGACGGCGCTTGGGCTGTCGCTGGTGTTCGGCGTCATGCGCGTCGTCAACGTCGCCCATGGCGAGTTCTTCATGCTGGGCGCGGTGCTGGCCTGGGCGATCTCGACGGCGATACCCGGCCATCCCACGCTCGGCTTCCTGGCGGCGCTGGTGATTGCGCCGCTGATTGTCGGCGCCATTGCGCTGGTCGCCGAGCGGCTTGTGCTGCGCCGGCTCAATTACAATCCGGAAGCCACCATCGTCGCCACGATCGGCATGCTCTACATCATCCAGCAGCTGGCGTTGAGCTTCTATGGCCCGGAAGCCCGCCCGGTGGAGCCGCCCTTCAGCTACCGCATCCTTTTACCCTGGTTCGGCTATTCCGGCTACAAGCTGTCGATCATTGCCGCTTCGGCCCTTCTGCTCATCGCCACCTGGCTGGTGCTGACGCGCACCAAGATCGGCCTCATCATGCGCGCCACCCAATATGACAGCGAGACGGCGCAGGCCTTCGGCATTCCGGTCGACCGCGTCTATGCCGGCGTCTTCGGGCTCGGCGCCATGCTGGCGGCCATCGCCGCCGTGCTGATCGTGCCGATCAGTCAGGCGCATTATCTGATGGGACAGGACCCGCTGCTGTTGTCCTTCATCGTCGTCATCATCGGCGGCCTCGGCTCGCTGCGCGGCACCGTCGTCGCCGCCGTGCTGATCGGCCTGTCCGACGGCATCATCTCGGTGTTCTTTTCGCCGACTTTGGCCAAGATCATCGCCACGCTGCTGGTGGCCATGGTGCTGGTATTCCGGCCGCAGGGCCTGTTCGGGCAGGCGTCGCGATGAGCGAAGCTTCGCCGGCAAAAGCCTATGCATTGCATCTCGGCGTCATCGCGCTACTGTTTGCGCTGAGCTTCGTCCTGCCCGACTACCATCATGGCCTGCTGGCCCGAATCATGGTGCTGGCGGTGTTCGCCATGGGCTACAACATGCTGTTCGGCTATGTCGGCCTGCTCAGCCTCGGCCACGCCATGTTCTTCGCCGCCGGGCTCTATGGCGCTGGTCTCGCGGTCATCCATCTCGGCTGGAGCGTGCCTTTGGCTTTCCTCGCCGGCATCGCCTGCGGCGCGCTGCTGGCACTGGTGATCGGCCTGCTGGCGCTGCGCACCACCGGCGTCGCCTTCATGATCGTCACCATGATGTTCGCGCAGGTGTTTTACCTCGTCATCCTCTATTTCGCCGCCTGGACCGGCGGCGACCAGGGTCTGGTCGTGCCGCAGCCGGCGCGGGTTCTGGCCTTCGGCGCGACATCGCTCGACCTAACCAACCCGACCGTGCGCTACATGAGCGCGCTGGCGCTGTTCTCGGTCGTGCTGCTGATCACCCTCGCCATCGTCCGCTCCCGCTATGGCCGCGTGCTGGTCGCGGTGCGCGAGAACGAGGAGCGCACGAAAATGCTGGGCTACGACACCTTCTCCAACAAGCTGATCGCCGTCGTCGTCTCCGGCACCATCTGCGCCGCCTCGGGTGCGGCCTATGCGCTGCTGTTCGGCTATGTCGGCTCGAGCTTTGCCTCGGTGCAGTATTCCATCCTGCCGCTGCTCTGGGTGCTGCTCGGCGGCGCCGCCACGACGCTGGGCGCGCTGCTCGGCACGGTGTTCATGTACTATGTCATCGACACCGCCAGCGGCTACACCTCCGCCTATCTCCTGATCGTCGGTATTGCGCTCATCCTGCTGGTGCTGTTTTTCCCCAAAGGCATTCTGGGCACCATCCGCCAGCGCTGGCTCGGGTGGCTCCCATGATGCCGTTGCTGACCACCAAAGGCCTGGCGCGCAGTTTCGGCGGCCTGCGCGCCGTCGATGGTGTCGATTTTCAGCTGATGCCGGGCGAGATCCGCGCCGTCATCGGCCCCAATGGCGCCGGCAAAACCACCTTCGTCAGCCTGGTCAGCGGCCGCATTCAGCCATCGTCCGGCATGATCGTCTTCGACGGCGCCGACATCACCAGCCAGCCGGCCTATCTCAGGGTGCGCCGGGGCATCGCCTACACCTTCCAGATCACCAGCGTCTTCGCCAACCTCTCTGCCTACGATAATGTCGCGTTGCCGGTGCAGCGCACGCTGACCGATGGCCGCTCGAAAGGTGCGGTGCGCACCGGCGTCATGGCCGCGCTGGAACGCACCGGACTTGCCGGCCGCGCCCATATGCCGGCCGGCCAGCTTTCCTACGGCCACCAGCGCCTGCTGGAAGTCGCGATGGGCCTGGCGCTTAAGCCGCGGCTTTTGATCCTCGACGAGCCGACGCAGGGGCTGGCCGACAGCGAGATCGACAATTTCATCGGACTGGTGCGCGAGATTGCCAAGAGCGCCACCGTGCTCCTGATCGAGCACAACATGCCGGTCGTCATGCAGCTGGCCGACCGCATCACCGTCTTCAACGCCGGCAGGATCCTGGCCGAAGGCACGCCCGAACAGGTTCGCGCCAACACACAGGTGCAGGAAGCCTATCTGGGGACGGCGCCATGAGCGAAGCCCCCAAGACTGAGGCCCACGAGACTGAAGCGTTGACCATCTCCAGGCTCGATTGCTTCTATGGCGAGGTCCAGGTGCTCTACGAGCTTGATCTCGTGCTCAACAAGGGCGAGGTGCTGTGCCTGTTCGGTCGCAACGGCGCCGGCAAGACGACGGCGCTGAAAGCGATCATGGGGCTGGTTCCGTCGAGCGCCGGCTCGATCCGGCTCGCCGGCAAGGAGTTGACCGGCCTGCCGGCGCATGAGGTGCCCAAGGCCGGCGTCGCCTATGTACCGCAAGGCAGGCGGCTGTTCGCCGAGATGACGGTGGCGGAAAACATCGAGATCGGTCTGATGGCGCGCGGCAAGGGCAGAGCGACGCGCGAAAGCGTGCTCGATCTCTTCCCGCTGCTGCGCCAGCGGCTGCGCCAGCGCTCCGGCACTTTGTCCGGCGGCGAGCAGCAGATGCTGGCCATGGCCCGTGCGCTTTGCCTTGAGCCGCAGGTGCTGTTGCTAGACGAGCCGACGGAGGGGCTGATGCCGTCGATGATCGCCAAGATCCGCGAGACGGTGGTGAAGCTGCGTGAGCTAGGTGTCTCCACCATTCTGGTCGAACAGCGCGTCGACGCCGTGCTGTCCGTCGCCGACCGCGTCTGCTTCATCGAAAACGGCCGTAACCGCGAGACGGTGGATGTCGAACAGCTTCGCGCCGATCCGTCGGCGGTGCGCCGATATGTGGGCGTCGGCTAAGATTACCCTCCCCCTTGTGGGGGTCCGAAGGACGGGCGAGACCCGTGGCTCGCCCCGACAAGTGGCTGCGAAGCAGCCGGGTGGGGGCGGCACCGACCCCCACCCGGACCTTCGGTCCGACCTCCCCACACGGGGTAGGTAAGGGCCCAGCGCCCTTCGCATCACGCAAAGAAGACAAAACCTGTAATCAGAAATATCGGGATCAGCACCACGCCCGACCACGCCATGTAGCCGAAGAAGCCCGGCATTTTCACGCCGCGATGCCGGGCGATGGCGTAGACCATGAAGTTGGGGGCATTGCCGATATAGGTGTTGGCGCCCATGAACACCGCGCCGGCCGAAATGGCAGCCAGCGTCGAGGCCGCCTCCGTCATCAGGTGCCGCGCGTCGCCGCCTGCGAGTTCGAAGAACACCAGATAGGTCGGCGCATTGTCGAGGAAGGACGACAGCCCGCCGGTCAGCCAGAAATAGGCGAGATCATTGGGCTGGCCGGTGGGTGACGTCACCAGCGCGACCAGCGGCGCCAGCGCCCCGTCATGGCCGGCGCGAAGGATGGCGATGACCGGCACGATGCAGACGAAGATGCCGGCAAACAGTTTTGCCACCTCCGCGATCGGGCCCCAGGTGAAGCCGTTCGCCTCGCGATGGCTCTTGAGGGAAACGACAAGCGACAGTCCGGCGAGCCCCAGGATGATGGCGTCGCGCGCCAGGTTCTGCAATTCGAGGCTGACGCCCAGCACTGAAAAGCTCACGCCCGGCTTCCACGCTGCCGACAGCAGGATGGCGGCGATGACGCCGGCCAGCAGCGGCAGATTGGCCAGGCCGCGCAGACGCACCTTCGTATCCGGCGTCGGATCCTTGATCTTCGGCGCGCCGCCTTCACGGCGATGCAGCATGATGTCGATGGCCAGGAAGACAAGCAGCACCAGGCCGCCGGTAAACAGCGTCTCGCGCCAGAGGTTCGCCGTCGTCCAGAAGAAGTCGACGCCGCGCAGGAAGCCGACGAACAATGGCGGGTCGCCCAAGGGCGTCAGCGAGCCGCCGATGTTGGACACCAGGAAGATGAAGAAGATGACGACATGGGCGTTGAACTGCCGGTTGTCGTTGGCGCGCAGCATCGGCCGGATCAGGATCATCGAGGCGCCGGTGGTGCCGATCACCGAGGCCAGCATTGCCCCGACGAGCAGCAGCCCGGCATTGACCAGCGGCGTGCCATGGATGTTGCCGGCCACAAGGATGCCGCCCGAAATGGTGTAGAGCGCGAACAGCAGGATAATGAACGACATGTATTCGGTGAGCAGCGTGTGCAGCACGGCTTCGCCGGCTACCGGAACGCCGAATGCAACCATCAGGGGGATGATCGCCAGCGCTGCCCAGCCGGCGGCGATCTTGCCGTAATGATGCTCCCAGACATGGTGGAACAGCAGCGGTCCGGTGGCGATCGAGAGCAGCAGGCCGGCGAAAGGCAGCGCCCACCACAGCGACATGGCAGCATCGGGCAGGCCGCGGGCCTCGGCCGCGAAGGCCATTTGCGGAGACACAGCGGAAGCGAGTACACCTGCCGCGAAAGCCTTCCCCAACTGTGTGCAGCCCCCTCGATGCGTCACGATCCAGTCACTCCGAGATCGGGTCTTCGAGCTTCACCCCGGCATCGCGCATCCTCTTCAGCATCGCCTCGACCGAACCGTTTAGATCGATGCCGCGGCACGCGTCGAGCCGCACCGTCGTCTTGAAGCCTTGCTTGACCGCGTCGAGGGCCGAAAAGGCAACGCAGAAGTCGGTCGCCAGGCCAACCAGGGTCACACTGTCGATGCTGCGCTCCTTGAGGTAGCCGGCGAGCCCCGTCGGCGTCTTGTGGTCGTTCTCGAAGAAGGCGGAGTAGCTGTCGATATCAGGGCGAAATCCCTTGCGGATCACCAGCTCGGCCTTGGTCCAGGCGAGCCCCGAGTGAAAATCCGAGCCGAGGCTGCCCTGGATGCAATGGTCCGGCCACAGCGTCTGCGGCCCATAGGGCATCTCGATCGCGCTAAAGGGCTGCGCCCCCGGATGGCTGGAGGCAAAGCTCGAATGTCCGGCCGGGTGCCAGTCCTGCGTCAGCACGACATGCTCGGCATGCCGAATCAGATCGTTGACCAGCGGCACGATTTCGTCGCCGCCGGCAACCGCCAGTGCGCCGCCGGGGCAGAAGTCGTTTTGCAGGTCGATGACAACAAGCGCTTCGTCGGCCATGGCGCCTCTCCTCTTCTACGTCTCGAACGGGGGATCGAGTGAAATACGCCGCTGATGCGACCGGATGCTGAAACTTGACCGGATGGCCGCCTGCGTCAACCTCTGCAAGCGTAAGAAATGCTTGGCGGCCGGGTTCCCTTAAACTCCGGCTTTGACAATTTCCGCCAGCTTGATATCATTTGCATACGAATGAATTTGGCCTGATCAGACATTGGCGGGGTTCGGGAAGACCCCACCTTTTGAAGGTCCCAATGGGAAGGCCTATTTTTTTGGAAGGCAAAGCGTGATCCGTTACGCGAAACCCGCCACGCTCGACGAGGCGCTCGCTCTGCTGGGCGAGGGCGCCTGGCGCGTGCTTGCCGGCGGCACCGATTTCTATCCGGCGCAGGGCGCCAAACCGTTCCGCGACAATGTTCTCGATATTAACGGCCTGGTCTCGCTGCGCGGCATTGCCGAGACCGAAACCCATTGGGTTTTGGGCGCCCGCACCACCTGGACCGACCTTGTCCGCCATCCATTGCCGGCGGCTTTCGATGCGCTGAAGCAGGCCGCGCGCGAAGTGGGCTCCCTGCAGATCCAGAATGTCGCCTCGATCGCCGGCAATCTCTGCAATGCTTCGCCTGCCGCCGATGGCGTTCCGGGACTGCTGGTGCTGGACGCCGAGGTCGAGCTGCGCTCTGCAGCCGCGACGCGTCATCTGCCGCTGCAGGAGTTCATTCTCGGCAACCGCCGCACCGCTTTGCTGCCGGGCGAACTGGTCACCGCCATCCGCATCACGAAGCGGGCCTCTGCCGGCACGTCGGCCTTCGTCAAGCTCGGTGCGCGGCGCTACCTCGTCATCTCCATCGCCATGGTGGCGGCGCGCCTCGTTGCCGAGAGTGGCATAGTCATGGAAGCCGCTGTCGCGGTCGGGTCCTGCTCGGCCGTCGCCAGGCGGCTCGCCGCTGTCGAAGCCGTGCTGGTGGGCAAGCCTGTCGGCCCGGCACTCGCCGATGCTCTCCTGTCCGCGCCGATGGCCGAGCTCTCGCCGATTGCCGACGTGCGCGGCAGCGCCGAATACCGGCTCGACGCAGCGCGCGAGCTTGTCGCTCGCGCCGTGCTGGGGGCCTGCGGGCTGACGAACGACAACAGCATGGTGGCGGCATGAGCCACTCTGAGATGATTGAAGCCCTGCCCGACCTCGTGCCGGGCCTCGGCATCGAGCGCGCCGAGATCGCCTTCGCCGTCAATGGCGCCGCCGTCTCGGTCAATGTGCCGCCGCTGCGCCGTCTGTCGCAGGTTTTGCGCGACGAATTGCAGCTGACGGGCACCAAGGTTGGCTGCGATGCCGGCGATTGCGGCGCCTGCACGGTGCTGGTCGACGGCGACGCCGTCTGCGCCTGCCTGATGCCGGCGGCCTCCGCAGCCGGGACGTCCGTAACGACCGTCGAAGGCCTCGCCGATCGCCGGCTGTCGGCGCTGCAGGCGTCTTTCCTGGCGCATGGCGCCGCGCAATGCGGCATCTGCACGCCGGCGCTGCTGGTCGCGGCAACGGCGCTGCTGGATGGCACGCCGAATCCGACCGAGACCGAGGTGCAGGATGCGCTGGGCGGCATCCTCTGCCGTTGCACCGGCTACAGAAAGATCGTCGCGGCAGTGATGGATGCGGGACGGTTCGGGACGTCGACCGACGGCGCTGCCCCTCATCCGCCTGCCGGCACCTTCACCCCGTATAGTGACGGGGAGAAGGGAAGTGCTCCAGCGCCGACGCTCCCCTCTCCCCGTTCTTCACGGGGAGAGGGTAAGGGTGAGGGGCAGCGCCAACGTCATTCGTTGGAATTCAACTTTGAACGTAGAATGCCAACCACAGGGAATGCTGTAGGCGCCTCCCCGGTCCGGCTCGACGGCGTGCCAAAAGTCACCGGCGCTGAAAAATTCGGCGCCGATGCCTTTCCCGCCGATGCGCTGGCCGTGCTGGTGGTCCGCTCGCCGCATTATCATGCCGGCTTCGCCTTCGGCGACCTGGAGGGCTGGGTGAAGTCGCATCCCAGCATCGTCGGCGTCTTCACCGCCGCCGACATTCCGGGAAAAAACTGTTTCGGCGTCATCGGTCCGTTTGCCGACCAGCCGGCGCTGGCCGAAGGCTTTGCGCGGCTGCGCGGCGAGGCAGTGGCGCTGGTCGCCGGCGAGCGCGAGGCCATGCTCGATCTCGACCTCCAGGATTTCCCGGTCCGCTGGACCGAGCTGCCGCATTTTCTGCAGCCCGGCGACGCGCAGGCAGAAGGGGCTGCGCTCATCCACGCGAACCGCCCGGCCAATTTGTTGACCAAGGGCTTTGTCGAGCGCGGCGACCCCGAGGCGGCGCTTGGCGAGGCTGCTTACACGGTGTCCGGTGCCATCGACACCTCCTATGTCGAGCACGCCTATATCGAGCCGGAAGCCGGCCATGCCTACATGGACGGCGACACGCTGGTCGTCGTCGCCTGCACCCAGGCCCCCTATATGGACCGTGACGAAACGGCAAAGGTGCTCGGTCTTGCCGTCGACAAGGTGCGCATCGTGCCGACCGCGACCGGCGGCGGCTTCGGCTCGAAACTGGACGTTTCACTGCAGCCGCTCATCGGCCTTGTGGCGCTGAAAACCGGCCGGCCGGCGGCGCTTGCCTACACCCGCACCGAATCGATGATGTCGACCACCAAGCGCCACCCAGCCGAGATGAAGGCGACGATCGGCACTGACGCCGAGGGCCATGTCACCGGCATGATCTTTTCCGGCGATTTCAACACCGGCGCCTATGCCAGCTGGGGCCCGACCGTCGCCAACCGCGTGCCGGTGCATGCCTCCGGTCCCTATGCGACGCCGAATTACCGCGCCGAAGGCCGCGCCATCCACACCCACGGGCCGATTTCCGGCGCCTTCCGCGGCTTCGGCGTGCCGCAGGCGACGATCATGCAGGAGACGCTCTATGATGAGCTCGCCGGCAAGCTGGGCATGGACCGGCTCGATTTTCGGCTGAAGAACTGCCTTCGGAACGGATCCGAAACGGTTACCGGACAGCGACTGGAGTCGGGCGTCGGCATATTCGAGTGCCTCGACTCCTTGCGGCCGCATTGGGCTCGCGCGACGGCCGACGCAGATACATTCAACAATGCCAATACGAGCAAAAAGCGCGGCGTCGGCATCGCGTCCTGCTGGTATGGCTGCGGCAACACCTCGCTGCCCAATCCGTCGACCATAAGGGTCGGTATCTCGCCGGAGGGCGACGTCATCCTGCACCAGGGCGCCGTCGATATCGGCCAGGGCTCCAACACCGTCATCGCCCAGATCTGCGCCGACGCACTCGGCCTGCCGCTGGAAAAATTCAAGCTGAAGAGCGCCGACACCGCGATCAGCCCCGACGCCGGCAAAACATCGGCCTCGCGCCAGACTTTTGTCACCGGCAGGGCGGCCGAGAAGGCCGGCCGCGCCTTGCGCGAAAAGATCCTGCGTTTTGCCAATGTCTCGGAGAACGCGAGCCTGCAATTGGACGGCCCGGCGATCGTCATTCGCGAGGGCGAAGCCACTCGGCGCATCGATCTCCCCGCCCTCGATGTCGATGCGGACGGCTACGTCTTCCGCGCCGAGGAAACCTACGACCCGCCGACGCTGCCGCTCGACGCCAAGGGCCAGGGCAAGCCTTACGCCGTCTATGGCTATGGCGCGCAGATCGCCGAACTGGAGGTCGACCTCAAGCTCGGCACGGTGAAGCTCTTGAAAATCACCGCCGCGCACGATGTCGGCAAGGCGATCAACCCGCTTCTGGTCGAAGGCCAGATCGAGGGCGGCATCGCGCAAGGCATCGGCATGGCGCTGATGGAGGAATACATCCCCGGCCGCACCGAGAATCTGCACGACTATCTCATTCCGACCATCGGCGACGTGCCTGAGATCGAGCACATATTGATCGAGGTTCCCGATCCCGAGGGGCCGTTCGGCGCCAAGGGCCTGGGCGAGCATGTGCTGATCCCGACCGCACCCGCCATCCTCAATGCCATCCGCCACGCAACCGGCCTTCTCATCACCAAGGTTCCGGCGACGCCGACGCGCATCCGCGCCGCCATCCGCGAAAAAGATGGCATCCGCGACAAGGAGGCACGCCGATGAGCGAGCTTGCCGAACGCTTCGAAACCCACGATCCCGGCGAAAAGCTGGTGGCGGAAAAGATCCGCTGCGATGCCTGTCCGGTGATGTGCTACATCGCCGATGGCCGCACCGGCGCCTGCGACCGCTACGGCAATGTCGGTGGCCGCATCGTGCGTATGGACCCGCTGACCATCCTCGACCATGCGGCAGAGAGTGGCGCCGCGGTCGTGCCCTTCACCGCCGAGGGCGAGCAATGGGACGGCGAACTGGTCAACACCGGCCGCCGCTTCGTCACTGCGATCGGCGCCGGCACCACCTATCCCGACTACAAGCCGGCCCCCTTCATCGTCAGCCAGGAGGTCGAGGGCGTCGATCTGGTGACCGTGGTCACCGAAGGCATTTTTTCGTACTGCGGCGTCAAGGTGAAGATCGACACCGACCGCCATCTCGGTCCCGAAACGGCAATCGTGCGCGCGCAAGGCGAGCCGATCGGCCACGTCACGACAGGCGAGTATGGCTCGCAGATGCTGTCGCTGGGCGGCGTGCATCATCTGACCGGCGGCTCCAAGGCCGAAGGCCGGGCAACCTGTGACGCGATGCTCAGTCTGTGCAATCGCAAGCCGGTCGAACTGACCATCGATGGCGGCGCCACCATCATCGTCGAAGCCGGCAAACCACCTGTCATCGACGGCAAGCAGGAACACCGTATGCGGGTCGGCTGCGGCTCGGCCACGATCGGCATGTTCGCCACGCAATGGCGCGGCCTAGTCGACGAGGTGGTGGTGGTCGACGACCATATCACCGGCGTTGTCTCCGAGCATCAGGCCGGCAAGGTGCTGGGCTGGCAGGACACCGGCATCAAGATCATCGGCCGCCGCTCGACGCCGGGCCGCTATTTCAAGGTCTCCGAGCCCGGCCTTGGCTGGGGCGGCACCTCGATTTCCGACCCGCTGTCGATCCTCGGCGGATGGAACGCCAAGAAGGGCGCCCGCCCCGGCCTGTCGCTGCTGATGGTGTCGACCACCGGCGAGCAGTTCGCCTATTACGAACTCGACGACGAGTTGAAGCCGGTTGAAAAACCGTTCCCCGAGCGGCTGCAGAAATCGGTCGGCCTGATCGAGGACAATTGCGAGCCGGCGCTCTGCACCGTGCTGTTCATCGGCGGCGCCGGCGGTTCGCTGCGCGCCGGCGTCACCGAAAACCCGGTCAATCTCACCCGCTCGGTGCAGGGCTTGAAGACCTATGTTACCGTTGGCGGCGCGCCGGTCTATGTCTGGCCGGGCGGCGGCATCACGCTGATGGTCGACGTCATGCGCGTGCCGGAAGGCGCGTTCGGTTATGTCCCGACCCCGGCACTGGTGGCGCCGATCGAATTCACGCTGCGTCGCGACGACTATGTCCGGCTGGGCGGCTACGAGGCCGAGATACGAAGCGTCGAGGATATCGTTGCCAAAGGCGGCGAGTATCTCAACCCGCGTCGCGGCTCAGCCGCCGAGGCTCAAAACCCATGGCCGCCGCTCGCGCAATTGCGCCGCGTCGGCTCGAACGGGGCCACCTGATGCAAGGCCCGCAAGTCCACTGGCTGCAGGACGGTAAGCGGCTGCACCTCAACCACGGGCCGATCGACCTGATCGTCGAAGCCTTTGGTGAGGCGGCTGAGTGTCGTGCCGCCTACGATCAGGCGATCGAGCGCTTCCAGACGATCCTGATCGAGTTGGTCGAGGAGCTTCCCGAATTGCGGCTGCCGGCATTTTTCCTGGCGCCGCGCACCTTCGCCGGCCCGACGGCGCGGCGCATGGAAGCAGCCGTCATGCCCTTGGCGGAATGCTTCATCACGCCGATGGCCGCCGTCGCCGGATCGGTAGCCGACGAAATGCTCGCCGCGCTGCTTGCCGGTCGCAGGCTCGACCGCGCCTATGTCAACAATGGCGGCGACAGCGCACTCCACATCGGCAAGGGCCAGTCGATGAACCTGGCGATCGCCGGCACCGGCAACGGCATGGCCGACCGCCTCGCCATTCGCTCGGCGGACGGCGTGCGCGGCGTCGCCACCAGCGGCTGGCGGGGCCGTTCGTTCTCGCTTGGCATTGCCGACGCCGTCACCGTGCTGGCGCGCACCGGCGCCGAGGCCGATGCGGCGGCGACACTCATTGCCAACGCCGTCGACCTGCCCGGCAATCCTGCCATCAAGCGCATTCCCGCGCAGGACTTGGCGCCCGACAGCGACCTCGGTGCACGGCTGGTGACACAAGCCGTCGGCATGCTCGCGCGTGGCGATGTGGAGCGGGCGCTGGACAATGGCCTTGCCGTCGCCGAAGATTTTCGCCGGCGCGGCCTGATTGCCGCATCGGCGCTGTTTCTAGGTGGGGAAGCGCGCATCAGTGGTTCCATGGCGCTTGCCGCGCCCAACAAAAATCCAGGGAAGGAAGTTGCCCATGCCTGAGTTTCCGATCCGCAAGATCGCGGTTCTGACCGAAGAGATCTTTCACGATGGCGGGCCGGTCGCTGCTCTGCCGCGCCGCCGCGCTGCAGCCGTGGCCCTGGTGAAGAACCCGTTCGCCGGCCGCTACGTCGAAGAACTGCAGAGCGCCATGGACGATCTGAAGCCGCTTGGCCTGCTGCTCACCGACAAGCTCATTGCCGCATTGGGCGGCGACATCAAGCAGATCGACGCCTACGGCAAGGGCACCATCGTCGGCTCGTCAGGTGAACTCGAACACGGCGCGCTGTGGCACGTTCCTGGCGGCTACGCCATGCGCGAGCGGCTGGGCGACGCCAAGGCGATCGTGCCGTCGGCAACCAAGGTCGGCGCCTTCGGCTCGCAGCTTGACGTGCCGCTCGGCCACACCAACGCTGCCTATGTCCGCAGCCATTTCGACGCCATGGAGGTCGGTCTCAGCGACGGGCCGCGCGCCGACGAAATCCTGTTCTGCCTCGCCATGAGCTGCGGCCCGCGCGTGCACGACCGCATGGGCGGCCTGGCTGCAGGCGACATCAAGGCCTGGGATGGCTTGCGATGAGCGGCGGTGACAATCTTCTCAAGCTGGTCGAGGCCGAAGAGCCCGACGAACACGATTACCGCCTGCAGGAGCAGGTCGGCTTCATCCTGCGCAAGGCGCATCAGCGCCATGTCTCGATCTTTGCCGCCCAGATCAGCGACCTGACGCCGCCGCAATTCGCTGCACTCGCCAAGCTGCACGATGTCGGCGAGACCTCGCAGAACCAGTTGGGAACGCTGATCGCCATGGATGCGGCGACCGTCAAGGGCGTGATCGATCGGCTGAAGGCGCGTGGCCTGGTCGACCTGACCAAGCATGAGGTCGACAAAAGGCGCCTGCTGGTCAGTCTCACGCCAGAGGGACGCGAGGCGATCGAACGGCTGATCCCGTTGGCCCGCGCCATCACCCAGGAGACACTGGCGCCGCTGACGGCCAAGGAAGCGGCCACGTTTATGCGGCTGCTAGCGAAGTTAGCCTGATTTAGGCCCGCAGCCGAGCGCCTTCAGGATCGAAGAATGGCATCGGCGCCACCACCGCGCGGGTCGGCTTGCCGTCAATGTCGATGCTGAGTTCGGTCCCGATGGCGGTGAACGGCAGCCGCAAATGCGCCGTCGCCAGAACTTTGCCTAAGGAATAGCCGTGATCGCTGTAGGTGACGACGCCGGCATCCTCGCCGTCGGCGAAAACCCTGGCATCCGTCGCGGCCGGCTTGTCACCGTCGAGAATCAGCCCGGTCCAGCGTTCGTCGAGCCCCTTGTCGCGAATTGTGAGCAATGCCTCGCGGCCGATGAACTCGCCCTTGTCGAACTTGATCCAGCGATCGAGCCCGACATGGAAGGGCGTACGGCTCTCGTCCATGTCGATGCCATGCGCCGGATAGGCCTTTTCCAGCCCGAGCGTGAACATGGCCAGCACGCCGTATGGCTTCAGGCCGAAATCGCTACCGGTCCGCATCAGCGCGTCCCAGACGGAAGTGGCCTCGTCCGCCGGCACGAACAGTTCGAAGCCGAGCTCGCCGGTCACCCCGGTGCGTGAGATCATGACTTTGGTCTCGCCGACGCGCCCTGAAGTGAACGCCCAGCGTTTCAACTCATCGAGATCGGCATCCGAAACCAGTGCTTTCAGCAGCTCGCGTGAACGCGGCCCCTGTATCGTCGGAAAGGCGACGGCCGCGGTGATGTCGGTGACATAGGCCTTTCGCGCTTCAGCATGATGCTGCAGCCAGGGCAGCATCTTCAGTCGGTTGACCGAGCCGGTCACCAGCATGAAATGCTCTGATGCCAGCCGAAACACGGTGAGGTCGTCCATGATGCCGCCATCGTCGCGGCAGACGGTGGAATAGCGCACCTGGCCGGGCTTCATCGCGGCGGCATCGTTGACGATGACGTGGTTGACCAGCGCCTCGGCTTCCGCCCCCTTGATGTCCATCTTGCCCATGGTGCTGAGATCCTGCACGCCGACATTCTTGCGCGTGTTCAGATGCTCGTCGGCGATGCCGGAATAAGTTTTGGCCGAGACGAAGTCGCCGCCGACCCGGCCCATCGTGGCGCCGAGGCCAACGATGCTGGTGTAGAAAGGGGAGCGCCGCTCAACCAAGAAACTTCTCCGTCATCTCATGAAAACGGCAGCGCCGGGTGGCGCTGCCGAGGTCGGGTTGGCTGAGGGATTAACCCCCGTAGACGTCGAAGGCGAAGTACTTGTCGTTGATTTCCTTGTACTTGCCGTTGGCGCGCAGCGCCTCGATTGCGGCATTGAACTTGTCGGCAAGTTCCTTGTTGCCCTTTTGCAGGGCGATGCCGACGCCGGGGCCGTGAATGGCCGGATCGGCGGTCAGCGTGCCGAGCAATTTGCAGCAGGCGCCATCGGGCTTCTTCAGCCATTCGGTCAGGATGATCGAGCCGTCCATCATCGCGTCGAGCCGGCCATTGGCCATGTCGGTGCGGGCGTCGTCGCCCGTCGGATAGGCTTTCACGGTCGAGCCGGAGTATTTCTGCTCGGCGAAATTCTGGTGGATGGTTGCGCTCTGCACGCCCAGCACCTTGCCCTTCAGATCGTCCGGCGATGTGCCGGCGATGGTCGAATCCTTCGGCACGGCGATGGCCGGCGGCGTCTGGTAATATTTGTGGGTGAACTCGACCTTCTCGGCCCGTTCCGGCGTGATGGTGATGTTGATGATGGCGTCGAACTTGCCGGCCTGCAGCGCCGGAATGGAACCATCGAAATCCTGTACGGAGAATTCGCACTCGGCCTTCATCTCGGCACACAGCGCCTTGCCGAGGTCGATGTCGAAGCCGCCCAGCGTGCCGTCCGAATTGGCATAGTTGAAAGGCGGATAGGCGCCCTCGGTCCCGATCCTGAGTTTCTCGGCGGAGGCAGCACCGGTCCCAAGCAGCAGGGCGGCGGAAGCGGCAAGCACGAAACGACCGAAAAGACGCATGTTCCTGATCTCCGTTGACTAAGCAATTCCAGGGAAGGTGTTGGCGGTTTCCCGTCCGGAATTGCGCGAAAACAAGGATAGAAGTCTATGGTCTTTTGCAGGCCCCACGGAGACGGAAACGACATGCTCTGCGGCGATCACGGCGCGGCAAGCCGTCCTTCCCCAGGAATCTTACTGTGATCTAAATTACAGACCGATCATGGACATGGGCGCATGTTCAGCTGGAAGTAGACGGTCGTGGGAGGGACCTGGGGATGGACCAGCAGGAATTCGTGCAGGAAGCCGCGCAGCGGCGCATAGACGACGACATCGCCAAGCGCATCAAGGTTCACCAGGCCAACATCGAGCGGCTCGAAACCGCAAGGGAAAGCGCCGGCAATCTCGAGGCGGCCGTCGCCAACCGGCCGCTGGTGATGCTGGCGCAGGGCGATTCCTGGTTCGACTATCCGCTCACCGGCAACGGCTTTCCGTTCGTCGACACCGACGTGATCGCGCAGCTGCGCCGCATCGGCTCGATGCCGCCGACCATCCTCAACCTTGCCCATCATGGCGATGCGGCGACCGACGAGATGTCGCTGCCCAAGCAGCAGCGCATGATCGCCGCCCTGCGCAACAAGGCCAACTGGCTGGACGGCAAGCCCGATGCCATCCTGTTCTCTGCCGGTGGCAACGACATTGCCGGCGACCAGTTCTGCATCTTCCTTGACTTCAATGACGGCCACGCCCCCGGGCTGAACAAGAACCGCTTCACCAAGGCGCTCGGCATGGTCGAGGCCTGCTATCTCGATTTGTTCGCGCTGCGCGACCGCGTCGCGCCAGGCGTGCCGATCTTTGGCCATTGCTATGATTTTCCGATCCCGAACGGAGCGCATCCGTCCTGTGTCGGCCCGTGGCTGAAACCGTCGCTCGATTTCTGCAACTGGACGGTCGGCAAGGGCACGGTCATCGTTCACGACGCGCTGGCGGCGTTCCGCGATGTGGTGAAGCGCCTGGCCGACGATCCCAACAACAATTTCCATCTGGTCGACACGCAGGGAACGTTGAAGGTGGCCGACTGGGCCAACGAACTGCATCCCGATCCCGCCGGCTTCAAGAAGATCGCGCAAAAATTCGCCGATGCGCTGAAGGCCAAGCTGCAGACCTGACGCGGCTCGGGCCTGTCGGCTGTCAGGTTCCGAACAGCTCTTTGGCTTGTTCAACGGTGTAGTAACCAAGCCTGATGTCTTCGGCGACCAGTTTCGGGTCGCGCTCACGCGGATCACCATAGCCGCCGCCCCCGGGCGTGCCGACCCTCACGCGGTCGCCGGCCTTGAGCGCGATGTCCTGTTCCTTGGACAGATGCGGCGGCACATGTGCCTCGCCGTCGCGGAACACGGTCACCGTGTTCACCGCGCCGTCCTTGCCGCCGAGCGCGCCTTGCGGGCCGAAACGGCCATGGTCCATGACGAAGGACGCGCGCGCCTCTCCTCGCAATATCTCGACCTCATAGGCGAGGCCAAAACCGCCGCGCTGCTTGCCGGCGCCGCCGGAGCCTTCGCGCAAGGCATAGTGGCGGTAGAGAACCGGAAAGGCCTGCTCCATGATCTCGACCGGCGGCGATTTCGAAATGCCGATGGTCGAGCAGCCATTGGTCAGGCCGTCATGGCCGGAATTGCCGCCATAGCCGCCGCCGGAGATCTGATACATCACATAGTCGCGGCCGCGGGCCGGATCGTTGCCGCCGAGCGCGAAATTGCCGCTGGAGCCGGCGGGCGCGGCCGTCACCTTTTCCGGCAGCGCCTGCACCATCGCCGCGAACACCGCCTCGGCGATGCGCTGCGAGACTTCAGCCGCACAGCCGGAGACGGGACGGGGGTATTTGGCGTCGAGGAACGTGCCTTCCGGCCGCTTGACGATCAGCGGCTCGAAAGCGCCGGCGCTGATCGGCACATCAGGGAAAATATGGCGCATGGCTAGATAGACCGACGACAAGGTCGTCGCCAGCACGCTGTTCATGGGCCCCGCGCATGGTTTTGACGAGCCGGTAAAGTCGAAGGTCAGCGTGTCGCCCTGCTTGTCGACGGCGAGCGCGATGGTCAGCGGCTCGTTGACCACGCCGTCCGAGTCGACAAAGGCCTTCGAACTGTATGTGCCATCGGGAATGGCGGAGATGTTGGCGCGCATCTGCTCGGCGGCGCGGCGACGCAGTTCGGCGATCGCCTCGACAACAGTTTCGTTGCCGTAACGATCGAGGATTCCATTGAGCCGGTCCTGACCGATCAGCAGTGCCGCGGCCTGCGCCCTTATATCGCCGATGCGCTGGTCGGCGACCCGGATGTTGGAGCAGATGATGGCGTAGATTTCCGTGTCCAGCACGCCCTTCTTGAACAGCTTGACCGGCGGCAGCCGCAGGCCTTCCTGCTCGACGGCTGTGGCGGAGGCGGAGAAGCCGCCCGGCACCGAGCCACCGATATCGGGCCAGTGGCCGGTATTCGATAGCCAGCAAAATATCTTGCCGCCGCGGTAGACCGGCATGGCGAAGCGCACGTCCATCAGATGCGTGCCGCCGAGATAGGGATCGTTGACGATGTAGATGTCGCCGGGTTCCGGCGGCAGGCAGCGGCCGTCGGCGATCATCTCGATCACCGTTTTGGTCGAATACTGCATGACGCCGACGAACACCGGCAGGCCCTGGCTGCCTTGTGCGATCAACGAACCATCGACGGCCGAGTAGATGCCGTCGGAGCGGTCATTGGCCTCGGCGATGACAGGCGAGAAGGCAGCGCGGGAGAAAGTGAGATCCATCTCGTCGCAGACCTGCTGCAAGGCTGCCTGCAGGACCGAAAGCGTGATGGCGTCGAGCTTTTGCATCTCAGGCCTCGCCGATATCGATGATGATGTTGCCGTCGGCGTCCGATCTTGCGCGGTCGCCGGGTTCGAGCACGGTGGTGGCGTCCATCTGTTCGAGGATCGCCGGCCCTTGGATAACGGCATCGAGCGGCAATTTTTCGCGTGCGTATATCGGCGTATCGTGCCAGCGTCCGGCATACCAGACCGGCCTTGTCTCGCGCAGCGCCTCGTCTAGCGTCTTTGTACGTCCGGCCGGGTCGATCAGCCGTGACAGGTCGATTGCCGGCCGCACGCCCGTCACCGACGTGTTGAGGTTGACCAGATTGGCGCGGATCTCCGGCAACTCGACCTTGAAGCGGGCGAAATAGGCTTTTTCGAACAGCGCCTGCAACTCCTGCCTTGTCACCGATGAAGACGGCAGCGCCACGTTGATGATGTGGGTCTGGCCGACGAACTGCATGTCGGCAGAGTGCGTAACGCGGATCGTTTCCGGCTTCACCGCTTCCTTGCCGATCAGTTCCTCGCCTTCCCCGCGGTGACGTTCCAGCACCTCGCGAAGCCGGGCTTCATCAAGCACGGCGACCGGCTGGTTGATGGTGTTGACGAAGTCATGGCGCAGATCGGCCACGACGCAGCCGAGCGCGTTGGTGATGCCCGGACGGGCCGGCACCAGCACGCGGGGCAGGCCGAGTTCGCGCGCCAGCGCGGTTGCATGCAGCGGCCCGGCGCCGCCGAAGGCGAACAGCGCGAAATCACGCGGATCATGGCCGCGCGACACCGAGACCATGCGGATGGCGCCGGCCATTTTCATGTTGCCGAGCCGCAGGATTGCACCCGCCGCCTCGACGCCGGAGAGGCCGGCGGCCTTGCCTATTCTGTCTTCGAAGATCCCGGTGACGCGCTCGACGGTGACCGGATTTTCGACCGCCAGCAGTTTTTTCGGCGCCAGCCGTCCCAGCACCAGATTGGCATCGGTGATGGTCGGCTCCAAGCCGCCGCGGCCGTAGCAGATCGGACCGGGATTGGCGCCGGCACTTTCCGGGCCGATCTGGATCAGGCCGGCCGCATCAACGCGCGCGATCGAGCCGCCGCCGGCGCCGACCGTATGCACCGCCACCATCGGCACATGGATCGGCATCGCATATTCGATCTCGATCTCGTTGGAGACCGCCGGCTCGGCGTTGCGGATCAGCGCCACATCGGTCGAGGTGCCGCCCATGTCGTAGGTGACGAGGTTTTCAAAGCCGGCGCGCTTGCCCGTATAGGCGGCCGCGATGACACCCGAAGCCGGGCCTGACATCACGGTCTTGGCCGACTCGCGCGTGACGAAGCGGGCCGAGATCATGCCGCCATTGCCGTTCATGATCAGGAAGTCGCGGGCATAGCCCTTGGCAGCCAATTCCTTGCGCAGCCGCTCGACATAACGCTCGAGGATCGGCTGCACCGAGGCGTTCACCGCGGCGGTCACGCCGCGCTCGAATTCGCGGGCTTCCGACAGCAGCGCATGGCCAGTCGTGATGTAGCCGTTCGGCCAAAGCTCGGCGGCGATTTCGGCCGCGCGCCGCTCATGCGAAGGGTTGGCGTAGGAATGCAGGAAATGGATGACCAGGGACTCGCAGCCGGCCCCGATCAGCGTCTTCACGGCGTCGCGCATCTCGGCCTCGTCGAGCGGCGTGCGCACCGCGCCCGACGCCTCGACGCGCTCCGACACTTCGAGCCGGAGATCGCGCGGGATGATCGGAACGAAGCTTCCGGTCATGCCGTAGGGCTGCGGCCGTGTGCGGCGGCCAAGCTCGATCACGTCGCGAAAACCGCGCGTGGTGATCATGCCGGTTTTCGCCAGCCTGCGTTCCAGCACCGCATTGGTGGTGGTGGTCGTGCCATGCACGATGAGGTCGATGCCGTCTATGGCAAAGCCTGTGGCGCCCAGCGCTGAAACCACGCCGAACGCCTGGTTGTCGACCGTCGTCGGCGTCTTGGCGATATGCACCTTTCCGCCGTCATTTCCGTCGATCAAAATGAGGTCGGTGAAGGTTCCGCCAACATCGATGCCGGCAACGACGTCGCCTGCGGAATCCGGCTGCTTCACCGAAAAATTCTCTTTCATTGTCGAAATCCGAAATGGCGGAACTACGAATATGCCGCAGTTTGGAAAGCTGTTTTAGCGTGGTATCTTGACACAAATATCGTTTGTATACTAATAAATTTGGGACACAAGAGCTCACTGCTTTGGAGTGTGTGAACGGCTCGCCGGGACCTGAATGGTCTGGGCGCGCAGGAAACGGTTTGGCGCCCGCACAGGCGTGGGCAAGACAGAGTTGGATTGATGAACACCACATCCGCACTCAACACAGCCGGCGCCCGTCCGCTGCAGTTTCCGATTCCGGCCAATGTCTATGCCGAAACCGTCGTCTCGGTGAAGCATTACACCGACCGCCTGTTCTCGTTCCGCATCACCCGTCCGCAGTCGCTGCGCTTCCGCTCCGGCGAGTTCGTCATGATCGGGCTGCCCAATGCCGAAAAGCCGGTGTACCGCGCCTATTCGGTCGCCAGCCCGGCCTGGGACGAAGAGCTGGAATTCTTCTCGATCAAGGTGCCGGATGGTCCGCTGACCTCCGAACTGCAGAAGATCCAGGTCGGCGACACCGTCATCATGCGCCAGAAGTCGACCGGCACGCTGGTTGTCGACGCGCTGACCCCGGCAAAGCGCCTGTTCATGATCTCGACCGGCACCGGCATCGCGCCCTTCGCCAGCCTTCTGCGCGACCCCGATACCTACGAAAAATTCGATCAGGTCATCCTGACCCACACCTGCCGCGACAATGCCGAACTGACCTATGGCCAGGAACTGGTGGCCGCGCTCGAGAACGATCCCCTGATCGGCGAACTGACCGGCGGCCGCGTCACCCTCTACAATTCGACGACCCGCGAAGAATCGGCGCGCATGGGCCGCATCACGGCGCTGATCGGCTCGGGCAAGTTCTACGCCGACCTCGGCATCGAGAAGCTCAATCCGGAGACGGACCGCATCATGATCTGCGGCTCGATGCATATGCTGAAGGACGTCAAGGAAATGGCCGAAGGCCTCGGCTTCCATGAGGGCTCGCTCAGCCATCCCTCGACCTTCGTCGTCGAGCGCGCTTTCGTCGGCTGACATCAGCAGGCGCCTCGGCGCCTGCTTCTCGATTGGAATTTTGACCATGCGGTCAAAATTCAGCTGCTTTCGCCGCCTTTTTCCGCTATGACCGCTTGAAGGACTCGTGAAGCGATGCTTCACGGGCTATCTTCGGTGTGCGTCGCCTAAAGCCGCCGTGCGGTCCGGGAGCAACGACACGCACCACGACGTAAAATCGTCGAGCGAAAGGGCAGGAGATGAGCAGCACAATCCGCGAAGCCGATCTCGGCGCGTCCAAGGTCACGCCGCTGCCGGCGCGTGCCGCAGCCAACACGCCCGTTCCGCAATCGCATGGCATCGCCCGCAACACCGGCATGCGGCTCGATCTCGGCTTCATGGAATCGGTGCGCTCGGTCAATCGCTCGGCGCTGGAGCGCCGCGTCGCCAGCCTGACCAAGCGTCGTTCGATCAAGGCCGACAACCAGGCGGCATGGCTGCTGCGCGCCGTCTCCTGCATGGATTTGACGACGCTGAATTCCAACGACACCGAAGAGCGCGTGCGCCGCCTGTGCGCCAAGGCGATCAACCCGTTCCGCCGCGACATCGTCGAGGGGCTTGGCATCGAGGGCGAAAAAATCCGCCCGGCGGCGGTCTGCGTCTATCATCCATTCGTCGCGACGGCTGTTGATGCCGTGCGCGGCACCGGCATCCATGTCGCCGCCGTCTCCACCGCTTTCCCGCACGGCCTTGCGCCGCTGTCGACCCGCCTGCAGGAGATCGAGGCATCGGTGCGCGACGGCGCGGACGAGATCGACGTCGTCATCCCGCGCGGCCTGGTCTTCGGCGCCAAGTGGCAGGAGCTCTACAACGAGATCGTCTCGATGCGCGAAGCCTGCGGCGATGCGCATCTCAAGGTCATTCTCGGCACCGGCGACCTCGCCACGCTGCGAAATGTCATGCTAGCCTCGATGGTGGCGATGATGGCCGGCGCCGATTTCATCAAGACCTCGACCGGCAAGGAAAGCGTCAACGCCACGCTGCCCGTCGGCCTTGCCATGGTGCGCGCCATCCGAGCCTATTTCGAGGAGACCGGCTTTCTCATCGGCTTCAAGCCGGCCGGCGGCATCTCTACCGCCAAGGCCTCGCTCGACTGGCTGGTGCTGATGAAGGAGGAGCTCGGCCGGCCCTGGCTGGAGCCAGACCTGTTCCGCTTCGGCGCCTCGAGCCTGCTCACCGACATCGAGCGCCAGCTCGAGCATCATCTGACCGGGCATTATTCGGCCAATCACCGCCACGCAATGGCGTGAGGCGGATGAAGGCCTTGAACGTCGTGTTCCTTCGCGCCTCCCTCTGTCCTGCCGGACATCTCCCCCACTTGGGGGGAGATTGGCTAACGTCGGCGATTTCGCCAATTGTCGACGTTTCAGAGCCGACAGGCGCGAAGGCTAATCTCCCTCCTTGTGGGGGAGATGTCCGGCAGGACAGAGGGGGGCGCCACAGAGCGCCTGCCAAGACGATTATCTGGAGCGCGTCATGAACATTCTCGAACGCTATCACGCCATGGAATACGGCCCGGCGCCGGAAGCCCGCACCGAGGCCGATGCCTGGCTTGCCGGACGCGATTTCGGCAAGGCGCTGTTCATCGACGGCGGCTGGAAGGCAGCAGGCGGCGGCAAGACCTTCGAGACCAGCGAACCCTCATCCGGCAAGCTGCTGGCCAAGATCTCCGATGCCGGCGCCGCCGATATCGACGCAGCCGTCGCCGCAGCCACCAGGGCGTTGCCGAAATGGTCGGCATCCTCGGGCTACCAGCGCGCAAAAGTGCTTTACGCCATTGGCCGCGCGATGCAGCGTCATCAGCGCCTGTTCGCAGTGCTTGAGTCAATCGACAACGGCAAGCCGATCCGCGAAAGCCGCGACATCGACGTGCCGCTGGCCATCCGCCATTTCATCCATCATGCCGGCTGGGCGCAGGCGCTGGACAAGGATTTCCCAGGCCACAAGGGTGTCGGCGTCGTCGGCCAGATCATCCCATGGAATTTCCCGCTGCTGATGCTGGCCTGGAAGATTGCGCCGGCGCTCGCCGCCGGCTGCACGGTGGTGCTGAAGCCGGCCGAGTTCACGCCGCTCACCGCCATCCTGTTTGCCGAGATCTGCGAGCGTGCCGGCGTGCCCAAGGGCGTCGTCAACATCGTCCAGGGCGGGCCGGAAGCGGGCGTCGCCATCGTCAACCATCCCGGCATCCAGAAGATCGCCTTCACCGGCTCTTCGGAGGTCGGCAAGATCATCAGGAAAGCCACGGCTGGATCGGGCAAGAAGCTGTCATTGGAGCTTGGCGGCAAATCGGCCTTCATCGTCTTCGAGGACGCCGATCTCGACAGCGCCGTCGAAGGACTGGTCGACGGCATCTGGTTCAACCAGGGCCAGGTCTGCTGCGCAGGCTCGCGGCTTCTGGTGCAGGAAGGCATTGCCGACGCGTTGATCGCAAAGGTCAAGGTCAGGATGAGCCGGCTTCGCGTCGGCAGCCCGCTCGACAAGAACACCGATATCGGACCGCTGGTCGACGCCACACAGCTCGACCGCGTCAAGGGCCTGGTCGCAGAAGGCGCCAGACAGGGCGCCGTCTGCTGGCAGCCCGACGCGGTGCTGCCGTCTTCCGGCTACTACCACCTGCCGACGCTCGCCACCGGTGTTTCGCCGGCAAATATATTGGCGCAGGAAGAGGTGTTCGGCCCGGTTCTGGCCACCATGACCTTCCGCAACACCGAGGAAGCGGTCGAACTCGCCAACAACACGCGCTATGGGCTGGCCGCCTCGGTGTGGAGCGAAAACATCAACCTCACGCTGCATGTCGCGCCGCAGCTGAAGGCCGGCGTCGTCTGGGTCAACGGCACCAACATGTTCGACGCCGCCTGCGGCTTCGGCGGCTATCGCGAAAGCGGCTTTGGCCGCGAGGGCGGGCGCGAGGGCATGTTCGAGTATCTCTCGGCAAAGCTGCCGCTCGGCCCGGTGATCAAGCCGACGGCGGCTTCGGCGCAGCCGGTCGAGCAATCGGATGGCGGCGCCATCGATCGTACCGCAAAGCTGTTCATCGGCGGCAAGCAGGTGCGGCCCGACGGCAATTATTCGCTGGCGATAGCCACTGCCAAGGGCAAGCTCGCCGGCGAAGTCGGTCTCGGCAGCCGCAAGGACATCCGCGACGCCGTTGCCGCCGCCCGCGCCTGCAAGGCCTGGCCGGAGGCGACCGCCTACAATCGCTCCCAGGTGCTATATTATCTCGCCGAAAATCTGTCCGGCCGTGCCGGCGAGTTTACCGCACGCTTGACCGAACTGACCGGCGCCAACGCCAAGGCCGCGCGGGAGGAAGTGGAACAATCGATCGAGCGCCTGTTCCTCTATGCCGGCCTTGCCGACAAGTATGAGGGCAGGGTGCATCAGCCACCGGCCCGCGCCGTCACGCTCGCTTTGCACGAGCCGGTCGGCGTCGTCGGCATCGTCGCCCCGGACAGCGCGCCGCTGCTCGGCTTGATCTCCCTGATCGCACCTGCGCTTGCCATGGGCAACACGGTGGTGGCCGTGCCGTCGGAAAAATACCCGCTGCTCGCCACCGATCTCTACCAGGTGATCGAATATTCCGACGTTCCGGCAGGCGCCATCAACATCGTCACCGGCCGCACGGCGGAGCTTGCCGGCGTGCTGGCCAAGCATGACGATGTCGACGGGCTCTGGCTGTTTGCCGATGCCGACACTTGCGCCAAGGCGGAGGCCGATTCCGTCGGCAATCTCAAGCGCGTCTGGACCGGCAACGGCCGCAGCCTCGACTGGGCGTCCGACGAGGCCGCCGGCGATGCCCTGCTGCGCCGCGCCGTCGAAGTGAAGAACGTCTGGGTGCCATACGGCGACTAATGCCGCCTGAAGCGCGCTGTGCTTGAGTGAACCATGGCAGCGTGACTCGTTGTCCGGTTGTCATACATGTTGTTGCATCAGAGCAAGCGATGTGCATTACATCAGCCGTCGCGAAGGTGATCGCGTTCGGGCTTGACGCCCGGACATGTGTTCTTTAACCAGAAAAAACATTTGTTGTTTATGGACTGATGGATTGTGCAGGCCGCATAGTCGCGCCTGTGTGGCACAGGACGCCCCGGTTAGCCGGCAGTAAATCGGGCCGAGAAGTGGCCAAAGAGGGCGAGGAGAAACGCATGGCGGATCTGGCAGGCAAGGTCGTTGTCGTCACGGCGGCGGCGCAAGGCATCGGCAGAGCGAGCGCATTGGCCTTCGCCAAGGCAGGTGCCGTCGTGCACGCCACCGACATCAACGAGGCGCTGCTGGCCGAACTCGCCAAGACCTCCGGCATCAAGACCCGCAAGCTCGACGTTCTCAACGACGATGCGGTGGCATCCGGCTTCGCCGAAATCGGCCGCGTCGACGTGCTGTTCAACTGCGCCGGCTTCGTCCATTCGGGGTCCATCCTCGAGATGAAGGACGCCGATCTCGATTTCGCCTTCAACCTCAATGTCCGCGCCATGATCCGCACCATTCGGGCCGTACTGCCCGGCATGCTGGAGCGCGGCGATGGCTCGATCATCAACATGTCGTCCGTCGCCGGCGCCGGCAAGGGCGTGCCCAACCGCTTCGCCTATGGCGTCTCCAAGGCGGCCGTGATCGGTCTCACCAAGGCGATTGCCGCGGACTATGTCGCCAAGGGCATTCGCTGCAACGCCATCTGCCCCGGCACCGTCGAGAGCCCGTCGCTGCAGGACCGCATGCATGCGCAGGGCGATTACGAGGCGGCCCGCGCGGCCTTCATTGCCCGCCAGCCGATGGGCCGTCTCGGCACGCCCGAGGAAATCGCCGACCTTGCCGTCTACCTCGCCGGCGCCACGTACACCTCAGGCCAGGCCTATAATATCGACGGCGGCTGGTCGATCTGAGCAATAGCCTCGATCCGCAGGTCCAGGCTCGAACAGTTCTAAAGTCCGGCTTGCCCCAGGTCGGGTCCGATAGCCAGAGTCCGCCCAGTCATCGCTTGGCGGAGCGAGTTTTGAAAACGGCCTTGGGCCGCAATTTGGAGAGCAAGATGAAACTGCTGCGCTATGGCGAGATAGGGAGCGAACGCCCCGGCCTGCTCGATGCGGATGGAACGATCCGCGATCTTTCGGGTCATGTCGCCGACATTGCCGGCAAGGCGCTCGATCCGGCGTCGCTCGAGACATTGTCGAAGCTCGATCCGAACTCGCTGCCGGCGGTTTCCGGCAAGCCGCGCCTCGGCGCCTGCGTCGCCGGCACCGGCAAGTTCATCTGCATCGGCCTGAATTATTCCGACCATGCCGCCGAAACCGGCGCCACCGTGCCGCCGGAGCCGATCATCTTCATGAAGGCAAGCTCGGCCATTGTCGGTCCCGACGACGACGTGCTGATCCCGCGCGGTTCGGAAAAGACCGACTGGGAGGTTGAACTCGCCGTGGTCATCGGCAGAAAAGCCAAATATGTCAGCGAAGCCGAGGCGCTGGATTATGTCGCCGGCTATGCCGTTGCCCATGACGTGTCCGAGCGAGCCTTCCAGGCCGAGCGCCAGGGCCAGTGGACCAAGGGCAAGAGCTGCGACACGTTTGGTCCGACCGGCCCGTGGCTTGTCACCAAGGACGAGGTTGCCGATCCGCAGAACCTCAAAATGTGGCTGACGGTCAACGGCAAGACGATGCAGAACGGCTCGACCAGGACCATGGTCTACGGCGTCGCCTATCTCGTTTCCTATCTCAGCCAGTTCATGTCGCTGCATCCTGGCGACATCATCTCCACCGGCACCCCGCCCGGCGTTGGGCTGGGCATGAAGCCGCCCGTGTTCCTGAAGCCCGGCGATGTGGTGGAACTGGGCATCGAGGGGCTAGGCCAGCAGAAGCAGACCTTCAAGGCGGATGCCTAGCCGCCTCTTCCCTTAGAGCGTTTCACCGTTTGCCGGCGAAACGGTCTATCTCTTTGTTTGCCGGGCGGCTGGCGCCTCTTGTCAGCGCCAGCCCAGAGCCGGCGCGACGTGCTTCAGGATCGCCTCGATGACGTGGGCGTTGTACTCGACGCCAAGCTGGTTGGGGACGGTCAGAAGCAGCGTGTCGGCCTCGGCGATCGCTTCGTCCTCTTTCAGCTGATCGATCAGCACATCGGGCTCCGCGGCATAGGAGCGGCCGAAGACGGCAAGCTTCTCAGGCTCGATATAGCCGAAATGATCTTCGCTGCTGCCGCCGCCGAAATAAGCGCGGTCGCGGTCGTTCACCAGCGCAAAGATGCTGCGGCTGACCGACACGCGCGGCTCGCGTGTGTGGTCGGCCGCCTTCCACGCCGCGCGATAGGCGCGGATCTGTTCGGCCTGCTGGATGTGGAGCGGCTGGCCGCCCTCATCGAACTTCAGCGTCGAACTTTGCAGGTTCATGCCGAGCTTGCCCGCCCATTCGGCGGTCGCGTTGGTAGCGGCGCCCCACCAGATCCGGTCGCGCAGGCCGGCCGAGAACGGCTCGAGCCGCAGCATTCCCGGAGGATTGGGGAACATCGGCCGCGGATTGGGTTGCGCGAAACCTCCGCCGCGCAGCACATTCAGGAAAACCTCGGCATGATTGCGCGCCATGTCGGCATCGCTTTTGCCGTCCTGCGGCACGTAGCCGAAGTAGCGCCAGCCGTCGATCACCTGCTCCGGCGAACCGCGGCTGATGCCAAGCTGCAGCCGGCCACCGGCGATCAGGTCGGCAGCACCCGCATCCTCGGCCATATACAGCGGATTCTCATAGCGCATGTCGATGACGGCGGTGCCGATCTCGATGCGGCTGGTGCGGGCGCCGACCGCGGCCAGAAGCGGAAACGGCGAAGCGAGCTGGCGGGCAAAATGATGGACGCGGAAATAGGCGCCGTCCGCGCCCAGCTCCTCGGCGGCGACGGCCAGGTCGATCGACTGCAGCAGCGCGTCGGACGCCGAGCGCGTCTGCGATTGCGACGAGGGCGACCAATGGCCGAAGGAAAGAAAGCCGATCTTTTTCATGCGCGCATCCTGTTCTTTGATTGCAGTTGCCTACTTCATCGCCCACGCGATCGGGTTCAATCGACACTCACACAACGCAGTGTCAATGCCGCCGGCCCTTGACGGTTTCGCGACGATACCCATCAGTGCGCAAAGGACCAAGGCCATGGTCCCCGGCGATGCCTTTCGCGACCGCGTCAGCATCTGCCGCGGCGCTTTTGGGGCCAAATGAACCAACCAAAGGCGATGTACCGCAAACTCCATTCGCTTCAGAGCCCGGTTTTGAAATCTTCTCGCTCATTTAATTCTACAAAATCGGTAGGCTTAATGCGGATAGTGCGTTTGCGAGAAGGAGCCTCGGATGTCAAAAAAGCTGGTGGTGGGGTGGTCCGGCAACCTGACCCGTCCGTCCAAGACGAAGGCATTCGTCAGCCACATCGCCGGTGAGGTGGCGAGCCGGGCCGGCTCGGCTTTGAGCGTTTTCGACATCGAGGATCTCGGCCCGTCCTTTGCGCCTGCAAGACAGCTTGGCGATCTCGATCCGGCGGCGCGCGGTATTATCGAGCAGCTGCTCGGCGCCGACGTGCTGGTGGTCGGCTCCCCGACCTTCAAGGGCAGCTACACCGGGCTGTTCAAGCACTTCTTCGACCTGCTCGACCCGTCGTCGCTGCGCGGCAAGCCGATCATCCTGGCGGCAACAGGCGGCGGCGAGCGTCATTCGCTTGTCGTCGAACACCAGTTGCGGCCGTTGTTCGGCTTCTTCGAGGCGCAGACCCTGCCGACCGCGATCTACGCCTCGGACAAGGACTTTGCAGATGGCGTGCTGGTGTCAGAGGCAGTCAAGGCGCGAGCCCGGCAGGCGGTCGCTGAGGCATGCCGGGTGGCCGGCGTGCCCTACAGCGTCGTCCTTGCCGCCTGAAAACCAACGATCCGCGACGCAATATTCCATCCCGCATAGACCAGAAGGACGCCTGCAAATGACTCGAGCCAGCAAGTCCGATAGCAAACCGCGGCAGATCAAGCTCGGCGCCTTCCTGCCCGGCGGCGGACAGCATATTGCCGCCTGGCGTCATCCCGATGCGCCGGCCGACGGCGCCACCAATTTCGAGTTCCACAAGCAACTGGCGCTGACCGCCGAGCGCGGCCTGTTCGACGCCTATTTCCTGGCCGACAACCTGACCGTCGGCCTCGGCGCCCGCGAGGGCGGCAACGCCAAGATCGCCGGCTTCGAGCCGGTGACGCTGTTTGCGGCGCTGGCGCCGCTGACGACGCATCTCGGCTTCATCGCAACGGCGTCCACCACCTATGAGGAGCCTTACACGCTGGCGCGCAAATTCGCTTCGCTCGACCTGTTGTCGAACGGCCGCGCCGGCTGGAACGTGGTGACCTCGGCCGGCGACGAAACGGCACGCAATTTCAACCGCGACGTCCAGCCCAGCCATGCCGAGCGCTATGCCAGGGCGCATGAGCATGTCGAGACGGTCAAGGCGCTGTGGGACAGCTGGGAGGATGACGCCTTCATCCGCGACAAGCAGTCGGGCCGTTTCTACGACAAGGACAGATTGCACGACATCGACCACAAGGGCGAGCATTTCAGCGTCAAGGGTCCGCTCAACGTGCCGCGCCCGGTGCAAGGACATCCGGTTGTCGTACAAGCGGGGCAGTCGGAAGACGGCCGTGGGCTTGCCGCGCACTCGGCCGAGGTCATCTTCACGGCCCATCAGAAGCTCGAGACGGCGCAGGAATTCTACCGCGACATCAAGGCGCGCGTGGCTGAAGTCGGCCGCGATCCCGACCAGGTGCTGATCATGCCGGGCGTCGCGCCCTTCGTCGGCCGCACCGAGGACGAGGCCCGCGCCAAATACCAACAGCTCAACGACCTTATCCTGCCCGAGGACGGTGTTGCGCTCCTCAACGGTCTTGCCGGCCAGACGCTCGACATCAGGGGCTATCCGCTCGACGGCCCGTTGCCGCCGAGCAAGGAAACCGAAGGCATGAAGAGCCGCCAGGCGCTGATCCGGCAGATTGCCGACGAGCACAATTTCAGCATCCGCCAGCTTTACCAATGGGTAGCGACGGCGCGCGGCCACTACACCATCGTCGGCAGCGTCAGGCAGGTCGCCGATCAGCTGGAGGAATGGTTCACCAGCGACGCGGCCGACGGCTTCAACATCCTGCCGCCCTGGCTGCCCGGCGCGCTCGACGATTTCGTCGACCTGGTCATTCCCGAGCTGCAGCGGCGCGGCCTGTTCCGCACGGCTTACGAAGGCCGCACGCTGCGCGAGAATCTCGGCCTCAGGCGCCCGGAAAATCCATGGACCGTCGCCCGCTCGACCGTCCTTGCCGCCGAATGACCTTGGCATCGAAGGGGTGAAGCAATGACGTTGCAGCACATCGATCGGCAAATCACGGTTCGCCGCGGTGGTGGCGAAACCGGGCTCGGCACCGACTTCCTGAACCTCGGTAGCAAGGCGGCTTTTCGCTTCCTGAAGCGCTACGGCGTGCTTGCCGGCTTCCTGGCGCTCTGGCAGGTGGCGAGCAGCGTCGGATGGGTCAACGCGGCGGTGCTGCCGCCGATCGACATGATCGTCGAAGCGCTCTGGAAGGGGCTTGCCGGCGGCAGCCTGCTCGGCGACATCGCCATCAGCCTGCAGCGCGCCGGCATCGCCTTTGCCGCAGCCGTCGCCGTCGCCATTCCGCTCGGCCTGTTCATGGGCCAGGTGCGCCCGGTCGAAACCGCGCTCGATCCGATCCTGCAGGTGTTCCGGCAGACCTCTGCACTGGCGCTCTACCCGGTGTTCATCCTGCTCTTGGGACTTGGCGAGACCTCGAAGATCTTCGTCATCTTCTGGGCGACGCTGTTTCCGCTGCTGCTCAACACCACCAGCGGCGTCAAGGAAGTCGATCCCAAGCTGCTTGAAATGGCGCGCGTCTATGGTGCGAGCCGGCTCACCGTGTTTCGCCGCGTCGTACTGCCGGGCGCCGTGCCGTCGATCTTCGTCGGCTTGCGGCTGAGCGCCACCACGGCGCTGCTGCTGCTGATCGCGTCCGAGATGATCGGTGCCAACAAGGGCATCGGCTTCCAGGTGATGAACGCGCAGTACAATTTCCAGATCCCGCTGATGTTTGCGGCAATCGTCATCCTCGCCGGGCTTGGCCTGATCGCCAATCAGGCATTGGTCACCCTGCAGCGGCGGCTCTGTCGCTGGAGCAATCCTGTCAACTGAGCAGTCCGCCCCTCACCGTTTACCTCACAAGGACCCGATCATGAAAATCACCCGCCGTTCGCTGCTTGCCGGCGCGCCGCTTGCCGCCGGCCTCATCGCCGCCGGCCTGCCGCGCCTGGCCTTTGCGCAAGCCGCAGCCGTCAAGTTCCGCTACCTCGCCAGCCGTGGCAGCATCTCCCCGCATGAGCTGGCCGACGAGCTCGGCTACTTCAAAGGGCTCGGCGTCGAGCTGGAGAATGTCGGCTATTCCTCGGGTGGACCGGAATCGCTGTTTGCGCTGTCTTCCGGCAGCGTCGACATCGGCTCGGCCGCCACCGCGGCGGTGATCAACTCGATGTCGGGCGGCAACGACTTCGTCGCGGCGTATCCGAGCAACGGCATCAACAAGGATGTGAAGAGCGTCTTCTACGTGCTGGAAGACAGCCCGATCAAATCGATCGCCGACATTGCCGGCAAGACCATCTCGGTCAACACGCTCGGCGCTCATCTCGACTATACGGTGCGTGAGGCCCTGCACAGCGTCGGCCTGCCGCCGACCGCCGCCAACCTCATTGTCGTGCCCGGC
Organism: Mesorhizobium sp. LNJC391B00; assembly: GCF_000502535.1. Lineage (NCBI taxonomy): Bacteria > Pseudomonadati > Pseudomonadota > Alphaproteobacteria > Hyphomicrobiales > Phyllobacteriaceae > Mesorhizobium > Mesorhizobium sp. LNJC391B00. The sequence continues at coordinate 97,462 of NZ_AYWI01000001.1, forward strand.
CCGCAGCTTGAGCAGACGCTGCGCTCGCGCCAAGTCGACATTGCCGGCCTCGGCTACTGGCAGGCGACCTTTGCCGGCGCGCTGGTCGCCAATGGCGGCGTGCGCGGCGTGTTCGACGACACGCAGGTGCTCGGCGAACTCGCCGGCGGCTTCGTCGTGCTCAGGCGCGACTTCATTGCCGCCAACCCGGATGCGGCGCGCAACTTCGTCGAACAGTCGGCGCGCGCCTCGGACTGGTCGCGCCAGAACCCGGACGAAGCCCGCAAGGTGCTGGCCACTATCCTCGACAAGCGCGGTGAAAACGGCGATCTCGCCCGCTACTGGACCGGCTTTGGTCTGCGCGAAGGTGCGCAGGCGACCGACCGCGACATCGACTTCTGGGTCGCCGTGCTGGAGCGCGACGGCCGTCTGGCCAAGGGCAAGCTGAAAGCCGCCGACATTCTGTACCGGCCCGGCGAAACCAAGATCAACTGAGCTCTGAAATAGCTGAGAGATGAGATGACCGGTTCCAACCGCGGCGGGGAGGTCTCGATCCGCGACCTGTCCAAATCCTTCAGCCTCGGCGGGCGCCAGCTTGCCGTGCTGCGGACGCTCAACCTCGACATTCGTTCGGGGGAATGCCTGGTCATTGTCGGCGCCAGCGGCTCCGGCAAGACCACGCTGCTGCGTATTCTGGCCGGGCTGGAGGCGGCCGACAGCGGCGGTGTCGCGATCGACGGCCAGCCGGTGCATGGCGTCGGCGCCGAGCGTGCCGTGATCTTCCAGGAGCCGCGGCTGCTGCCGTGGCTGAGCGTGCTCGGCAATGTCGCGTTCGGCCTCGAAGTGCGCGGTGTTCCCAAGAGGCAGGCCGAGGAACGCGCCCGCTTCTACGTCGCCCTGGTCGGCCTTGCCGAATTCGCGGATGCTTTTCCGAGCCAGCTTTCCGGCGGCATGGCGCAGCGCGTCGGCATCGCCCGGGCGCTCACCGTGCAGCCCGAAATCCTTCTGCTCGACGAGCCGCTCGGGGCGCTGGACGCCATGACCAAGATCGGCATGCAGGAGGAACTGGCGCGCATCTGGAGCGAAGAGAACGTCACCATGGTGATGGTCACCCACGATCTGGAGGAGGCGATCTATCTGGCTGACCGCGTGCTGATCCTGCCCAAGGAGAAAGGCGGCGCGGCGCGGTTGATCGACATCGACCTGCCACGCCCGCGCGAGCGCAGCGAGAGCCGCTTCGTGCGCTATCGCGAAGAACTGCTGCGCGAATTCGGCCTGCACTGATCGGGGCAGGCGCGAACCGTAGGCTGACACTCGCTCTCGCGATTACTGCTTGGTGAACGTGCCCGTATAGGTGCGGTCGGCAAGCCCATAGGTGACGGCCAGCGTTCCGTCCGCCTGAATGACCGCGCTGACGTCCGCGCCATTGGGAAGGCGCCGCAGTTTCAGCGTGTTGCCGAAAATCTTGCCTTCGCCATCTGCCACGCCCGGTTTGTTGTCGCCGACATTGCCCCAGGCATAGGTGGCGGTGACATTGCCGCCGCGCGTAATCGTCAGCACGGCGAGCTTGCCGTCATACATCCCGTCCAGCTGTCCGCCCCATATGCCGGAAAACGCGACATATTTGGCCGGGACGCCTTCGCCCGGGGGCATGACCCGCACGGATGGATCGAGGACCGCCGCACCATCCGGAGCAGAGATCGCGGCAGGCGCCATGGGCTGAGGTGCGGGCGCTGGCGGCGGCGATGATGGTTCAGGCGCCGACTGGCAGGCGACAAGCATGAATGCCGCGAAACCGAGCGTCGGAAAGAGACTGTTTGGTGGAGCCAATCGGGATCGAACCGACGACCTCTTGAATGCCATTCATAGGGCCTTTCTTTCGTTCTGTTTCCGTGCGTTGCAGCCAGTGTCCGGGAAGTTATTAGTTTCAACGCAAATCAGCTACGGTGCTTCCGTGAGTGTCGCCGGGTTGTCTATTTTATGGTGCCCTGGCGGTGCCCCGACCCTCCAAGCGGTGCCACAGTATGTCCGAAGGCGCCAAATCAGTCAAAATCACAAAGCGCGTGGTGGGCGCTACGAAGCCGAACGGCACGGACTTCTGTATTCGACAGCGAGCGGATCGGGTTTGGCCTTCGCGTTCGCGCCACCGGCGGCATTTCGTGTTATCTTGCGCTACCGAGCCTGGTCCGGGCGATCTGCGTGACAATTGCCAAGGTTGGCAAGGTGACGGCCACTCACGCGCTCGACGTGACGACTTAGCAGGCGTAGGTCTATGGGAGCCTTGGAGAGCGGTGGCTGGTAAGCCAGGCAGGTAAAGGGACCATCCAACCCGCCGCTCGTTCGTCTATGCTGGCTCATTCCAGCTACTCCAGACCGATTGCCCCCAGCTCAAGCTGGCGGGCTTTTTCGTGCGGCCCAAGAACATCCTTGGAGCGAGGATGTTCAGTCGCACCCGGACGTTCTTCATCGGTCGCCCGTGCTTTTCGCCCTTATTATTTTCTCTGCCGCCGGCGCCACTGTCTGTTGTCGGTGGCGAGGCCGCTATCACCTTCTGAGCGGGCTAGCGAGGGAGTGCCTTCGACGGTGAAGACGATTCCGGCCTCTTCAAACGCTTTGCGGACTGCCGCGATATCGTGAGGACGCGATTTCCTGAATCCGTTCTCGAGACCGCTGATCGCCATTCCGCTAAGGTCGACCTTTGCGGCAAGTCGCACACGCGACCAGTTCAGCAAGGCTCGTGCTGCTAACAGCTAGAATTTCATCGCGACGCCGACGCGGAAGTCGTGCGTCTGAACCGTGTGTTCGAGTGTGCACCCGCCACCGCAATATTCTAGCGATTTCTTGCCAAAGAAGGAGAAATCATACTCTCCGCGCAAAAACACGTTGTGGGTGAGTGCGACGTCTAAACCTGCTCCAACGATGCCGCCTACCAAGGTGGCATCGCGCTCCGCGTCACCACCTGGATAGAACGTCTTCAACTTTGCGGCGGTTACCCCCGCCGTGACGAACGGCATGTACGCTCCCATGTCCATTCCGACTCGACCCTTTACAGAGCCAAACAACCCGGTGGAAGCGTCGAGGACGCCTGGGCCAGGAATGTCGTTGAAGGTGTTCTTCTTGAAGCGATACCCAAGCTCGCCTTCGACGCCGTAGACAATCTTGCCCGACTGGAAGTTATAGCCCGCAAAGCCGCCGATTGTTGCCGAGCCGGGGCTGTGGGTAGCTCCGGCGCCAATGTTCGGCTCATGGATCTTGTAGTGCTCCAGCGTTCCCGCGCCGAAGATACCAGCGTAAGGTCCTTGCCAGGTCCATTCAGGGGTGTCCACAGGAGCAGTAATGGTGTCGGCGGCGATTGCCGGCGCGGTCACCGATAGCGCGATAAGTGAAGCGAAAAGAAAGGCTTTCATCGGAATCCCCAGCACAATGTCAGGCAACTAGTAGAATATGCCTGCAACTTTGTATGTAGCTAGGAAGCCACACCTGTCGGCAAAGTGCCCGCAGTGGAATCCGTCGACGTGAAACACTGCGGTGCCCCGGAACTAATCACAGTAACAGCGTTAAGCCAGCCGCGATGCTAAATGCATGGAAACATTGCAGACTGTTTGGTGGAGCCAATCGGGATCGAACCGACGACCTCTTGAATGCCATTCAAGCGCTCTCCCAACTGAGCTATGGCCCCACTCCGGCAGTCAGCCGTCGCCGTTGCCGGCGAGAGGTCCGGCGCGGGTTTCAGGACCGCGCCGTTTAGTGCAGGCGGCTTCTAACCCCGCCTTCCCTGAAGATCAAGCCTTCGAGGGCCGCTTTTTCGTCATAGCCCGTCAACGCCGCTAAATGCATGCGTTCGAAGCGTTCTTAGACTTCGTCGTCGTCGTCGCCGACGCCGATCATGTCGGCGACATCGTCGTCTTCTTCCTCTTCGTCGGCAAGGAAAGTATCGTCCTCATCGTCGCCTAGATCGACATCGTCCTCGTCGTCGCCCAGGTCGGGAAGCTCGTCGCCGGCCTTGACGTCTTCGTCGGCCTCTTCAAGCGAGACGACTTCAACGCCTTCTTCTTCCTCGGCGTCCACTTCCTTCTCGGCCACTTCCTCTTCCTCTTCGAGGGCGGCGATCTTGCCGTCCTCGAAATAGGAACGAGGATACGTCTTGCCCGTATAGGGCGAGACGATAGGGTCCTTGTTCAGGTCGTAGAATTTTCGGCCCGTTTCAGGGTCGACACGCTTTGTGCCAAGTTCGTTTTTTGCCACGTCAAGCCTCGTCAGTAAAAGAGTGGTCCCCTTAACCACAGTTTACCGCGCTGTCAAAGCGAAAAGCCGGCGTCACAAAACCAAGCACTGAAAGGCCTCGCGCCAAGCGACGACCATGGGGATGACCATTCGTGCCCGCCGTGATACGAGACCGCCGCAACAAATGAAAAGCGCCGGTGCGCCGGCATTCCGTCCAGGGAAATTCCATGTCTCACGCCGCCGCTGCCAAGCCGGCCACCGCCCGCAAATCATCCGCCCTTTCCGGCACCGCTCGCGTGCCGGGCGACAAGTCGATTTCGCACCGTTCCATGATGTTCGGCGGCCTTGCCTCCGGCGAAACCCGCGTCACCGGCCTGCTCGAAGGCGAGGATGTGATGCGCACGGCGGCCGCCATGAAGGCGATGGGCGCGCATATCGAGAAGCGCGGCGCCGAGTGGGTGATCCGCGGCACCGGCAATGGCGCGCTGCTGCAGCCGGAAGGCCCGCTCGATTTCGGCAATGCCGGTACCGGCTCCCGCCTCACAATGGGCCTCGTCGGCACTTACGACATGGAAACGACCTTCATCGGCGACGCATCGCTGTCGGGACGGCCGATGGGCCGCGTGCTCGAACCCTTGCGCCAGATGGGCGTGCAGGTGCTGAAGGCGACGCCGGGCGACCGCATGCCGATCACGCTGCATGGGCCGAAACATGCCGCACCCATTACCTACCGCGTGCCGATGGCCTCGGCGCAGGTGAAGTCGGCCGTGCTGCTGGCAGGCCTCAACACGCCCGGCATCACCACCGTGATCGAGCCGGTGATGACGCGCGATCATACCGAAAAGATGCTTAGGGGATTTGGCGCCAATCTCTCGGTCGAGACCGACGAGCGCGGCGTGCGCCACATCTTCATCGAGGGCCAGGGCAAATTGACGGGGCAGACCATCGCCGTGCCCGGCGACCCCTCCTCGGCCGGCTTCCCGCTGGTCGCGGCACTGATCGTGCCGGGTTCGGACATCGTCATCGAGAACGTGCTGATGAACCCCACCCGCACCGGCCTGCTTCTAACGTTGCAGGAAATGGGCGGCCAGATCGACATCTTGAACCCGCGCAATGCCGGCGGCGAGGATGTCGCCGATCTGCGCGTGCGCTACTCCGAGCTCAAGGGCGTCACCGTGCCGCCCGAGCGGGCGCCGTCGATGATCGACGAATATCCGGTGCTGGCGGTTGCCGCGAGCTTCGCCGAGGGCGAGACGTTGATGCAGGGGCTGGAAGAGCTGCGGGTGAAGGAATCCGACCGACTGGCAGCGGTTGCCAATGGGCTGAAGCTCAACGGCGTCGACTGCACCGAAGGCGAAGCTTCGCTCGCGGTGCGCGGAAAGCCCGGCGGCAAGGGGCTGGGCGGCCATCGCAATGGCCAGGACACGACGGTGCAGACGCATCTCGACCATCGTATCGCCATGAGCTTCCTGGTGATGGGGCTGGCAACGGAAAAGCCGGTAACCATCGACGACGCCGCCATGATCGCGACGAGTTTCCCGGAGTTCATGGGCCTGATGACGGGGCTCGGTGCGGAGATTGGGTAGGTTGATGCCAAGCGCAAAGCAAGCAGAGATGTCGGCGGGACAGCGCCCCCCTCTGTCCTGCCGGACATCTCCCCCTCAAGGGGGGAGATCGGCCGTCACAGCGGCTTTCGCCAGTTTTCGAAATTGCAGGAAAGAGTGGGGCGCAGAAGCTTCTGATCTCCCCCCTGGAGGGGGAGATGTCCGGCAGGACAGAGGGGGGCGCGAAGGATCGCGGCGTCTGTCTTTTTCATCGAGCCTTTCGATTGTGTTGGCCCGCCAATGACCTTCACCATAGCCATCGACGGACCCGCCGGCGCCGGCAAAGGCACGCTGGCCCGACGTCTGGCCGACCACTACCGCCTCAACCTGCTCGACACCGGCCTCACCTACCGCGCCGTTGCCTATGCGCTGCTTCAGTATGCGCTGCCGCTCGACAATGTCTCGGCGGCCGAAACCGCCGCGCGCCAGGTCGACCTGGCACAGCTCGACCGGGCGGTGCTGTCGGCGCATGCGGTTGGCGAGGCGGCCTCGAAGGTCGCGATTTACCCTACCGTCCGGCGCATCCTGGTCGAAAAGCAGCGCGATTTCGCCAGGACACCGCCAGGCGCGGTGCTCGACGGGCGCGACATCGGCACGGTCGTGTGCCCTGACGCCGACATAAAGCTCTATGTGACGGCGAGCGCCGAAGTGCGGGCGCAGCGCCGGCTGGCCGAGATCGAGAGCATCGGCGGCACCGCCGATTTCGCCGAAATCCTTGCCGATATTGTGCGCCGCGACGAGCGCGACATGGGCCGCGCCGACTCGCCGCTGAAGCCGGCGGCGGACGCGCACTTGCTTGATACCTCCGAAATGGCTATAGAGGCCGCGTTTCTAGCGGCCAAAGCGATCATCGACGACGCCCTGGCCAAGAGAGACAAAGCCTGATCCAGGGTTTTCCCGCTCCACCGATTGCCGGAAGCGAAGAAAATACCCATATCGGGCACGAACCAGCCTGCCAGCATTCTTCATGCGCCGGAATTGCCGCTTAGGCGGCCCAGGGCTTTTGTAGCCCGGAACGCCGGCAGGCCAACGCAACGCTAACCCACGGCGCCCGTCCCGCAAGAGATGCGGGGCACTCCAGGAGAAAATATGTCAGCTGCAAATCCCACTCGCGACGATTTCGCGAGCCTGCTCGAAGAATCATTTACCGCCGGCCACTCCGGCGAAGGTCAGGTCGTCAAGGGCACGATCCTGGCGATCGAAAAAGACATGGCCATCATCGATGTCGGCCTCAAGGTCGAAGGCCGCGTGCCGCTGAAGGAATTCGGCGTCAAGGGCAAGGACTCGACGCTCAAGGTCGGCGACACGGTCGAGGTCATGGTCGAGCGCATCGAAAACGCGCTGGGCGAAGCCGTCCTGTCGCGCGACAAGGCCCGCCGCGAAGAGAGCTGGGTCAAGCTCGAAGAGAAGTTCACCAAGGGTGAGCGCGTCGAAGGCGTCATCTTCAACCAGGTCAAGGGCGGCTTCACCGTCGACCTCGACGGCGCCGTGGCCTTCCTGCCGCGCAGCCAGGTCGATATCCGCCCGATCCGCGATGTCTCTCCGCTGATGCACAACCCGCAGCCCTTCGAGATCCTCAAGATGGATCGCCGCCGCGGCAACATCGTGGTGTCGCGCCGCACCGTGCTCGAGGAAAGCCGCGCCGAACAGCGTTCGGAAATCGTGCAGAACCTCGAAGAAGGCCAGGTTGTCGAAGGCGTCGTCAAGAACATCACCGATTACGGTGCGTTCGTCGACCTCGGCGGCATCGATGGCCTGCTGCATGTCACCGACATGGCATGGCGCCGCGTCAACCACCCGACCGAGATCCTCAACATCGGTCAGACGGTCAAGGTGCAGATCATCCGCATCAACCAGGAAACCCACCGCATCTCGCTCGGCATGAAGCAGCTCGAGAGCGATCCGTGGTCCGAGATCGGCACCAAGTTCCCGATCGGCAAGAAGATCAAGGGTACCGTCACCAACATCACCGACTACGGCGCGTTCGTCGAGCTGGAGCCGGGCATCGAAGGCCTCATCCACGTTTCGGAAATGTCGTGGACCAAGAAGAACGTGCACCCCGGCAAGATCCTGTCGACGACGCAGGAAGTCGACGTTGTGGTGCTCGAGGTCGATCCGGCCAAGCGCCGCATCTCGCTCGGCCTCAAGCAGACGCTGGAAAACCCGTGGCAGGCTTTTGCCGCGAGCCATCCGGTCGGCAGCCAGGTCGAGGGCGAGGTCAAGAACAAGACCGAGTTCGGCCTGTTCATCGGCCTCGAAGGCGACGTGGACGGCATGGTGCACCTCTCCGACCTCGACTGGACCCGTCCGGGCGAGCAGGTCATTGAAGAGTACAATCGCGGCGACATGGTCAAGGCGCAGGTGCTCGACGTCGACATCGACAAGGAGCGCATCTCGCTCGGCATCAAGCAGCTGGCCAAGGATACGGTCGGCGAAGCCGCGACTTCAGGCGAACTGCGCAAGAACGCCGTCGTCACCTGCGAAGTCACCGGCATCAAGGATGGCGGTCTGGAAGTGCGGCTGGTCGACAGCGGCATCGAGACCTTCATCAAGCGCAACGACCTCAGCCGTGACCGTGACGAGCAGCGCCCCGAGCGCTTCTCGGTCGGCCAGAAGCTGGACGCCCGCGTCATCGCCTTCGACAAGAAGACCCGCAAGCTGCAGGTCTCGATCAAGGCGCTGGAAATCGCCGAAGAGAAGGAAGCCGTCGCACAGTACGGCTCGACCGACTCCGGCGCTTCGCTGGGCGACATCCTTGGCGCCGCGCTGAAGAAGCAGGGCAGCTAAGCCGCTTCGCGCGCAGCGCGTAAGTCGCTTCGCGCAAGCGTAAACCTCGGCTGCGCCTCACGCGCGGCTTGAACAAGAAGACCCGCGGGCCGCAAGGCTCGCGGGTTTTTTCATGCTCGGCGACGCGGTTGGCACAAGACAAAGACGGCGGAACCCCTTCAATTCCGCATGCGCGGCTGTAGGCTCGGCTGTCGTTGCAGACGTAAACACGGAAGTCCGGCCCTTCGGGCAACAGGGAAGCATGCGCGATGAAGGTCGTCGAACTCTATCGCTATCCGGTCAAGAGCCTGCGCGGCCATGCCGTGCCGAGCGCCGACATCGAGACAATGGGCATGGAAGGCGACCGCCGTTGGATGGTGATCGACAAGGATGGGCAGTTCCTCACCATTCGCCAGATACCTGATATGACGACGATCGACGTCGAGCATCGCGGAACGGGCATCCTGTTGAAACATGACAGGCATGGCTCGCACTTCGTCGAGGCACCGGCTCCCGGCACCGCGCTCCGGCAAGTCAAGATCTGGAAGGATATGGTTGCCGCGCGGCCGGGCGATCCGGCCGCCGGCGCCTATCTCTCGGCTATTCTTGGCCGGCCCGTCGATCTCGTCTATTTCGACGATCCGCGAAACCGGCCGGTCGATGCGGAATTCGGCCAGCCTGGCGATTACGTCGGCTTTGCCGACGGTTTTCCGCTGCTGATCGCCACGACGGGCTCGCTGAACCATCTGAACAGCCATCTTGGCAGGCGCATCGAGATGGCGCGGTTCCGGCCAAACATCGTCGTCGACGCAGACGGCGCATGGCTCGAAGACAGCTGGAAGACGATCCGCATCGGCGCTGTCGAGTTGCGCATCGCAAAGCCCTGCTCGCGCTGCGTCATCACCACCCGAGATCCGTTGAGCGGCGAGCAGCCGGACCCGCGCGAGCCGTTGCAGACGCTTGGCAAACTCCACCGCTCCGCCAAGGGCGGCATCATCTTCGGCCAGAATGCCATTCCCAACAACGCCGGCACGATCGCCATCGGCGACGCAGTCGAGGTCGTGGAAGCGGGGGTCTCGAACCTGACGTAGTCGCAGCCCTTCTAATGCCGTGGAGGCGTCGGCGGGTCGCCATGATTGAATGGCCAACCTCCGCTGTAGATCAGGCGAGGTCGGCAAAGGCCGCCATCGGAAGCCAAACCAAATGAGCCGCTCTGCGCGGCGGAACTTCAGGCGCGGCCGTAGAGCGGCGCCAGCGTTCCGCTCATTGCCAGATTGGCCGGTGATGCCAGATAGGCGATTGCCTCGGCGGCGGCTTCGAGGCTGACCCATCTGCCGAAATCGGCGTCCGGCATGTCGGCGCGGTTGGCTGGCGTATCGAGCGTCGAGGGCGCCACCGCGTTGACCAGTATGCCTTTGTGCTTCAGCTCTTCCGCCATCGCCACGGTCATCGCCGCCACCGCCGCTTTGCTGGCGGTATAGGCGACCATGCCGGCGCCTCGGCGCGGGTCGAGCCCAGCACGCGCCGTGACATTGACGATGCGGCCTGCAGTGGCCGAGCCAAGCATGGAGCGCACCGCCGCGCGGCAGCACAGAAAGGCGGTGCGGGCGTTGGTGTCCATCATTTCGGCAAAGGATGCGGATTCGATTTTCTCGACGGGGGCCATGGCAAAGCCGCCGGCCAGATGGATGGAGGCCCACAATTCGGGAACGCTGTCATAGAAGGCATCGACCTTGGCAGGATCGGCGAGATCGACATTATGCGCCAGCCGGACGCGATCATGGGCCGCGAAGGGGAAATGCGTGGGGGCCGACGCGTGGGCATTGGGCACATGGCAGATCGCGCCGTCCGCCAGCAATTTGCCGACGACCGCGGCACCCAGCGCCCCGGTGCCACCGGTCACCACGATATGCTTGCCCTGAACTGTTTCCGTCATCCTGGACGCTCCTGTCGTTTCTTATATTATGTCGCTTGTCGTGCCGCGCCGACGCAGAGCGTCGCGCCTTTTGCACGATCACTCAACCGACATCTCGACATGGCAGTTGTTGCGTCTTTGCATCGCTCGAAGCCGCCGACCGCCCCTTCCGACCCCCGCGCATGGACGTACGGCGCGCGGCCAGGCGTCAGTCGATGGTGATTTCGAGGACGTGCGGCAGTCTGGTTGCGCGTGCGCGTTTGAGCGCATCGGCGAGACCGGCAGTACCGGCAAGCCGCTCGGCTGATATGCCGTAGGCCTCGGCCAGCTTGCAGAAATCCGGCGGCGCCGGGGACACGCCGACCGGCTCGACGCCGACATCGAGCATCGACGTTTCGATCTCGCGATAGCCTCTGTTGTTCCAGACGACGAAGATGACCGGTGCGGGTGCATCGAGCGCCGCGCCTAGCTCCGGCAAGGTGAACTGGAAGCCGCCGTCGCCGGTCAGGCAAACCACCGGCACGCCGGGCATGGCGAGCGCTGCGCCGATCGCCGCCGGCGGCCCGTAGCCGAGCGCGCCGAAACCGGTGGCGGCGTTGAACCAGCCGCCTGGCCGGTCATGGTCGTAATAGAGATTGGCGGCGTAGATCGGCTGCGTGGAATCGCCGACGATGATTGCGCCCGGCAGTGCGTCGCGGATGGTTTCCACCGCACGCACCTGCGCGGCATAGGCCGGGCTGAGCTCGGCAAAGGCCGCCTTCCTCGACGCGGCTGCGCGGCTCTCGCCGTTCTTCGCCGCGGCATGATCAGGGTGGAGCGCGCCAAGCAGTGCGCCAAGCGCCTCCGCGCAATCGGCCTGGATGCCGACGCTCACCGGGCGGCGGGCGAGCTGGTCGGCGCCGATATCGATGCGGATCAGGTTGGCGGGCAGCACGAAGCCGCCGTCGCTGTAACCGTCATAGTCGGTCGGGCCGAATTCGGTGCCGGCAGCGATGACCAGATCGGCGTCTGCCATCAGCGCACGCACCGCCTTCAGGCTGGGGCTGGCCGGCACGCAAAGCGGATGCGCGTGCAGCAGACCGCGCGCATTGGCGGTCTGGACGACAGGTGCGCCGAGCCGCTCGGCCAGGCGCTGCAGTGGCTGTTCGGCGCGCTTGGCGCCGCCACCGGCAAGGATCAGCGGCCGGCGCGCGGCTGCGATCAGTTTGGCTGCCTCGGCAATGGCTGCGCCATCCGGCGCCGGCGGCGCCGCATTGGTGAGCGAAGCAGCGATGCCGTCGGCCGGTTTGACCATGACGTCGGTCGGGATCTCGATATGGACGGGGCCCGGCCGCGACGACGAAAACAGCGCGAAGGCCCGCGCCAAAGCGCCCGGCAATTCGCTGGCCTCGGTGACACGCTGCGAAAACAGCGCCACTTTCTCCATCATGCCGCGCTGGTCCGGCAGCTCATGCAGGAAGCCCAGCCCCTTTCCCAGCGTCGGCATCGCGTTGACGCCCGAAATCACCAGCATCGGCACCGAATCGGCGCGCGCCTGGCCCATTGCGGTGATGGTGTTGGTCAGCCCCGGTCCGGTGATGACAAAGGCAACGCCCGCCCGGCCGCTGGCGCGGGCATAGCCGTCGGCCATGAAGCCGGCGCCCTGTTCGTGACGCGGCGTGACATGGCGTATCTTTGAACGCGCCAGCCCGCGGTAAAGCTCGACAGTGTGGACGCCAGGAATGCCGAAAACGGTGTCGACGCCATGCGCTTCGAGCAGCGTGATCAGCGCTTCGCCGATGGTGGTCATGGCTTCTCTCCCTTTTGCGGCGCGAGGCCGAGCTCGGCCTCTATGGCTTTGACGCCGATCGCCGCCAATTCGCCAGGCGAGAACATCTCTGCGGCCAGACAGCCTTCGATCCAGAGCCCGTCGATGATCGCGTTGATGGCAATGGCATGGCGGCGCAGTTCATCTGCGTTTGGCCTGCGCTGCTCGGCGCCGAGCACTTCGGCAACGACTGCTTCCACCTCGTTGCGAAAGCCGAGATAGCCTTCGCGGTGGGCGCGAGCCAGGCTCGGATCCGCGCCGGCGCGGCCGATGAAGGTTGCCCACAGCGAAAACACGCGTGCATCGATGATCGGCGCGTTGAGGTTGGCAGTAACGAAGGCCGCAAGGCGCTGGCGCGGCGAGGCGTTTTCCATGAGCAATGCCGCCTTCGCCTGCTCGATCATGCGGCCCATCAGCGCCGCGTAGGCTTCCTGCAGCAAGTCTTCCTTGCCGGGGAAATAGTGCCGGATCAGCCCGGCGGTGACGCCGGCGCGCAATGCGATGGTGCGCAGGCTGGCGCCCTCCAGCCCATGTTCGGCCACGCTGTCCAGGGTCGCGTCGATCAGATCCTGCCGCCGCCGCTCCTCGCCCTCGCGGCGGAACTTGCGGCGCTCATTCATTGCCGCAGGATGGGCCGCGTCAGGCATGTCGGCCCACCTTCGCAGGCGATGCAGAGCGCATCCGCCTCGAAGATTTGAACCGTGCAGCCGGCGGCTTCCATCGCGGCCTTGGTCTTGGGAAAGCCGGCGACGGCAATGACCTTATGCGGGCTGGTCGGCAGCACGTTCAGGCTGAGGCCGTTCGAAGCGGCAAACTCTTCGGCGTCGCCTTCCACCAGCCGGATGCCGCGCGCCTTCAGCAACTGATAGAACGGCGCCGGCAAAAGCGGTGAATAGACCAGGGCCAGGTCGTCGGCCAGCGGACTGATCACCGACATCAGATGCAGGCACGCCTCCTCGCCCTGCCACAGCGGCAGATCGAAGCCGTAGACGGAAATGCCGAGCGGCGTCAGCAGGTTGGAAACCTGCTGTATGCCTTCCTGGTTGGAGCGCACCCCGCGCCCGATTACCAGCGTGTTTTTATCCAGCCATACGCAATCGCCGCCTTCGACCTGGCCGGGAGCCTCGACGCGGCCGAGGATAGGAATACCCAGGCGTGTGTAGGTTTCCTCATGCAGCGATGGCTCCCGGGCGCGCAATGGCTTGCCCATGGATAGGATCAGCGCGCCGCGGTCGGTCATCAGCGACGGGTCGTGGGTGAATACGGAATCCGACAGCCCGTCGGCCTTGTCATCGATCCATTCGATTTCGGCGCCGGAGGCCGTTACCAGTTCAGCAAGAGCCGCGTGCTGCGCCGCCGCTTTCACCGCATCGAAACCCGGGCCATAGTGCCAGGTAGCCCGGTCGGCGCCGCGCATGGCATTGGCCGCCGACCGCATCAGCACGCGCCGCAACGGCGCCGCCATGGACTGTGATCCGAAAGCGCTCATCGGTGCCCTTTTCAATGCCGTGTTCAGGGTGAAAAAAATGGAAGAAATTTCATCGGAAGCTATTTATACACTTGCACAATAAGGCCGCAAGTGCCGTAATGAGCGGGATTGACGGGCTCGCGCTGTTGGGTCCATGCTGAAGTCTGGAGTGGGCATTACAGCGTATGTTGATTAGCCGGATAGACGTTCGACGATCTGCCGTGGACCCTGTGGCAGAGGTTCCCCGGTGAGCGCGGCGGGACCCGCCGCAGTCCAATCCGGCAAGGCGCAGGACGGCGCCGCCGAAGCCATCCATGTCGAGAACCTGCACAAGAAATTCGGCCAGCTGCATGTGCTGAAAGGCGTTTCGCTGTCGGCGCGCGACGGCGAGGTGATCGCCATTATCGGCGGCTCGGGTTCCGGCAAGTCGACGCTGCTGCGCTGCATCAACTGCTTGGAAAATCCGACCAGCGGCATCATCCGCGTCAATGGCGAGGAGATCAAACTCAAGGCCGACAGCCACGGCCACACCGTGCCCGCCGACCGCCGGCAGATCGAACGCATCCGCGCCAAGCTCGGAATGGTGTTCCAGAACTTCAACCTGTGGAGCCACATGACGCTGATCGAGAACGTCATCGAGGTTCCGGTGCATGTTCTGGGCGTAAGGCGCGACGTGGCGATCAGGGAAGCCGAAAAGCTTTTGGCGCGCGTCGGCCTGGCCGAAAAGCGCGACGTCTATCCGGCCTATCTCTCGGGCGGCCAGCAGCAGCGCGCGGCGATCGCCCGCGCCCTGGCCATCAACCCGCGCGTCATGCTGTTCGACGAGCCGACCTCGGCGCTCGACCCGGAGCTGGTCGGCGAGGTGCTGAAGGTGATCGGCGACCTGGCGCGCGAGGGCCGCACCATGGTGCTGGTCACGCATGAAATGAAATTCGCCCGCGAGGTCGCGACCCATGTCGTCTACCTCTGCAACGGGCTGGTCGAGGAAGAGGGGCCGCCGGAGCAGATATTCGGCGCACCGAAATCCGAAAGGCTGAAGCAGTTCATCCGCAACATCGGCTAGGACAAGCCGGGACGGAAGAAAACCGGGAACCAACAACAAACTGGGAGTCGTGACATGAAGACTGTTCTGAAAACATTCGCCGCAGCGCTGCTGCTCGGCGTTGCCGCCATGGGCGTGGCCAAGGCCGATCCGGTCAAGATCGGTGTCGCCGCCGAGCCCTATCCGCCCTTCACCTCGCCGGACGCTTCCGGCAAATGGGTTGGCTGGGAAATCGAGTTCATCGACGCCGTCTGCGCCGAGGAGAAGCTCGACTGCGTCATCACGCCTGTCGCCTGGGACGGCATCATCCCGGCGCTGACGACCAAGAAGATCGACGTCATCGCCAGTTCGATGTCGATCACCGCCGAACGCGAGAAGACCATCGACTTCTCGGATAAGTACTACAACACGCCGACCGCCATCATCGGCCCGAAGGACCAGAAATTCGGCGCCACGCCGGACGATCTCAAGGGCAAAGTGCTCGGCGTGCAGGTGTCGACCACCCATTCGGCCTATGCCAAGAAGCATTTCGGCCCCACGGCCGCCGAGATCAAGGAATACCAGACCCAGGACGAAGCCAACAACGATCTGGCCGCAGGCCGCCTCGACGCCGTCCAGGCGGATTCGATCGCGCTCGACGCATTCCTGAAGTCGGACCAGGGCAAGGCCTGCTGCGATCTGAAGGGCATGGTGGCTCCGGACGATGAAGTGCTCGGACCGGGCGTGGGCGCCGGCGTGCGCAAGGAAGACACCGACCTTAAGGCCAAGATCAACGCCGGCATCAAGGCGATCCGCTCGAACGGCAAATATGACGAGATATCGAAGAAATACTTCGATTTCGACATTTACGGTGGTGGCGGCGCGCAGTCGAACTGACGATCCTCGCATGAGCTGAGGGGCACGGCGCCAACGCCATGCCCCTCCTGCCCGACCTTTCCCAGACATGCTGCCACCGACGCTGCCGTCGGCGGTGGTTGAAGCCAGCAATCCGGGGGCGACGCTGATCGACGCACTTCTTTCGGCCTCGGCGGCCGGCATCATAGAACTTCTCTCGCCCAATCCGCCGGGCTGGGGCGGCACGCTGTTGCTTGGGCTGCTCCATTCGATCGAGATCGCGCTCGGCGCCACGGTCCTTGGTCTCCTGATCGGCACCGGTGGCGCCTTTGGCAAACTTTACGGCGGGCCGGTCGTACGCGACTTGCTGGCGGTTTACACCACCATCGTGCGCGCCGTGCCCGAACTGGTGCTGATCCTGCTGCTCTATTATGCCGGAACAGACCTGATTAACCAGGCGCTGACGGCAATGGGCTACCAGCGCGTCGACGTCAGCGGCCTTGCGGCAGGCATCGCCGTGCTCGGCTTTGTCCAGGGCGCCTATTCGACCGAAGTGATCCGTGGCGCCATCCTGGCCATACCGCAGGGCCAGATCGAAGCCGCTCGCGCCTATGGCATGTCACCCGGGCTCATGCTGCGGCGCATCACCTTGCCGGCGATGCTGCCCTTCGCCATACCCGGGCTCGCCAATCTGTGGCTGATCGCCACCAAGGATACGGCCCTTCTGGCAGTCGTCGGCTTTTACGAACTGGCGCTGGCGACGCGGCAGGCGGCGGGCGTCACCAAAGCCTATTTCACCTTCTTTTTCGCCGCGGGCGTGCTCTATCTCATCTTGTCGCTGGTCTCCAACCTGCTCATCGGCCGTCTCGAGGCCTGGTCGCGGCGCGGTATGCCGTCGCTCAAGGATGCGCGCTGATGGCCGGAGAAGCGACCATCATCAACGCTGCCGCGCGCACGTCGCTGTGGCTGCAGCCGCATCGCATCGTGCTGATCCTGGCCGCGATCGCGCTGGTTTTCGGTGCAGCCTTCTTCATGCGCTGGGACTGGCTGCCGCAATATTATGAAATGGGGCTTCTCGGCATCTGGCGGTCGCTGTGGATCCTGGCCGTCACCTGCTTTCTCGGCTTCCTGCTCGCCGTGCCGCTCGGGCTGGCGCAGGCCGCCGGCCCGTTCTGGTTTTCCGCGCCCGCCAGGACATTCTGCACCGTCATCAGGGGCACGCCGCTGCTGATCCAGCTGTGGCTGCTCTATTACGGGCTGGGCTCGCTGTTTCCGCAATTTCCCTGGATCCGCGAATCCTGGATGTGGCCGTATCTGAGGCAAGCCTGGCCTTATGGCGTGCTGGCACTGACCTTGTCCTTCGCCGGCTATGAGGGCGAAGTAATGCGCGGCGCCTTTGCCGGCGTGCCGAAGGGGCAGTTAGAGGCGGCCCGCGCTTTCGGCATGAGCCGCTGGAAGATTTTCCGCCGCATCTGGCTGCCGCAGGCCATCTACCGGGCGCTGCCGACGCTGACCGGCGAAACCGTGCTGCAGCTGAAGTCGACGCCGCTGGTGGCGACGATCAGCGTCATCGACATCTTCGCAGTCTCGTCCAAGGTCCGGCAGGACACCTACCTCACCTACGAACCCTTGCTGCTTTTGGCGCTGATCTACATGATCATCACCGGCATACTGGTGTTTGCATTCAGCAAGATCGAGGCGCGCATACCGAACAAGGTGGGCTAGGGAATAGTGAGTAGGCAGTAGTGAGTAGTCAGCATATGACCGGGAAACCGCTTGCTTTCGCTACTCCCTACTGACTACTCCCTACTCACTCACCACCAATCGGGTCCGCACCATGCAACTCTCTCTCGACCAGGCAACAGGGCTGTGCCGGATGGCGGCGCTCGGCGCCGGCGCCAATGAGGAGGCGGCGAGGTCGCTCACCGCCTCGATCATTGCCGCCGAGGCGGAAGGGCTTTCGACCGTCGGGCTGACCCATTTCATCGATTACCTCGAAGCGCTGGAAGCCGGCCGCATCGACGGCAATGCCGATCCCGTGATCACCAGGCCGGCGCTCGCCGTCTATCAATCCGATGCGCGTGGCGGCCTCGCCCATACCGGCTTCGACCGCACCATCGACGACCTCGCCAAGGCGGCAAAGCTGTTCGGCGTCGCCATCTTCTCGCAGAAGAACGCCTATACGTGCGGCGCACTAGGCTATTTCACCGGGCGTCTGGCGCAGCTGGGATTGGTCTCCTTCGCCGCCACCAACGGGCCGGCGGTGCTGGCAGGCTCGGGCTCGGTCAAGCCGGTCTATTGCACCAACCCGATGTCGTTTGCGGCACCCGCCGCCGATGGCGCGCCGCTGGTCATCGACCAGTCGTCGAGCGCCACCGCCTTCGTCAACATCCGCAAGGCGGCCGAGGACGGCAAGAAGATCCCCGAAGGCTGGGCGCTGGACGCCAGCGGCAACCCGACCACCGATCCGGCCGCTGCCATGAAGGGCGCCATGCTGGCCTTCGGCGGCCAGCGTGGCGCCAACATCGCGCTGATGGTCGAAGTGCTGGCGGCTGGCCTGTCGGGCGCCAACTGGTCGCTCGACGCGCCCTGGTTCTCCGGCGGATCGGACAGCCCCGGAACCGGCCTGTTCGTGCTCGCCGTCGAGCCCAAGCTGCTCGACCCGGATTTCGAGCAACGCATGAAGGACCAGCTCGACCGGCTGCGCCGGCGCTTTGGCGTGCACGTGCCGGGCCGGGCGCGGGCCGAAGCGGCCGAGAAGGCGCAGGCGCGCGGCATCAATGCCCCCAAAGCCGTGGTGCAGCGCATTTCCGAGTTCGCCGAGCGCTATTCGGGCTGAAGCGGTCCTGCGACAACGCGACCTGGCTGACCTTTCTACCGATCGCAACGACCAATAGCTGCCGGGTCGGGTTTGCCCGGTCGGTGTCTTCTGTCGGATACGTCCAGGGCCCGGGCGGGCGTATGCCGTCTCAGGTTATCCGCCCCGTTGCGCTCTGTCTCGACCGTTGCGTCACCCGGAAAACCCCGCTTCGGCGGGGTTTTCTGGGTTCATGCTCTGTATACTAAAACATGATGACGAAAGTTAACTTTTGTTAACTTGACTTGCCGGGAACCATCGGGCGTTTGCAAGGGATCGTCACAACAACAGGAGCTACGATGTCCGCAACCACCGACGCTTCCCGCGGCAAACTTATCGTTCCGGTGTTTGGCCGCCTGTATTCGTCGCTGCATGATGGCGCCGAAACCCTTCTGCGCGTCGTCGCCGGCGGGTTTCTCACCATTCACGGCTCGCAGAAGATCACCAACCCTTTCGGCGCCGCCGAGATGGTCGAAGGCCTCGGCTTCTATCCCGGCGCGTTCTGGTCGTTGCTTTTGTCCTGCACCGAATTCTTCGGCGGCATTCTGATCGCCATCGGCCTGTTGGCTCGGCCCGCCGCCTTTGCCGGCATGATCGTGCTGCTGGTCACCGTCTGGTTCCACTGGATCACTGTCGGCCAGGGCTTTTCCGGCGCTGAAAAGTCGCTTCTATGGGCGGCGATCCTGCTGTTCTTCGTTATCCGCGGCGGCAACCGCCAGTCGGTCGACGCGCGCATCGGCAAGGCGTTCTGAAGGGTCTATAAGAGGGTGGCAGCGACGACGCGTCACCCTTTGCCTTTGGCCCAAAACGGACTATGAAACGGCTTCAGCCAAGCTTTCGAGCGCCGGAGCCAGCCATGACCGAAATCCTGCAGATCCCCAAGCTCGTGGTCGTCTTCGGCGGCTCCGGCTTCGTCGGCCGCCACATCGTGCGGGCGCTGGCCAGGCGCGGCTACCGCATCAGGGTGGCGGTGCGCCGGCCCGATCTCGCGGGACATCTGCAGCCGCTCGGCAATGTCGGCCAGATCCAGCCGGTGCAGGCCAATGTGCGCGTGCGCTGGTCGGTCGACCGCGCCGTGCAGGGCGCCGACCATGTCATCAATCTGGTCGCCATCCCGCATGAAAGCGGCCGGCAGAAATTCAACACCGTGCACGAATTCGGCGCCCGCGCCGTCGCCGAAGCCGCACGCTCGGTCGGCGCAGGGCTCACCCACATCTCGGCGCTGGGCGCCGACCTCAACGCCGAATCCGACTATGCCCGCACCAAAGCGCTCGGCGAAAAGGCCGTCCTGGAGACGATCCCGGACGTCGTCATCTTCCGTCCGTCGATCAATTTCGGACCCGAGGACAGTTTCTTCAACCGCTTCGCCGACATGGCGCGCTATTCGCCGGTGCTGCCGCTAATCGGCGGCGGCCAGACCAAGTTCCAGCCGGTCTATGTCGGCGATGTCGCCGAAGCAGTGGCGCGTTCGGTCGAGGGCAAGATCAAGGGCGGCCAGATCTATGAACTCGGCGGGCCGCAAGTGCTCACCTTCAAGCAGTGCATGGAAGAGCTGCTCACCGTCATCGAGCGCAAGCGGCTCCTGGTGCCGGTGCCGTGGTGGATGGCCAATCTGCAGGCCTCGATCCTCGGCCTGCTGCCCAACCCGTTGCTGACCAAGGACCAGGTGCTGCTGCTGCGCCAGCCCAATATTGTGTCGGAGGAGGCCAACAAGGCCAACCGGAACCTTGCCGGCCTCGACATCCAGCCGCAGTCTATCGGCACAATCCTGCCCAGCTATCTCTGGCGCTTCCGCGCCGCAGGCCAGTTCCAGCGCAAGCCTGCCGGGATCGCGTAACAAGGCGTTGCGCCGTTAAACGCGCCGCGTGACCTGCATCGGCAGGCCGCCTTGCGGCTGTGTCGTCAGTTTCTGCACCGGCCACGGCTTGGTCTCGGACGTCACGTCGAAGCGGAAGCGCGACAGCATGACGGCCAGCGCAATGATCGCCTCCTGCATGGCGAAGCTGGTGCCGATGCAGATGCGCGGACCGGCGCCGAACGGCAGATACTGGAAGCGGTCGATCTTCTCGCGGTTTCCCGGATGGAAGCGTTCGGGCATGAAGGCGTCGGGCATGTCCCACAGTTTTCTGTGGCGGTGCACGACCCAGGGCATGACCAGTACGGCCGCGCGCTTGGGGAGCACCAGATCGTTCCAGGTCTCCGTCTCGATCGGCTCGCGGTTGATCGACGGCGCCGGCGGATAAAGCCGCAGCGCCTCCTCGAAGGCGGCGCGGGTGAACGGCATTGCGTCGAGCCATTTCGTTGGGTCGGGTTCGCGCGCCAGCACGGCCTCGATCTCGCGCTCGACCTTTTCGCGCTCCCACGGCGCTTCGGCGAGGCAGTAGATCGTCCAGCCCAGCGCCCGCGCGGTGGTCTCGTGGCCGGCGCCGATGAAGGTGATGATGTTGTCCTCGACTTCCGCCCGCGTCAGCCCGTCGGGGCCTTCGGCGCGCAGCAGAAGCGTCAGGAAATCCTGCGGCGCGGTGTCGGGGTCGCGCTTCAGCCGCTCCTCGCGCATCTTGACTGTATCGGTGACGATCTTGCGGAAATACGCCATGGTCTTGCGGCCGCGGATGCGGGTCAGCCGCGGCAGCCATTCGGGCGCGCGCAACAGGTCGAGCGGATCGACACGGCCCATGGTTTCGAACAGGCGGTCGATTTCCTGCGCAAAACTGCCGGGCTCGCCCGCAATCTCGCCCGAAAACAGCGTTTCGGCCAGGATATCGTAGGTGAGCAGCGTCATGTCGTGGGCGACATCGGTCATGCCGCCCTCCTCGTAGCGGGCGACGAACTGCATCGTGCGGCGCAGCATCGGCTCGGCGAAGCCGAAGATATGCCGCGGCGTGAACACCGGCGCCATCGCCTTGCGCGAGCGCTTCCACACCTCGCCTTCGGCGGTCAACAGCCCGTCGCGCAAGATCGGTCGCAGGATCATCTGGCGCACCGTCGCCATCTTGTAGTTCCTGGCGTTGTCGATCAGCACGTGGCGGATAAGGCCGGGATCGTTGGCGACGATCAGATGCCCGCCGACGCCATTCGCCGAAATCCAGGGCTCGTTGTAGGTGTGCTCGCCCCACAGTTCGAGCGGATTGCGGTAGACGATCCGCATCATCTCCAGCGTCGAAGGCGGCGTCGTGCGCGGCCTGGGCGCCGGCGGCACGAAGGGGACGGGCTGCGTGTCCATGAGGTGCTCCGCTGATAGCTCAGATGTAGTGGCTGGCAATCCGGGCGTCCATGTGACCGAACGGCAAACTGAAACGCTGTAGCGAGAATGCCTCGACAGACAATCTGTTCATCGGATCGTGACCGCCTGTGAAACGCTCGCGCCTTGTCCAATAGGGCACTCTGCCGTAGGTGATAGTCACTAACAGATACTGCCACCAGGAGAGCCCGCTTGAAGCACCAGCTGAACATCATCATCGGCAGCACGCGGCCGGGCCGCGCCGGGCCGGCCTTCGCCCACTGGCTGGAGGATTTTGCCCGCGAGCACGGCAAATTCGAACCGGTGCTGACCGACATTGCCACGTTCCATCTGCCGGTTCTGGACGAGCCGCATCATCCAAAACTCGGCAAATACGAGAAGGACCATACGAAGGCCTGGTCGAAGGCAATCGACGCCGCCGACGCCTTTGTCTTCGTGGCGCCGGAATACAATTATTTCGTCGCTCCGGCGATCGTCAACGCGATCGATTATCTATCGCGCGAGTGGAAATACAAACCCGCCGCCATCTTCAGCTATGGCGGCGTTTCCGGAGGCCTGCGCGCCGCGCAGGCGCTGAAGCCGCTGCTGACCGCGGTGGGCGTCATGCCCATCTCGGAAGGCGTCGCGCTGCCGATGTATCAGAAACTGCTGGAGAGCGACGGCTCCTTCCAGGCTAGTGAGCAGGTAGAGGGTGGGACCAAGACCATGCTGGACGAGCTCTCGCGCTGGAGCGAGGCGCTGAAGCCGATGCGGGCTGCGTAACGCAGCCGGCCCCGGCTTGCTCATGCCATAAAGAGGTGGAATGGTCGGCAGGTGACTGAGCCGGGGGCGGTTCGATTTGCGCCTGTTGTTTGCCTTGCTGTTGATGCTTGCGACCACCGCCACGGCGGTGGCGGAGCGGCGCGTGGCGTTGGTCATTGCCGAGGACGACTATCGGCTGGTGCGGAAGCTCTCCAATCCGGTCAATGACGGCGAGGCGATGGAAGTGGCGCTGAAGAAGCTCGGCTTCGAGGTCGTGGTCGAGACCAATCGTGATCTCAGGCGCATGCGCCGGGCTCTCGACGATTTTCGCGAGGACGCCATGGGCGCCGACGTGGCGCTGGTGTATTTCTCCGGCCATGGCGTCGAAATCTCCGGCGACAACCGTCTTCTGCCGGTCGATGCCGATGCCTCCTCGCTCGACCAGCTGGAGAAGACCAGCCTGCCGCTGGAGGAAGTGCGCGGTGCGGTTGCCGCCACGGCGAAGGTCGGGCTGATCGTGCTCGACGCCTGCCGCAGCGATCCGTTCACAGGCGGCAACGGCGACGGGCGTGGCGCCACATCGCTGATCAAGGACCTGGTGGACAAGATCAAGCCGGGCCTCGGACGCGTCGGCAAGGCGGAAAACATCCTGTTCGCCTTTTCGGCGGCGCCCGGCGAGACGGCTGCCGACGGTACCGGTGCGAATTCGCCCTTTACAGCGGCGCTGATCAAATACCTCGGCACCGACGGGCTCGAAATCCGCTCGGTGCTGACGCTGGTGCAGCAGGAGGTCTACGACCTTTCGCGCGGAAAACAGCTGCCCTACGTCGAGAGCGGGCTGCCGAAGCTGTTCTTCGCCTCGGCGGCCAAGGAACAACTGCCGGAGCGCGAGCGGCTGTTGCTTGCCATGGCCGATGTGACGCCGGAAATGCGCGGCGCGGTCGAACGGGTCGCCAGCGATGCCGACATGCCGCTGGCGCCGCTCTATGGCGCGCTGATCAGTTCCGACACCAGCCATCTCTCCGGCGAAAGCCTGGACGCCAAGCTGCGCGAGGCGGCCGACGCCTTCGTCAAGGTGCGCGGCGAGATGAAGACGCTGGCCGCCGACGACCCGCAGGTGACCGAACTGCGCCGCCAGGCCGAGGAACAGTTGGCGCTCGGCGCTTTCGATGGTGCACGCGTGATCCTCGCCAAGGCCGCCGACGTCGACAATGTCTCGCGCCAGGCGTTGAAGGCCAATTTCGTCAGCCGCACCCTGTCCGAAGCCGCGACGCGATTTCTCTCGGGCGGCGCGGCGCGTGCCACCCTGGACTATGCAACCGCCATCAAGGACTATGAAACGGTGCTGGCGCTCTATGGCGAAGCCGGGCAGACCTCGCTCAGCCTGGAACAGGCCGACCGCCAAAGCCGCACGCTGGAAGAGCTCGGCATCCTCTACACAACGGTCGGCAACACCGACGCCGCCGGCCGCGCCTTTGCGGCGCTGGTCGCCAATCTTGAGCAGCGAGCGCGCCAGGAAACCGATCCGAGCGTCAAGCGCGACCTGGCCATCGGCCATATCAAGTTCGCCAACATCAAGATGGCGCAAGGCGATCTGCCGGCCTCCCTGCAAAACTATGAGGCGGCCAGGGACATGTTGCAGGGCCTGACCACAGACGTGCCGGACAAGAAGGACTGGCTCGGCGATCTCGCCATGGCCAATGACAAGATCGGCAATGTGCTGGCCACGCAAGGCGACGTGGGTGCGGCAGCCCAGGCCTACCAGCAAAGCCTGTCCATCAAGCAGCAATTGGCCGATGCCGAGCCGAACAGCGTCTATCTGCTGCGCGACCTGACCATTACCTACGACGAAATCGGCGGTCTTGCCCGTACCGCCGGCCAGCTGGATGGCGCCCAGACTGCATTCGAAGAGAGCCTGAGAATTCGGCTGGCGCTGGCGCAGAACAACCCCGACGACCCCAGGCATCAGCGCGCCGTCTCCGTCAGCTACACAAGGATCGGCGACGTCCTGCGCGAGCGTGGCGACGCTGCGGGCGCGCTCGACGCCTACAACAAGAGCCAAATAATCGCCGAAGCGCTGGTGCGCCGCGACTCAAACGACACCGATTTGAAGCGCGACCTGTCGGTCGGTTACGCCAAGATCGGCAATGCTTACGGCGACCAGAAGGACTGGCCATTCGCGTTGGAGGCCTACCAGCAGGCGCTGGCCACGGCGCGAGACCTTGCCGCCAGCGACCCAGGCAACACCGATTGGCAGCGCGACCTGTCGGTCTGTCTGGAAAAAATTGCCGGCGTGTTTGATGCCCAGGGCGATATCGCCGGTGCTTTGCAGAACTACCAGGACAGTCTCGTCATTGCCGACCGGTTGGCAAATCTCGACCCGGGCAATTCCGACTGGCAGCGCGACCTGTCGATCACGTTCGAGGAAATAGGCCTGCTGGAGACCAAGCAGCGCCACTATGAGGGCTCGAAGAAGGCCTTCGAAGCCAGCCTGGCCATCCGCCAGCGGTTGGCCCTGTCCGATCCGGACAATGCGATCTGGCAATTCGATCTGGTACAGGCCTATATCAACTATGCCTATGTGGCGAAGAATCCGAAGGCTGTGTTGTCGCAGGCGCTAGACCTGACGCTGGAGCTTGACCGCACAGGCAAACTGGCGCCGAGGGACAAACCCACGATCAAATATCTGCGCCGTCTTCTGGCCAAATTGAAAGCCGCGAAAAAATAGCCGGCTGCCAGCTCGGGATTCAGCCCTGAAATGCCCGCAAACCTTGGAAAAACCGCCTTTTGCGCCTATATCTAGGACATCAAAGCGGCGTGATTCGAAGCCATTTTTTCGCGCTGAGCATGCGGCATCAATCAGACAGGTTTTCATGAGCGATCAAAGCGACAACGCCAACGGCGCTGAGGCCGAATACGGCGCCGATTCCATCAAGGTTTTGAAGGGGTTGGACGCTGTCCGCAAGCGGCCGGGCATGTATATCGGCGACACCGACGACGGCTCGGGCCTGCATCACATGGTCTATGAGGTGGTCGACAACGCCATCGACGAGGCGCTGGCCGGCCATGCCGATCTGGTCACGGTGACGCTCAATCCCGACGGTTCGGTCACCGTTATCGACAATGGCCGCGGGATTCCGACCGATATTCACACTGGCGAAGGCATTTCGGCGGCCGAAGTGATCATGACGCAGCTGCATGCCGGCGGCAAATTCGACCAGAATTCCTACAAGGTGTCTGGCGGCCTGCACGGCGTCGGCGTCTCGGTGGTCAACGCGTTGTCGGCCTGGCTGAAGCTGAAAATCCGCCGCAACGGCCAGATTTTCGAGATGAGCTTCACGCATGGCAATGCCGATGCGCCGCTCAAGGCGACCGGCAGCTATGAGCAGAACAAGCAGCCCGGCACCTATGAGGGCCGCAGCGGTTCCGAGATCACCTTCTTTCCGTCGTCCGAAACCTTCACCATGGTCGAGTTCGACTTCGGCACGCTGGAGCACCGGCTGCGCGAGCTCGCCTTCCTGAATTCCGGCGTGCGCATCATTTTGACCGATGCCCGCCATGCCGATCTCGTGCGCCACGAGTTGCACTATGATGGCGGCCTGGAAGAGTTCGTCAAATATCTCGACCGGGTCAAGAAACCGCTGATCGACAAGCCGATCGCCATCAAGGCCGAGCGCGACGGCATCACCGTCGAAGTGGCGATGTGGTGGAACGACAGCTACCACGAGAACGTGCTGGCCTTCACCAACAACATCCCGCAGCGCGATGGCGGCACCCATCTGGCCGGCTTCCGTGGCGCGCTGACGCGCCAGATCACCGGCTATGGCGAATCGTCGGGCCTGACCAAGAAGGAAAAGGTGGCGCTGATCGGCGACGACTGCCGCGAAGGCCTGACGGCGGTGCTGTCGGTCAAGGTTCCCGACCCGAAATTCTCCTCCCAGACCAAGGACAAGCTGGTCTCGTCGGAAGTCCGCCCGGTGGTCGAAGGCCTGGTCAACGAGGCGCTTGGCACCTGGCTGGAAGAACACCCGACCGAGGGCAAGGTGGTCATCGACAAGGTGATCCAGGCGGCCGCGGCGCGCGAAGCCGCGCGCAAGGCCCGAGACATCACCCGCAAAAGCTCGCTCGGCGTCACCTCTCTGCCTGGCAAGCTTGCCGACTGCCAGGAACGCGACCCGGCGAAATCCGAAATCTTCATCGTCGAGGGTGACTCGGCCGGCGGCTCTGCCAAGGGCGGCCGTTCGCGCCAGAACCAGGCAATCCTGCCGTTGCGCGGCAAGATACTCAATGTCGAGCGGGCGCGCTTCGACCGCATGCTCGGCTCCGAGATGATCGGCACGCTGATCACCGCGCTCGGCACCTCGATCGGCAAGGACGAGTTCAACGCCGACAAATTGCGCTACCACAAGATCATCCTGATGACCGACGCCGACGTCGACGGCGCCCATATCAGGACCTTGCTGCTCACCTTCTTCTTCCGCCAGATGCCGGAGCTGATCGAGCGCGGCCATCTCTACATCGCCCAGCCGCCGCTCTACAAAGTGACGCGCGGAAAAAGCTCGCAATACATCAAGGACGAGAGCGCCTTCGAGGAGTTCCTGATCGGCTCCGGGCTGGAGGAGGCGTCGCTGACGCTTGCCTCCGGCGAGGCGCGGGCCGGACAGGATCTGCGCGGCTCGATCGATGATGCACTGGCCGTGCGCCAGCTCATCAACGGGCTGCACACGCGCTACAACAGGGGCGTGGTCGAACAGGCGGCGATCGCCGGCGCGCTCAACGCCGATGTGCTAAACGACCTCGGCCGCGCCAATGCCATGGCCGAACGCGTCGCCCAGCGCCTTGACATCATTGCCGAGGACACCGAGCGCGGCTGGACCGGCCGGCTGTCGACCTCCAATGAAGGCGTCGGCGGCTATGTGTTCGAACGCACGGTGCGCAGCGTCAAGGAATTCGCGCAGCTCGATGCCGGGCTGATAAATTCGGCCGACGCACGCCAGCTCGACCGCTATGCCCCGCGCCTCATGGAAGTCTATGGCGAGCCGCCGGTGCTGCGCCGCAAGGATGTCTCCGAAACCATTTCGGGGCCGCTGGCGCTGCTCAACGCGGTGTTTGCGACCGGCCGCAAGGGCCTGACCATGCAGCGCTACAAGGGCCTCGGCGAGATGAATGCCGAGCAGCTCTGGGAAACCACGCTCGACCCGAATGTGCGTTCGCTGCTGCAGGTCAAGGTCAATGACGCCACCGATGCGGATTCGCTGTTTTCGCGGCTGATGGGCGACGAGGTCGAACCGCGGCGCGAATTCATCCAGGACAACGCGCTGTCAGTTGCCAATCTGGACATTTGAGGGCTGGGGGCCTTGCCGCCGGAGCTCCACTCCGGGTCAGGCCTTTGGCTCCAGCTTCCGACCAAGGTCCACCGCGTCGCGCAGCACTTGCAGATGCGAGCGCGGCGCGGTGCCCGCCGGCAGGGCGATTTCGACGCCGTTTGCCGTCGATGACCAATAAAGCGTGTGGGTGAAGATACGGCCAAGTGAGCTGCGAAGCTCGATCTGGATGTTCTCCACACCGGGGCCGAAGTTTTCCGTCATCGGACCGGAAATCGGATCGCCTGTCGCCCAGCCATTGCCGCGGTCGTAGACGTTCGTCCAGCGCGTTGCCGCAAACACCGCGCCATGATGCACCGCGCGCTGCGCCTTGCCTTGGCTGTGTCCTTCCCGGTAAAGCACGGTGCCGCCGGGGCGCCCGTCATCGGCAATCGGCGGGCAAGCCGAGAACAGGCGCTCGGCAAGGCCACGCCTGAATTCCGCGAGATTGTAGGTCACCAGGAATTCGCTGTGGGAGAGCGGACTGCCAAGCGTGACGAAATCGCTGATCTTCCAGGGCAGCGGGTGGTCGGCGTCCTTGGTCCGAAGCTGCTGGTAGAGCGCCCATTGACCGCGCCGGAATCCGGCGAGGTCTTCAAGGTTCTTTGGCCACGCTGACCCATCAGAGCCGAGCGTTGCCTTGTCGACGGCCTCGACCGCCGCCAGTTTGGCCTTGTCGCGGACCGCTTCCAGCCTTCGCGGCCGGAACTCGGCCCACAGGATCTGCAGCAAATCATAGGCGATGATCGACCCAAGGCTGTGCGAGACCAGCACGATGCGGTCGTAAGCATCGTCCTTCATCAGCGTCTTGAGCAACGTCAGGCCTCTGTCGCGGATCAGCGCACGCTTCTCGATCGTCGCCGCCTCGGCGCGCACATAAGCGGCGACGTCACCGAAATAGGGCAGGGCGAACTGATCCACCGCCCAGATGACAAAAGAAGCGAGGGTGGTGATCATCAGGCCGGTCGTCAAGGTAACGGCCTGTTGCCAGACCGATGTTGCCAGCACGAGTGCTGCGCCCAGAATGACGATAACGATCAGAAGTGTGGCGACGTAAAGCTTGCGGGCGTCGAGCGGAATGTCGGCGGGCTTGCGCCACAACAGGTTCGTCACCCAGGCGGCCAGCCGGCCGCGCGTCGTGCCTTGCGTGATGTCGGCCCAATAAAGCTCGTAGAAATCGGTACGGCGGCCATCGACGTCGTAGGGCGTGGTGATGCGGCGCAGCTCGTGTGACTTGGTCCGGCTGTCGGGCGTGATCCAGCTCTGGTTGATCGTGGCGCCGGAAACGGCCGGATCGGGAATCTGGGCGTAGGGTGGAGCACGGGTGGGATCGCTGCTCCAGACCGCCTGGACGAATCCCCTCAGCGTACCCATCGGCCGCTGCTCGCCCATGCCGTGCACGATCACCACCGCCTGGCCGGGCTGCGCCTTTTTGTAAGCCAGCGATGCGACAGTCTTGGGCATCAGCGTCTCCGTTGACGACATCCGACGGCGGGATCGCTCATGCTACCCCCGGCTCACCGAGCCAACAATACACGGCAGCCCATGTGGAACTCCGTGAACCAATCCACAGTTTCGCAGTTGTGCCTCGGGCCGCGCGGAAAATAGTTCCGTTCCCGGCAAGCAAATCATTTCATTGCCCTTCGGAACGGAAATCGCTCAGGAACATTGTGACGACATCGATCAATTTCTCGCAGGGAGGCTCTTTATGGGACGCGGTATTTTGCTCTGGTTGCTCGGTATTCCGATCCCGATCATCATTCTCATCATGCTGTTCGTACGGTAGGAGGCGTCGATGCAGTCCACCGTATCGGCTGTCGACGTATCCGCCTCAACGGAATCCTCCGCCCCGGCCGTCAGCTGGGGTCCGATCATCGCCGGCGCCTTCGCGGCCTCGACGCTGACCTTCATCCTCATGCTGCTCGGTTCGGGGCTGGGGCTGACCATGGTCTCGCCGTGGTCCGGCGCCAGTGCCTCGCTGACCACCTTCGCGGTGTCCGGCGCCATCTGGCTCATCATCGTGCAATGGCTGTCCTCCGGGGTCGGTGGCTATCTTGCCGGACGCCTGCGCACCAAATGGGTCGGCATCCACACCGACGAGGTCTATTTCCGTGACACCGCGCACGGCCTCCTCGCCTGGGCGCTGGCGACATTGCTGGTCGTCGGCATTCTCGGGTCGGCGCTGTCGGCAGTGCTTGGTTCAGGCGTGCAGGCGGCTTCTACTGTTGCCTCAGGCGCCGCCATGGGTGCTTCGGCCGGCGCGTCCGCCAATGCCGGCAGCGCACCGGCCGACAATGCAACGTCCTATCTCGTGGATACGCTGTTCCGTCCGGCTGATGCCGCCAGGCTCGCGGCGGCCAATCCGGACAGCGATGCGGCTGCGGCCGGGCAGGCTTCGCGCATCCTCATCGCCAGTGCGGCGGCAGGCGAAGTTTCGGCTGACGACAAGACCTATCTGTCGCAGCTGGTCGCCGCCCGCACCGGGCTTTCCGAGGCCGACGCCAAGGCGCGTGTCGACGCCCTGGTGGCCAGGGTCGAGGACGCCAAGGTCAAGGCAAAGCAGGCCGCCGACGCCGCGCGGAAAGGCAGCGCCACCTTCGCCCTGCTTGGCGCCCTGTCGCTGGTTATCGGCGCCTTCATCGCCAGCGCTGCGGCAGCCCTGGGCGGCAGGCAGCGCGACGACGAGGAAGCGGTTTTCCTGACCAGCCGCTGAACCGGTCTTCAACATCAAAAAGCCCGGTCGAACCGGGCTTTTTTGTTTCCGATGATGGACCGACAACCTTCCAGTGGAAGGTTGCGGCGGCTTAGTGATCCATGGCCTTGACGATTTCCTCGGTCATCTTCTTGGCGTCGCCGAGCAGCATCATGGTGCCGTCCTTGTAGAACAGCGTGTTGTCGATGCCGGCGTAGCCCGAGCCGAGCGAGCGCTTGACGAACAGGCAGGTGCGGGCCTTGTCGACGTCGAGGATCGGCATACCGTAGATCGGCGACGACTTGTCGTCGCGGGCGGACGGATTGGTGACGTCATTGGCGCCGATGACATAGGCGACATCGGCCTGCGCGAACTCGGAGTTGATGTCTTCCAGTTCGAACACTTCGTCATAGGGAACATTGGCTTCGGCGAGCAGCACGTTCATGTGGCCGGGCATGCGGCCGGCCACGGGGTGGATGGCGTATTTGACATCCACGCCATTGGCCTTGAGCTTGTCGGCCATTTCGCGCAGCGCGTGCTGGGCCTGGGCGACCGCCATGCCGTAGCCCGGCACGATGATGACCTTCTGTGCGTTCATCATCAGATAGGCAGCGTCGTCGGCCGAGCCCTGCTTGACCGTGCGTTCGATGCCGTCATCGGCAACCGCCGCGGTCTCGCCGCCGAAGCCGCCGAGGATGACCGAGATGAACGACCGGTTCATGCCCTTGCACATGATGTAGGACAGGATGGCGCCGGACGAGCCGACCAGCGCGCCGGTGATGATCAACGCCAGATTGCCAAGCGTGAAGCCGAGTGCCGCGGCGGCCCAGCCGGAATAGGAATTCAGCATCGAGACGACGACCGGCATGTCGGCGCCGCCGATCGGGATGATCAAGAGGACGCCGAGCGCCAGCGAAGCCGCGACGATCAGCCAGAACACCAGCTTGGCCTCGGTGGTGACCAGAAGCACGATCAGCACGATCAGCGCGATGCCGAGGACCGCGTTGATGATGTGACGGCCGCCGATCATGATCGGCTTGCCCGACATGCGGCCATCGAGCTTGAGGAAGGCGATGACGGAGCCGGTGAAGGTGATGGCGCCGATGGCAACGCCAAGGCTCATCTCGATCAACGCCTGGGCGTGGATGTCGCCATTCGTGCCGATGCCGAAACTTTCCGGCGCGTAGATGGCGGCTGCCGCTACCATGACGGCGGCAAGGCCGACCAGCGAGTGGAAGGCGGCGACCAGCTGCGGCATCGAAGTCATGGCGATGCGGCGCGCTGTAACGGCGCCGACGCCGCCGCCGATGGCCAGACCAAGCACGATCAGGCCGAAGCGCCCGGCGGACGGAGTCGCCAGCGCCAGCGTGGTGGCAATGGCAATGCCCATGCCGATCATGCCGTAGAGATTGCCTTGGCGGCTGGTGGTCGGATGCGACAGGCCGCGCAGCGCCATGATGAACAGGACGCCGGAGACCAGGTAGAGGAAGGACGCGAAGTTGGCGTTCATGGCTCTCTACCGGTCCTTCTTCTTGTACATGGCCAGCATGCGCTGGGTGACCAGGAAGCCGCCAAAGATGTTGACCGAGACCAGCATCAGCGCGACGAAGCCGAAGCCGGTGGCAATGCCGGAGGCCGAGATGCCGACGGCCAGCAGCGCGCCGACGACGATGACCGAGGAGATGGCGTTGGTGACCGCCATCAGCGGCGTGTGCAGCGCCGGCGTCACCGACCAAACGACGTAGTATCCGACGAAGATCGCAAGTACGAAGATGGCGAAGCGGAAGACGAAGGGATCGATGGCGCCGCCGGACAGTGCGTGCGCGGCATCGCCCGCCGCATCGACGCCACCGGGCGCGTTGGCCAGGTTCTGCACAGCCAGCCGGACGGCGGCACTTGCCTGGTCGAGCTGATCGAGGGCTTTCTGCAAGGTCTGATCCATCACGCGATCCCCTTCGGCTTGGCGGCGGACTTGCCGGCAGTGGCTTTGTCGGACGCCTTTTTCGGTGCAGCCTTCTTCGGCGTGGCATCAGCCACCATGGTCTCGGCCGGCATGGCCGCCGGTTCGATATGGGGCTGTTCCGCCGCCTTGGCGAAGGCCGGATGCACCACGCGGCCAGCGTCGGTCAGCATCGTCGCCTTAACCAGATCGTCTTCGCGGTTGATGGCGAGCGTCTTGCTGGTCTTGTCGACCAGCGTCTCGAGGAAGGCGAACAGGTTCCTGGCGTAGAGCAGCGAGGCCGATGCGGCGACGCGGCCGGGCACGTTGAGGTGGCCGACGATCTTAACGTTGTTGGCCGTCGTCACCACCTGACCCGCAACCGCGCCTTCGACATTGCCGCCGCGCTCGACGGCGAGGTCGACGATCACCGAACCCGGCTTCATCGAGGCGACCATCGCCGCCGACACCAGCTTCGGCGCCGGCCGGCCGGGGATCAGCGCCGTGGTGATGACGATGTCCTGCTTGGCGATGTGCTCAGCGGTGAGCGCTGCCTGCTTGGCCTGGTACTCCTTCGACATTTCCTTGGCGTAGCCGCCGGCGGTCTCGGCCGCCTTGAACTCCTCGTCCTCGACGGCGAGGAACTTTGCGCCAAGCGACGCCACCTGTTCCTTGGCGGCGGGACGAACGTCGGTGGCGGTGACGACAGCGCCGAGACGGCGCGCCGTGGCGATCGCCTGCAGGCCGGCAACGCCGACGCCCATGATGAAGATCTTCGCCGCCGGCACGGTGCCGGCCGCAGTCATCATCATCGGCAGCGCGCGGTCATACTCCGATGCGCCGTCAATCACGGCCTGGTAGCCGGCGAGATTGGCCTGCGACGACAGCACATCCATCGACTGGGCGCGGGTGATGCGCGGCATGAATTCCATCGAGAAGGCGGTGATCCCAGCCTCGGCAAGCGCCGCGACCGCGGCATCATTGCCGTAGGGATCCATGATGGCAATGACCGCCGCACCCGATTTGTAGCCCTTCAACTCGGCATCGGTCGGCCGGCGCACCTTCAGCACTACATTCGCCCGGCTCGCATCCGAAGCCTTGCCGATCGCGGCGCCCGCCTTGGCGAACTCCTCATCGGGAATGCGCGACCTGGTGCCGGCGCCCGTCTCGACGGTGACGTCGAAGCCCAGCGCCGCCAGCCGCTTCACGGTATCGGGCGAGGCCGCGACACGAGGCTCGCTGGCATCGAGCTCGCGAGGGATGAAAACCGTCTGTCCCACCGCATGATCCTTTCGGCTGGAACCTGTTTGCGCAAGAGTGCGGCTTTGCGAAAGAGTGCGGCCGGATGTCCGGCTACGCCCTTGGCAAGGGTCTGAAGAGACTATCGGAGAATGAAGGCGCCGAGGGCTAGGATCAGCACGAACAGGATGGTCGCGGAGAAGAAACCGCCTGCGAAGAAGCCGAAAGCCATGGCCAGGAGCAGGGCGCCGCAGAACAGCGAGCCGTATTTGGCCAGCGCCAGAAAGCCATGATAGGTGCGGTCATGTTCGGCATAGTCCATCTTCGCGCCCAGTTCGACAGGACCGGTCGGCGTGTGATCAGCCATAGGAATACCCCTTCGAAGACATCTTTGAGGCACATAGCGAAAAGCCGGGCCAAGAGCAATGGCGCTATTGCCGCACGACCAGTGACAACAGCCTCAAAGGAATGTTGAAAGCCGGCGATAGGGCTTGTCGCCGGCCTAACGTCGAACGTTGAGGGTTTTGCGTTTCAACCGGCCAGATGCGGAAACAGCCCGAGCAGCCCAATGACGATCAGATAGAGCGCGACGATGTAGTTGAGCAGCCGCGGCATCACCAGGATCAGCACGCCGGCAATCAGCGAGATCAGCGGGGTCAGTGCTAGCTCGGGAATATGCATGTCGGTTCCTTTCTATGGCCGCGTCGGCGTCATCCAGAACGCGGAAGCGGCGGGAAAGCTCCAGAGTTCGCGTGCCAAATTACGCAGGCTTCAGTGGTGTCAGGCGGCTTCGCGGAAAAACTTGGCGGTGGGCAGGATGGTTAGCGGTGCGAGTTCGCCGCTCTTGGGGCGTTGGAAGAGCATGCGCTGCTCGAACGCCGTGGAGTTGAAGAACGGGAAGCGATCCAGCGTCGCCTGCATGTTTTCGGAGCACTTCGACTGGAACAGATGCACGGGAACGGTGAGACCGGGATAGATGCGCGGGGGCACCGCCTGCTCGGAACGGAAGATGCGATGATAGAAGCCGGCATGCTCTTCCTTGACCGCCGTCAGGCAATATGTCGGTTTGAAGTGGCTGCAAGCTACGACCGCAAGCCTGAGCGTCACGTAGGGCAGCACGCGCAGGCTGGTCGACCACTCGATATCGGCAGCGAAACGGCTTGGATCGACGAACGTCTCGCCAACTGCCAGCCGCCGCGCCAGCGTGTCGCCGAACACGGCGGTGCTGGGGGAAACAGGGTATTTCGCGCAGGCGTAGTGGATTCTGATGGTGCTGACCAGAACACCATCGAAGAACACGCCAAATCGGTAGGAATTGCGCAGATCGTCGAAGTCGTCCTTTACCATACGCGAGGCATCGGGCTTCACCATGCCAGCATGAAGGTAGGATTTGTAGCGAAGTCGATAGATGGCTTCCAAATCCTCGGCACCGTCGCAAAGGCGATACTCGACGTGCTCCAGGACGTCCATGATATGACGAGAAAACACCGAAGGAGACTGAGCGGTGGCCCTAGAAGCCACCAGAGGCATACCTGCTAGCTGAGTTTCCATTGTTACCCTCGTGCCGTCGCAACTAAACCATACCGGACGACCGAATGAACAAGAAGATGAAACTCTAATCGTCTGTGTTTACCGAATATTAACGTTAACAATAGGTTAACGTTTTGGCAATTCACAGCTTTTGTGACGGCTTTCAAGCGCGATTTAAAGGTTGGGCTTCATGTGGTCGCGAGTTTGGCGACGGGCCGCAATTCCGCGGCGAAGGGCCAGGTCACATTGGACATCGTTTCGATGCCGGACGCGCTGAGAGCTGCGCCGAAGAGGAAGCCCTGGACGAGGTCGGGTTTCACCGAATGCACCAGGATCTTCAGCTGTTCGAACGTTTCCACACCTTCGATGGTGACGGTCAGCCCGAGCACGCGGGTCAGGTCGACGATGCCCTTCAACAAGTCGAGCGAACGCTTGTTCTGGGTCACGTCCATCAGGAACGAACGGTCGATCTTGATCTTGTCGAGCGGCAGCTTGTGGAGGTAGCTCAGGCTTGAATAGCCGGTGCCGAAATCGTCGAGCGCGATGCGCACGCCAAGCTGCTTCAGTTCCTCGATATACTGGCGCGTCAGCGATTTGTCGTCGAGCAGCGCGGTTTCGGTGACTTCGATCTCGAGGCGGCCGGCGGCGAGCCCCGAAGTGGCAAGCGCGTCGCGAACCTTCTGGACGACGTCGCGGCTGCGGAAATCCTTGGCCGAAAGGTTGACCGAGACGCTGGTCTGTGCGGGCCATTTGGCGCATTCGGCGCAGGCCGCCGCGAGCACGAAGGTGCTGATCTCGGAAATGATGCCCATTTCTTCGGCCAGCGGAATGAAGACGCTGGGCGAAACCGGCCCAAGGTCGGGATGATCCCAGCGGCACAGCGCCTCGCAGCTGGCGATGCGCATGGTGTTCATCGCCACGATGGGCTGATAGACCACCCGCAAGGCCTTGCCTTCGACCGCCGTGCGCAGGTCGGCCTTCATCATCTGGCGGTTGCGGAACGCCGCATCCATCGCCGCCTCGAACAGTCGCCAGTTGTTCTTGCCGAGTTCCTTGGCCTTGTAGAGCGCCAGATCCGCCTTGACGATCATGGCGTCGACATCGGTGTCCTCGACCCTGGACAGCACGGCGCCCGCGCTTGCCTGGATGCGCAGGCTGTGACCAGCGACATCGACTTCGCCCTGCAGATCGGCAAAGATCTGGTCGAGCAGGCCGGTCAGATGGCTTTCATCCTCGACGCGGTCGAAGAAGATCATGAACTCGTCGCCGCCGAAGCGGCTGACATTGACGCCTTGCCCGGCGACGGCCGCCAGTCGCTCGGCAACGGCATAGATCAGCCCATCGCCAACCGGATGGCCAAGTGTGTCGTTGACGCTCTTGAAATCGTCGAGATCGAGCACCGCCAGGGCGCACAGCCGGTCGCGGCTGCCCGACGCCATGGCCTCGCCGACGAGCTCATGGAAATAGGCGCGGTTCGGCAGGCCGGTGAGGCTGTCATAGCGCGCCATGAAGCGGATCTTTTCTTCGGACTCGACGCGGGCGGTGACGTCCTCGAAGGTGATGACGCCGAGGTCCTGATTGCCCTCGCGGGCCGAGAACTCGTAGTGCTGGCCATTGGAGAAGGAGACCAGCACCTTGCGGTCACGGCCTTCGCGCAACGCGCGCGTCAGCTGCGCTTCGACATAGCGGCAGTCTTTCGGCGCCAGCATGCCGCCCGCAACGCCGCGCAGGAGCAGCGAATGGATCGACCGCCCGAGCAGCTGGTCGGGAGAGCGCAGCGACATCAGATGCGCGGCTTCGGCATTGCCGACCACGACCTTGCCGTCGGGTCCGAGCATGACCAGGCCATGCGACATGGTGTTGAGTGCGCGGTTGAAGCGCTGCGCGATTTGCCTCGCCTGCTTATGCCCGACCACGGCCGAGAACAGCACGTTGCGCACATGGTCGGCACTGCCCTTGATGATGAACATGAACGGGATGATGAGCAGCCCAAGCACGACACTGGGGATGTCAAACCTGAGGATAAGGGCTGCTGCGATCGGCCCGACGAAGGTTACCGCGAAGATCGTGACCATGCGGGGCGAGCCGTAGTTTCGGCCTACGACCGTGACCAGAGAGCCAAGCGTTATGGCGAGCGCTGCGATCTCGGCATACGCATCCGAGTAGACATAGATCGAAATGAAGCAGAACAGGCCCAGCATCAGCCCCTGGATGCTGCCGTTCAGGATATATTCGCGCTCCCATCGTGTCGCATCCAAGGCATCGTGGATGGAACCACCCAGGCGATGGAACCGCCGCAAGCTGAAATACCGCCAAACGCCGATGCCAAGCAGTGCTCCGGCAAGAACCAGGAAGACAGGCTGGCCGTTGCGCCAATAGACCATAAGGCTGGCGGTTGCGTGGCAAAGCGCGCCAATGACCAGCATATGCGCGTTGTCAAACAACGAGCGCACAAACTGGATATAAACATCCACAGGGATGTTATCGGTCTTTGTTCTGCCCATTACTGGCGCCCAACTGAACCACAGCCTTGGCATAGTCCCATTAAAAAACCTTTAGCTCGCGCTGAAGGGCCTGTTTTTCCGGCCCTTTTGGCTACTCAGCGGCTTGTAATGCGCTTGGCTGCACCGGCAACTTGAATCGTTCAAGAAGGCGATTTCGTTCATCCGCCGCCTTTTCGGCGCTGGCCTGCCTGACATGGCCGTAGCCGCGAATGAGCGCCGGCACCGAGGCAAGGGCGATGGCGGCCTCGATCCTGCCTGGCGCAAGTGCTTTGGCGACAAGCTCCAGATCGGCCTCATAGCCGGCCAGAAGCTGCCGCTCCATGCGCCGCTCAGTGCTGTAGCCGAACACGTCGAAGGCCGTGCCGCGCAGGCCTTTCAGCGCCGCCAGCAGGCGAAATCCCTTCATCATCCACGGGCCGAAGCTCGATTTCCTCGGCTTGCCGTCATTGCCGCGCCTGCCCATGATCGGCGGCGCCAGATGAAATTCGAGCTTTTCGTAGCTCTGGAACTGTTTTGAGAGCTCCATAGCGAAGGAGCCGTCGGTGTAGAGCCGCGCCACCTCATATTCGTCCTTGATCGCCATCAGCTTGAACAGGTTTCTGGCGGCGGCCTCGGTCACCGCGGTCGAGCCAGGCACGGCCTTGGCCTCGGCAGCACGCAAAAC
The DNA here is from genome assembly GCF_000502535.1 of Mesorhizobium sp. LNJC391B00. Lineage (NCBI taxonomy): Bacteria > Pseudomonadati > Pseudomonadota > Alphaproteobacteria > Hyphomicrobiales > Phyllobacteriaceae > Mesorhizobium > Mesorhizobium sp. LNJC391B00. The sequence continues at coordinate 135,871 of NZ_AYWI01000001.1, forward strand.
CGCCAGCTTCTCGGCGTAGCGCCTGCCATAGGCGGCATTCTGATAGGCAGAGAGGAAAGCGACGCGGCGGGCGATGATATCGTCCAGCGTCTTGGCGATCTCAGTGGCCTTGCCCGGCTGGGCGACCAGGCCGCGCACAAACTCCGGCTGATGCGCGGCGCGCCGGCCCCAGCGGAAGGCGGCGATGTTCATCGCCACCGCCTCGCCGTTCAATTCGATTGCATTTTCAACGGCTTGCGCCGACAGCGGCAGCCCGCCATGCTGGAAGGCGAAGCCGAGCATGAACATGTTGGCGCCGAGCGAATTGCCGAACAATTGGGTGGCGGTGCCCGTCGCGTCGAAGAAATGCGTCTTGTCGTCGCCAGCGGCAGCGCGGATCGCCTTCTTCAGGCGCTCGATGGGCAGCGAGAAATCGGCCGAGCGGGCGAACTCGCCAGGCATGATCTCGGCGGTGTTGGCAAGGAAGATGGTATGGCCTTCGCGCACCGCGCCAAGCACCTTCTTGGCGCCGGACACGACAAGGTCGCAGCCGAGTACCAGGTCGGCCTTGCCGGCCGAAACGCGGATCGCGTGGATGTCGTCCGGCGTGCGGGCGATGCGGACATGAGTGAACACCGAACCGCCCTTCTGGGCGAGGCCGGCCATGTCGATCATGCCGCAGCCCTTGTCCTCGAGATGGGCGGCCATACCGAGCACAGCACCTATGGTGACGACGCCGGTGCCGCCGACGCCGTCGATGATCGCCGCCCAACCCTCGCTACCGAGCGGGAATTCGGCTGGCACCGGCACGCCGTCAAGCGGGTCGGAGCGCCCGGCAATGCCTTCGGCCTTCCTGATCTTGGCGCCGTGCACGGTGACGAAGGACGGGCAGAAGCCGTTGACGCAGGAGAAGTCCTTGTTGCAGCTCGACTGGTCTATTCTGCGCTTGCGGCCGAACTCGGTTTCGACCGGCTGGATCGAGACGCAGTTCGATTGCACCCCGCAATCGCCGCAGCCCTCGCAGACCAGTTCGTTGATGAAGACCCGCTTGTCGGGATCCGGGAAGGTGCCGCGCTTGCGGCGGCGGCGCTTTTCGGCGGCGCAGGTCTGGTCGTAGAGCAGCACCGAGACGCCCTTGACGTCGCGCAGCTCGCGCTGAACGAGGTCGAGGTCGTCGCGGTGGTGGATGGTGGCGCCGAAGGGGAATTCGGCCTTCCCCGCATATTTGTCCGGCTCGTCGGTGACGATGGCGATGCGCTCGACGCCTTCGGCGCGCACCTGCCTGGCGATCATGTCGACAGTCAGGCCGCCCTCATGCGGCTGGCCGCCGGTCATGGCGACGGCGTCGTTGTAGAGGATCTTGTAGGTGATGTTGGCATCGGTCGACAGCGCGAAGCGGATCGCCAGCGTGCCGGAGTGATTGTAGGTCCCGTCGCCGAGATTCTGGAAAATGTGGCCGCGCTTGGAGAATGGCGCCTGGCCGACCCATTGTGCGCCCTCGCCGCCCATGGCGGTGAAGCCGACCGTGTTGCGGTCCATCCACAGCGCCATGAAATGGCAGCCGATACCGGCGGCGGCGATCGAGCCGTCCGGCACCTTGGTCGAGGAATTGTGCGGGCAGCCGGAGCAGAAGAACGGCGTGCGCGAACCGATATCGCTGGTGTCGGCAAGCATCGCCTGGAACTGGCGCAGCTTTGCCACCTTTGCAGTGATCTCTTCCGAAGGGCCGATTGTGCGCAGGATGCGCTCGCCCAGCGCAATGGCGATCTCGTTGGGGTCGAGCGCGCCCTTGGCCGGGAACAGCCAGTCGCCGCGCTCGTCCTTCTTGCCGACGATCATCGGCTGGGTGGCGGTGCCGTAGAGGTTTTCGCGCAGTTGCACCTCGATCAGCGAGCGCTTCTCCTCGACGACGACGATGGTGTCGAGGCCGCGGGCGAATTCGGCGATATGCTGCAGATCGAGCGGCCAGGGGCAGCCGACCTTGAACAGGCGGATGCCGATGCGGTTGGCGGCGGCCTCGTCGATGCCGATGTCTTCCAGCGCCTGGCGGACATCGAGATAGCTCTTGCCCAGCGTGATGATACCGAGCTTCGGCGCGCGGCCGCCCGAATAGACGATGCGGTTCAGGCCGTTGGCATGGATGAAGGCGGATGCAGCGGCGCGCTTGTATTCATGCAGCCGCTCCTCCTGGCCGAGCATGTCGATCTCATCGCGGATGTTGAGGCCGCCGGGCGGCATATCGAACTCCGGCACGACGATGTTCAGGCGCTCGAGCGCGGCATCGACGGAGGCCGTGGATTCGATGTTGTCCTTGACGCATTTGATAGCCGCCCAGGTGCCGGCGAAGCGCGACATGGCAAAGCCGTAGAGGCCGTAGTCGATGATCTCCTGAACGCCGGCCGGGTTGAGGATCGGCACCATGGTGTCGACGAACAGGAATTCGGTGGCGTGCGCATTGGTCGATGATTCGGCCATATGGTCGTCGCCCATCAGCGCAAGCACGCCGCCATACTTCGACGTTCCCGCGAGGTTGGCGTGGCGGAAAACGTCGCCGGAGCGGTCGACGCCCGGTCCCTTGCCGTACCAGACCGAAAACACCCCGTCATGCTTGCCTTCGCCCATTAATTCCGTCTGCTGAGAGCCCCAGCAGGCGGTGGCGGCAAGCTCCTCGTTGAGGCCGGGCTGGAAGACGATGTCGGCCTGCGCCAGCTGCTTTTTCGCCCGCCACAGCTGCATATCGAGGCCGCCGAGCGGCGAGCCGCGATAACCGGACACGAAGCCGGCCGTGTTGAGGCCGGCCCGGCGGTCGCGCTCGCGTTGCATCAAAAGCATGCGGATGACCGCCTGTGCGCCGGACAGGAAGATGCGCTCCTTACCAAGATCGAACTTGTCGTCGAGCGCGACGTCGTGCAGCGTCATCAGGCATTTCCTCTGCGGAGACAGCACCGGGGGCGCGCAGCCAACGTAGGAGTGAGATGGCGCAGTCTTTCTCCGCTTGCAAGGCAGGTCAAACGAAATCGAAAGTGCCAGGCAAAGCGCAACGAACGATCCGCTGCCGTCGCGTATTCGGCACGAAATCGGTCCGCGGCGGTTGTCCGGCGACCAGAAATTTCCACGCAGTCGCGCCGGGCAAAGACGCGTCAGCCTTTCGAGCAATCCGGCTTCGGCTCACCCGGCAGCTTGCCGTCGGGATGGCCGGCAAGATCGGGATTGGCCGTATAGAGCTGGTCGACCACCAGCGGCCGGTCGGGAAGGATCGACTGGTCCTCGCTCGACATCAGCGTCGTGTCGATCTTCTGCAGGAACGTGCCGTCAGGACCCCTGATGCTGATCGAAATCGCATAGGGCTTGTCCTTGACGATACAGGTCAGCGCCGGGCTTTCCAGGCTGACCTTGTCGAGCTTCGGCCAGACCTTCTGCTCGATCACCAGGGGAGGACCGCCAGCCGGATTCTGGAAGCTGGCGACCGCAACCTGGCCTTCGCCCATCGGCTGCAGGGGCCGCAGCGTCACGACATAGGTCGCCCGGGCGAGGCGGTAATTGAAGACGACGACCTTGCCGGAAACCTCGAACAGCTTGCCGTCGCCGCCGGTGTCGCGGCAGGCGCCAAGCGCAACGGCTGCAATGAGCGCAGCACCGACAAGGATCGAACGAAAAACAACCCTAAGCATTGTTGACCTCATGTGCCGCCGTGCGGCGGCGATAGTGACGGCTTGCTTTCTGGCGGTTGCCGCACACAGCCATATCGCACCAAAGGCGGCTGGAATTGCGGCTCCTGTCAACGAACAGCCAGCTGCAATTGGGACAGATCCTGAGCCTGGCGACCGTGTCGTCGCGCAGCAGCGACAAGGCCGAAACCGCCAGCGCCGCCTCGAACGCGATCGGCGTCGATGGATCGCCGAACGGTCTACCCGGTGCGCCGATTTCGGCAGGGCTCCGATCGAGGCCGTTGGCGCAGGCCTTGAGAAAAGCGGCGAGGTCGCCGGCGGCAAGCGCACCTTTCGACACCGCGCCGCGAAACAGGCGGTCGGTCGTCTCGCGGATCGCCAGCACCACCGGGGCGATCCTGTCCGGCGAGGTCGCCTCCAGCGGTCTGCCGCCAAGCTCGGCACCGCGAAAGCCGGTTGCGGCGTTGGCGAAGCGCGCGATCTCGGCCGGATCGGCAAAACGGTCGAAAGTCTTTTCCGGATCGTTGCGCAACACCACGGTGTTGGCCGTATCGAGCGCAAGAATGCCGCCGGTGAAGCGATGTGGGGTCCAAGATACTGTCATATCAGAAATCTAACCGATAAATCGCGTTTGACAAGTTAGATTTTACGATGCAAACCTTGGCGCGGGCTCCGGCGCAGGATTTTGTTGAGGCAAGTCGTTGCCCCAAAACCGCTTTGCACTTTTGGGCGACATGCACTGAAAGCTGTCCATGCTCTATTTCTTCCAGCAGGTGCTGAACGGGCTGCATTCCGGCGCGCTCTATGCGCTGCTTGCCTTCGGCTACGTGCTGACCAACGGCATCCTGCACCGGACCAATCTCGCCTATGGCGCGCTGTTCGCCTTTTGCGGCCAGACGATGATCCTGACCGTGGCCTTCGGCTATCAGGTATTGTGGCTGACCTTGCTGGCGGCAGTGGTGCTCGGCGTCGTCACGGCTTTCTTTTATGCCGCGCTGATCGGCCACGTGCTGTCGCGCAGCGTCTTCGAACCGCTGGCCGACCGCACGCCCAATGCCATTGTGGTGACGACGCTCGGCATCCTGCTGGTGCTGTCGGAAGCAAGCCGTATCGCCGCCGACACGCATGATTGGTGGCTGCCGCCGATGCTGGCGCAGCCCATCGTTTTTGCTCAGGATGCCGGCTTCCAGGCGACGCTGACGCTGATCCAGCTCATCGATTGCGCGGTGGTTCTGGCGGCAATCATGCTCGCTGCATGGGCGTTTGCCCGCTCGGGCTTCGGCCGCCGCTGGCGCGCCGTCTCCGACGATCCCAAAGCGGCTGCCATGTGCGGCGTGGACGTGCGTGCAGTGTTCCGGCATGCGGTGCTGTTCGGCGGTTTCTGCGCCGCGCTGGCCGGAATCATGGCCGCCCTTTACTACGGCAATGTCAGCTTCGGCTCCGGCCTTGTCTACGGGCTGAAAATCCTGTTCGTGACGGCGGTGGGCGGCTATCTCTCTCCGCCTCGGGCCGCGCTCGGTGCGGCCGCCTTCGGCATGGCGGAGTCGCTATGGGCCGGCTATTTCCCGGTCGAATGGCGCGATGGCTGGATGTATCTGTTCCTGGTCGCGGCACTTGTGCTGATCGGTCCTGGCCGCGACCAGCAGAAGATCGCCTGATCGCCGCATCCGCTGTCAGACTTTGGTTGCATGACGCAGCAGCCGGTCGGCACTTTATCCCCTGCCTCCCGTCACGACGGCGTTGATCGCGCCATGCCATGTTGACCCGCCGAACCACGCACGGCATACCGTTGGGCCACAGCGGCGCGACGGAAAATAGGGGAGCCGGCGCGCCTTCGACCTGAGGGAGGAAATGCATGGCAGGGCTGCTCGCTCTATCGAGAACGATTGACCGTATGAACGAGTTCATCGGCAGGTGGATATCGTGGCTGATCCTGCTGGCAATCCTGGTCAGCGCCGCCAATGCCATCATCCGCAAGGTCTTCGACGTCTCGTCGAATGCCTGGCTGGAACTGCAGTGGTACCTGTTCGGCGCCGCCTTCATGCTGGCCGCCGCCTATACGCTGAAGCAGAATGACCATATCCGCATCGACATCGTCTACGGCATGTGGTCGCGCCGCGTGCAGCACTGGATCGACCTGCTCGGCCATGTCTTCTTCCTGATGCCGTTCGTGACGCTGATGGTGATCTATTTTGTCCCCTACGTGTCGCTGTCGTTCCGCAGCGGCGAAATGTCGAACAATTCCGGCGGCCTGATCATCTGGCCGGCCAAGGCGATCCTGCTCGTCGGCTTCTTCCTGCTGGCGCTGCAAGGCATCTCCGAGATCATCAAGAAGATAGCCATCATGCGCGGCGACATGGACGATCCCAATCCGTTCATCTCGGTGCACGAACAGGCCGAGCTCGAGGCTAAAGCCCTTGCTGAAGAGGCCAAGGCGCTCGCCCAGGAGGCGCGCCCATGATCGAGTTCATCGCCCAGAACATGGCGCCGATCATGTTCGCTTCGCTGATCATCTTCCTGCTGATCGGCTATCCCGTCGCTTTTTCACTCGCCGCAAACGGCCTGATGTTCTTCTTCATCGGTGTCGTGCTGTCGCCCTATTCGGGCGGCTCGATCAACCTGGCGTGGCCGCTGCTGCATGCGCTGCCCGACAATTTCTACGGCAGCCGGGTGATGTCGAACGACACGCTCTTGGCAATCCCGTTCTTCACCTTCATGGGCATCGTGCTGGAACGATCGGGCATGGCCGAGGACCTGCTCGACACGATCGGCCAGCTGTTCGGCCCGGTTCGCGGCGGCCTTGCCTATGCGGTGATTTTCGTCGGCGCGCTGCTTGCCGCGACCACGGGCGTGGTCGCGGCTTCGGTCATCGCCATGGGCCTGATCTCGCTGCCGATCATGCTGCGCTACGGCTATGACCGACGACTGGCGTCGGGCGTCATCGCGGCATCCGGCACACTCGCCCAGATCATCCCGCCGTCGCTGGTGCTGATCGTTCTGGCCGACCAGCTCGGCCGTTCGGTCGGCGACATGTATGCCGGCGCGCTGATCCCCGGCCTGGTGCTGACCGGCCTTTACACGCTCTACATCCTGATCATGTCGGTCGTCCGGCCGAACTCGATGCCGGCGTTGCCGCTGGCGGCCCGCACGCTTGGCCACGGCGTGCTGTCGCTGCTCGCGGCACTGCTGGTGGCAGTCGCGGCTTCCTATGCGGCCTATCGCTACCTTGCGCCGGCGCATGGCGACAATGCCGATATCCTTGGCGCCAGCATCGGCGTGATCCTGATCTATATCGTGGCGATCGCCGACAAGGGCCTGAACATCAACATGATGTCCAGGTTGGCGCAGCAGGTGATCATCGTTTTGATCCCGCCTCTGGCGCTGATCTTCCTGGTGCTGGGCACCATCTTCCTCGGCATCGCCACCCCGACGGAGGGCGGCGCCATGGGCGCGGTTGGCGCCCTGGCGATGGCGGCAATGAAGGGGCGGTTGTCGCTGGATGTCATCAAACAGGCGCTCGCGTCGACCACCAGGCTTTCCTCCTTCGTGCTGTTCATCCTGATCGGCGCGCGGGTGTTCTCGCTGACCTTCTACGGCGTCAACGGCCACGTCTGGGTCGAGCATTTGTTGACGTCGCTGCCGGGCGGCGAAGTCGGCTTCCTGATCGGCGTCAACATCCTGGTCTTCGTGCTCGCCTTCTTCCTCGACTTCTTCGAGCTCGCCTTCATCATCGTACCGCTCTTGGCGCCGGCTGCCGATAAGCTCGGCATCGACCTGATCTGGTTCGGCGTGCTGCTCGGCGTCAACATGCAGACAAGCTTCATGCACCCGCCCTTCGGCTTCGCGCTGTTCTACCTGCGCTCGGTTGCTGCCCGCGTGCCCTATCTCGACCGCCTCACCGGCAAGCAGATCGCGCCGGTGACCACCGGCCAGATCTATTGGGGCGCCGTGCCCTTCGTATGCATCCAGGTGATCATGATCGGGCTGACCATCGCCTTCCCGCAAATGGTCATGCGCTACAAGGGTGCGGCCGTCGATCCGGGAGCGATCGAGATCAACTTGCCTGATATGCCGGGCCTTGCGCCTCTCGGCACACCACCACCAGCCAACGGTGGCGCGTCACCCGCGGCGCCACCGTCGAACGATCTCTCGCAGCCGCCGAATTTCGGCGAGACGCCGCCCGCCAAGCCGGCGGCGCCGGCGACCGACCTGTCGCAGCCGCCGAACTTCAACTGATGTGTGAACACTGAGAACCTGAGTGAGGATGTCATGAGAGCCGTGCGCCTGGAAGCCGTGGGGAGCATTGCGCTACGGGAGGTCGACAAGCCTATTGCGGGACCGCAGGACGTTCTGGTGCGCGTCGAAGCCTGCGGCGTTTGCGGCACCGACCGTCACCTCCTCCACGGCGAATTCCCTTCGAGCCCGCCGGTGACGCTTGGTCACGAATTCTGCGGCATCGTCGAGGCCGTTGGAGACGCGGTTTCCGGCATCGCCGTCGGCGACCGTGTTACCGGCGATCCCAACATCTTCTGCGGGCGCTGCAGTCATTGTCGGGCCGGCCGGGTGAACTTGTGCAGCAATCTCAGGGCTATCGGCATCCACCGCGACGGCGGCTTCGCCGACTACGTCGTGATGCCGCAGAGCCAGGCCTTCCTTCTGCCTGCGAACCTCAAGCCAACGCATGGCGCCTTCTGCGAGCCGCTGGCCTGCTGCCTGCACGCTGTCGACCTCGCCGGCATCAGGCCTGGCGCTGCCGTCGTGGTGCTTGGTGGCGGCGTCATCGGCCTGCTTACCGTGCAATTGGCGAGGCTCGCAGGAGCGGCGACCATCATCCTGTCGACGCGGCAGGCCTCCCGCCGTGCGCTCGCCGAAGAGCTCGGTGCAACGGCGACGGTCGACCCAAGCGCGGTCGACCCGATCGAGGCGATCGCCGGCCCAGCCGGCCTTGTGCCCGGCGGGGCCGACGTGGTGCTCGAATGCGCCGGTGTCCCCGATACCGTCGAACAATCGGTGAGGCTGGCGAAGTCCGGCGGCACGGTGGTGATCGTCGGCGTGATGCCGCAAGGCGTGAAAGTGCCCTTCGAACCGTTCGACATCCTGTTTCGCGAGCTGAAGGTTCTCGGCTCGTTCATCAATCCCTTCACCCACAGGCGGGCAGCGGACCTTGTCGCGTCCGGCGCAATCGAGATCGACAAGCTCATCTCAAGGCAGGTCGGCCTGGAGGAAGCCGCCTCGGTGATCGCCAACCCGGCCGCCCCCGGCGAGGTCAAGGTGTTGGTGGTGCCGGGCAGGGAATGAAGGGCAGCCTCAATCCTGCGACGTTGGCGATTGGCGAAACGACGATGACCGCGTCCCTCTCCCCGTCACTATACGGGGAGAGGATGCCGGCAGGCAGGTGAGGTGCAGCGTCAACGCTTGGAAAGATAAGCTATAATTTCGGGGCGGCTACCAAGCCCAAGGCGATCAATCGCCGAAGTTTGCGCCGCCCCTCATCCACCTGCCGGGACCTTCTCCCCGTATAGTGACGGGGAGAAGGGACAGATCCCAGCCTACAGTTTGCCGTTGCGCTGCTGGACCATCATGAAGGTGTCGTAATTGTACTCGGCCACCTGCGCCCACAGATAGTGCTCCTTGCGGAAGCCCTTGATCGAGTCCCAGATCTTCTTGAACGGTGCGTTGGTGGCTTCCATTTCGGTGTAGACCTCATTGGCCTTCTCGAAACAGGCGGCCATGATGTCCTGGCTGAACGGGCGCAATTTCGCGCCGCCGGCCACCAGCCGCTTGACTGCTGCAGGATTGAGGTAGTCGTATTTCTGCAGCATGTTGGCGTCCGCCGCGTGCGCGGCCGTGTGCACCAGCGACTTGTAGGCCGGCGAAAGCTCTTCGTACTTCGCCTTGTTGAACAGGAGATGGACGGTCGGGCCGCCTTCCCACCAGCCGGGATAGTAGTAATAGGGCGCGACCTTGTAGAAGCCGAGCTTCTCGTCGTCATAGGGGCCGACCCATTCGGCGGCGTCGATCGTGCCTTTTTCCAGCGCCGGATAGATGTCGCCACCGGCGATCTGCTGCGGTACGACGCCGAGCTTCGAGACCACTTTGCCGGCAAAGCCGCCGATGCGCATCTTGAGGCCGGAAAGATCGGCGACGGTGTTGATCTCCTTGCGGAACCAGCCGCCCATCTGCACGCCGGTGTTGCCGCCGGGCAGGCCGAACAGGCCTTGCGTGGCGAGAAACTCGTTGAACAGGTCGATGCCGCCGCCATGATAGTGCCAGGCATTCATGCCGCGCGCGTTGAGCGAGAACGGCACCGCCGCACCGAGCGCCCATGTCGGGTCCTTGCCCCAATAATAGTATGACACCGTGTGGCAGGCCTCGACGGTGCCGGCCGTGGTGGCGTCGGCGGCCTGCAGGCCGGGTACGAGTTCGCCGGAGGCGAAGACCTGGACCTGGAAATTGCCGTCCGTCGCCTCAGACAGCATCTTGGAGAAGACTTCGGCGCCGCCATAGATCGTATCGAGTGACTTGGGGAAAGATGACGCCAGCCGCCACGTCACTTTAGGATTGGACTGGGCGATTGCCGGTGCGGCTAGCGTCGCGGCAGCCGCCGCTGCGCCCACGCCGGTGACCCCGGCCTTGCGGATGAATGAACGACGATCCATGCAGAACCTCCCTTTTGGACCAACAAACCGACATCAGGGACGTCTCCTCACGCCCGGTATCGATTTGCCGAAACAATACACGGGCAAGGGGTCGAGTCCAGCATGGCAGCGGGATTTGACGGCGGCGCTGGCGAAACTTGCCATGGAAAAGCGCCTTCGGATCGCCTATTTTGCAGGCACAATAGCTATTCGCTTCGCGCCAAATGGAATCCGGACCCAAAATGCACCAGCCGCTCGTCGCCATATCAACCGACGTCCGTCAGTTCGACAACTACACCTGGCATGCCGTCCCGCAGCAATATATCGAGGCAGCACTTTCCGGCGCCGGCGTGTTCCCGCTTTTGGTGCCGTCATTCGGTGACCGGCTCGACTTCGACGAGCTGTTGTCTTCGGTCGACGGTGTCATGGTCACTGGCTCGAAGTCCAACGTGCATCCATCGCTCTATGGCGGCGACGCCAGCGAAGCCAACGGCCCCTACGACCCGGCGCGCGATTCCACCACGCTGCCGCTAATCCGCAAGGCGATCGAGCGCGGCGTGCCGCTGCTTGCCATCTGCCGCGGCATCCAGGAGTTGAACGTTGCGCTGGGCGGCACGCTTGGCACCGAGATCCAGGAGCGCGAAGGCTCGCTCGACCATCGCGCGCCGGTGAGCGACAACCAGGACGAACGCTTCGCCATTCACCAGACCATTTCGATCAAGCCGGGCAGCTGCCTGGCCGGCGTGTTTGGCGCCGGCGACATCAAGGTCAACTCGCTGCACCGCCAAGGCATCGACCGGCTCGGCTCGAAGCTGCAGGTCGAGGCGGTTGCCGGCGACGGCACGGTGGAGGCAGTTTCGGTGAAGGACGCCCGCGCCTTCGCCGTCGGCGTGCAATGGCACCCCGAATACTGGGTCAAGTCGGACGACAACTCGGCCAAGATCTTCCGCGCCTTCGGCGATGCGGTGCGGCTGCATGCGGCGGCGAAGGCCGGCGCGCGGGCGGCGGCGGAATAAATCCCGACGATCAATTGCCGGCGGATTGATCCCGTTCGCCGGTTGTCGCCAGCGAAAGCAGCGGCGTGGCCGGAGCGTAGGATTCGTAGCCGTCGCCATCCGCAACCGAGAAGGTGACGATCGGGTCGGTGCCGTCGGCGCTGAACGCGATCGTGCCGTCCTCGCCCTCTCGCCAGAATTTTGCCCGCTCGATCCCCGGCAGCAACCCGCGGCAGTTCGGCGCCACGGTCAACAGCGACAGGCCATCGTCAATCGCGGCGCCGCGGCTAACCGCGCAGTCGCCTTCGTCGCCATTGGCGACCAGCCTGAAGGTGGTTGCCGGCCTTGCTTCATTGGCCGAACTTTCACTGCTGCCGCCGTGAAACAGCTGAAAGCCGGCGAAAAGTGCCGCTGCCGCAATCAATGCGGGAAGTTTCGTCATCTTGCACTCCGCGCCCCCCGGCGCAGATGCAGAATGATTCCAAAGCGTTAAGCCGACGTTAACGAGTGTGGCAGACAGCCGCTCAGCTTCGTGGCTTGACTTGCGCCGTCTCCGGCACCGGGGTCAGTGGCCGGCGCTCGCTGAACCAGGATACCAGATTGTCGACGCACAGATCCGCCATGGCGCGGCGCGTGTGGTGCGAGGCCGAACCGACATGGGGCAAAAGCGAGGTGTTGGGCGCCTCCAGCAAAGCCTTGGGCACATTCGGTTCATCGGCGAAAACATCGAGCCCGGCCGCGGCGATGGTGCCGTTGGCAAGCGCTGCGGCGAGGTCTGCCTCGTCGACCGTGCTGCCACGGCCGATGTTGACGAAAACGCCGTTGGCGCCAAGCGCCGCCAGGATTTCGGCATTGACCGCCTTCTCCGTGGAAGCGCCGCCCGGCACTACGGAAATCAGCGTATCGACCGCTTCGGCAAGGCCCTTCAGCGTCGGGTGGTATTCATAAGCCAGACCTTCGACCTTGCGCCTGTTGTGGTAGGCCACCGGCAGCCCGAACGCTTCCAGCCGGCGCGCAATGGCAAGGCCGATGCGGCCCATGCCGAAAATGCCGACATGCCGACCGCGCAAGGTCAGCCGGCTCAGGGGATAGTTGCCCTTCTTCACCCAACTGCCGTCGCGCAGCCATTTCTCGGCGTTGTAAAGTTCACGCACGGTGTTGAGCAAAAGGCCGATCGTGGTGTCGGCGACCTCCTCGGTCAAAACATCGGGGGTGTTGGTGACCATGATGTTTTTCTTGGCCGCATGGCCGGCATCGACCGAATCATAGCCGACGCCGAAGGAGGCGATGAGTTCGAGGTTGGGCAATGCATCCATCAATGCCGCATTGACGCCGGCAAAGGACGCAATGGCGCGCACGTCATGGCGCATCTCGTCGGTGACCAGGGCGGGATCGGCGCGCTCTATCTTGACCCGCTTGAAGGTGCGGTCGATGCGCTCGACCGCATGGTCGTTGAAATGTCCCGGCACCAGAACGGCGACGGTCTGCAACGCATCAGTCTTGGTCATGCACGCTCCACCGGCTTGCCGGTCGACTGGCGCACATGCAGTTCCGGCTTGATCAGTTCCTGTGACGGCCGTACCGCCTGTCCGTTCAGCTTGTCGAGCAGCGCGCTGGCGGCACGGCGGCCAACCTCTCGCTGGCCATTCCAGACTGTGGTGAGCGCCGGTGTCGCGATTGCCGCCTCCTCGAGATCGTCATAGCCGGTGACCGATATGTCGGCGCCCGGCACCAGGCCGGCGCGGGCAATGCCGTTCATCAGCCCTATGGCGACGAGATCATTCCAGCAGCAGGCGGCGGTTGGCTTGTCTTTAAGCGCCAAAAACTGTCCAGCCGCCTCGAATCCGCCCTGCTTGGTGCGCGGCCCGGCAATGCGCCAGGACGGCCTGACTTCCAGCCCGGCGGCTTCCATGGCGTTGAGATAGCCCTGGTAGCGGTCGCGCCCGGTCGAGGTCTGGTCGGTGCCGCCGATCATGGCGATGCGCTTGTGCCCGAGCGAGATCAGGTGATTGGTGGCAAGTGCTGTGCCATAGGCATCGTCGCCGCGAAACACCGGCACGTCGGCGCCTTCCACGCTGCGTGCGATCAGCACCGCCGGCAGGCCGTTTTCTTCGGCCATGACGATGTCGGAAGCCGGCGTGCCGATGGCCGGCGACATGATGACGCCGTCGGCGCCGAGCTGCAGCAGCGTGTCGATGAAGGTGCGCTGCTTTTCCAGCTGGTCGTAGTGGTTGGACAGGATAAAGGTCTGCCGGCTGCGATCGAGTTCGCTTTCGATGGAGCGCAGGATCTCGGCGAAGAACGGGTTCATGATGTCGTGCACGACGACGCCGACAATCCCCGAGCGCGAGGTGCGCAGTGAGGCGGCGCGGCGGTTGTAGATATACCCGATGGCCCGCGCATGCTCCTTGATGCGGTCACGCGTGGCGCCTGCGACCAGTGGACTGTCGCGCAAGGCGAGGGAGACCGTGGCCGTGGAGACGCCAAGCGCATCCGCGATCGTCGAAAGCTTGATCTTTTGTGCCAGCCCTTCGCTCCCCGTTTTTTAAATTTTTTAAATGCGGCGTTATGCCATCGGATTCGGAGCAAATCAAAGTTTTTTCGCCAGCGCCTCCGCTTCGACATCGACGGTCGTGCGATTGCGCAGCCGCAAACGGTGCTCGCGATGGATGATGTAAAGGCCGCTGGCGACGATGATCGCAGCACCCACCAGCGTCCAGCGGTCGGGGAACTGGTGGAAGATGATCCAGCCGGACAGGATCATCCAGACCATCTGCGAATACGGGTAAGGCGCCAGCGCCGTGGTGGTCGCCAGTCGGTAGGCCTGCACCAGCAGCCAGTGGCCGCCGGCGCCGAACACGCCCAGCATCACCAGGATGACCCAATGCCAGCCATCCTGCGGCAGCTGATGCGAGAACGGCAGCATCGGCAAAAGGAGCACGGCCGGCGCCAGCGCCGAAAACAGGATCAGGCTTTCCGAGCTTTCGCTGGCCGACATGCGGCGCGTCATGATGACGTAAAAACAGTTCGACAGCATGGAGCCGAGCGCGAAGAGGTGGCCGAGACCGAACACGCCGACGCCCGGCCTTGTGATGACGAGCACGCCGACAAAACCCGTCAGGATCGCCAGCCAGCGCCGCCAGCCGGCCCATTCACCAAGCAGCGGTCCGGCAAGGGCGGTGATCACCATCGGCCCGAAGAAGTAGATCGAGGTGGTCTCGGCCAGTTGAAGCGTTTTGAGCGCCATGACGTTGCACATCGTCGAGCCGAACAACAGACCGCCGCGCAGGATGTGGGCCGGCAAATTGTTGGCGCGGAAGCGCGACGGCTCGCGCCAGCCGCGCAGGAAGACGCCGACAAGCAGGACATGGACGGTGAAGCGGGCCCAGGCGACGATCAGCGCCGAGACGCCGGCCAGGACCAGATATTTGCTCGATGTGTCGAGAAAGGTGAAAAAGACATAGGTGGAAAGCATGAACAGCATCGCGGCGGGCGGCGTTGCGCTTTCGTCTGATTTTGCGGGAACGTTCAATGTCAGGCCGGGCAGGGAGGAGCAACGCTTAACCTTTGCGGCAATCGCCTGCGCCCGGCAAGCCAAAAGCGACTGGCACAACAGGCGTCTGAGACAGGTTCAGCGCAGGCCAATCCGATGCCCAATCCGATGCCAGCTAAGGCGCCTTGCGTTCCGCTGCGACGTTCTGACATCCCGGTGCTTTGCCGTCGGATGCCATTTGCGCCTGGAGATGAAGCCACAACGCCTGGGCGACGGGTCCATGCGGTCGGTCGCGCCGGCGCACCGCCGCCAAGGTCTCCGTCCGGCCGGGCAGATGTGCACCAGCGATCGAGATCAGCCTCCTATCCCGCAGTTCATCCTCGATCAGCCATCCCGGCAGATGGCCCCAGGCCAGTCCGTGAAGGATCAGTTCCTTCTTCATCAGATGATCCGGCGCCGAGCACTGATGCGCACCGTCGATGAGGAAATAGCTCTCCGGCGATGGCCGCCGCGCCGTGTCGCGGATCACGCACTGGGTGAAGGGCCGCATCTGCTCCGGCGCAATCTCGCGGCCAGGCGCGAACGGAAGGAACCCAGGCGCCACCACCGGCACGAGGGGCACCGCGCAGAGATCGATCCGCTCGAGATGCGGATCGGAAGGATCCGCGCGATGGAAGATGAGGTCAGCCGAGCCTTCCATCAACCGTTCGAGCGGACCGCCGACCGCCTCGTACTCCAGGTGCAGGCGTGTCCCGGTGCGTTCGGCA
The DNA here is from genome assembly GCF_000502535.1 of Mesorhizobium sp. LNJC391B00. Classification (NCBI taxonomy): domain Bacteria; kingdom Pseudomonadati; phylum Pseudomonadota; class Alphaproteobacteria; order Hyphomicrobiales; family Phyllobacteriaceae; genus Mesorhizobium; species Mesorhizobium sp. LNJC391B00. Next base: position 151,411 of record NZ_AYWI01000001.1, read on the forward strand.
AAGAAGCCGCTGAGCATACGCAGGATTTGCGGTCGCGGGCAGAGATCACCCATGACGACACGCAGGACCGTCTCCTCGCCGCTCGCCAACTGGCCCGCATAGGTTCGCAGATGGTCGAGCTCGCGCAATGTCAGCTGCGCTCGCGCGTGAAACTCGCGGCCCGCCTCCGTCAGCCCCACCCGATATCCGCTGCGGTCGAGAAGTGTGAGCCCGAGCAACTGCTCGAGGCGTGCGACAGCGGCGAAGACGGATGGATGCGATCGGTTCAAGGCAAGGGCGGCCGCCTGGAAGCTGCCCTCGCTTGCCACGGCGTCAAAGCACCGTAGGTCGTGGAGTTTTAGACCATTCATTATCGTAAAAACCTACTGAGATCGTCCAATCATAGTAATTTTCCTGGATAATTACGAGGCCTAGGGTGGCTCATTCAAAGGGCGGCGGGAGCATCGAACTCCTTTCGCCAGGGTGAGATGAGGACCAGATGACTGACACGCTTTATTTTACGACGGGCGACGGCTGCCGGATCGCCTATCAGCTGGCGGGGGCCGGCCCTGTGCTTGTGCTCTCGAATTCCATTGCGACGAACCTGCATATGTGGGACCGGCAGCTTGCGGAATTTGCCGGATCTTTCCGGGTGCTGCGCTATGATCTGCGCGGCCACGGCAGTTCCGATGCTCCGGCCGGAGCCTATTCGCTCGATCGGCTGGGCCGCGACGTCCTTGAGCTGCTGGATGCGCTTCAGATCGCCCGCGTGCATTTCTGCGGGCTGTCGCTGGGCGGCTTCGTAGGGCAGTGGCTGGGTATCCATGCCCCGGACCGCATCGAGCGTCTCATCCTTTCCAACACCTCGCCACATCTCGGGCCGGCTTCTTACTTTGACGAGCAGATCCGTACTGTCCTTGCTGCGAGCAACATGTCGGCCGCCGCGGACATGTTCATGCACAACTGGTTTCCCGCCTCGATGCTTGCCGGCCCAAACGAAACCGTCGACGCGTTCCGCGCGATGGTCCTGGCGACGCCGCCCCAAGGTCTCGCGGGATGCTTCGCCGCCGTACGCGATTGCGATCTGCGCCGGACTGTCTCCCTCATTACCGCCCCCACCCTGGTGATCGGTGGAGAAGACGACAAGGTAACACTGGCAAGCCACAGCGAGGCGATCGCAGCCAGCATCCCCGGCGCCACGCTTACACTGCTTCCGGGCGTCCATATGCTGAACGTCGAGCGGCCGACTGAATTCATGAGCGCCGTTACACGCTTCCTGCTGAATTAGGCGTGCATGCGGGCGCCCTTGGTGATCTTGTCGACGAGTTTCTTGTCGGCACGCAGCGCGATGCCGACGATCTTGGCGTCCTCAGGGCCGAACTCGGCGAAGACGGCGCGGTTGGCCGCATCGAAGCCGGTGGCAAACATCTCCTCGACATAGGCTGACGCCGTCACGCGCCGCTCCAGCGCCTTCCGGTGGATGGAGTTGAGCGTCGGCCCATCGGCCGAAAGCACGATGACCGGCTGGATCGACAGAGGATTGTAAAGGTTGCCGGCGCGGTCGCGGTAGGGTTCGCCGATAATGCCGGGGAATTGCGCGACGATGCCGCTGGTCAGGAAGGCGGCGACGTTGAGCTTTTGCCAGACGGCGAGATCGTCCCGCAGCACGATTGCAAATTTCGTATCGAACACCAAAATGAGGACTCCGGAGCACGCCCATGAAGGGCAGGGATAGGTGATGACGCACGATCTAGAAGGTGAGGCGACGCAGGGTCTTGAACGTTCGTGCGCGGATGAAGACCGGATCGTGTCGGCGCCTGTTACCGCTGGCATCGAGCGCATCGAGGCGCATTTCCATGGCAACGCCTTCGACCTGCACCGTCATGATACACTTGCCGTCGGCGTGACGCTTTCCGGTGTGCAGCGCTTCCACTACAGGGGCACTGTCAACCACAGCCTGCCCGGCCAGGTTATCGTGCTGCATCCCGACGAAGTGCACGATGGCGGCGCCGGGACCGAGGATGGTCTGCGCTACCGGATCCTCTATCTGGAACCGTCACTGCTGCTCGACTGCCTCGACGGCGCGCCGCTGCCTTTCGTCAGGGATGCTGTGGTCAGCGATCCTGCCTTGCGTGGCACGCTGCTTTCGGCTCTGGCGCCGCTCGACGAGGAACTGGACGAGCTGTTCGTCGCCGATTTCGTTGCGGAGCTGGCGCAGCATCTGGGGCGTCATGCGGGACAGAAGGCAAAGCCGATGGGGAAGTCGGCCTCGCGTGCGGCGGCGCTGGCGCGCGGCTATCTCGAGGAGAATGCCGAGCGGTCCGTTCGTTCCGATGAGCTGGAAGCCGTCACCGGGCTCGACCGCTATGCGCTGTCACGCCATTTTCGCGCGACCTATTCCACCAGCCCGCATCGGTTCCTGCTGATGCGCCGGCTGCAAAAGGCAAGACGGATGATCGAGGTGGGCGAGCCGCTGGCCGAGATTGCCGTTGGCGCCGGCTTCAGCGACCAGAGCCATTTCAACAGGCATTTCAAGAAAGCATTCGGCCTGACGCCCGGCCGCTGGTCGACCCTGGTGCGCGGGCCTTCGGTAGCCGCCTAGGTCAGGAAGATCAATCGTCGATGTCGCCATCGTCGTCGACAAGCACCAGCTCCTCGTTCGACAAATTGGCCTCGATGCGGGCGAGCAGCTTGAACAGCGTCTTCTGTTCTTTCTTGTCGAGGCCCTTCAACGCCTGCTTCTCGGTCTTCTTCACCGACTTCTCGATGGCGTGGATGATCTCGCGGCCGGTGTCGGTGAGAAAGATATGCGCCTGGCGTGCATCCGCGGAAGAGGCGCGCTTTTCCAAAAAGCCCTGGGCCTGCAGCCGGTTGATGGTCTTGGTGATGGTCGGCGGGCGCACGCCGAGGCGGCCGGCGAGATTGCCGGGCGTCTGGCCGTCCTCGCGGTCGAGCGTCAGCATGATCTGGTCCTGGCCGGCATAGAAGCCGTGCGCCAGAAGCCGCGCCGCCAGCGCGGTCCTTGCCAGCCTTGCCGCCGAATGCAGCCGGCTCATCGTTGCAGTCTTGTCCGCCTTGGCCATGGTGATCCCTCTTCGGCCGTACCGGTGCGTGCAGCATAGACGCAGCCGGCCGGTTGGCAATCGACGATCAAAAAGATTCCGGCTTTCGAAACAGCTTTGCCGGCAAGCATTTGTGGTGCTCGAAATGGTGATGCCAGATGTTTATTTCAGTTAGATGACAAACGAGTTTCCGCCAAGGCGATTGCAACGGTTTGACGCGGCGCGGCTTAGCACAGATCAACGAAGAGGCGTTTCCAGCGACACGTTGATGGTCGGCATCCCTCGCACTCGGCCTCTCGGGTCTACCCATCCGCTTCGTCAATCCTGGGTCAAACACCCAGGCGGTTTGCCTCGTGCAAAAGGCCGGCACACATCCTATATCAGGCCAACAATCCCTTCTTGCGGCCCGCAATTCCGTGGCCCAGCCATTTCGAGGCAAGATATGAGCGAAGCACAGACGCAAATCCCCGTGACCGTTCTCACCGGCTATCTCGGCGCCGGCAAGACGACGCTGCTCAACCGCATCCTGTCGGAAAACCATGGCAAGCGTTATGCCGTCATCGTCAATGAATTCGGCGAGATCGGCATCGACAATGATTTGATCGTGGAATCCGACGAGGAAATCTACGAAATGAACAATGGCTGCGTCTGCTGCACGGTGCGCGGCGACCTGATCCGCGTCGTCGAAGGCCTGATGCGCCGTCCCGGCCGCTTCGACGCCATCGTCGTCGAGACCACCGGCCTCGCCGATCCTGTGCCGGTGGCGCAGACCTTCTTCATGGACGACGACGTGCGCTCCAAGACCAAACTCGACGCTGTCGTGGCCCTGGTCGACGCCAAGCACCTGCCGCTCAGGTTGAAGGATTCCAAGGAAGCCGAGGACCAGATCGCCTTCGCCGATGTTGTCGTGCTGAACAAGACCGATCTGGTGACGCCCGAAGAGCTGGCCAAGGTCGAAGCCACCATCCGCGCCATCAACCCGGCGGCCAGGATTCACCGCACCACGCGCGCCGGCGTGGCGCTGTCCGAAGTGCTCGACCGCGGCGCCTTCGACCTGTCGCGCGCATTGGAAAACGATCCGCATTTTCTCGAGGCGCACGATCATGATCACGACCACCATGATCACGACCACGATCACCACGACCATGATCACGACCATCATCATCACGATCACGCGCATCCCTCCGACATCCATGACGTGACCGTGCAGTCGGTGTCGCTGCGCGGCGCCGAGATGGACCCGAAGAAATTCTTCCCGTGGATCGAGAAGATCACTCAGATGGAAGGTCCCAACATCCTGCGGCTGAAAGGCATCATCGCGCTCAAGGGCGACGACGAGCGCTATGTCATCCAGGGCGTGCACATGATCATCGAAGGCGACCACCAGCGCGCCTGGAAAGACGGCGAAAAGCATGAGAGCCGGCTGGTGTTCATCGGCCGCGAGCTTGACGCCGAACGGCTGAAGAAGAGCTTTGACGCCTGCCAGGCGGCTTGATTTCCGGACTCTATGGCGCTAGCGCTGCCCGCTCTTCCTTCTCCCCTTGTGGGAGTAGGTGGCCTCGCGAAGCGAGGTCGGATGAGGGGTGCTCCAGCTCGGCACCGACGGCGATCCGTCCAACACCCCTCATCCGTCTCGGCGCTGCGCGCCGATCCACCTTCTCCCACAAGGGGAGAAGGTTGACGCCAGGCCTGGCCGCCTCAGTGGCTTCCCGGGAGTGGTGACAGCTTCATTGGAATGGTCCTGATGCCCACAGTTGCTCCCCTCGACCTGGAAGGTCACTGCCTTGCCGCCGTCTTCCTCGACAACGTGCCGCATTTTGCGCTCGCCGATGGGACAGTTCATAGGCTCGACAACGGCCACAAGACAATTCAGGCCAATGACGGCCTGCTCTCCACGTTCCATGACGCCGCCAACGACCGCCTGATCACCGGCGGCGAGGACGGCAAGATTTTTGCCGTTGCCGCCGGCGGCAATGTCAGCGAACTCGCCAGCGCCGGCAAGAAGTGGATCACCAGCGTCGCCGCCGGGCCGCAAGGCGCTATCGCCTATGCCACAGGCAAGACTGCGTTCGTGCGCTTTGCCGACGGCAAGACCAAAGAGTTTGCCCATCCACGTTCGGTCGAGGGGCTGGCCTTCTCCCCCAAGGGCATGCGCTTCGGCGTCGCCCGCTACAATGGCGCGACGCTGCATTTCCCGGCCGCCGAGGGCAGACCGGTGGAGCTGGAATGGGCCGGCGCCCATACCGGCGTGACCTTCTCGCCGGATGGCGCCTTCCTCGTCACCACCATGCAGGAAAACGCGCTGCATGGTTGGAAGCTCGCCGACGGCAAGCACATGCGCATGACCGGCTATCCCTGCAAGGTCAAAAGCCTGTCGTGGAGCGTGAAGGGCAAGTGGCTGGCGAGTTCCGGCGCGCCGGCGGCGATCGTCTGGCCGTTTTCGGGCAAGGACGGCCCGATGGGCAAGGCGCCGCTGGAGCTCGGCACGCGCGGCAACGCCATGGTGACATCGGTTGCCTGCCATCCGAGCCAGGATGTCGTCGCCGTCGGCTATGATGACGGCATGGTCATGGCGGTGCGCTTTACCGATGCCAAAGAGGTGCTGTTGCGCCGCCCGGGCATGGGCGCCATCACCGCGATGATGTGGGACAAGGAAGAGCGCCGGGTCGCCTTCGGCAGTGCCGCCGGCGACTGCGGCGTCATCGATATCTCGGCGTGACCTATTCGGCTCCGCACGACACCTTGCCGGTCAATTCTTTCGGCTTGCCGTCCTGTTCCGTGTCGGCGGCGTTGTCGTAGACGGCAAGCGTGTACCGGCCGTCATAGACGCCCTCGTCACTGGTCTTGGTCAGGATCGTCAGTTCGACAGAGTTGAATTTATCTCCGAGCTGATGCTCGTGGTAGACGTTCAGCCGCAACTCCTTGTCGTCCAGCCAGTACTGGGTGAGGTCGGAATCCTCGAAGACGGTCTTGCGCAGACTGTCGCCTTCCGGCCGGCCAAGTATCTCGAGATCGCCGCGAAAATTGAAGGTCGGGCCGCCCATACCTCTGGTGACCCCGGCGCCGACCTCGAATTGCACCGCTTTGTCATCGACGGAACACCAGACGCCGCCCGATGCGGAAGCCGCAGCGGCCGACAAGAGTAGCGCAATAGCGCAGATGATCGTCCGCATTTTTCTCCCCAAACCACAGACCCGATCGCATTGGCGCCCGACTGCGCCGGAAGGTCAAGTCTGCCGAACTTGCTGCTGACCCAATGCAGCGCACCAACACGGCCAATTGCGGTTGCCGTCGCCAATTGGGTAGTGTGCCGGCCGAGAGGGATTTCATGTACAGCACGAACAGTTCAAAGGCGTCCATTGGCGGTATCAGCCGTGACCGCATCGCTGCATTGCGGACAAGCGAGGCGAACACCTTCCGCAAGGCGCGGCCGAAATCGCATGCCAAGGTCGGTAACGGCCTGCCAGGCTTCTTCGGCGGTGTGCCGATGCACTGGATGAACGACTGGCCGACGCCATTCCCGATCCTGGTCGAAAGCGCCAAGGGCGCCGCCATCACGGATATCGACGGCAACAGGCTGGACGATTTCTGCCTCGGCGACACCGGTTCGATGTTCGGCCATTCGCCGCCGCCGGTGGCGCGCGCCATCCGCCGCCAGGCCGGGCGCGGCCTGACCTATATGCTGCCTTCGGAGGATGCGCTGGCCATCGGGCCGCTGCTCACACAGCGTTTCGGTCTGCCGTTCTGGCAGATCGCCACCAGCGCCACCGACGCCAACCGCTTCGCGCTGCGTGTTGCCCGCGCTATCACCGGTCGGGAAAAGATCCTGGTCTTCAACGGCTGCTATCACGGCTCGGTCGACGAGACGATGGTCCGGCTGGTCGACGGCAAAGCTGTCAACCGGCCGGGCCTGGCGGGCGAATTCCGCGACCTGACCAGGACGGCGAAGGTCATCGAATTCAACGATGTTGCTGCACTGGAAGCGGCGCTCGCCGACCGCGATGTCGCCTGCGTCATCGCCGAGCCGGTGCTGACAAATTCCTGCATGGTGCTGCCCGATCCGGGTTTTCACGACGCCTTGCGCAAACTGACGCGCGCGGCCGGAACGCTGCTGCTGATCGACGAGACCCACACCATCTCGACCGGCCCAGGGGGCTACACCAGAAAATTCGGGCTGCAGCCCGACCTTTTCGTGCTGGGCAAGCCGATCGCCGGTGGCGTGCCGGCAAGCGTGTGGGGCATGAGCGACGAGGTCGCCTCGCGCTATGCCGACTACAACCGAACCAAGGAGCCGGGCTATTCCGGCATGGGCACGACGCTGTCGGCGAACCCGCTGCAGTTCGCAGCCATGCGCGCAACGCTCGAAGAGGTGATGACGCAGGAGAATTATGCCCGGATGGATCGCCTCGCCCTGCGGCTCGATGCCGGGCTGACCGGCGTCATCGATCGCTACAATCTGCCCTGGCATGTCGCCCGCGTCGGCGCCCGCGTCGAGTTCATCTGCGCCCCCGGCCCGCTCAGGAACGGCGCCGAAGCCGAGACTGCCCATGCGCCGGAGCTTGAGGCGGCTATCCATGTCGCGCTGGTCAACCAGGGCGTGCTGATCGCGCCTTTCCACAACATGATGCTGATCTCACCGGCCACCACCGGCGCCCAGGTCAACCGGCTGATCACCGCCTTCGCCACGGTTGCGGCAAGGCTGACGGCATGAGACAAGCTGCCAAGCCAAACTCGAGTACACTAATCATGACTTCACCTTCGGGCTCGACGCCCGCCGAGGCGCAAGCCTTTCTCGACGCCCATCCCGAAATCGAAGCCTTCGATATCGTCTTGACCGACGCCAACGGGGTCGGCCGCGGCAAGATCGTGCGCCGGCATGAGCTGAAAAGCATCTTCGAGGGCGGCCGCCACATGCCGATCTCGATCCTCGGCCTCGATATCACCGGCGAGGATGTTCACGAAACCGGGCTGATCTGGACGACCGGCGATGGCGACCTCAGGGCCTGGCCGATCCCCGGCACCCTGGTGCCGCTTTACGGCACGAACCCGCCGCGCGGCCAGTTGCTGATGGCGATGTACCATCTCGAGGGACAGCCTATGTCGTCGGACCCACGGCTGGCGCTGGCCAGGCAGGTCGACATCTTGGCGGCCAAGGGCCTCTATCCCGCCGGCGCCTTCGAACTCGAATTTTTCCTGCTTGCCAATGAGCGTGACGCCGACGGCAAGGTAAAGCCGGCGGACGCCGTGCTCGACGGCCGCCGCTCGGCCAAGACGGAAGTCTATTCCGTCGACCATCTGCACGGCATGGAGCCGCTGTTTTCCGACATCTATGCCGCGGCTAAGGCGCAAGGCATTCCGGCCGAAACGGTGATTTCCGAATACGCGCCCGGCCAGTACGAGCTGACGCTGAACTATCGCAAGGATGTCATGCGGGCGGCCGACGACCTCGTCATGTTGAAGCGGCTGGTGCGGGCGCAGGCGCGCCGCCATGGTGTCACCGCCTGCTTCATGGCCAAGCCGATCGAAAAATACGCCGGCTCCGGCATGCATTTCCATGTTTCGTTGCAGGACAAGAACGGCCGCAACGTTTTTGCCGAGGCTGGCGGCGAAAGCTGGTCGCTGCCGCTGCTGCAGGGGCTCGGCGGGCTGATCCAGACCATGGCCGAATCGATGCTGGTGTTTGCGCCGCACGCCAATTCCTGGCGGCGCTTCGTCTCGCAATCCTATGCGCCGGTGGCGCCGACCTGGGGCGTCAACAACCGTTCGGTGGCGCTGCGCGTGCCGGCGGGCGACGCCAAGAACCGGCGCATCGAGCACCGGCCGTCGGGCGTCGACGCCAATCCCTACCTGATCGCGGCAACGGTGCTGGCCGGCATCATCAAGGGTCTGGATGAAGGCCTCGACCCCGGCCCCGAAACCACTGGGAATGGCTATGAAGCCGCCATCACGCGCACGACCATGCCGGTCGACTGGCGCGCTGCGATCGAGGCGGCGCGGGCATCGAGCTTCCTGAAAGAGGCGCTTGGCGAGGATCTGCATCGCACCTTCGTGGCGATCAAGCAGTCGGAGTATCTGCGCGTCGCCCGCACCGTCAGCGAGCTGGATTACCACCTCTACCTCCACGAGGTCTGAGAGACCGCCTGGAACTCGGGCAGTCGTCCTGCTAGCCCGACGATCAGGCGGCGATTACTTTTTCGCCGCCTGCATCAAATGACGTGGCGCTGCAGCCTTCAAGAACATATCATGAACGGATGAGCGCACCCACCGTCCGTGAAAAGCTGGCGATCCTGTCAGACGCCGCCAAATACGATGCTTCCTGCGCCTCGTCCGGCTCGGCGAAGAAGGATTCGCTCCAATCCGGCGGTATCGGCTCCACAGAAGGCATGGGCATCTGCCATTCCTATGCGCCGGATGGCCGCTGCATTTCGCTCCTGAAAATCCTGCTCACCAATTTCTGCATTTACGATTGCAGCTACTGCATCAACCGCTCGTCATCGAATGTGCGCCGCGCCCGCTTTAGCATCGACGAGGTGGTGAAGCTGACCATGGATTTCTACCGGCGCAACTACATCGAGGGCCTCTTCCTGTCCTCAGGAGTCATCCGCTCCCCGGACGAGACCATGGCCGAAATGGTGGAAGTGGCGCGGCGGCTGCGGCTGGACGAAAAATTCTCCGGCTATATTCATCTGAAGACCATTCCGGAAAGCTCGGCCGAACTGGTCGAGCAGGCCGGGCTCTACGCCGATCGGCTGTCTATCAACGTCGAACTGCCGACCGATGAGGGCGTCAAGAAACTGGCGCCGGAGAAGAAGCCGGAAACGATCCGGCTTTCCATGGCGAACCTGCGCCGGAAGATGGAGGAAAAAGCCGAGCCGACGCTGAGGACCAAGAAGCGCGAACGCTTTGCGCCCGGAGGTCAGTCGACGCAGATGATCGTCGGCGCCGACAAAACATCCGACGACGGCATTTTGCACACCAGCGCGCGGCTCTATGGCAGCTATCACCTGCGGCGCGTCTATTATTCCGCCTTCAGCCCGATCCCGGATTCGTCATCGTCGCTGCCGCTGCAAAAACCGCCGCTGATGCGCGAGCACCGGCTCTATCAGGCCGACTGGCTGATGCGTTTCTACGGCTTTTCGCAGCCGGAAATCCTCGCCGGCAGCAGCGACGGCATGCTCGATCTCGCCATTGACCCCAAGCTCGCCTGGGCTTTGCGCAATCGGGCGAGGTTTCCCGTCGACATCAACCGCGCCGACCGCGAAGCGCTGCTGCGGGTTCCGGGTCTGGGCACCAAGGTGGTGGCGAAGATCCTTGAAACCCGCCGCCACCGACGCATGCGGCTGGAAGATGTCGGACGGATCTGCCATTCGATCGCCAAGCTGAGGCCCTTCATCATCGCCGAAGGCTGGTCGCCGGGCGGACTCACCGACAAGACAGGCCTGCGCGACACGATCGTAAAGTCCTGCGAACAACTGTCGCTGTTTTGACCATGCAGCCGGCTCAGCTCGACCTTGCCCGATACACTGTCCGGCTAGCGAGCCAGACCGATTTCGCCGGTTGGCGCGATGCGGCACGGCGTCTGGCGCTGAATGAGGTCCGGCCTGAGGATATTAGTTGGGGTGTCGGGTCCGACGCCAATGATCCTCAAGATGCCTTGCCGGCGGTGCCAGAGGGCGCGCAGCTTACCGTCCCGCGCGAGTTCATCGCCCATGCCGAAACCGCCTTCTGCCACTCCGACCCCGGCCGGTTTGCCTTTCTCTACTGGATGCTTTGGCGCCTGCGCACCGAGCCGAAACTGCTGGCGATCGCATCCGATCCCGACACCAGGCGGCTCGAAGCCATGGAAAAGGCGGTGCGGCGCGACAGCCATAAGATGCATGCCTTCGTACGCTTCCGGAAGATCGGCGACGGCGAGAACGAGCGCTACGTCGCCTGGTTCGAGCCGGAGCATTTCATTGTCGAGCGCAACGCGGATTTCTTCGTCCGGCGGTTCACCGGCATGCGCTGGACCATCCTGACGCCCTATGCCTCCGCCGACTGGAACGGCGAAAGGCTGGCGATCGGGCCGGGTGCGGCCAAGGGCGATGCACCCGATCAGGACGACACCGAGGCGTTGTGGCTGACCTATTTCGAAAACATCTTCAACCCGGCGCGGCTCAAGGTGAAGGCGATGCAGAAGGAGATGCCGAAGAAATATTGGCGGAACCTTCCCGAGGCCTCGCTCATTCCAGATCTGATCGCAGGAGCGGACGAGGCCGCCAGGGATATGATTGCCAGACTGCCGACAATGCCGGCGCCGCACCACGCCAAGCTGCAGGCAAGACATTGGCCGAAGCCCGAGCCGGCCGAGGCGCCGGATGAAGACGATGCCAAGACGATTTCCGATTTGCGCGAGGCTGCAAAGGGTTGTCGTCGCTGCCCGCTCTGGCGCGACGCGACACAGACCGTGTTCGGCGAGGGGCCGGATGACGCCAAAGTGGTCTTCGTCGGCGAACAACCTGGCGATCAGGAAGATCTCGCCGGCAAACCTTTTATCGGGCCAGCGGGCAAAGTGTTCGATGCAATTCTCGATGACGCAGGCGTCGACCGGCAAAAAGTCTACGTCACCAACGCCGTCAAGCACTTCAAGTTCGAGCCGCGCGGCAAGCGCCGCATCCACTCGAAGCCAAATACCGGCGAAGTCCAGGCCTGCCGCTGGTGGATCGGCCGGGAGCTTGAGCTGATCAAGCCGGACCTCGCCGTGGCGCTTGGGGCAACGGCGGCGTTGTCGCTGCTGGGCAAGGCCATTGCCGTGACGAAAATGCGCGGCCAGGTGATCGAGCGCGAGGACGGTTTGCGCGTGTTCATCACCATCCATCCTTCCTTCATCCTGCGTATTCATGAGCCGGCGGACAAGGAGGCAGAGCGCGAGCGGTTTCTCAGCGATATGAGAGAGGTGAAGCGGCTTATGGGGTCGTGAGATGAGCGAAAGCCTCAGCGACATCGTCATCCACGGGCGGAGCAAGGAGGGAAGCGACGCAGCGCAGACCCGAGGATTCATGCCGCGACGTTTGGACGCTGCTACGGTGCAGAATTCTGCTCCGCTGCGCTCGACGGCTAACATCACGGAATGGACCCGGGGCTTCGCGACGGAGCTTCGCTCCTGCTTCGCCCACGGATGACGAAGCTGAGTGGCTTCAGCCAATCACCTACGGTCGTGAATCCAACGTTGGAAACTTCGGCCGCCACGGCCGAATTAACTGATTAGGATTGCCCTCAGATCATTCACATTCGTACCCGTCGGCCCCGGCACGAACAGATCGCCGATCGCGTTGAACGCCGTCCAGGCATTGTTGCCGGCCAGCATCGCCTTGGTGTCGATGCCGGCGGCACGCATGCGCGAGACAGTCGAGCCATCGGCAAAGGCGCCGGCATTGTCTTCCGAGCCATCGATGCCGTCGGTATCGGCGGCCAGTGCATGAATACCTTCCGCGCCGCTGATGCCGATGGCAAAGGCGAGCAGGAATTCGGAGTTGCGGCCGCCCTTGCCCCTTTTTCCGTCAACAGGGGCCCGCAAAGTCACGGTCGTCTCGCCGCCGGACAGGATCAGCACCGGCTTTTGGAACGGCCGGTTGCGCGTCGCCACTTCGCGCGCAATGGCTGCATGCACGCCACCGACCTCGCGCGCCTCGCCCTCGATGGAATCGGAGAGGGTGACGGCTTCGATGCCTTGCCATTTTGCCTCAGCGGCTGCCGCTTCCAGCGATACGCCAGCCGAGGCGATCAGGTGCACTTCATTGCGTGAAAAGCGCTGGTCATCCGGATTTGGCGCATCGGCCTCTGGCGAGTTGATGTGCGCCATGACGGCGTCGGGCAGTTTCATGCCGTAGGCCGCTATCGAGGCCAGCGCATCGGCGCGGTTGCCGGAGTCGGGCACGGTCGGGCCGGAGGCCACCAGCGCCGGGTTGTCGCCGGGAATGTCAGAGACAACCAGTGATACCAGTTTGGCCGGCCAGGCGGCAGCTGCCAGCCGGCCGCCCTTGATGGTCGAGAGATGCTTGCGGATTGTGTTCATCGCCGCAATCGGCGCGCCGGAGGCAAGCAGCGCCTCGTTGACGGCGATTTCGTCGGCGAGGGTCAGGCCGGGGGCAGGCGACGGCAGCAGCGCCGATCCTCCGCCCGATATCAGCGCCACTACCAAGTCGTCCGCAGTCAGCCCTTGCACCTTTTCGAGCAGGCGCCGCGACGCCTCAAGACCGGCAGGGTCCGGTACCGGATGTGCCGCCTCGATGATTTCGATGCGCTCGCATCTGGCGCCATAGCCGTAGCGGGTGACGACCAGCCCTTCGATCGGCCCGTCCCACACCTTCTCGAATGCCGCCGCCATCTGCGCCGATCCCTTGCCGGCGCCAATGACAATGGTCCGCCCCTTCGGCCTGGCCGGCAGATGATCCCGGATGGTCCGTTCAGGATCGGCAGCGGCAACGGCGGCATCGAAGATCGAGATGAGAAAGGATTTTGGGTCGAGCACGGTCATAATTGGCCGCCATCCGCGGTTTGCGAGCTTCCGAAAAGCCGGCGCCGCCCCTCACCCTTACCCTCTCCCCGTATAGAGACGGGGAGAGGGGTTCGCCGGCGTTGGGGTGCTTCTCTTCTCCCCGTCACTATACGGGGAGAGGGTGCCGGCAGGCGGATGAGGGGCAGCGGTAGCGTCACGATTTATCTTCCGGCGGCAGCGCCAATTGTGTCCGATCGACGCCGAGATGATCGCACAGTGCATCGACGACGACGCCATGATCCTGGCGTTCCGGCAGGCCGGAGACGGCGATGACGCCGATGACGCCGACGACCTTTACAGTCACCGGAAACCCGCCGCCGGCTAGTACGTAATCAGCAATATCCAGCCCCTCGCCGACCTTGAAGGTGCGGTCCGGACGCTGCTGCTCAAGCACCAGGCGATAAGTGCTTTTGAGATAGCGCTTCACCACATTGATCTTGCGTCGAGCCCAGTCGGGGTTGGAGGCGTTCGAACCTGGCAGCGCGGCATAGAACAGCGGCCGATCCCACAGCCTGATATCGACAATGATGGGCAGCTTTTCGGCCAGCGCCCGCTCTCGGATCGCCGCGCCGATCTTGAACGCGACGGCCTCGTCGAAGGCCGGGAAGACCAGCGTCTCTTCCTGTTTCTGGATCAGAGCGATGTCGTCGGCAGCGGCCATTTTGTTCTCCGAAGTCAGTCACAAATCGTGTGTACGACAAGCTCCGCCCGGTCAAGGTCTCGTCGCGGTGGTGGTCTTGCCCCGCCAGGGTCGCCCCCCACTCCGTCGAGCTTCTCTCGACACCTCTCCCCCGATCGACGGGGTAGAGGAAGGGCGCCAAGCTGTCCGAACCGGCGCCCGTCCTCCGAAGCAAAGGCTCCCTTCCTCTCCCTCCGGAGGGGGGAGAGTTGGCGCCGCGAAGCGGCGACGGAGTGGGGGAACCACTTGGCAACCAGGCGGAATCATCATCTTGTCCCGCGCGGATGATGGGTCCTACCCCACGATCATATCGATCTTGGCCGGCCGCCCCGCAACATAGACCTCGCGCACCGCGCGGTCGTCGCCCAATGTCTGCAGCAGGAACAGCTCCTCCGCCAGCGTCTCCACAGTCTCCATCCTCAGCCGCATCGCCGGCGTGGCGCGGGCGTCGAGCACGGTGATGTCGGCGTCGGTGCCTTGATCCAGCGTGCCGACCTTCTCCACCACCGACAGCGCTTCGGCATTGCCGCGCGTTAATTGCCAGAAGGACTGGAACGGGTTCAGCTTCTCGCCATTCAGCGCGATCACCTTGTAGCCTTCGTCCATGGTGCGCAGCATGGAGTAGTTGGTGCCGCCGCCGACGTCGGTGGCGGCGGCGATCCTGAGCGGCTTCTCGCGACGGCGGAAGCGCTGGTAGTCGAACAGGCCGGAGCCGAGGAACAGGTTCGAGGTCGGACAGAACACAGCCACCGAACCGCTATCCGACAGCGCATCCGCCTCGCGTTCGCTGAGATGGATGCAGTGACCGAACAGGCTCTTTGGCCCCAGCAGGCCATACTGCTCGTAGACATCGGTGTAGTCGCGCGCCTGCGGATAGAGTTTTTGCGTGAAGGCGATTTCGGCGTGGTTTTCCGACAGATGCGTCTGCATGTGTAGATCGGAATGCTCGCGGCAGAGCGTGCCGGCCATCTCCAACTGCTCGGGCGAGGAGGTGATGGCGAAGCGCGGCGTGATCGCATAAAGCTGGCGGCCCTTGCCGTGCCATTCCGCAATCAGTGCCTTGGTATCGTCATAGCCGGATTGCGGCGTGTCGAGCACGCCTGCCGGCGCGTTTCGATCCATCATCACCTTGCCGGCAATGTTGAGCATGCCGCGCGCGTGCGATTCGGCAAAGAACGCTTCGGCAGACGCCTTGTGCACCGAGCAATACGCGGCGACCGTCGTCGTGCCGTGGCGCACCATTTCATCCAAAAACAGCCGCGCGATGCGGCGGCCATGCTGGGCGTTGGCGAATTTGGTCTCTTCGGGAAAGGTGTAGGTGTTCAGCCAGTCGAGCAGTTCGGCGCCATAGGAGGCAATGACCTGCATCTGCGGAAAATGCGCATGCGCGTCGATGAAGCCGGGCAGCAGCAGATGCGGCCGATGATCGATCTTTTTCGCACCGTCGCCCGCTTGCTTTTCGACTTCCGTGTAGCTGCCTACGGCAACGATCCGGCCGTCGCGGATCAGCAGGCCGCCATCCTCCTCATAGCGCCAGGCGGCATGGTCGTCGATGGCTTCGGGCCAGCGCAAAAAACTTAGGGTGCGGCCGCGCAGAAGTGTGGAGGTCATCCCTATTTCCCTGCGCCTTCGAACCAGGCGACCAGCAGCGCCCGTTCCTTGTCGCTGATCTGGGTGACGTTGGCGGGCGGCATGGCGTGGCTGCGCCCGGCCTGCAAATAGATTTCACGCGCATGCTCGGCAATGCCGGCGTCGGTGTCGAGCATCACGCCCTTCGGCGCATGGTAGATGCCTTCATAGACCGGCTCGGCCGTATGGCACATCGAGCAGCGGCCAAGCACGGTGTCGCGCACCGCCGGGAAATGCGACGAGGCGATATAGACTTCGGCCGCGGCGGATGCCTTGAGCTCGCCGGTCAGTATTTTCGGCGCTGTCGACAGCCACATGATGATGACGAACAGCACCGCAGCCGCCATCCAGGTCCAGTGCGGGTTGCCGGCACGCTTATGCACGGTGTTGAAATAGTGCCGGATCAAGACCCCGATGATGAACACCAGCGAGGCGATGACCCAGTTGAACTCCGTCGCAAACGCCAGCGGATAGTGGTTCGACAGCATCAGGAACAGCACGGGCAGCGTCAGGTAATTGTTGTGCAGCGAGCGCTGCTTGGCGATTTTGCCGTATTTCGGGTCGGGCTTGCGGCCGGCAATCAGGTCGGCGACGACGATCTTCTGGTTTGGAATAATCACCATGAAGACATTGGCCGACATGATCGTGGCGGTGATGGCGCCGAGATGCAGGAAGGCGGCGCGGCCGGTAAACAGATGCGTCAGCCCCCAGGCGATGAACACCAGCACGCCATAGAGCACCAGCATCAGGCCGGTATCGCTTTTGCCGAGCGGCGAGCGGCAGAGCAGATCGTAGACCACCCAGCCAACGCCGATCGTGGCCATAGACAGCAGGATGCCGACCGGCACCGACATCGGCAGCACGTTGGGATCGATCAGGAACAGGTCGGCGCCGGCATAATAAACCACGCACAGCATGGCGAAGCCGGACAGCCAGGTGGCGTAGGATTCCCATTTGAACCAGGTCAGATGTTCGGGCATTTCGGCCGGCGCCACCAGATATTTCTGGATGTGATAGAAGCCGCCGCCATGCACCTGCCACTCCTCGCCGAAGGCGCCGACGGGCATGCCGGGGCGTTGGCGCAGCCCAAGATCGAGCGCGACGAAGTAGAAGGACGAGCCGATCCAGGCGATGCCGGTGACGACGTGCAGCCAGCGCACGGCGAAACTCAGCCAGTCCCAGAAAATTGCGAAATCCATCATGTGAAACCGTCCCTGCCGATCGGCTGACTTTACGGTGTCGGGCGCAAACGAAAAGAGGCGAGGTGTACGATGACTTTCAAAAAAAAATGGAAAATACTAAGCTGATCCCACGCAACTGCATGAAAGCCACGACCCGCATGGCCTATCTCGACAACATCGCCGTCTTCGTCCGCGTCGTCGAGCTTGGCAATCTGTCGGCGGCGGGCCGCGACATGCGCATTTCGCCGGCGGTCGCCTCCAACCGCATCAAGGAGCTGGAAAAACACCTCGGCGTGCGGCTGTTCAACCGCACCACACGGCAATTGATGCCGACGGAGCATGGCACGGTGTTCTACTCCGGCGCCAAGCAGGTGCTGGAGGCGATCACCGAGGCGGAAGCCGCGGTCTCGGCTCTTTCCGGCCAGCCGCGCGGCACCATCAAGGTGACCGCCCCGCTCGGCCTTGGACGGCGGCTGGTTGCGTCGGGCATTCCGGATTTCCACGACAAATACCCCGATATCGAGGTGCGGCTGAGGCTCTCCGACCACAATATCGACATCATGAAGGAAGGCATCGACGTCGCCTTCAAGCTCGGCATCATCGAGGATTCCAGCCTGCGGATGCGCGGCATCATGGAATGTGAACGCGTGCTGGTGGCGGCACCGAAATATCTCGAAGCGCGCGGCGAGCCGGTGGAGCCACAGGAGCTGATCGGCAAGAAGCACGACTGCCTGATGCTGCGCTATTCCGGGGCGCGCGAATATGTCTGGACGCTGCAGACGCCGTCCGGCCCGCAGAAATTCGAGGTGCACGGCCCCTACGACACCGACGATGGCGATGTGCTGACCGGCTGGGCGCTGTCGGGCCGCGGCATCATCAACAAGCCGCGCTTCGAGGTCGAACCCTTCATCCGCGACCGGCGGCTGCAGGTCATCCTGGCCAGCACGCCGCCAACGCCGGTGCAGTTCGCCGCCGTCTATCCGCACAAGAAGCTGCAGGACCCGAAGGTGCGGCTGTTGCTCGACTTCATGGCCGAGCGTTGCCAGCGGCTGATCAAGGATTTGCTGGCCGGCAAGTGAGGGGCTGTTGGCCCAGTCGCCAGGATTGTCTTACAAGCAGGTGACCTTAGGTTCGCATACGCCGCCCTATGATCGATGGTCCCATGCCGACTGACCAGCAAGCCACAATGCATCTTGCCGTTTCGCTCAACATTACTTCCGGGCAGCCGCTCGGGTTTAGCGACCTGGCCGGCTTTGCCAAGCAAGCGGAAGCGGCGGGGCTGGACATGATTGTCCTCGATGATTCCGCGCCGAACAGCGCCGGGTCGAGTTCTTTCGAAGCGACGACCTTGCTGGCGGCGCTGGCGACGGTGACAAGTCGGATCGGCCTTGTCGCTGCAGCCTCGACGGTGGCTCACCAGCCGTACAATCTGGCGCGCCGTTTTGCTTCGCTCGACATCATCAGCCATGGCCGCGCCGGCTGGCACGCGACCATGGCGCAGGCGCCACGGGAAGCCGCCAATTTCAGCCGGCCGGATGGATTTTCCGACGATGTGTTCCGCCGCCGCACGCAGGAATACATCGGCATCGTTCAGCGCCTGTGGCAGGGCTGGGATGCCGGCGCGCTGCTGTTCGACAAGGCCGGCGGCCGCTTCCACGATCCCGAAAAAATGCACCTGCTCGACCACAAAGGCGAATTTTTCTCCGTGCGCGGGCCGCTGAACGTCGCGCGCTCGCCGCAGGATACGCCGGTGCTGGTGCTGTCCGGCCTGTCCGAGGCCGACCTGGATATCGCCGCCCGCACCGCCGATGTCGTCCTGCTGGACAGACCCACAGAGGACGCCAAGGCGCGCCATGACGATCTCAAGCGCCGCGTTGTGGCCTGCGGACGCGATCCGGGTGCGGTCAAGCTGCTGCTGAACGTTGGCGCAGATGTCGCTGCCAACGCGCTCGAAACATTGTTCAGCTCGCAAAGCTGCGACGGGTTCAACATCGCAATACCGCCTGCCGCTATTGACGGTTTCATCGGCCGCGTGCTGCCGGAATTGCAGCGCCGCGGCCTCATCCGCCCGGATTATCCCGGCACCACCTTGCGCTCTCATCTCGGACTTGCCGGAGGAGCGCAATGACCCGCCAGATGAAGCTTGGCGCCTTCCTGTGGGCGACGGGCCACCACATCGCCGCCTGGCGTCACCCCAAGGCGCATGTCACGGCAGGCATCGACATCGATCACTACATCCAGCTGGCGCGCACGGCGGAAGCGGCGAAGTTCGACATGGTGTTCTGCGAGGACGCCGCCGGCCTGCGCGAAGCCAATGTCGGCATCGCCAGCCAGACCTCACGCTCGATCGGCTTCGAGCCGATCAGCCTGCTGTCCGCGCTCGCCGTCCAGACCAGCCGCATCGGCCTCGTTTCGACGGCCTCGACCAGCTACAACGAGCCCTGTGGGCTGGCGCGCACCTTTCTCTCGATCGATCATCTGAGTGGTGGCCGGGCTGGCTGGAACCTGGTGACGTCGGCCAGCCCCATCGAAGCCGCCAATTTCGGCGCGACGGGCCTGAAACCGCATGCCGACCGCTACGAGCGGGCGCGCGAATTCGCAGAAGTGGTATCAGGACTTTGGCAAGGCAGCGGCTTTCACGGTCACAACGGCCAGAGCTTTTCGGTGCGCGACTCGCTCGACCTGCCGCGCTCGCCGCAGGGCGCGCCGGTGATGGTGCAGGCCGGCGCCTCGGATGTCGGCCGCGACCTTGCCGCCCGCACCGCCGACGTCGTGTTCACGGCGGCGCAGACCCTCGAGGAAGCCAAGGGCTTTTACGACGACCTCAAGGGCCGTATGGCGGGCTATGGGCGGGAACCCGACGACATCAAGATCATGCCCGGCGTCTCCCCGGTGGTGGCAGACACCGAGGCCGAAGCGCGGGAGAAACAGGAGGAATTGCAGGCGCTGATCCCCGACGATGTCGGCGTGGCGCTACTGTCCAGCTATCTCAGCATCTCCGATCTCGGGAGCTATCCGATCGACGGACCGATGCCCGAACTGCCGGAGACCGAGGGCATGAAAAGCCGCCAGGCGCTGGTCATCCAACAATCGCGCCGCGACGGCCTGTCGATCCGCCAGCTTGCCCGCCATTTCGCCGGCGCACGTGGCCATTGGCGTATCGTCGGCACGCCGGCGCAGATCGCTGACGAATTGCAGGCGCGGTTCGAGGGCGGCGGCGCGGACGGCTTCAACGTCATGCCGTCATACTTCCCCGGCGAGCTCGATGCCTTTGCCACGCTGGTGGTGCCGGAACTGCAGCGGCGCGGACTGTTCCGTCGGGAATACGAAGGCAGCACCTTGCGAGATCATCTCGGCCTGAAGCGGCCTGCTTAGCCGCGCCGAAGCTTAGCCGGCCATCATCTTATGCTGGACTTGATGGTCGGCATTCGGCGCGGTGTTGTGAACGACCAGCGCCGTCATGATCTCGGCCGCGGCCAGCGCAGCTATGACCGGTGGGCGCTTGTCCTTGACCGCATCGCCGCCGATCGGCGAGACGAGGCGGGCGAACTCAGCCTCCGTGCCCTCAGCCGATTTCAGGAACCAGTTCCTGAACGTCGCTCTCTTGGTTTTCGAGCCGATCATGCCGACATAGGCCGCGTCGTCGCGCTTCAGCGCTTCGGCGACGATGAGGAAATCCAGCGCATGGTCGTGGGTGAGGATGGCGAAGGCGGTGCCGGCGGGGGCGTTTCGCACCTCGGCCTCGGGCATCGGCGTCAGCCGCGTCTCGACGGTTTCCGGCATGCCTTCCAGCGCTTCGGCCCGCGTCTCGATGACGACACCACGCACGGGAAGAAGTGCAACAGTCGAGGCCAGCGCCCGGCCGACATGGCCGCCGCCGAAGATATAGACATGCGGCAGGTGGGCTTCCTCGGCTTCTGCGGCCGCGATCAGCTCGGCAGTAAGCGCGGCATCGACGACACGGATCAAGACTTCGACGCGCCCGCCGCAGCACTGGCCGATCTCGGGGCCTAGCGGCACGTCAAGCGTGGCGCAGACTTCGTCGAAGCCGATGCGGGCTTCTTTACCCTCCCCCTTGGGGGGAGGGTCGGTGAGCGGACGCCGTGTGGCGGCGTCAGCGAAACGGGGTGGCTTGGCACGATCGTCCGCACCCCCACCCCGGCCGGCTTCGCCGGCCGACNTCGCCGACCCTCCCCACAAGGGGGAGGGTGAAGACCCCACCATCTGCCTCGCCTTGTCGATCGCGATGTACTCGAGCTGACCGCCGCCGATCGTGCCAAAAGTCGCCGCCTGCGAGACGAGCATGAAGGCGCCCTTCTCGCGGGGGGTCGAGCCCTTGGTACTGGCCACTTCGACCAAGGCAAACCGGTCGGCGCTGGCGAGAAAAGCTCTGAGGCTTTGCACTTTCGACTTCATATTTCGCATTCCCGTACGGGAAATATAGGGTTTTTCAGTCTGAATTGCACGTTTTGCCAGAATCCAGGTCAGAGTCAGGCGCTATTCTTGGCTTCACCCTTCAGCCGTTGGATCGCCATCAGCACCCTTTCTGGTGTTGCAGGAGCGTCGAGACGCGGACAGGCCTTATGATCGGCCACACTTGCCACCGCGTCCGACAGCGCATGCAGCACAGACATGCCGAGCGGGAAGGGCGGTTCGCCGACCGCCTTGGAACGGTGCACCGTCGGCTCGTTGGCCTCCGGCCAGTCGGCCAGCGTGACGTTGAATATCTTCGGCCGGTCGGACGCGAGCGGGATCTTATAGGTCGACGGCGCATGCGTGCGCAGCCGGCCCTTGTCGTCCCACCACAGCTCCTCCGTCGTCAGCCATCCCATGCCCTGGATGAAGCCGCCCTCGATCTGGCCGAGATCGATGGCGCGGTTCAGCGAGCGGCCGGTTTCATGCAATATGTCGGTGCGCTCGACGACATATTCGCCGGTCAGCGTGTCGACCGAGACTTCCGAGCACGAGGCGCCATAGGCGAAATAATAGAACGGACGGCCCTCGCCCTTGTCACGGTTCCAGTGGATTTTCGGCGTCTTGTAAAAACCCGCCGCCGACAGTTGGATGCGGGCCATATAGGCCTGCTTGACAAGGTCGGTGAAGGCGATCTCCTGGTTGCCGATGCGCACCCGGTTGGGCAGGAAAAGCACCTGCTCGCGCGGCACCTGGTATTTTTCGGCGGCGAAGTCGGTCAGCCGTTCCTTGATCTGGCGGGCGCCGTTCTGCGCCGCCATGCCGTTGAGGTCGGTGCCGGACGACGCCGCGGTGGCCGAAGTGTTAGGCACCTTGCCGGTGGTCGTCGCGGTGATCTTGACCTGGTCGAGGTCGATCTGGAACTCTTCCGCCACCACCTGCGCCACCTTGACGTAGAGGCCTTGCCCCATCTCGGTGCCGCCATGGTTCAGATGCACCGAACCGTCGGTATAGACATGCACCAGCGCGCCGGCCTGGTTGTAGTGCGTGGCTGTGAAAGAGATGCCGAATTTGACCGGCGTCAGCGCCAGGCCGCGCTTGATGAAGCGGCTGTTGGCGTTGAAGGCCTGGATGATGCGGCGGCGCCCCGCATAGTCGGCGCTCGCCTCCAGCTCGGCGACGATGCGGTGGATGATGTTGTCCTCGACCGTCTGGTGATAAGGGGTGACGTTGCGGCCCCCGTCTTTATCACCACTGGTGCCATAAAAATTCTGCTTGCGGATTTCGAGCGGGTCCTTGCCGACGGCAAAGGCAACCTCGTCGATGACCCGTTCGGCGCCGACCATGCCCTGCGGGCCGCCGAAGCCGCGAAACGCCGTGTTCGACACGGTGTTGGTGTAAAGCGGCGCCGATTGCGCATGCACCGCCGGCCAGAAATAGGTGTTGTCGCAATGGAACAGCGCGCGGTCGGTGACCGGTCCGGACAGGTCCGAGGAAAAGCCGCAACGCGCCGCAAACATGAAATCGACGCCTAAAATGTTGCCGTCGTCGTCGAAGCCAACGTCGTAGTCGACAAGGAAATCATGGCGCTTGCCGGTGGCGATCATGTCGTCGTCGCGGTCGGGCCGGATTTTTACCGCGCGATGGTGTTTCTTGGCGGCGATCGCAGCCAATGCCGCAAACTGGTTGCCTTGCGTCTCCTTCCCGCCGAAGCCGCCACCCATGCGGCGGATTTCCACTGTGATGGCGTTGCTCGGCACGCCCAGCGCATGGCTGACCATGTGCTGGACTTCGCTCGGATGCTGGGTCGAGGAAAAGATGGTGACGTCCTGGTCTTCGCCGGGGATGGCCACGGCGATATGGCCTTCGAGATAGAAATGCTCCTGGCCGCCGATGCGCATCTTGCCCTTCAGCCGGCGCGGCGCCGCCTTGATCGCGGCAGCGGCATCGCCACGCTTCAGCGTGAGCGGCGGCGTAACCAGCTTGTCCTTGCGGGGGTCGAGATCGCCAATGTCGGTGACGAAAGGCAATGGACTGTATTCGACCTTGGCCAGCCGGGTGGCGCGGCGCGCCTGTTCGCGCGTCTTGGCAATAACGCAGAAGATCGGCTGACCATAAAACTGCACCTTGTCGTCGGCCAGCACCGGCTCGTCGTGTCGACCGGTCGGCGAAATGTCATTTTCGCCCGGAACGTCCTTGGCCGTCAGCACATCGACGACGCCCGGCGCCGCGCGCACCGCCGACAGATCCATTTTGCTGATCGTCGCATGCGTCGCCGTGGACAGGCCGAGGCAGCCATGCAGCATGCCCGCCGGTTCCGGCATATCGTCGATATAGACCGCGCTGCCGCTGACATGCTTGTGCGCGGAATCGTGGCGCTGGTCGGCGGCGACGCCACCGGAAATCTTCTGCGCCTTGAGATCTGGAGAGGCGTGCTTGTTCATCAGGCCGCCTCGTTGCGTGACACCTGGAACGGCGCCTTGCTGCCGCTGGTTTCGGCAAAAAAGCGCAGCAGCAGGTTCCTGGCCGCCAGCGCCCGGTATTCGGCCGATGCCCGCATATCGGTCAGCGGGGTGAAATCGCCCGCATATTCAGCCATGGCCGCTTCCACCGTCGTCTCCGTCCACGGCTTGCCGAGCAGCGCCTTTTCGACACCGAAAGCCCGCTTTGGGGTCGCCGCCATGCCGCCATAGGCGATGCAGACATCGGCCACCGTGCCATCCTTGGCCAGGTCGAGGAAAAAGGCGCCAAGGGCTGCGGTGATGTCCTCGTCGCGGCGCTTGGTGATCTTGTAGACGGCAAACTTCGTGCCCTTGGCCGGCACAGGGACATGCACGGCCTCGACGAATTCGCCTGGCTGCCGGTCCTGCTTGCCATAGGCGATGAAGAAATCCTCGAGCGCGATGGTACGCCGCTTCTTGCCGCGGCGCAGCGTAAGCTGCGCACCAAGCGCAATCAGGGGCGGCGGCGTGTCGCCGATCGGCGAGCCGTTGGCGATGTTGCCGCCGATGGTGCCCATGTTTCGTACCTGTTCGCCGCCGATGCGGTCGAACAATGGCCCGAGCGCGGGGATGCGCTTGGCCAGTGTTGCGAAGGCGTCGGTGTAGGTAACGCCGGCTCCGATGGTGATGACGTCATTGTCTTCGGAGATCGCGCACAGCCCCTCGAGATTGCCGATGAAGACTACCGGTGAGATGTCGCGCATGTGCTTGGTGACCCACAGGCCGACGTCGGTCGAGCCGGCGACAACAGTGGCGTCGGGTTCCTTATCCAGTACAGCGGCGAAATCATCGGCGTTGGCCGGGACGACCAACCTCAGCTTGCCGGCGCCGATTTCGACGCGGGCACCGTCATGCATAGCCTCGAGCCTGGCGGTGATCGCCTTGCGCTCGGCCGCCAGCGGATCCTTCGCCGCCTTGCCGTAGCTGGAGATGGCACGCGCGGCGCGCATGATTGCCTCATAGCCGGTGCAGCGGCAAAGATTGCCTTGTAAGGCCTTCTCGATCGCCGCATTCGACGGGTCCGGCGACTTCATCCACAAGCCGTAGAGCGACATAACGAAGCCCGGCGTGCAGAAGCCGCATTGCGAAGCGTGGAAATCGACCATCGCCTGCTGCACCGGATGCAATTGGCCAGGCGCGCCGCGCAGATCCTCGACGGTGACGACATGGGTGCCGTCGAGCGAACCGAGGAAACGGATGCAGGCGTTGACGCTTTCATAAACCAGCTTGCCGGCGGACAATTTTCCGACCAGGACCGTGCAGGCGCCGCAATCGCCCTCGGCGCAGCCTTCCTTGGTGCCGCGCAGCGAGCGGTCGAGCCGCAGCCAGTCGAGCAAGGTCGCGTCGGGCGCCACCGACGACAGCGCTACATCCCTGCCATTGAGGATGAAGCGGATCTCGTTGCGTATGGTGATCTTGGCCATGCGTCAGCTCCCCCTGTAGGTCGAGTAGCCATAAGGAGAGATAAGCAACGGCACGTGATAATGCACGGATTCCGCCATGCCGAAGCGGATCGGCACACTGTCGAGGAAGGCCGGTTCCGGCAGTTTGGTGCCCTGGCCGCGTAGATAGTCACCGGCGGCGAACACCAGTTCGTATTCGCCAAGGCGGAATTCCGCTCCTGCCAGCAGCGGCGCATCGCAGCGGCCGTCGGCATTTGTGACAACGGTCTTCAGATGCGTCCGCGCCGCGCCCCCCAGATGATAAAGCGCGATCGACAGGCCAGCCGCCGGCTTGCCGGTCGCGGTGTCGAGCACATGCGTCGTCAGACGTCCGCCATCGGCTTTCGACGTTTCTGCCACTGGCGCCTCCCATTTCCGATACAGCCGAACAAAGCAGTGAATTGTGCGCCAATTAAAGGCGATGCATAAGTCCCGGTCGAGCGGAGTGGCACAAAAACACTTTCAAAAATTTCGGGGGAATGCGCGAGCAACCCTTTCGACTATCCTGATCACAACTTCCGGCAGCGTCCGGCGGGGAGGGGCAATGCGTTACTCTAGAGACATGCGCGGCTACGGAGCCAATCCGCCGGATCCGAAATGGCCGGGCGGGGCGCATGTGGCCGTCCAATTCGTCGTCAACTACGAGGAAGGCGGCGAGAACTGCGTGCTGCACGGCGACAAGGCCTCGGAAGCCTTCCTGTCGGAAATCGTCGGCGCCGCGCCCT
Organism: Mesorhizobium sp. LNJC391B00; assembly: GCF_000502535.1. NCBI lineage: Bacteria > Pseudomonadati > Pseudomonadota > Alphaproteobacteria > Hyphomicrobiales > Phyllobacteriaceae > Mesorhizobium > Mesorhizobium sp. LNJC391B00. The sequence continues at coordinate 177,559 of NZ_AYWI01000001.1, forward strand.
GGGTCGGCCAGCGCCACTGGAACATGGAATCGATCTACGAATATGGCGCGCGGGCAGGCTTCTGGCGGCTGCTGCTCCTGTTCAGCGAGGCGCAAGTGCCGGTGACCTGCTACGGGGTCGCCTCAGCACTGGCCCGGTCGCCCGACCAGGTGGCGGCGATGCAGGAGGCCGGCTGGGAAATGGCCTCGCACGGCCTGAAATGGATCGACTACCGCGACCATGCCCCAGAAGACGAGCGTCGCGATCTCGAAGCGGCGATCAAGCTGCACTACGAGGTGACGGGCCAACGGCCGACCGGCTGGTACACCGGCCGCACCTCGGTCAATACGGTGCGGCTGGTGGCCGAAGAGGGCGGCTTCGACTATGTGTCGGACACCTATGACGACGAACTGCCCTACTGGTTCGAGCACAGCGGCGGCGCGCAACTCGTCATCCCCTACACGCTCGATGCCAACGACATGCGTTTCGCCACGCCGCAGGGATTCAATTCCGGCGACCAGTTCTTCGCCTATTTGAAGGACAGTTTCGACACGCTCTATGCCGAGGGCAAAGCGGGCCGGCCGCGGATGATGAATATAGGCCTGCATTGCCGCCTCGTCGGACGTCCCGGGCGGGTGGCGGCGCTGAAGCGCTTCGTCGACTATGTCAGATCGCACGACAAGGTCTGGCTGGCACGGCGCATCGATATCGCCAGGCACTGGCAGGAGAACCACCCCTACCAGCCGGCGGCGCTCAAGCCGTCGAAGATGGCGTTCGAGACCTTCGTCGACACTTTCGGCGGCGTGTTCGAACATTCGCCCTGGATCGCCGAACGTGCCTATGAGCTGGAGCTTGGGCCGGCGCATGACGGCGCCGGCGGCCTGCACAATGCGCTCTGCCGCGTCTTCCGCGCCGCCAGCGAAACCGAGCGGATCGGCGTCCTCAACGCCCATCCCGATCTCGCTGGCAAACTGGCCGAAGCGAGACGCCTCACTGCGGAATCCACACGCGAGCAGGCCTCCGCCGGCCTCGACGCGCTGACCGACAAGGAGCGCGAGCTGTTTTCCAAGCTCAACGCCGCCTACGTCACCACCTTCGGCTTTCCCTTCATCATCGCGGTGCGGGGCAAGACCAAGGAGGAGATCCTCGCCGAGTTCGAGGCGCGCATCGGCAACAGCCGTGGCGTAGAACTCGATACCGCCTGCAAACAGGTCGAGCGCATCGCGCTGCTCCGCCTGAAAGACATGCTCCCGCTCTAATGAAATGACTGAGGGGTCAGGACCCAATGGATATGATCAAGACTGACCAGAAAACCTATTATGCACCGCATGGCGGCCATCCCGGCCAAAATGAGCTTTTGACCGGCCGCGCCGTCTTCACCGAGGCCTATGCCGTCATACCGAAGGGAGTGATGCAGGACATCGTCACCAGCCCACTGCCGTTCTGGGACGAGACCAGGGCCTGGATCATCGCCAGGCCGCTTTCGGGTTTCGCCGAGACATTTTCGCAGTACATCGTCGAGGTCCTGCCCGGCGGCGGCAGCGACCGGCCCGAGCCGGACGCCGGCGCCGAGGGCGTGCTGTTCGTGGTTGAGGGCGAGTTGACCGTTTCGCTGGCCGGCAAGAAGCACGTGCTGCAAGCCGGCGGTTTTGCCTTCCTGCCGCCGGACAGCGGCTGGACGGTGCGCAACGAAGGTCGCGACGCCGTGCGCTTCCACTGGATCAGGAAGGCCTATGAGGCCGTCGACGGCATCGACGCGCCGGAAGTCCTGTTCAGCAGTGACCAGCAAATGGCGCCGACGCCGATGCCCGGCACCGAGGGTCGCTGGGCGACGACCCGTTTCGTCGATCCAGCCGACATGCGCCACGACATGCATGTCACCATCGTTACGCTCGAGCCTGGCGCCGTCATCCCATTTGCCGAGACGCATGTCATGGAGCACGGGCTCTATGTCTTGGAAGGCAAGGCGGTCTACCGCCTCAACCAGGACTGGGTCGAGGTCGAGGCCGGCGACTTCATGTGGCTGCGCGCCTTCTGCCCGCAGGCCTGCTACGCGGGCGGCCCAGGCAAATTCCGCTATCTCCTTTACAAGGACGTCAACCGGCACCCCAAGCTCGGCGGGGCGGGCATTGGCGGTCGCGCGCGGTGACCCGCATCACAGCGCGGCCGCTGACCCGCGAAAGCTTTGCCGGCTTCGGCGATGTCATCGACATGGGCGGCGGCAATCACTACCCGATCAATGGCGGCAAGACCGAGCGCTACCAGAATCTCGCCACCGCTGAAGCCGCGGGACCGAATGCCCGTGTGCTGATCTCGATGGCGCGCGGCACGCCTTACGACCTGCCGCTGAAGCTGACCATGGTCGAGCGCCATCCCTTAGGCAGCCAGGCGTTCATCCCGCTGTCACCGCGGCCTTTCCTGGTCGTCGTCTGCCATGACGGCAAGGACGGTCCGCGCGAGCCGCACGCCTTCATCACCGCACCGGGGCAAGGCGTCAACTATCCGCGCAATCTCTGGCACGGCGTGCTGACGCCACTCGGTGAAGCGCAGGATTTCGTCATCGTCGACCGCGGCGGTGACGGCTCCAACCTCGAAGAGTTCCATTTCTCGCACCCCTACGAAATCCATCTCCCCAACGAGACCTGAGAAATGACCGACATATCGCTGATCGACCGCCTGCTCGATGTCATCGAGCACGACATCGTGCCGAAAACGGCAGAGGGCGTGGCCCATGGGAACAAGCTGTTCGGCGCCGCCATCCTGCGGAAGGGCGACCGCTCGCTGGTGCTGGCCGAAACCAACAACGAGATCGAAAACCCGCTCTGGCATGGCGAGGTGCACTGCCTGAAGCGCTTTTACGAAATGCCCAGGGCCGAACGCGTCGACACCAAGGACGCCATCTTCATCGCCACGCACGAGCCCTGTTCACTCTGCCTGTCGGCGATCACCTGGACCGGCTTCGACAATTTCTACTACCTCTTCAGCCACGAGGATTCACGCGACAGCTTTGCGATCCCGCACGATCTGAAAATCCTGAAAGAGGTCTTCACTCTCGATCCCGGCGGCTACAATGCCGAGAACGCTTATTGGAAGAGTTTTTCCATTCGCAGGCTGGTGCGGGCGCTGCCCGAGGCCGAGCGCGGCCGGCTTGAGGCAAGGATCGGCAATATTTCCACCCGCTACGACGAACTGTCCGGCGCTTATCAGGCGCGCAAGTCCGAAAACGACATTCCGCTGAACTGACGCGGATTGCCTAGCCTACCTTCGCGTTTTTCAGCACCTCGTTGATCCTGGCCTGCCAGCCCTTGCCGGTCGCCTTGAATTTACTGATGACATCCTGATCCAGACGGATGGACACGACTTGCTTAGGCTTCTCCACGGCTGGCCGGCCACGAGCACGCCTTATGCTCTCGAAAAGTTCTGGAAACACTTCCGCGAAAGGCCTGGCTTGCGCCAACTGTTCGTCTGTCGTCTCCGCATCGTCGGGATCATCAACAATTTGTCTTTGAATTTCCACTTCCTCCGCATCGGTAAGCGGTCGAACACGCGATTTAGGATTGTTCATATACTGACCTTTCCTTTCGGCTGGCACGGCGCATCGAGATCACCGAATCGCCTCCGAACCAAGCGGCTTGAAAATCACGGCCAGGATGATCTCTCCGAATTCGCCAATCGCCTTGAACCGGTCGGCCTTGGCTGGAAGGACGGTTGAAGTCGCAAAAAACTCAATATCGAGTTCGGCAAAATCGGGACCCCGGCTGTCCAGGTTCGTCACGCGCTTTGGCTCATCCCAAACGATTTTCAGGCGAAACCATCCTCATCACGTTGGGTTCAGTTAATAAATGTAATCATTAATTATATCCTGCAACATCAGGGCAAAACAATCGGGCTACATATCGTGGCGTCGTCGCGGCGACACCGGCCGTCGCCCGTTTGACTTCATGACATGCCCGCTTCATGCGTCACTGACATCCTGGAGCATCGCATGAAAACCATCACCGAATTTCCCCGCAAGGTCGTCGAATTCCCCGATATGGGCATCGTCATGCCGGATGGTTGCCGGCTGTCGGCGCGGGTTTGGATGCCGGAGGACGCCAGCAGCGATCCGGTGCCGGCGATCCTCGAGCACCTGCCCTACCGCAAGCGCGACGGCACCATCTTTCGCGATCAGCTGACGCATCCCTATTTTGCCGGCCACGGCTACGCCTCGATCCGCGTCGACATGCGCGGCAATGGCGATTCCGAAGGTCTGATGGACGACGAATATTCCGAGCAGGAATTGCAGGACGCCTGCGATGTGATTGCCTGGGCGGCAGCACAGCCCTGGTGCAACGGCAGTGTCGGCATGATGGGCATTTCCTGGGGTGGCTTCAACTGCCTGCAGGTGGCGGCCAAGCAGCCGCCGGCGCTGAAGGCGGTGATCAGCCTGTGCTCGACCGTCGACCGCTACGCCGATGACATCCACTACAAGGGCGGCTGCCTTTTGACGGAAAATTTCGGCTGGGCCTCGACCATGTTGTCCTATTCGTCGCGACCGCCGGATCCGCTGATTGCGGGCAACCGCTGGCGCGACCTCTGGCTGACGCGGCTGGAGAACCAGTCTTTCCTTCTGCCGCTCTGGCTCAGCCATCAGCATCGCGACGCCTATTGGAAACGCGGTTCGATCTGCGAGGATTTCTCCGCGGTCAAAGCCGCCGTGCTGTCGATCGGCGGCTGGCATGACGGCTACCGCAACACGATTTCGCATCTGGTCACCAACATCCAGGCGCCGGTGAAGGGCATTGTCGGGCCATGGATCCACAAATACCCGCATTATGCCGAACCCAAACCCGCCATCGGCTTCCTGCAGGAGGCGTTGCGCTGGTGGGACAGCTGGTTGAAGGGCGTCGACACCGGCGTCGAGGCCGACCCGGACTACCGCGCCTATGTCATGGACAGTGTGCGGCCGGCGCGCTGGCACCCGGAGCGGCCGGGCCGTTGGGTGGCCGAACAGGAATGGCCGTCTCCCAACATCAAGGTCGGGGCGATCGAACTCATTGCTGACGGCGTCAGGCCGGCGATCGTGGCGACCCCGCAAAGCTGCGGGCTCGCCGGCGGCGAATATTTTCCCTTCACCTTTGGCCCGGAACTGCCGGGCGACCAGCGCCCGGACGATGCGCTGTCCGTCTGCTTCGATCAGCCTGTGCTTGCCGAGACACTCGACATCGTCGGCGCGCCGGAGCTTCTCATCCGGGTGTCGTCCGATCGCCCGCAGGCGAACATCGCGGTTCGACTGTGCGACGTGCACCCCGACGGCGCCTCGGAACTGATCTCCTACGGCGTGCTTAACCTGACGCATCGTTCTTCGCACGAACAGCCGCAAGCGCTGGTGCCGGGCGAAACGGTTTCGGCGCGCGTTATTCTCGACCAGTGCGCCTACCGCGTGCCGGCCGGACACCGGCTGCGCATCGCGGTTTCCAATGCTTACTGGCCGATGATCTGGCCGTCGCCGGAGCCGGTGCGGCTCGACCTTTCAGCGGCGACGCTGAGGCTGCCGCTGCGCCCGCTCGCAAAAGCCGACGAGACCTCGTTCCAGTCTCCCGAAGGCGCAACACCCTGGGCAACCGCGACAGTTCGTGCAGCGAATTCCGAGCGTCACGTCGATCGCGATGAGAAGACCGGCATCGTCACGCTGTCGATCACGGATGATTTCGGAGAAGTGCGCGATCTCGCGCATGGACTGGCCAATGGCAGCATTGCCCGCGAGAGCTGGACGATCCACCCCGACGACCCGCTGTCTGCCTCGGGTCGCACGCACTGGACGCAGACCTTGTCGCGAAACGGATGGTCGGTGCGCACCGAGACGTCGGCTGAAATGCGCTGCGATGCGCAAAACTTCATCGTCAGCGCCAGAATCGAAGCCTATGAGGGCGAAACGCTGGTTTTCGAACGCGATTTCGAAGAGACGATCCCGCGCGACCTGCTCTGAGCGTCGACCCGACTGGTCCAGTTGCGACGCACGATTTACGCCACGGCATGTCGCATTCCGTCTTGCTTACGGCTTTGCCTTCCGGTCAATATCCCTTTGGTAACAACAAGCAAAAAACGACCATAAGGTCGAACCAACAGAGTGAGGAACTCAAATGTCCAACGAACTCGAATATCTGAGCCGGCGCGTTGCGTCCGGCAAGCTGAGCCGTCGTGATTTCCTCGGCCGCGCCGCAGCACTCGGCGTCACAGCGCCCTTCGCCAATATGCTGCTTTCCAGTGCGGCTCGCGCGGAAGGCCCGGTCAAGGGCGGCACGCTGAAGGCCGGCCTCGTCGGCGGCGAATCCACGAACAGCCTGGACCCGGCTTTGTTCATGACGCAAGTGCCGTTCGCCTTTGGCAAGATGTGGGGCGAACTGATCGTCGAGCTGTCTCCGGAAGGCAAACTCGAGAACCGCATCGCCGAAGAGATCGGCTCGTCGGACGACGCCAAGGTGTGGACGCTGAAAATCCGCGACGGCGTCGAATTCCACAACGGCAAGACGGTGACCGCTGAGGATGTGGCGGCAACGCTCGAGCGCCATTCTGATGAAAAGTCGAAGTCCGGCGCGCTGGGCTACATGAAGGGCATCGACAGCATCAAAGCCAGTGGCAAGGAAGTCGTCCTGACGCTGAAGGAGGCCAACGCCGACCTTCCCTATCTCCTCAGCGACTACCACCTCATCGTCCAGCCCAACGGCGGCAAGGACAAGGCGGATGCCGGCATCTCGGCAGGACCCTACAAGGTCACCACCAACGAGCCCGGCGTGCGCCATGGCGGCGAGCGCTTCGCCAATTACTGGCAGGCCGACAAGATGGGCCATGCCGACCAGATCGAGATCATCGTTATCAACGACGCGACCGCGCGCACGGCGGCCCTGCAGGGCGGCCAGGTCAACATGATCAACCGCGTCGAGCCGAAGATCGTCGACCTGATCAAGCGTGTACCGGGCGTCACCATCCGCAACCATGCCGGCCCCGGCCACTATGTCTTCATCATGCATTGCAACACCGCGCCCTTCGACAACAGCGACCTGCGCATGGCGCTGAAGCTCGCGATCGACCGTGAGGAGATGCTGAACAAGGTGCTGCGCGGCTACGGCTCGCTCGGCAACGACTTCCCGATCAATTCGTCCTATCCGCTGTTTTCCGAGATCGAGCAGCGCAAATATGATCCCGACAAGGCCAAGTTCCACTACAAGAAGTCGGGCCATGACGGCACCGTGCTGCTGCGCACCTCCGACGTCGCCTTCCCGGGCGCGGTCGACGCCTCGCAGCTCTTCCAGCAGAGCGCGGCCAAGGCTGGCATCAAGATCGAGCTCAAGCGCGAGCCCGGCGACGGCTACTGGAACGAGGTCTGGAACAAGCAGCCCTTCTGCGCCTCCTATTGGGGCGGCCGCTCGACCCAGGACCAGATGTACTCGACCGCCTATCTGTCGACCGCCGACTGGAACGACACCCGTTTCAAGCGTCCGGACTTCGACAAGCTGGTGCTAGCCGCACGCGCCGAACTCGACGAGACCAAGCGCAAGCAGATGTACCACGACATGGCCGTGCTGGTGCGCGACGAGGGCGGCCTGATCCTGCCGATGTTCAATCAGTTCATCGATGCGACAGGCGCCAAGGTCGGCGGCTGGGTAGACGATCCGCATCAGGAGCTGATGAACGGCTACGCGCTGGCGAAGTGCTGGCTCGAAGCCTGAGCCCGGCTTTGCGGATATGTCCTCACCCGTCGTGAAACTTGTGGCCCAGCGCGTTGCGCTGGGCATCGTCCTCTTGCTGGCCGTTTCGGTCCTGATCTTCGCCGGCACCCAGATCCTGCCCGGCGACGTCGCGCAAGCCATTCTCGGACAGTCGGCGACGCCGGAATCGCTCGCCAATTTGCGCGAGCAGCTCGGCCTCAATCAGCCGGCTTACGTCAGGTATTTCCATTGGCTCGGCGGTGCACTCACCGGCGACCTCGGCACGGCGATGTCGAGCGGCCAGGATATCGCGACCTCGATCAAGGGGCGGCTGTGGAACACGCTGTTTCTCGCCTTCTGGGCGGCGGTCGTGGCCGTGCCGCTGGCGATCATCCTCGGCCTGATCGCCGTGCGTTACCGCAACGGTTGGGTCGACAAGCTGATCTCCGGCCTGGCGCTCGCCTCGACCTCCTTCCCGGAATTCTTCATCGGCTATGTGCTCGTCTACTTCTTTGCCGTGAAGTATCAATGGTTCCCGGCCATTTCCACGGTCTATGACGGCATGCCGTTCGGCGAGCGTATGCAGGCGATCGCGTTGCCGGCCGCCGCGCTGACGCTGGTTGTGCTGGCGCATATGATGCGCATGACCCGCGCGGCCATCCTCAACGTCATGCAGTCGGCCTATGTCGAGACGGCTGAACTGAAAGGCCTGTCGGCCTTCAACGTCATCCGCAAGCATGCTTTCCCCAACGCCATCGCGCCGATCATCAATGTCGTCATGCTCAACCTCGCCTACCTCATCGTCGGCGTCGTCGTGGTCGAGGTGATCTTCGTCTATCCCGGCATGGGGCAATATCTGGTCGACCACGTCACCAAGCGCGACGTGCCGGTGGTGCAGGCCGTCGGCCTGATCTTTGCCGCTGTCTACATCACTCTCAACATCATCGCGGACATCGGGGCGATTGTCGCCAATCCGCGCCTCAGACATCCGAAATAGGCGGCGGGCATGCTCGATATCAAACGCATCCCCATTCCCGCGCTGATTGGCATCGTACTGACGACGATGTTCGTCGTGGCGGCTGTCTTCGCGCCATGGATCGCACCACACGGCAATGCCGAGATTGTCAGCGACGTTCCTTGGGAACCGATGTCCGCAGCGCATTGGCTGGGCACCGACAATCTCGGCCGTGATCTTCTGTCGCGCATGATCTACGGCGCTCGCATCACGCTGTTCATTGCGGTGCTGGCAACCGCGCTGTCATTCTCGCTCGGCGCCATCCTCGGCTTTTCGGCGGCGGTGTTCGGCGGCTGGTTCGACACGCTTCTGTCGCGCCTTGTCGATCTGCTGATGTCGATCCCGACCCTGATCATGGCGCTCGTCGTGCTTTCGGTGCTGCCGACCAATCTGGTGACGCTGATCCTGGTGATGGGCGTCCTCGACTCGACCCGCGTCTACCGGCTGTCGCGCGCGGTGGCCGTCGACATCAACGTCATGGACTATGTCGAGGCCGCCAAGCTGCGGGGCGAAGGCAGCGGCTGGATCATCTTCCGCGAGATCCTGCCCAACGCGCTTTCGCCGCTGGTCTCGGAACTTGGCCTGCGCTTCATCTACGCGGTGCTGTTCTTGTCGACGCTCTCCTTTCTCGGGCTTGGCGTGCAACCGCCGGATGCCGACTGGGGCGGCATGGTCAAGGAGAACAAGGACGGCATCGTCTTCGGTATCGGGGCGGCACTCATTCCCGCCGCGGCGATCGCAGCACTGGCGATTTCGGTCAATCTGGTCGCCGACTGGGTGCTCAACCGCACGACAAGCCTGAAGGGAGGACGCGGGTGATGGCTGACACAAAAGCAAAGCCCGGCCTGCTGCTCGATATCCGCAAGCTGCGCATCGAAGCGACAGTGTTTCCGCCCGGCGAGGCGCCGAAGAACATCGTTTTGGTCCACGATGTCTCGCTGACGCTGGAAAAGGGCAAGGTGCTCGGCCTGATCGGCGAGTCCGGCGCCGGCAAGTCGACCATCGGCCTGTCGTCGATGGGCTATGGCCGTGGCGGCGTGCGCATCACCGGCGGAGAGGTGCTGCTCAACGGCCGCGATATCCTCAAGGGCGGCAAGGAAGGTTTCCGCAAATTGCGCGGCCGCGAGGTCTGCTATGTCGCGCAGTCGGCGGCCGCGGCCTTCAATCCGGCGCACAAGCTGATGGACCAGGTGGTGGAAGCAACGCTGCTGCACGGCACGGCGACACGCGCCGAGGCCGAGAAACGTGCCGTGGCGTTGTTCAAGAAGCTCAGCCTGCCAAACCCCGAAATCATCGGCGAACGGTTCCCGCACCAGGTCTCCGGCGGTCAGTTGCAGCGGGTGATGACGGCTATGGCGCTGTGTTCGGAACCCGACCTGATCGTCTTCGACGAGCCGACCACGGCGCTCGACGTGACGACGCAGATCGACGTGCTGGCGGCGATCAAGGACGCCATCCGCGACACCCATGTCGCGGCGCTCTACATTACCCACGATCTTGCCGTCGTCGCCCAGGTCTCGGACGAGATCATGGTGCTGCGCCATGGCAGGCTGGTCGAATGGGGCGGCACTCGCCAGATCATCAAGGAGCCGCGCCAGGAATACACCAATGCGCTGGTCTCGGTGCATGAGATCGAGCATGCCGAGCAGAAGCCCGGCGCCGCGCCGTTCCTGTCGGTCAAGAACGTCACCGCCGCTTACGGCGGCAGCCACGTCAAGGTGCTGAAGAACGTCTCGGTCGACATCTTTCCGGGACAGACGCTGGCTGTCGTCGGTGAATCCGGCTCCGGCAAGTCGACGCTGGCGCGCGCCATCACCGGGCTGTTGCCGCCGGAAGAAGGCACCGTCACCTTCGACGGCAGGCCGCTCGCCAACAGGCTTGCCGACCGGCCGAAGGAGGATCTGCGGCAATTGCAGATGATCTACCAGATGGCCGACGTGGCGATGAACCCGCGCCAGACCGTCGGCACCATCATCGGCCGGCCGCTGGAATTCTACTTCGGCATACGCGGTCGCGAGCGCGACAAGCGCGTCGCCGAACTGCTCGACGAGATCGAGATGGGCAAGGGCTTTCTCGATCGTTATCCGGCCGAACTCTCCGGCGGCCAGAAACAGCGCGTCTGTATCGCCCGCTCGCTCGCTGCCAAGCCCAAGCTGATCATCTGCGACGAGGTGACATCGGCGCTCGACCCGCTGGTGGCCAACGGCATTCTCAAGCTGCTGCTCAACCTGCAGCAGCACGAGAAGGTCGCCTACCTCTTCATCACCCACGATCTGGCGACGGTGAAGTCGATCGCCGATTCGATCGCGGTGATGTACCGCGGCGAGGTGGTGCGCTACGGCGCCAAGAGCAAGGTGCTGACGCCGCCCTTCGACGCCTATACCGACCTGCTGCTGTCGTCCGTTCCCGAGATGGAGATCGGCTGGCTGGAAAAGGCGATCAAGGGACGGCGCATGGCGAGCGCGGGGAATTAGTAGGGAATTCGCGGCCTTTGTCGCGAAAACTTCCTTCAACGGCAAAAGCTTTCCGGAGCCGCCCATGGCGCTCAAGACCAAACTGCTGCTCATCATTTTCGATGGCGTGCCCTACCGGAACTGGCGCCGGCTGATGGGCAATCTCGAAGGCTGGGTGCAATCGGGCGAGGCGCAGGTGTGGAAGATGCGCTCGGTGCTGCCGTCGACCTCGGCCTGCTGCTATGCCTCGATCCACACCGGCGTTTCGCCGCAGGAGCACGGCATCCTATCCAACGAGAACCGTTTTCTCGTCAACAAGCCGGATATTTTCTCCGAGGTCAGCAAGGCCGGCGGCAAGACCGGCGCGGTGACGCATTCCTACTGGTCGGAATTCTTTCGTTCCTATCCGTTCGATCTGGTCGAGGACATGGAGTATGACGAGCCCAACGGACCGATCGCGCATGGCCGCTTCCACACCATGACCGGCTACAATGCCCGCAACCAGATGACGCCGAGCGATGTCGACCTGTTTGCGACGCTGACCATGCTGACCCGACGCCATGCCATCGACTACGGTATCCTGCACACCTGCACTCTGGATTCGATGGGCCATCGCTTCGGCCATGACTGCCACGAAATGGACCATGCCTGCTATGCGATGGACGGCATGCTGGCAGCCTTCCTGCCGGGCTGGCGGCAGGCCGGTTACGAGGTGATCGTAACCGCCGACCACGGCCAGACAGACCGCGGCCATCATGGCGGCCGTGACGATGAAATGCAGGATTTCGCGCTGTATTATTTCGGAGCCGGCAAAGGGCCGGATCCGGACACGCTGCTCGATCAGCTGCAACTGGCGCCGACGGTGCTGAAGCGGCTGGGTGTGCCGGTGCCGGAGACCATGAAGGCTAAGCCGTTTTTGGGGTGACGGAGGTCGTCGCTGAGCCGCCGTTCGCTACCCCCTCTCCCCGTCACTATACGGGGAGAGGGTAAGGGTGAGGGGCAGCGCTAACATCAAAATAAATACCCCAACGCCGGCGCCGCCCCTCATCCGCCTGCCGGCACCTTCTCCCCGTATAGTGACGGGGAGAAGGGAGACGCTCTGGCAACACTCACCTTCTTCGGTTAGCTTCGCCAAAATTCCTTGGCGGAAGGATGAACCTTTTTGAACCTATCGGCGACAGAGCAGACAGGAGCCAGGCGGCTCGACCGGCCATGACGGCAGCGACCGAGACTGATCGCGCGCTTGTCGACCGGGTCGCGAAGGGCGACCGTGCCGCTGTTCGGCTGCTGTTCATGCGTCACCACGCGCGGGTCTATCGCTTCGTGGTGCGCCAGACGGGATCGGAAATGATGGCCGACGATATCGCAAACGAGGTCTTTCTCGAGCTGTGGCGCCAGGCGCCCGGTTTCGAAGGGCGCTCGGAAGTCTCGACATGGCTGCTCGGCATCGCCCGGTTCAAGGCGCTGTCGATGCTTCGCAAGAAAAAAGAAGACTGGATCGATGACGACGATGCGGCGCAGGTTCCCGATGGCGCCGACACGCCGGAAGTCGCCACCATGAAGGAAGACAAGGGCGCCGCTTTGCGGCGCTTCGTCGATGCCTTGCCGGAGGAACACCGCTCGGTGATCGACCTTGCCTATTACCATGGACAGTCGGTGACGGAGATCGGCGAGGTGCTCGGCATCCCGGTCGCCACCGTCAAGACCCGAATGTTCTACGCCCGCAGGAAACTCGGCGAAGCCCTCAAGGCCGCCGGTTACGACAGGGGGTGGCCGTGAGCAATCCTGAAGATATGAGCGCCGCTGGAAAAATGTCACGCCGTGACGAAATGGAAACGCTGCTGCCGTTCTACCTGAACGGCTCGCTGGAAGGCTCGGACCTCGAAGCCGTCGAGGAATGGCTGGCGAGCGATCCGGCGGCGATGGCGGCGCTTGGCGAGGCTGAGGCGGAATTCTCCGGCGCCACCGCCGCCAACGAGGCGATCCGGCCACCGGCCGATGCGCTCAGCCGCTTTGCCAGGGCGCTCGACACCGAAGCCGGACCGGTCCGCGCTCCCGCGGGCCGTTCCTGGCTGGCGCAGGCACTCGGCCGTTTCATGGCGTTGCCGGTCGGTGTCGCCTGGGCGGCAGCGGCGGTGTTGCTGGCGTTGGTCGTGGTGCAGTCCTACGTGCAGACCGGCGGCAAGAGCCATGATTTCGAGATTGCCGGCGCCGAGGATGATCTGGCGAAACTGCCGTTCGCGCTGGTCAAGTTCAAGCCGGATGCGAAGATGTCCGACATCGCTGTCTTCCTCGACCAGAACGCGCTGAAGATCGCCGGCGGGCCGGCCGCCTCGGGCGTCTTCCGCATTGCCATCCCGGTCAAGACCGGAGCAGACTACACCAGGCTCGTCGGCCTTATTGCCGCCCAGCCGTTCGCGGAGACTGTGATCGAGGGAAGGAAACCGGTTGATGGCAGCTAGGGCGGTCATTCGATTTGCGGCGATCCTGGTGGCGGCGACGACAATCGTCGCCGTGCCGGCGTCGGCGCAGACCAATGATCCCAATGCCGGCCGGGCCGACTGCACCGACGCGGCCGGAGCGGCGGCTGCCGACTGCCCGAAAGACGGCAATGAGGCCAACGTCGGCGGCGAACCAGGCGCAGTTACCCTTCCGGCCCTGATCGTCGACCTGTTTCCCAACCCACCGGCTCCCGAAGCGCCCGTGCCGACGCCACGGCCGTCAGCGCCGCCTGCCGACACGCAGGCCGGGCCACCCGCCGGCGGGGCGATCGTTTCGCCGACCGATCTTGTCGCGACCGCGCCGCGCCGTGCCATCGCCGGCGAGTTCGTGCCCGACGAGGTGCTGGTGACCGTCGACGGCGATGCCGGCGCCGTCCAGCAGATCGCCGCCTCCTTCGGCCTTGAAGTGCGCTCGCAGCGCCAGTCGCGGCTGCTCGGCACCACGCTGGTGCGCTTCGGCATTCCCGACGGCCGCCCGGTCGGCGCCGTGCTGGCGCAGCTGGCCGCCGATGGCCGTACCCTGCGGCGCGAGCCAAACCATATCTATTCGCTGCAGCAGGCGGCCGGCATCGTCAACTATGCCTTCGAGCGCATTCAGCTCGATAACAAGCAAGCCAGCGGCGAAAACGTGCGCATCGCCGTTATCGACACCGGCATAGACGACACCAATCCGGCGCTGTCCGGCGTCATTGCCGATCAGTTCGACGCCATGTCCAACGTGCCGGTCGAAAAGCGTGACCACGGTACCTCGGTCGACGGGCTGATCGCCGGCGTCGGCCCGCTCGAAGGCATGGCGCCCGGCGCCAGGATCTATCACGCCCGCGCCTTCGAGGACGGCAAGTCGACCATGGACGTCATCCTGTCGGCGCTCGACTGGGCGGCGGACCAGAATGTCAGCATCATCAATATGAGTTTCGTCGGCCCCAAGAACGATCTGCTCGGCACCGCCTGCCGCAATGCGCGCGGGCTCGGCATCATCCTGGTCGCGGCGGCCGGCAACAACGGGCCGAAAGCGCCCTATGGCTACCCCGCCGCCTATGAGGGCGTGATCGCGGTCACCGCCACCGACGCCAAGGACGGGCTGATGCAGCAGGCCAATCGCGGCGCTTATGTCTTCATCTCGGCGCCCGGCGTCGAGATGGTGGCGCCGAGCGGCGCCGGCTCTGACGTCGTCACCGGCACCTCATTTGCCGCCGCGATCGTGTCCGGCGCAATCGCCAACCTGATCCACGCCTCACCCGAGCGCTCGGCCGACGATATCGAAAAGGCGCTGGCCGCCACCGCCAGGGATCTCGGTCCGAAGGGACGGGACAATGATTTCGGTTATGGGCTGCTGGATACGAAGGCGGCGGCGAACAAGTAAACCGGGCGAATTTCGCGCCACCCAATTCAGAGCGCCGGACCCAGCCGGACAGGGCTGCCATCATGGAAGCGCGACAGCCGGAAGCGGCTGAGGTCGTGCCCGGTCTGGTTTCCCTGGATCATGTCGGCAACGACCCGGCCTATGCCAGGCCCGATACCGAAGCCGTGACCGCTCATTCCCGTCGCGACGAAAAGACCGCCGACGGCCTGCACATGATCAACGATGGGGACGACGTCCGGCATGGCGTCGATCATGCCGCCCCAGCCTGCCTTCAGGCGAACCCTCTCGAACTGCGGAAAGAGGTGCTTGAACTTGCGTTCTATCGAACGCAGACGGGCCGGTTCAGGGGCCGGGTCGAGCACCCGCATTCTCTCGAAAGGGCTGTGCGAATCCGGCGCCCAATCGCGCGGCGTCGACGAGGCATCGGGGTAACCTGACGGCGCGAACGGAAAGTAGCGTGTCCCCAGCGGATTGTCCCTCAGCGCAGGAAGATATTTGGTGGCGTGCCGGAAGGCGTCAGGTCCCAGGTAATGCAGATGGCTGCCGCCCGCGGCGAGCGTATACCCGCCATCCTGCCGGCGCCTGAAAGCGATGTGTTCGTCAGTCGCCGCACCTGCATAGATTTCAGCCAAGGGGTCCGTTGCGGCTGCGGTTACCCTGACGCTGAGCTGGGGGATGGAGACGCCGTGTCTTCTCAGGAACAAGGATGACCAGGCACCTCCCGCGACCAGCACGCTGGAGGCCTCGATATACCCCGTCTCGGTCCACACGCCCTTGACCTTGCCGCCTGAGATTTCGAGGGTTCGCGCTGCGCAATTCTCGACGATTTTAACGCCTTTTCGCACGGCGAGCCGGGCAAGTGCGGGCACCGCCAGCCAAGGCTCCGCCCGCATGTCGGAGGGCGTCGTCATCGCGCCCTTGAATTTGCGCGACATGCCTTTGATGAGTGCCGCGGTTTCGTCTGCATCCAGGAGACGGGTGTCGAGCGCATGCGTCGCAGCGATCTTCATGAATGCTTCGAAGCCGGCCATGTCCTTGTCGGTCTTCGCCAGGTAGGTCACACCTGTCTGGGTCAGGCCGATGTCCTCGCCGCATTCCTCAGCCAGTTGCCGCCACAGGCGAATAGCCTCTATGACGATGGGCAACTCGTCGGCGTCGCGTCCCTGCTTCCGGATCCAGCCCCAATTGCGGGACGACTGTTCGGCCGCAATGCGTCCTTTTTCCAGCAGCGTCACCGGGATGTTCCGCTGTGCCAGGAAAAGCGCCGTCGTCACACCGATGATGCCGCCACCGACAATGACCACCTCCGACGTTTTCGGCGGTGGGCCAGGATGCCGGATTGGATCCGTTTCGGAGAACGGGAATATGGGCAAGTGGCGCACCCTGAGGACTGGTTGATGGCTCTGGCTTACTGGTTGCCACCCACTCGAAGCCAAATCAAGGACAGGTCCAGGCAGACCGTTGTCCCAACGAAGTCAATCTATCTGCGGGCAACATCCACAAGGGTGAACTTGCCCAGCGGAGCAATTGGATTAATCCCTAAGCCGGCGCGCCGGCGACCGAGCCTCTCACCACCAGGTCGACAGGCCAGACCTCGCCTCGCGCCCCTTCTTCCAAGCCGGAAATGCGCGCTGCCAGGCGTTCGGCGATGCGGGCGCCGGCGAGGCGGATCGACGAGCGCGTCGTCGACAGCGGCACGGAAAAATTCTCCGGCTTCAGCCATGGAAAGACGTCGTCATGGGCAATCAACGACAGGTCGCCGGGAATGGTCAGGCCAAGGTCGCGCACCGCGCGCACGACGCCGAGCGACATGATCAGGCTGGAGCAGGCGATCGCCGTCGGCCGCTCGCTCTGTTCGAGCAGGCGCCTGGCGGCGCGGTAGCCGTTCTCCTCGGTCATGGTGAGTGAACAGACATGGCGCTCGCCGAGCGTCAGGCCGCTCGCGGCCAGCGCCCTGCGCATGCCGCGCTCGCGGTGGATGGCGAAGGTCTCGCGGTCGTCGCCATTGATCAGCGCCAGCCGGCGGTGGCCGAGCTGAACCAGCAGCCGGGCGGCGTCGTGGAAGCCGCCCTCATTGTCGATGTCGGTGAAGGGGTAGTCGAAATCGAAGCCTTCGCTGCGGCCATGGACGATGAAGGGAATGCCGAGCGTGTTGACCAGCGCCACCCGCCGGTCGGCCGGGCGCGGCGAGGAGATGTAGACGGCGTCGACCTGGCGGTTGGCGACGATGCGGCGATAGGTGGTTTCCTGGTCGTCGGCATCGGCCGGCGACAGCACCAGGTCGAGCTCGTGCGAGCGGGCATAGTCGCCGAGACCCGACAGGAACTCGACGAAATGCGGGTCGATGTCGACGGAGGCGCCCGTCGGCAGCACATACCCGATCATGCCCGTCTTGCCGGTCGCCAGCCGGCGCGCGCTCGGGTTGGGCCGGTAGCCGTGGCGCTTGGCGGCATCCACCACACGCCGGCGGGTTTCCTCGTTGACCTCGGGATAGCCGTTGAGCGCACGGCTTACCGTTGTCTGCGACAGGGCCAGCATATGAGAGAGCTGCTTCAGGTTCACTGGGAGGCCTCCAAGCCTCAAAGCGCTTTTAATTTTGAAGCCACGCGGCGCCACAATGGGCGCGGCCGAACTGGTCGACCATACGCACTGGTCCGGCCAGTTTGAAGCTTAATACGGTGCTGCACCGCCGTAAAACTGTGCTGCAGTGCACTTTACCAAGTCTTGCGGCCCGCAATTAAATCGATTAGCCCACCGCCCTCTTGACTTCCAGCCGATTCAATGGCGAGATCAAAAAGACCAAAGCGCTTTGGAAGACTCTTCGAAAGGTTGCGGTTCCTTTCTGAACGAGTCACAGTCCTGCAGCGTCGGCGGGCGGAATGGAGGTTCCGCCCGGGTGTATGTGTCCACACTGGGAGGAATACCGATGAAGAAGATGCTTCTGCTTGGCGCAGCGTTTGCCACACTCGCCTTGTCCCTGCCGGCGCAAGCCGAACTGAAGTTCAAGCCCGGGGAAGACAAGCGCTTCAACTGGGCCAATTACGAAGAGCTGAAGAAGGTCGATCTCAAGGGCGAGACGCTGACCATCTTCGGGCCCTGGCGCGGCGAGGACGAAGGCCTCATTCGCACTGTTCTCGAATATTTTCAGGAAGCCACCGGCGCCGAGATCAAATACTCCTCGTCGGAAAATTACGAACAGCAGATCGTCATCGATACCCAGGCCGGCAGCCCGCCCAATATCGCCGTACTGCCGCAGCCGGGCCTGATCCAGGATCTGGCGTCCAAGGGCCTTTTGACGCCGCTGGGCGACGACACCGCCAAATGGATCAAGGACAATTACGGCGCCGGCCAGTCATGGGTCGATCTCGGCACCTTCAAGGACAAGGACGGCAAGCCGGGCTTCTTCGCCTTCCCCTACAAGGCCGACGTGAAATCGCTGGTCTGGTATTCGCCCGACAATTTCGAGGAAGCCGGCTACAAGGTTCCCAAGACCCAGGAAGAGCTCGCCGACCTCGAGAAGAAGATCATCGCCGACGGCGGCACGCCGTGGTGCATCGGCCTCGGCTCAGGCGGCGCTACCGGCTGGCCGGCGACCGACTGGGTCGAAGACATCATGCTGCGCACCCAGACGCCCGACGTGTATGACAAGTGGGTAAAGAACGAGATCCCGTTCAACGATCCGGCGGTGGTCAACGCCATCGACATTTTCGGCAAGATCGCGACCGACGACAAGATGGTCGACGGTGGGGCCAAGGCGGTTGCCGCGACCGACTTCCGCGACAGCCCGAAGGGCCTCTTCTCGGTGCCGCCGAAATGCTACCTGCACCATCAGGCATCGTTCATCCCGACCTTCTTCCCGGAAGGCACAAAGGTTGGACAGGACGCCGACTTCTTCTACTTCCCGCCCTATGCATCCAAGCCCGAGCTGGGCACGCCTGTGCTCGGCGCCGGCACGCTGGCCATGATCACCAAGGATTCGAAGGGTGCACGCGCGTTCATCGAATTCCTGAAAATGCCGCTGGCACATGAAATCTGGATGGCCCAGGGCGGCTTCGTCACGCCGCTCAAGTCGGTCAACAAGGATGCCTATGCCAGCGACGCGCTGAAGAAGCAGGGCGATATCCTCGCCAATGCCTCGACCTTCCGCTTCGACGGTTCGGACCTGATGCCGGGCAAGATCGGCGCCGGCGCCTTCTGGACCGGCATGATCGATCTGGTCGGCGGCAAGTCGGCGCAGGATGTCGCCACCGACATCCAGAAGAGCTGGGACGCTATCAAGTAGTCAGCTGGCAAGCAGTCAGCTGGCAAGCAGTCAGCTGGCAAGTAACCACTGCCAAGTAATCAGCCGCTTTGGCGGCAAATTCAGGACTTCCTCCACAGACTGGATCCGGGCCGCTATGGACCGGATCCGACCGGCGCCTTACGCCGGACCGATTTGCGTTCGTTCGTTTCAGAATAACTTAAATCGGCGCAGAGCCACATCGCCAGGGCTGTTCAAGGCCCGGCCGATCATGCGCAGGGAAGAGGGACCCATGGCTGCTCAGATCTTATCGGCCATTTTTGTCATCATCATCGGCGTCGGCGGCTGCGTCGCCTATTTCTGGGGCGCCAACAAGCTGGTCGACCTGATATTCCCGTCGCGCGGCGTGGCCGGGGCTGCGGCCATCGACAATCTGCGCCGGCAAGGACTGGTCCGTCCGTGGCTGTTCGTCGGCCCGGCGATGATCATCCTCACCGTCTACCTGATCTATCCGGTGGTGGCGACGCTCTGGCTGTCCTTCCTCGACCGCGGCGGCCAGCATTTTGTCGGCTTCGCCAACTATGAATGGGCGTTCGGCGACCGCGAGTTCCGCAACTCGATCCTGAATAACATCATCTGGCTGGCGGTGGTGCCCGCCGCCTGCACCTTTCTAGGGTTGATAATCGCCGTGCTCACGGACAAGATCTGGTGGGGCACAATCGCCAAGAGCCTGATCTTCCTGCCGCTGGCGATCTCCTTCGTCGGCGCCAGCGTGATCTGGAAATTCATCTACGAATATCGCGGCGAGGGCCAGACGCAGATCGGCCTGCTCAACGCCATCATCCAGTATTTCGGCGGCCAGCCGCAGGTCTGGATATCGCTGCCGTTCTGGAACAATTTCTTCCTGATGATCATCCTGATCTGGATCCAGACCGGCTTTGCCATGGTCATCCTGTCTTCGGCGTTGCGCGGCATCCCCGAAGAGACGCTTGAAGCCGCGGTCATCGACGGCGCCAATCCGTTCCAGATCTTCTGGAAGATCATGGTGCCGCAGATCTGGGGCACCATCGCCGTGGTCTGGACGACGATCACCATCCTGGTGCTGAAAGTGTTCGACATCGTGCTGACCATGACCAACGGCCAATGGAACAGCCAAGTGCTGGCCAATCTGATGTTCGACTGGATGTTCCGCGGCGGCGGCGATTTCGGCCGCGGCGCCACCATCGCCATCATCATCATGATCGCGGTCATCCCGATCATGGTCTGGAACATCCGCCAGGCGAACAAAGAGACGGGAGGACATTGAGATGGCCGTCGCGACCGGAAAGTCCTTTGCCAGCCGCTTCGGCGTCCACATCGCCGTGCTTGTCTTCGTCGCCGTCTGGACCGTGCCGACGCTCGGCATCCTGGTCTCGTCGCTGCGCGACAAGGACCAGATCATCGCCTCGGGCTGGTGGAACTCGTTCTCCAACTCCAGCCAGACTGAAGCCGGCCGCCTGCCGCCGGCCTCGGCGCAGGTCGAGAAGGACGGCAAGTTCGTGCTTGCCGGCAATATCTTCGGCGACGGTGCTGCGCGCAACATCAGCGCCTTCGGCGTCAAGTCGGCGGCACCGACGCAATATCCGGCCGGCACCACTGCCGATCTCGGCGACGGCGTGACCTTGCAGCTCAATGCCGACGGAACGTTCGTCATGAGTTCGCCCAAGGCTTTCGAAGGCGACCGTGGCCAGCGCGTCTATTACGCCTCGTCGGCGCCACCGAAATTCACCACCGACAATTACAAGACCGTGCTGTTTTCGGAGGGCATCGGCCGCTCGTTCATAAACTCGCTGACCGTCACCATCCCGGCGACGGTCATCCCGATCCTGATCGCCGCCTTCGCCGCCTATGCATTGGCGTGGATGCGTTTTCCCGGCCGCGCCTTGCTGATCGCCACAATCATCGGCCTGCTGGTCGTGCCGCTGCAGATGTCCTTGATCCCGCTTTTGAAGATCTACAACGGCGTCGGCATCTTCTTCGGTGTGCCGTCGAAAACCTATCTCGGCATCTGGCTGGCGCATACCGGCTTCGGCCTGCCCTTCGCCATCTATCTCCTGCGCAGCTATATTGCCGGCCTGCCGCGCGAGATCATGGAATCGGCGCGCATAGATGGCGCCAGCGATTTCGAAATCTTCGTCAAGATCGTGCTGCCGCTGTCCTTCCCGGTGCTGGCGTCCTTTGCAATCTTCCAGTTCCTGTGGGTGTGGAACGATTTGTTGGTGGCAATGGTTTTCCTCGGTACCGAAGGGGACCAGATCGTGCTGACCGCGAAGCTCAACGCGCTGCTCGGCTCGCGCGGCGGCGACTGGGAAATCCTGACGACATCGGCCTTCGTCACCATTATCGTGCCGCTGATCGTGTTCTTCTCGCTGCAGCGCTATTTCGTCCGCGGGCTGCTGGCCGGCTCGGTTAAAGGAGGTTGAGACTTATGCAAGCCGCTTTGAAGGCGACCTCGAAGCCCGATCTCGCCGTCGATCGCGACTGGTGGCGGGGCGCGGTGATCTACCAGATCTATCCGCGCTCCTATCAGGACTCCAATGGCGACGGCATCGGCGACCTCAAGGGCATCATCCGCAGGCTGCCCTACATCGCCTCGCTCGGCGTCGACGCCATCTGGATTTCGCCCTTCTTCAAGTCGCCGATGAAGGATTTCGGCTACGACGTCTCGGACTATTGCGACGTCGACCCGATGTTCGGGACGCTCGCCGATTTCGACGCGCTGGTGGCGGAAGCCCATCACCTCGGCCTCAAGGTGATGATCGACGAGGTGCTGTCGCACACCGCCGACAACCATCCATGGTTCAAGGAGAGCCGCGGCAGCCGTAGCAATCCCAAGGCCGACTGGTATGTCTGGGCCGACGCCAGGCCGGACGGCACGCCGCCCAACAACTGGCTGTCGATCTTCGGCGGCTCGGCCTGGCAGTGGGACACCAGCCGCCAGCAATATTATCTGCATAATTTCCTGTCCGAGCAGCCGGACCTCAACTTCCACAATCTGGAAGTCCAGGACGCGCTGCTCGACGTCACCCGCTTCTGGCTGGAGCGCGGCGTCGACGGCTTCCGCCTCGACACCATCAATTTCTACTTCCACAGCCAGGGGCTGGAGAACAATCCGCCGCTGCCGCCCGAAGAGCGCAACGACCAGACAGCACCTGCGGTCAATCCCTACAACTACCAGGACCATATCTACGACAAGAGCCGGCCGGAAAACCTTGCCTTCCTCGAACGGTTCCGGGCGCTGCTCGACGAATATCCGGCGGCCGCCGCAGTCGGCGAAGTCGGCGATTCGCAGCGTGGGCTGGAAGTGGTCGCCGCCTACACCGCCGGCGGCAAACGCGTCCACATGTGCTATTCCTTCGATTTCCTGGCGCCGGAAAAGATCAGCGCCGCCAAGGTGCGCCAGGTGCTGGAAGCCTTCGGCAAGGTCGCCAGCGACGGCTGGTCGTGCTGGGCCTTTTCCAACCACGACGTGATGCGTCCGGCCTCGCGCTGGGCCGCCGACGAGGCCGACCCGGCCGCCTATCTGAAGGTTATCTCGGCGCTGCTGATGTCGCTGCGCGGTTCGGTCTGCCTCTATCAGGGAGAGGAGCTTGGGCTGGGCGAAGCCGAGTTGCAGTTCGAGGATCTGCAGGACCCCTACGGCATTCGCTTCTGGCCCGAATTCAAGGGCCGCGACGGCTGCCGCACGCCGATGGTGTGGGATGCAACCGCCAGCAATGCCGGCTTTTCGACGGCCAAGCCCTGGCTGCCGGTGCCGGGCAAGCACTTGTCGCAAGCGGTCAATGTTCAGCAGGGCGACGCGGCCTCGCTGCTCGAGCACTACCGGCGCTTTCTCGGTTTCCGCCGCCAGCATCCGGCCCTGGCCAAAGGCGACATCGAGTTCATCGAAAGCGAGGGCGACACCGTCGCCTTCACCCGCCGTGAGGGCAATGAGCAGATCGTCTGCGTCTTCAATCTGGCCAGCAAGCCGGCCGAGGTCGATCTCGGTGGTCAGGCGCTGCTGCCATTGGCCGGGCACGGTTTTTCGGGACAATCCGGCACAGGTTCCATCCGCCTCGGCGGCTACGGCGCCTGGTTCGGGCGCATCGACTGAGTTTTTGACGAAACTGGATTTTTTGAGGAAATCCAGGTTCTCTAGGGAAATCACTGGGAGGAAATTATGGCCGATGTCACGCTGAGACAGGTGAAGAAATCATACGGCAATCTGCACATTCTCCACGGCATCGACCTCGACATAAAGTCGGGCGAGTTCATCGTCTTCGTCGGCCCGTCGGGTTGCGGCAAGTCGACCTTGCTGCGGTCCATCGCCGGGCTTGAGGAGATCACCTCCGGCGAGCTGAAGATCGCCGGCGAGGTGGTGAACGACGTGCCGCCTTCCAAGCGCGGCATTGCCATGGTGTTCCAGTCCTATGCGCTCTATCCGCACATGACCGTCTACGACAACATGGCCTTCTCGATGAAGATCGGCAAGGAAAGCAAGGCCGAGATCGACAAGCGGGTGCGGCAGGCCGCCGAAATCCTGCAGCTGACCAAATATCTCGACCGCCTGCCCAAGGCGATGTCGGGCGGCCAGCGCCAGCGTGTCGCCATCGGTCGCGCCATCGTGCGCAATCCGAAAGTGTTCCTGTTCGACGAGCCGCTGTCGAATCTCGACGCGGCGCTGCGCGTCGCGACCCGCATCGAGATCGCCAAGCTCAAGGAATCGATGCCTGCCACGACCATGATCTACGTCACCCACGATCAGGTCGAAGCGATGACGCTCGCCGACCGCATCGTCGTGCTGAAGGACGGCCATATCGAGCAGGTCGGCACGCCGATGGACCTCTACAAGAAGCCCGGCAATCTGTTCGTTGCCCAGTTCATCGGCTCGCCGGCCATGAACATCCTGCCGGCGACAATCGACAGGACGGGCAACCCGACAATCGTCAGCCATGTCGGCGGCCGCAAGGCAACGGTGCCGATCGCAACGCCGGCGTCAGCAAAGGGTGCGGCAGTCAGCTTCGGCGTGCGGCCGGAGGATCTGTCGGCCGCCACCGGCGCGGAATATCTTTTCGAGGGCGTGGTGGACTATGTCGAGCAACTCGGCGAGGTGCAGCTTGTCTATGTCGATATCGGCCGCGCCGACCTGCCGTTGGTGACCAAGCTGCCCGGCAATGTCGAGGTCAAGCGCGGGGCAAAGCTGCGACTGACCGCGGATGCCGGGGACCTGCACATCTTCGACGCCGATGGGCACTCCTTCTCGCTCAAGCCGGTGGAAGTGAAGGCGGCTTGAGATAGCTGCGTCGTACAGGCATGAAAAAAGAGCGGCGGGCCAGGCCCGCCGCTCTTTTTTTAAGCTTCGGCTGTTAGTTGTTGCCGAACCGATCCCTGTCGCTGCTCTGAGGAACGAACTTCTGTTGGTCGTTCGACGAGTTCAGCAGCTTGTAGACCGCCGAGTTGGTGCCGGTCGACGAAGTGCGGGTGGTGTCGACGGCAGCGGCCGGCTGGTTGGCGCCATTGGAGCCATAATTGTCGCTGCCGGCAAAGGCAGCGCTCGAAACAGCCAGAACGGCTGCGGTGGCAAGAACGATCTTCTTCATTTTAGTCTCCTGAATTTTTCTGATGCCGCCAGCTGCAGCGGATAAGCCCGCCACGTGCTGGAAACCGGCTTTTAGCGGCCGAAAAGGTTACGGTCGGCACCGTGGGCAGGCGCCTGCTCGGCTGGAGCCGACTTCTCAACCGAAGCCGTATGGCCACTATCGGTCGACGTAATCGCAGGCTGGTTGGCGCCGTTCGAACCGTAGTTGTCGCTACCGGCGAAAGCGCTGCCGGAGATGGCCAAAACGGCGGCGGCAGCAAGGATGATCTTTTTCATTTCAAATACTCCTGAATTTTTTGGGATCCCGAGAGCGACGGGTTAGCCGCCCTTCTTTGGTCGGGATCAGCGATTGCCGTAGAGGTCGCGGTCGGCGCCCTGAACGACAGGCTGCTTGTCAGCGTGCGCCGGCTTCTGAATGGAAGCCGTATACGAGCTGTCGACCGAGACGGCTGGCTGGTTCGCACCATTGGAACCGTAATTGTCGCTACCGGCGAAGGCGCTGCCGGTGATCGCCAAAACGGCTGCGGCAGTGAGGATGATCTTTTTCATTTTTAGGACTCCAGTTTGTCTGTCCGTCTAGCGGCGTGTCTTGGGAGGAATTCGCGTCGTTCGGACAGCCCCGATGTGGGAAAGCCATAGGCTGGTTTCCAATCACGAAGTTGTTCCGTGTGGACCACGGTCCTGCACCTTGAAATTGTGCCAGGAAGTTCTTCTATGGTCATTTATCGTATTGTTTTCAGTTGCTTATGTCGAACCGAGTGGTTCGCTCCGGTGTCGGTTTCCGGGCCGTCGTTCACACCGTCCTGCACGCATTGTCAACAGAAACGAACCGTTCGGTTCGATTAGAGATTGCTAATAGTAACTTTTCGATACCGTTGAGCCCTTTTTGCCCCCGATCGGAACTGGATCCGCAGCGATTCGAAACGGCGATGATAGCGCCGCAAGACAGGATCTCAGCCCTTCGGTGGTCGGCGGGGCGTATGCCGCGCGTGTCGCGCCGCATGGATATGATGTCGCTTTCATGCCGACGTCGCGATCGCTGCCGTGATTAGATGATCGCATCTCAGGTGCCGCTTCGTGACGACGCAGCGGAGAATTGGGAAGCCGGTCAGAATCCGGCGCTGCCCCCGCAACGGTGGTGGAGTTGAAGTCGCAACGGGAGACCACTGGGCAAGAGCCTGGGAAGGTGTCGCGATGGTCCGCAAGGACAACTCCAGAGCCCGGAAACCAGCCCGAGATGCATAGACTCGACTGATCGCGGTGGGCGGTCAAGAGGTGGATAGTGCATGTCCGGCGCCGCGCCGGCCTGAGTCCGATCCTTCCTCCATCACCACCAAGTTCAGTCCTTAAACCACGAGGACAGAACTATGGATACGCGCAACGACATGCTGAGGCTCCTGAACGGCCGCAAGCAAGGCTTTTCGCTGGAACAGCCCTTCTACACCGACCCGGACTATTTCAAGCTCGACATGGAGCTCATCTGGTATCGCGACTGGCTGTTCATCGGCCATGATTGCGAACTGCCGAAGCCCGGCAGCTATATCACCGTGCAGATCGGCGATTATCCGGTGGTGCTGGTCCGCGACCAGAAGGGCAACATCAACGCCTTTCACAATTCCTGCCGCCATCGCGGCAGCCGTGTCTGCAACACTGAGAAGGGCATGGCGGCAAAGCTTGTCTGCCCCTATCACCAGTGGACCTACGAGCTTGACGGCCGGCTGCTGTTTGCCCGCCAGATGGCCGACGGTTTCGACAAGAGCCAGTTCGGCCTGAAGCCCGTCGCCTGCGAGAGCGTCGGCGGCTACATCTTCATCTGCCTGGCGAAAGAACCTGCCGACTTTGCGCCGATGCGCGCCATGATAGAGCCCTACCTCAAGCCGCACCGGCTGAATGAAGCCAAGGTCGCCTTCGAGAGCACCATCATCGAGAAGGGCAACTGGAAGCTGGTCTGGGAAAACAACCGCGAATGCTATCACTGCGCCGGCAATCATCCGGAGCTGTGCAAGACATTCCCCGAAGCGCCGACGGTGACCGGCGTGCAGGGCGCCGACAGCGATCCGGAGATGCTGGCGCACTGGGCGAAATGCGAGGCGGCGGGCCTGCCGAGCAAGTTCCGCATCGATCCGGCCGGGCAATACCGCGCCACCCGCGCGCCGCTGCTGCGCGATGCCGTCAGCTACACGATGTCCGGAAAGCGCGCGGTGACGAAGAACCTGTCCGACACTGTTGCCGCCGACCGCATCGGCACCTTGATGCATTACCACTATCCGACGACCTGGAACCACATACTGATCGACCATGCGGTCACCTTCCGGGTGCTGCCGATCAGCGCCACCGAAACCGCGGTGACGACCAAGTGGCTGGTGCACAAGGATGCGGTCGAGGGGGTCGACTACAACCTTGAGGAGCTCACCCATGTCTGGACGGAGACCAACGACCAGGACCGCCGCATCGTCGAGGAAAACGCCTTTGGCATCCTGTCTCCGGCCTATGAGCCCGGCCCCTATTCGGAGCTGCACGAGGGCGGCGTGATCCAGTTCGTCGAATGGTACGCGGCCTTCATCGGCCCGCGCCTTGCCGAAGGCGGCCGGCCGGCGCTGCGCAGCGTCGCGTGAGCTGGAGCAGGCGAAGAGGGACCAGAGGATGAATGCGATGACGGATCTTGGGCTCTATCGCCATCTCGACCAGATGGCGCCGTGAAACGATAGGCTGCAGGTGCTGGAAGTGATCGGCGTCAGCGACGAGGCGCCCGACGTCAAGACCTTCACCTTCCGCTCCGACAACCAGACCTGGTTCCGCTACAAGCCGGGCCAGTTCCTGACGCTGGAACTGCCGACACCGGACGGGCCGCTGATGCGCACCTACACGCTGTCGTCGTCGCCATCGCGGCCGTTTTCGATCGCGGTGACGATCAAGGCGCAGGCCGGCAGCATCGGCACGCGCTGGATGTTCGACCATCTGGCACCCGGCTCGCACGTCAAGGCCTATGGACCGGCGGGCGACTTCTCGTTGCACAGCCACCCGGCGGCCAAATACCTGTTCATTTCGGCCGGCTCCGGCGTGACGCCGATGATGTCGATGCTGCGCTGGCTGAACGACTGCGCGCCATGGACCGATGTCGGTTTCGTCAACTGCGCGCGGCGTGCCGAAGAGATCATCTTCCGCAAGGAACTCGAACTGCTCGGCGGCCATATGCCCGGCCTGTCGCTCGGCTTCATGATCGAGGAACGTTCCAGCCGCGAGGGCTGGTACGGTCATATGGGGCGCATCGACGCGATCCGGCTGCCCCTGCTGGCTCCGGATTTCCGCGAGCGCGAAATCTTCTGCTGCGGCCCCGATCCGTTCATGCGCGCCGTGCGCGGCATGCTGGATGCCGCCGGCTTCGACATGACGAAATACCATCAGGAGAGCTTTGCCGCGCCTGTGGTGGAGGAAATTCCGGCGCCGTTTGCCTCCCCGGTCGAGGACGGCATCGCTGCACCTGTCGAAGCCGTGACGCCGATCCGCTTCTCGCTTTCGGAGGTCGATGCCGGCTGCGTCGCCGGCCAGACCGTGCTGCAGACCGCGCGCAGCTCGGGCGTGCGGATTCCCGCCGCCTGCGAGTTCGGCCTGTGCGGCACCTGCAAGGTGAAGAAGGTCTCCGGC
Source organism: Mesorhizobium sp. LNJC391B00 (assembly GCF_000502535.1). NCBI lineage: Bacteria > Pseudomonadati > Pseudomonadota > Alphaproteobacteria > Hyphomicrobiales > Phyllobacteriaceae > Mesorhizobium > Mesorhizobium sp. LNJC391B00. The sequence goes on from NZ_AYWI01000001.1 coordinate 206,060, forward strand.
GAAGTCGAGATGAGCCACAATGGCGGCATCCTCGACCACGAGATCGATGACGGTTTCATCCTTGCCTGCTGCTCGAAACCGTTGTCGGCGCTCGAAATCGAGGCTTGAGCCGGTCGACTTCGCCGCAACGGTCGCCGACGCAGGCGTTGTGTTCGCGGGTCTTTGTCTTGCCAAGCATAGGCCGAGTGATTTAGACGCACTTAGGAAGGGCTGGGCAGACCGTGAAACCGGCGCATCCCTTCATGGGCGCATGGAACGGGGGACAGAGCGATGCAACAGCGGGTCTACGCGGTCGCAAGCAAGGACATCGTTTTCGAATCATTCGATGGCGAAGCCGTCGTTCTCGATCTTTCGAACGGTAAGTATTTTGGCTTTTCCGATTCCGGCAGCCGGGTCTGGCAGGCTTTGTCGTCCGGCGTCGCCACTGAAGCGCTGGTCGGAGCTGCCGCGGGCGCCGCAAAAATAAGCCTAGCCGACCTCGAAAGCTTCGTTGCCCGACTGCTCGATTTCGGGTTGCTTGCGCCAGCCGAAACACCGGCACAACCGCTTTCGGGCGAGCTGTCGGCTGCGCTTGCTGCCAGCAATGAGCCGCTCAAGGTCGATGTCCATGACGACCTTGCCGATCTCATCATTGTCGACCCGATCCATGAGGTCGAGGAACCTCTCGGCTGGCCGGCGGTGAAACAGGCATAATCGTTTCCCTAAAGCGCGTCGCGTTTGAACGGACTCAGGCGACGCGCTTAGATCTTTGATTTTATGCATGTCGTCGTCTCAAAACCGGGGCCACCCCGAGCGACATGCATCAGGCGACCCGGCGCAATTCTGGACGCTGAACAACCAACACATGCCTTTGATCACGCTGCAAACCCTGCCGGATTATGCCCGCCATGTGCTGGCGGCCGCGGAAAGCGCCGCCGCATTCTATCCCGTTACCGCCAGCGTGCGGTTGCCGGGGCTGGACCTGAGTGTCCATCTCGACAATGGCACGCTGGCAGATACCATCGGCCATGCCTTCATACCGGCTCCGGGCAATCCGTCTGCATCTGACGGCTGCCGCATTTTCGTCGCCCACCGGGGCATCGATGGCGTCCCCGCCCCGGCCACCTGGGGCCGAGGCGATTACAACCATCATGCCTTTGCCAACCGGCTGGAAGAGGCCGGATTGCGCGGCAGCTACTATCATGACCTCGACTTCTGGCAGTTCCATGATCCGCAACGCCATGTCGGGGCGCAGCTGATGATGTCGGCCGACGCCTTTCCGCCATGGGAACAAGGGGCGCCGCTGCGCGCCTTCCTGCATTGGGAATATGCGGCGCGCGGCATGCGGCTCACCCATGCCGGCACGCTGGGCATCGATGGCAAGGGCGTCCTGCTGGCGGGCTCCGGCGGTGCCGGCAAATCGGGAACGGTCGTCGCCGGCCTGCTCAATGGGCTCGATAGCGTCGGCGACGACTATGTGCTGATCGACCGGACCGAGGGGGTGACGGCCTATCCGCTGTTTGCCACGCTCAAGCAGGATCCGGAGGGCTTCAGGCGGCTGAAGCTGGAGGGTCGGCTAAAGTCGTACCAACCGCTGAACTGGCAAGGCAAGCATGCCTTTCACATCGACGAGATCGCGCCTCGACCAACTCCTGCAAGTCTGGACATTATTGCTTTGATAGTGCCCCATATCAGGGGAGGTGCGAGAAGCTCGGTCATGCCCATATCGCGCAAGGATGCCATGATCGCCTTGGCCCCGTCAGGAATCGTGCAGATGCCGGGGGAGCGGGAAGCGGGCTTTCGCTTTTTCAGCGAGCTTACCCGCGACCTGCCATGCTACCGGCTGTCGCTGGGGACCGAGCCGCGCGAGATCGCCGGCACGATTGCGGATTTTGTCCTTCGGGGCGCTGCATGAAGTTGAGCATCATTGTGCCGGTCTACAATCGGGAGATCTATGTCGTTTCGACGTTGCGGTCCCTGCTCAGGCAACGCGACGATGCCGATCTCGATATCATCCTTGTCGACGACGGCTCGACCGACAGCTCCGTTGAAGCCGTCCGCGCCATCATGCGAGAAGCGTCGTGCATCCGCCTGTTCCAGCAGGCCAACCAGGGCGTGGCCAACGCCCGCAACACAGGGCTGAAGCAGTTGCTGCCGCAAACCGAACTGGTGTCGTTCCTGGATTCGGACGACGTCTCGCCGGCTGGACGATTCAAGGCTGGCCTACCCCTGTTCGCGGCCGACCCTGCGCTCGAGCTGACCTACTCGCTGATGACGCGCGTCGATCTCATGGACGACGAAGCCCTGCAGCCGGCACGGGGCGGCGCAGGTCCCACCGTGCGCGGCGTCAGCCTTAGCGCCGGGATATTCCGCAGGGCACTCATCGACCGTACAGGTGCTTTCGACGAGGAGTTCCGGCAGGGCGAAGACGCCGACTATCTGCTGCGCATTTTCGAAACCAGCCCAAAGCACATTTTTCCCGACACCGTCGCGGTATACTACCGGCGCCACCCCGGCAATTTGACCAAGCAAAGGGATGTGGCGGTGCGCGAATATCTACGTGTAATTCAGAAATCCTTGCGGCGGCGCAAGGCCGATCCGTCGCGGCGCCCGGTCGAGGGGCTTTTCGAGATCAAGCGCCCGGCAGAGTGGTGAAAGAATGAACAGATCACAGCCTGGAATGCGTGCGTGAAGCTGAGCGTGATCATGCCGGTCTACAACCGCGAACGCCATGTCGGCTCGGCGCTGCGCTCGCTGCTGAGGCAGCGCGATGCCGCCGATCTCGACATCATCGTTATCGATGACGGTTCGACCGACAGTTCGGTGGCGGTCGTGCGCTCGCTGATCGCGGAGGCGCCGTGCATTCGCCTTTTCCAGCAGCAGAATGCCGGGGTGACGCGGGCACGCAACGCGGGCTTGCGGCAATTGCTGCCGCAGACCGGGCTGGTATCGTTTCTCGATTCCGACGACATTTCCCCGCCGGGCCGCTTCAAGGCGGATCTGGCCTGTTTCGACGCAGACCCCACCCTCGAGCTGACCTATTCGCGCATGACGCTGGTCGACGACATAGATGACGATACGCTGGAGCCGACAGCCGACAGCCACTCGGTGACGGTTCGCGGCATTCACCTGTCTCCCGCTATCTTCGTCCGGCGGTTGGTCGAACGCATCGGCAGCTTCGACGAGGATTTCCACCAGGCCGAGGACACCGACTATTTGCTGCGCACTTTCGAAAGCGGGCCGAAATTCACGATGCCCGACACTGTTGCGCTCTATTACCGGCGCCATCCCGGCAACATGACCAGGCAGGCCGATGTTCCTTTTCGCGAATTCATGCGCGCCGTCTACAAGTCGATGAAACGGCGCGAGGCCGACCGCTCCTTGCACCCTGTCGACGGCATCTTCGATTTCAAGGAACTTGCGAATTGGCGTTTCCTGTGATGGCCAGCTACGGCGTCGTCATTCCGGCCTTCAACGCGACCGCCACCATCGCCGAGACGCTGCGATCGGTCGCGGCCCAGACGGTCCAGCCCGACGCCATAATCGTCGTCGATGACGGCTCGACCGACGATACGGTCGCGGTGGTCAATGCGCTGGGCATGCCGGTGCAGGTGTTGCGCCAGGACAATGCCGGACCAGGCAGCGCCACCACCAGGGGCATCGCCGCGCTGGCGACGCCCTTCGTCGCCACGCTCGATGCGGACGATCTGTGGCTGCCGACCAAGATCGAAAGGCAGCTGGAGCATTTCGAGCGGTTTCCCGCGACGGCAGGAGTCTTTGCCCACTGGCGGACGTTTCGCGATGACAAGCCCGATGTGCAACAGGACGTGGCGGTGGCGGGCTGGTCGCGCACGACGATGATGATCCGCCGGGAGGTGGCCGAGGCCGTCGGTCCGATCATCGACCCGCAAGGCGGTCGCGGCGACATGGTCGACTGGATCGCCCGTGCCCGTGAGGCGGGCTTTGCGCTTGCCATGCTCGACGATGTCCTGACCTTGCGCCGCATCCGGCCCGACAGCATGTCCTATGGACGCGACCCCGTGCGCGACCGCGGTTATGTCGAAGTCGTAAGGCTGGCCATGCAAAGGCGAGCAGCGAAAAAGGCGAGCGCCGACTGATGGCCAATGCCATGCGCCGTATCGGCCGTCGGTTTCCGGACTACGGTTGGTCATGGCCAACTGGCGGACTCGACCAGCTGCTGAAGGCCGCATTGCTGCCCGATGAAGAAGCGGCAGGGCGTTACGCGGCGCGCTGGCTCGACGAGAACGATATCGACCATGTTGCCTTCCGAGAGCATCGGCTGCTGGCCGCGATCTCCGACAGGTTCGGCCGCAAGCTCGCTGGGCATCCGGCCTATCCACGTCTTGTCGGCCTGCAAAAGATGCTGTGGACCAAATCGCGGCTGGCTGCGCGCGAGGCCGAGCCGGCGCTACAGGCCATGATCGACGCCGGCTGCGCGGTGATGCTAATCAAAGGCGCCAGCCGGATCGCCGTTAACGCGTCGGCGCAGCGCGGCCGGGTGGCGCATGACATCGACATACTGGTGCGCCCGCAGGCCATGATTGCCGCCTTCGATGTGCTTAGCGAACGCGACTGGCAGATCGCCACCGGCGTCAGTCCGCAATATCTGCGCACCAGGCTGGCGTCCTTGCGTTCGATGAATTTTTTCAAGGGCAGTTTCGGCGACATCGACCTGCACCAGTTGGCCTATGACGGATCGCAGCAGAGCACCGAAGACGATCTGGCGGTCTGGCAGCGGGCCCTGTCGGCCGAATTCAATGGCGTCCGCGTGCTTGTGCCCTCGCCTGCCGACCGCATGACGCTTGCCATCGCGCATGGCGGCCTCGATGCCCACACCCACAGCGACTGGCTGGTCGACTGCGCCGTCGCCATCGAGGGCGACGAGGTCGACTGGGACGTGTTCGCCGACATCGTCGCCAAGCGGGGCCTCGCCGTAGCCGCGGCGGTGGCGCTGTCCTACCTCAGCCTGGAAATCGGCATTGCAGTGCCGCCGGCTGAACTGGCACGGACGGTTGCGAACGCCGATCACGCCGGCCTGTCGCGCTGGTCCTCGGTGCTGCAGGCCAAGCCGCGCACCGATTTCGGCGGTCTCGTCTGGCTGTCGCGCGGCTTTGCCAAGCAGTTGCGCCTGAAACGCAAGAAGGGCCGACTGCAGCATCCGACGCCTGCTGCCGTCTGGCGCGGCAGGCCGACATTGCGCAAGGTAAGAGCGACGCCGGAACCGTTCGCGCTTTCTCAGGCCCTGCCGCGTCCGGACAGGACTGGAGAGATGATGCTGGACGTCACCGTCAGGATCGTCGTTCCGCCAGTCCGCCGCCGCATCGAGATGGAAATCAATGCCGGCAGCGGTCACGTCGCCCGCTTGCGTTCCATGGTGATCAGCCGCGCCGGCGGCGGACGTGTGCTGCGCTTTCGCGGCAAGGTAACGGTGGACGACACCGGCCGGCCTCTGGTGATCGAGGCACGGCCATCGCGCCAGTTCCGCAACTGGGACAATGAGGCCGAAGTCGCCGCCTATGGCGCGCTGCCGTTCCAATTGCTGTCGGCAAGGTTTTCACCCGCCTGAGAGCGGGTCGCTGTCTCCATGAAACGGTGAACCACTGTGGCCCTCTCAGACGCCATAGCGCTCGGTGCGGATGATTTCCGCTGGTATGCCGGCGTCGATCAGCGCCCGGGCAGCCGCCGAGACGAAGGTGTTCGACCCGCAGACGAAGGCGAGCGCCGGCGGCCGCGGCAGCCGCGTGAGCGCCTGCATGACCATTGCCGTGTCGATGCGCCTCGAATAGTCGGACGGGCGCCGTGGCGCCTCGCGTGTCAGCGTCAGCACCAGCTCGAACCCGTCGCGGCCGTCGCCGAGGCCGATCAGCTCGTCGCGGAAGATCACCTCGTCCCAGACCCGCACCGAAAACATCAGCGCCACCGGCACCGCCGATTTGCGCAAGGTTCTATGCCGCACCATCGCCATCAGCGGCACCACGCCGGAGCCGCCGCCGACCAGAAGCAGCGGCCCGCCATCCCCATCGGACCAGACGAAATGGCCGCCGAGCGGCCCGCGCAGTTCGATCTCGTCACCGACCGCGGCGATGTCGTGGAAGAAGGGCGAGACTTCACCGTCGTCGAGCTTCTCGATCGCCAGCTCGATCGTGGCGCCGCTCTCCGGCGCCGAGGCGATGGAATAGGAGCGGCGCGCTTGGTAGCCGTCAGGCGCAGTCAGCCTGACATCGACATGCTGTCCGGCGCGATAGGCGAATGGCCGTGACAGCGCGAAAAAGAAACTGGTGACGCGTGGCGTCCGCTTTTCGATCCGGGTGATTTTCGCCGTCTGCCAGGGAGATTGCGGCGCTTCGCTCATGGATCGCCGCTATAGCGCTGCTCGCGCCACGGGTCGCCATAGATGTGATAACCGCGCAATTCCCAGAAGCCCGGCTCGTCGCGCTCGGTGAACTGCAGCCCGTTCAGCCATTTGGCCGATTTCCAGAAATAGAGATGCGGCACCAGGAGCCGCGCCGGGCCGCCATGGTCGGCAGTGATCGGCTTGCCTTCATAAAGCAGCGCCACCATCGCCTTCCCCGTGGTGAGATCCTTAGCCGGCACGTTGGTGGTGTAGCCGTCATAGCCATGCGCCAGCAGGAAGCCGGTCGGCGCTTCGATGCCGGCGTCGGCAAGAATGTCGTCGACCAGCACGCCTTGCCAGGCGGTATCGAACTTGGTCCAGGCGGTAACGCAATGGATGTCGCGCGTCATCTTGGTCAAGGGCAGCGCGTTGAACTCGGCCCAGTTCCATTTCTTGATCGGGCGTGGCCCGTGCTTGAGCGTGAACGACCAGTCCTCGGTGCGCACGCGCGGCGTCGGCCCCGCCGACAGCACCGGAAAGCCCTGTTCGAGATACTGACCGGGCGGAATGCGCGCATCGGTCTCCGTCGGAGGCTTTCGACCGGAGGAAAAACCGCGAGTGACCATCGGACCGTCCGTTTTAGCAGGCCATTGCCGGCCTGCCGTAATGTTCTCGAAGATGTCGCAGCGGGCAACAGGAATTTTGGCGACGCCGTGCGGCAGGCCTGTCGGTGGTCCGGCGAGCCTGCCATGATGTCTCAACCGGCGGCGAAGGATACGGCGACGAAGATTTGCGCGTCGCCGCGATCGACCAAAAGCAGCACCGACTTCCGGCCCGATCTGCCGGCCTCGGCGATCCCTGGTTGGCTTGCCGCGCATTCCGCACCGGCGACTGGTCGACGGCGACGATGACGTCGCCCGGCTGCAGGCCCGCATTGGCGGCTGCCTTGTCCGGATTGACGCGCTCGACCACGGCGCCACGCTGGTTCCGATCACAATGTCGTCAGCGGCCTTCGGTGCGCCTGAGATAGGTTGTGGCGATCTCGCGCATCCGGTTGCCGTCGAAGCTCGGCCCATGGCCGCCATGGCCGAGACGGACAGGCAGATCGAGGAGCCGCTGCATGGTACGGCGATAATCAGGCCGGGAGGAATCCGGCAAGTCGTCGATCAGCATGGAATCGTAGATGGCGTCGCCGGCAAAGAACAACCCGTCCGCCTCGTCGAACAAAGCGATCGAATCCGGCGAATGTCCGGGCAGATGCAGGACGCGGAACTGCTGGTCGCCGAGGTCGACGATGTCGCCCTCGTCCAGCGTGCGCGTCAGCGGCGCCGGCGGAATCTTGTAGTCGGCCGCCGTCCAGCCCGGCGCCGGCAATTTCGAAACGGCGCCGTCGAGATTGTTGAACATGTAGGCGTAGGTCACTGCCTCATTCATGGTCTCGAAATGCTCGGCACTGTGCCGCGGCCCGGCGCGCAGCGGAAACTCGTGCAGCGAGCCGACATGGTCGAGATGGATGTGGGTGGCGACAACGATGAGCGGCTTGCCCTCGGGCGTGTCGATCTCAGGCGCCAGCGGGCAGATGCCCATGCCGGTGTCGACCAGCAGGTCGGCGTCGCGTCCCCTGAAATGCCAGATGTTGGCGCGCACGAAATCATGCACGAACGGCTCGGTCAGCATCGTCGTGCGGTCGTCGATGATCGTCTTGCCGAACCAGTCGCCGACAACGCGCTCGCCACCAAAACGGGTGCCGCCAAAACGGCCGCCCATCAGACGAAGGGCTTTCCCACCTTGTATTTTTCCGGCACCAGCCGCTTCAGGTAAGCCATGCCCGCTTCCGACAGCTGGTTGACATCGGGCTTCATGAAATCGTCGGGCATATGGCGCGTCTTGCCGGCGACGTTCTTCAGCGGCACCTTCTTCAGCACGGTTTTCGTGCCGTCATATTGCAGCGCCACCGAGCCACCGCCTTCGCCGGCAACGGCAACCGCGAAGGCGCCGGCGTCGAAAGCCTCCCGCGCGTCGACGGCGCTGATCGCGCCGACATAGCCGCGCGGCATGTAGCCAAGCGCATCGACGCGGGCGCGCTTGCCCGGCAGGCCTTCGGCGAGCGCACGTTCCAGAGCTGACGGCAGGTCGCTGCCCGACAGTTTGACGTTGCCATGCGCGTCGCGCTCGAGCTTGTCCGGCGGCACCAGGCTTTCGACCAGCGCCTTGCCGTCGGCGGTGCTGACACCTTCGGAGACGGCGACGATGCAGCGCTTGTGGCGGTCGAGCGTGGAGCGCACGTCGTCGATGAAACCGGCGGCGGAGAATGGCCGTTCCGGCACGTAGACCAGATGCGGGCCGCTGTCGGGATCGAGCTGCCAGGCTGCAGCCGCCGCGGTGAGGAAGCCGGCATGCCGGCCCATGACGATGCCGACATAGATGCCGGGCAATGCGCGGAAATCGAGATCGACGGACAGGAAGGCGCCGGCGACGAATTCGGCCGCCGAGATGAAGCCCGGCGTGTGGTCGTTTTCCTCGAGGTCGTTGTCGATGGTTTTTGGCGCATGGACGAAAGCAATGCTGCCGCCGGCGGCGTCGGTCAGAATCTGCTGCGTGCCCGACGTGTCGTTGCCACCGATGTAGATGAAAGCGTCGGCGCCGGCCTTCTTCAACCCGTTGAGGATGACTTCGCAATAGGCAGCGTCGGGCTTGTCGCGTGTCGAGCCGAGCGCGGCACTCGGCGTGCCGGCGATCAGCCGCAGCCGGTCCTCGGGGATGGCGGAGAGGTCGACATAGTTGCCGTCACGAATGCCGCGCACGCCGTGGAGCGAGCCCAGCACCTTGGCGCCGGGATGGCGCTTGCGGACTTCCAGCGTGGCCCCGACAACCGTCTGGTTGATGACGGCGGTCGGGCCGCCGCCCTGTGCGATGACAAACGTTCCAGCCATGCTCGATCTCTCCCGGCGCTGTGGTTTTCAAGGCACCTTGGCCTAGCTTGCCGCATCGCGCAACGGGAGTTTCCAGCGGCGCCAAACCGCCGCACAGGATCAGACGACCACGACCGGGTTCTTCTTGGAAACGCGGCTGTAGAGGTCGATGATATCCTGGTTGATCAGGCGCACGCAGCCCGACGACATCGCCTGGCCGATGCTCGCCCATTCCGGCGAACCGTGTATGCGGTAGCCGGTGTCCTTGCCGTCCTGGTAGATGTAGAGGGCGCGTGCGCCGAGCGGGTTGGTGAGGCCACCGGGCTGGCCGTTTTGCCATTTCACCAGTTCCGGCTTGCGCTGGATCATCTCCGGCGGCGGCGTCCAGGTCGGCCATTCCTTGCCGTACTGGATGTTGGCGCGGCCGGACCAGCGGAAGCCGTCCTTGCCGATGCCGACGCCGTAGCGGATGGCGTCGCCGCCCTCCTGCACCAGATAGAGCTTTCGCTCCTGCAGATGGACGACAATCGTGCCGGGCGCCTCGCCGGTCTCGTTGACGACGATCTGGCGGCGGAACTCCGGCTTGACCTTCTGATAGGGCACCGCCGGCACTTCGAAGCCGCCATCGTTGAGCGAAGCGTACATGACATCGGGGCCGGTGACGTTCTTGTCGACGCTGATCGCCGGACGGATCGGCCGCACCGAGCCGGTGACCGTGTCATCCAGCTGGAATTGCGGCAGCTCGAGCGTCGAAGTGCTGCAGCCGGCCATGCCGAGCAGCGTCATGGCGCCGGCCCCTGACAGGACGAAGCGGCGGGAATAGAGATGTTCGGTCTCGTTTGCGTCGCCATTTGCTGGCGGCGTCACATTCTGCGGCAACTCACGCATGCACCCAAACCCTACGCTGTCGGCGGGAAACACGGTCCGGCCGGATAGCAGGCAGTTTCGCCAAACATGGTTGAAAAAGGGTGAAGGCCCAACGACCGGTCTTAAGCCTGTGCCGCCAATAGCCGCAGCGATCTGGCGAAATGGTCCGCCGTGCATTTTTGGGAGAGGGCTCTTTACATTCCTCCGCACACGAGGATTTATCCTTTTCTTTGCGCTCAAGGAGACAAAGATGTCGTTCGAAAACTGGGCCGCCTTCGCCGCCGCCTCCACCGTTCTGCTCATCATTCCCGGCCCGACCATTCTTCTGGTCGTGTCCTATGCGCTGGGCCAGGGCTGGCGCACCGCCTTGCCGATGGCCGTCGGCGTGGCGCTGGGCGACTTCACCGCCATGACCCTGTCGATGCTGGGCATCGGCGCGCTGCTGGCCGCGTCGGCGACCGTGTTCACCATTCTGAAGCTGATCGGCGCCTGCTATCTGATCTATCTCGGGGTAAAACTGTTTCGCGCCGGCGGCGCGCTCAAAGCCGAACCACGCACAGATGCCGTCTCGGCCGCCAAGATGATGGCGCACGCCTGGCTGGTCACCGCACTCAACCCGAAGAGCATCACCTTCTTCGTCGCCTTCCTGCCGCAGTTCCTCAACCGGGAAGCCGATTTCTGGACACAGATGCTGATCTTCGAAGCGACCTTCCTGGCGCTCGCCTTCGCCAATGCCTTCGGCTACGCGCTGATCGCGGCGCGCGCCCGCAACGTAGTACGCAACCCCAAGGCGATCCGCATCTTCAACCGCACCGGCGGCACGCTGCTGGTCGGCGCCGGGATCGCCACGGTGGCGATGCGCTCGGGCAATTAGGAACTGCGGAGCATCAGGGCCGATATGGCAGTAAGAGATCCATTCGGCCTAATGTTTTCGGGCGCGACCGAGGCCGGGTTTTCACCCTACAGCCAGGCCGTGCATGAATTGCAATGCTTCGTCGGCGACCCGGTCGGCTCCGTTGACCGCGCCATATCGGCGGATCCCGGTTTCGTCATGGCGCATGTCTTCAAGGGGTATCTGTTCGGCCTCGCCACCGAACGCGAGGCAACGGCGGTCGCCCAGGAATGCCATGCTGCGGCACTGCCGCTTGCCGCGACGCCGCGCGAACAGGCGCATGTGGCGGCCCTTGGCCACCTTGCCGAGGGACGCTGGCATGACGCCGCGCGCCTGCTCGAAGATATCGCCATCGACAACCCGCTCGACGCGGTGGCGTTGCAGGTCGGCCACCAGATCGACTTCTTCACCGGCAATGCCCGCATGCTGCGCGACCGTATCGGCCGCGCGCTACCGTCCTGGCAGAGCGGCATGCCAGGTTATCACGCCATTATCGGTATGCAGGCCTTCGGTCTCGAGGAGATGGGCGACTATGTCAGAGCCGAAAGTTTCGGCCGACAGGCGATCGAGATCGAGCCGCGAGACGGCTGGGCGCAGCATGCGGTCGCCCATGTCATGGAGATGCAGAGCCGGCAACGGGACGGCATCGCCTGGATGCGCGCCGACCCCGAGGCGTGGACGAAGGAAAGCTTCCTGCAGGTGCATAATTGGTGGCATCTGGCGCTGTTCCACTACGATCTCGGCGAGACCGACGAGGTGCTCAAGCTCTATGACGGGCCGATCTATGGCGAGCGTTCGACGCTGGCGCTGAACATGGTCGACGCCTCTGCGATCCTGTGGCGGCTTTATCTCGGCGGTGTCGATGTCGGCGACCGCTGGGCAGCGCTCGCTGCCAACTGGGCGCCGAAGGCTGGAGCCGGCAATTACGCCTTCAACGATGCGCATGCGATGATGGCATTCGTCGGCGCCGGTCTCGAAGCGCCGGTCAAGATCTTGCTCGAAGCCCAGCACGAGGCGATGCGCGGCAGCGACGACAACGCCGCCTTTACCCGGGATGTCGGCCAGCCACTGACGGAAGGCATCAAGGCATTCGGCGAGGGCAATTACAGCGAAGCGGTGCGCCTGATCCGACCGATCCGCGCCATTGCCCATCGCTTTGGCGGCAGCCACGCCCAGCGCGATGTGATTGATCTCACGCTGATCGAGGCGGCGTTGCGCGCCGACGACACGGCGCTTGCCTGGGCGTTGACGGCCGAGCGCGCACTGGTCCGGCCGGACAGTCCGCTGTCGGCGCTGTTTTCGCAACGCGCCGCCAATTTGTCAGAGAATTGACCCGCGGCGGATCTTGTTTTAAAAACTGGCAAGCCAGATTTTTTCGAGACCCGAAAAAATTAATGGCAATGGGAGGAATGCATGTATCTCGGCCTCGATCTCGGCACGTCGGGCGTCAAGGCGCTGTTGATCGATGCCGGGCAGAAGATCATCGGCTCCGGCCATGCTTCGCTTGACGTATCGCGGCCGCATCCCGGCTGGTCCGAACAAAACCCCGCCGACTGGATCCGCGCCTGCGAGACGGCCATCGCCGAGCTGAAAACCTCGCACCCGAAAGAGCTTGCCGCGGTCAAGGGCATCGGCCTTTCCGGCCATATGCATGGCGCCACCTTGCTAGATGCCGGCGACCAGGTGCTGCGCCCCTGCATCCTGTGGAACGATACGCGCAGTCACGCCGAGGCCGCGGCGCTCGATGCCGACCCGCACTTTCGCCAACTCACCGGCAACATCGTCTTCCCCGGTTTCACGGCGCCGAAACTCGCCTGGGTGAAGAACAACGAGCCCGCGGTTTTCGCCAAGGTTGCAAAAGTGCTTTTGCCGAAGGATTACCTTCGGTTCTGGCTGACCGGCGAGCATATCTCAGAAATGTCGGACTCCGCCGGCACCTCCTGGCTAGATGTCGGCAAGCGGCGCTGGTCCCCCGAATTGCTTGCGGCGACATCGCTCGACGAAAGGCAGATGCCGTCGCTGGTCGAAGGCACGGAGAAGGCCGGAGCCTTGCGCGCCGAACTGGCCGCCAACTGGGGCATAGCATCAGGCGTCCCGGTGGCCGGTGGCGCGGGCGACAATGCGGCTTCAGCCTGCGGCATGGGCACGGTCGGCGCCGGCCACGCTTTTGTGTCGCTGGGCACATCTGGCGTGCTGTTTGCCGCCAACGCTTCCTACCTGCCCAATCCGGCCAGTGCGGTCCACACCTTCTGCCATGCCCTGCCCAACACCTGGCACCAGATGGGGGTCATCCTGTCTGCGACCGACTCGCTGAACTGGCTGTCGGAGATTTCAGGCAAGAAGGCCGGCGAATTGACCGCCGAACTTGGCGATGTGCTGAAAGCGCCGAGCGGGGTGTCGTTCCTGCCCTATCTCTCGGGCGAGCGCACGCCGCACAATGATTCCGCCATTCGTGGGTCCTTCACCGGACTGGCGCATGAGTCGAGCCGCGCGGTGCTGACGCAAGCCGTGCTCGAGGGCGTTGCCTTCGCATTCCGCGACAGTCTCGAAGCCCTGAAGACCGCCGGCACGATCTTGACACGGGTGACCGCGATCGGCGGCGGCTCGCGCTCGCGCTACTGGCTGAAGACGATCGCCACGGCGCTGCAGGTGCCGGTGGACATTCCGGCCGACGGCGATTTCGGCGCGGCGTTTGGGGCGGCAAGGCTTGGGCTGATCGCTGCAATCGGAGCCGATCCGCTGGCGGTGTGTACGGCGCCGAGGACGGATGCGACGATCGAACCGGATGTCCCGCTTGGCGGGGCGTATGCCGATGCGTACCAGCGCTACCGGGCGCTATACCCGGCGATCAAAGGCGTGACCGCGTGAGTCGGCGCGAGGCACCCCCCTCTGCCCTGCCGGGCATCTCCCCCGCAAGGGGGGAGATCGGCAGCGTCGGCGGGTATGCCAGTCTTGTAAGGTGGGTGATTAGCGAAGGCGTGGATGCCAGCCAATCTCCCCCCTTGCGGGGGAGATGCCCGGCAGGGCAGAGGGGGGTGTCTCGCGCCACCCTTAATCGATCACTGCGCCGGCACCTTGTCGAGAAACCCGGTGACGCTCTTCAGGCGCCCATTTTCGATAACACCGATATCGGTGCCTTCGATAACCGACGGCACGCCTTCCGGCCCAAGATTCCACGAGAAGCGGATGCGGTCGCCAAACCCGTCCGGCTGGCCCTTCAGCGAGAACCGGAAGCCGGCGAAGCGCTGCTGTACACCGTCGATCAGCTTGGCAACGCCGGCATGGCCGTCGCCCTGCATGAGCGGATCGCGGTAGCTGACGTCTTCGGTGAAGGTGGCCTTGAGCAGTTCGGCGCGGCGATCCGCATCGGCCTCGTTCCAGGCGGTGATGTAGTTCTGGGCGATCGTGTTGAGGTCGGTCATGGTCTGTCTCCTTCGTTGAGTGGCTTTGACACGAGGCTTTTCACCCCGAGCGAGAGCGAAACCAATTACGCCTGAGGTAATCAGGCGCGATTATTCGGAGAGGACAAAAAAGATGAGCAGCGGATTTTTCGGCGACATCAAAGCGATCAAGTATGAGGGGCCGGATTCGACCAATCCGCTGGCCTACCGCTTCTACAATCCCGACGAGGTGGTGGCCGGCAAACGGCTGGAAGACCATCTGCGCTTCGCCGTCGCCTACTGGCATTCTTTCGCCTGGCCGGGCGGCGATCCCTTTGGCGGCCAGACCTTCGACCGGCCCTGGTTTCCCAAGGCTGGCGGCGTCGACACGATGGAACTGGCCAAGCTGAAAGCCGACGTCGCCTTCGAGATGTTCTCGCTGCTCGGCGCGCCCTATTTCTGCTTCCACGACGCCGACGTGCGGCCGGAAGGCAAGGATTTCTCCGAAAGTGCCGCGCGGCTCGACGAGATCGCCGACTATTTTGCCGCCAAGATGAAGAAGACCGGCGTCAAACTGCTCTGGGGCACGGCCAACCTGTTCTCCAACCGCCGCTTCATGTCGGGCGCCGCCACCAATCCCGATCCGGATGTCTTCGCCTATGCGGCGGCGACGGTGAAAAGCTGCATCGACGTCACGAAGCGGCTGAAGGGCGAGAATTATGTACTGTGGGGCGGGCGCGAGGGCTATGAAACGCTGCTCAACACTGATCTTGCTCGCGAGCAGGAGCAGGCCGGGCGCTTCCTCAGTCTCGTCGTCGACTACAAGCACAAGATCGGCTTCAAAGGCACGATCCTGATCGAGCCGAAGCCGCAGGAGCCGACCAAGCATCAGTACGACTACGACGTCGCCACGGTCTACGGTTTCCTCAAGCGCTTCGGGCTGGAGAAGGAAGTGAAGCTGAACATCGAGCAGGGCCACGCGATTCTTGCCGGCCATTCCTTCGAGCACGAGCTGGCGCTGGCCAATGCGCTCGGCGTCTTCGGCTCGATCGACATGAACCGCAACGACTACCAGTCGGGCTGGGACACCGACCAGTTCCCCAACAATGTGCCGGAGATGGCGCTGGCCTATTACCAGGTGTTGCAGGCCGGCGGCTTCAAGACCGGCGGCACCAATTTCGACGCCAAGCTGCGCCGCCAGTCGCTCGACCCGCAGGACCTGCTGATCGGCCATATCGGCGGCATGGATTCCTGCGCACGAGGTCTCAAGGCAGCCGCCAAGATGGTCGAGGACAAGGCGCTGTCGGGTCCGCTGGCCGAGCGCTATGCCGGTTGGAACACGGCCGAGGGCAAGGCGATGCTGTCGGGCAAGCGCTCGCTGGAAGACATCGCCGAGCGCGTGGTGAAGAAGAAGATCGAGCCGCAGCCACGCTCCGGCCGCCAGGAGTTGCTGGAAAACATCGTCAACCGCTACGTCTGAGGGCGGAAAGCCGATTCGTTGTGCTCAAGGGTGGCTGGATAACATTCCGGCCGCCCGGAATGGGGTTTGCGCAAGACCCTATCCGACGACAAGGGTTTGCCCTTTGGCGCCCCTCAATGACCTCGCTCTTGCCTTCAAACTGCCGTCACGTATCTCGTATAAGGATGCGGTTGTGGCGGGTGAAAAGGAAGGAGGCGAACCGATATGCAGCATGAACGCGAAATCGACGCCCTGCTCTCATCCGGCGAGACCGGATCGATCATCGACCGGCTGATGGCGCTGCCGCGGCCGACCGACAGCGTGAAAAACGAATGGGATCGTGCTGTCAGCAGCCGATTTGAAGTCCGTCTGGCGAGGCAGATGCGCTCGCAGATGGACGCCGGCAGCGATCGACAGAACGCAGCCTGATCTCCCTTTGTCCGTGCATGTCGTAATCCCAAAACCGCGACACACTTTTGGGCGACATGCATCAACCTCGGCGCAGCCTGACCGGGGCTTCGCCGAACGCTCTTGAAAACGCTCTGGAAAATGCCGCGGCGGACGAGAACCCCGTCCGCCCGGCAATATCCGCCATGGCGATCCGCGTGTCGACCACCAGCCGCCGCGCCGCGCCCAGCCGCAGCCTGAGATAATATGCGCCCGGCGTCTCGCCGATCGACTTGCGAAAAATGCTCTCCAATGTCCGCGCCGTCACCCCGGCGCGTTTTGCCACCGCGTCGATGGTCAGCGGCTGGTCGACATGCGATTCCATCAGCCGGATAGCCTGCGCCAGACGCGGGTCGTAGCCGTCGAGCCGGCCGAGCGAGACCAGCGGCTGCGCGTCGGTCGCGGCGCGCGCCTGGTCGTAGATGAAGACGCTGGCGACATCGAGCGCGACGGCCATGCCGAGCCGGGTGCGGATCAGATGCAGCATCAGGTCGAAGGTCGGCGACGCCCCGCCCGAGGTGAACACCGGTCCGTCGATGACGTAGCGGTCCGGACGCACGTCGACGCCGGGAAAGGCGGAGGAAAAATCCTCCATGTCTTCCCAATGGGTGGTGGCGCTGCGGCCTTCGAGGAGGCCGGCGCGCGCCACCAGCCATGTGCCGGCCTCGACGCCGCCGCAGGCGCGAGCCGCGCGGGCCGCTCGCCGTAATCCGGAAAGCAGAGCCGATGTCGCGTAATTCTGGGTGCCGAAGCCGGCGACGACGACAAGCACATCGGTCGGCTCGGCCGCATCGAAGCGGCCCCTGACCGCCACCGGCAGGCCGCATGTGGTGACCGGCGCCTCGCCGGTGACCGAGACCAGTTTGAAATCGAACAGCGTCTCGCCTGAGATGCGGTTGGCGGCGCGCAGCGGGTCGACGGTCGACGCCACGCACATGATGGACGAGCCTGAAAACACCAGCAGCGTCACCTTGAGCGGCGATCGCTCAGCGCGAAAGATGGTCGGTTTTTCGCTTTTGATCACGAGAGCTTCGTAAATTGCAAAACAGTTTCCGGCAAGTCGGTCATTGTTAGGGTCTGTTTCTATGGGGAGGAGATGTCCATGCCGCTCGCGATGAACCGTGAGGTTTTCATTACCTGTGCCGTGACCGGGTCCGGCGGCTCGCAGGACCGCTCCCCGCATGTGCCACGCTCGCCCAAGCAGATCGCCGATTCGGCGATCGATGCGGCCAAGGCCGGTGCCGCCATCGTCCACTGCCATGTCCGCGACCCCGAGACCGGCAAGCCGCGCCGCGATGTCCATCTCTACCGCGAAGTGACGGACCGCATCCGCGCGGCAGAAGTCGACGTGATCCTGAACCTGACCGCCGGGATGGGCGGCGACATGGTGTTCGGCTCACCGGAAGCGCCGCTGCCGCTCAATGAAAAAGGCACCGACATGGGCGGCGCCACCAACCGCATGGAACATGTGCGCCAGTGCCTGCCGGAAATCTGCACGCTGGATTGCGGCACCATGAACTTCGCCGAGGCCGATTATGTCATGACCAACACGCCCGGCATGCTGCGCGCAATGGGCGGCATGATGACGGCGCTCGGCGTCAAGCCGGAGATCGAAGCCTTCGATACCGGCCACCTCTGGTTCGCCAAGCAGCTGGTCGAAGAAAAGGTCTTGAATCCCGACGCGCTGGTGCAGCTCTGCATGGGTGTGCCGTGGGGGGCGCCGGACGACCTCAACACGTTCATGGCCATGGTTAACAACGTGCCGTCGACCTGGAACTGGTCGGCCTTCGCCATCGGCCGCAACCAGATGGCCTATGCAGCCGCTGCAGTGCTCGCCGGCGGCAATGTCCGCGTCGGTCTTGAAGACAATCTCTGGCTCGACAAGGGCGTGCTGGCCACCAATGCGCAGCTGGTCGAGCGCGCCGCCAGCATCGTCACCAATCTCGGCGCCAGGATTCTGGGACCCGAGGAAGTGCGCAAGAAGCTCAACCTGACCAAACGGGCGCCGATCGCAGCAGCTGCGTAAAACGGGAGCGGATCATGGCTACCGTCAAATTCACTGCGATGAAGGATGGCGACAGGCAAGACTACGAGTTCCTGACCGCCCATGAGATCGACTATGCCGCCAGGACCGGCGAGCGGCTGCTCGACGCTTTGGTGCAGCTCGACGAAGGCCTGTCCGGCTACAAGATCACCCGGCTCGGCCATTCGCTGCAGACGGCGACTCGTGCCTGGCGCGACGGCGCCGACACCGACTGGATCGCCTGCGCGCTGCTGCACGACATCGGCGACATCTACGCTCCCTACAATCACGACGAGTACGCCGCTTCGATCCTGAAACCTTTCGTGCGCGAACAATGCACCTGGGTGGTGGAAAAGCATGGCGACTTCCAGCGGCTCTATTACGCGCATCATCTCGGCGGCAACCGCCATGCTCGCGACCGCTTCGCCGGCCATGCCTATTTCGACGATTGCGACCAGTTCTGCGAACGCTGGGACCAGTCGAGCTTCGACCCGGACTACGACACGCTGCCGATCGCATTCTTCCGCCAGTTTGTGCTCGAAGTCTTCGCCCGCAAGGCCTACGACCCCTCCGTGATCCGCGTCGGCGAGCGCGTGCCTCTCATCGACCCTCAAACAGCCAAGACAAGAACCGGAGCCTGACCATGAGCATCATCAACAAGGCAGCCGCCATTGGCGGCGGTGTCATTGGCGCCGGCTGGGTGGCGCGGCTGCTGCTCAACGGCATCGACGTGTCGATCTTCGATCCGGACCCGGAAGCGTCGCGCAAGGTCTCGGAAGTGATGAAGGGCGCGCGCCGCGCCTACAGGCAGATGGTTCCCGGCGGCCTGCCCAGGGAAGGCAGACTGACCTTTGCCAAGACCATCGCCGAGGCGGTGGCCGACGCCGATTTCATCCAGGAGAGCGTGCCGGAGCGGCTCGACCTCAAACACCGCGTACTGGCCGAGATCGATCTCTACGCGCCGGCCAACGCCATTGTCGGCTCGTCCACCTCGGGCATCAAGCCGACCGACATGCAGGTGGCGATGAAGAAGCATCCGGAGCGTCTGGTTGTCGGACATCCCTTCAACCCGGTCTATCTGCTGCCGCTGGTCGAGATCGTCGGCGGCGAACAGACCTTTCCAGAGGCGATCGAGGTCGCAAAGGAGATCTATGCATCGATCGGCATGAAGCCGGTGGTGATCCGCAAGGAGATTGAGGCCTTTGTCGGCGACCGCCTGCTCGAAGCGGCGTGGCGTGAGGCGCTGTGGCTGATCAAGGACGGCATCTGCACCGTTGAGGAACTCGACGACATCATGCGCTATGGCTTCGGCCTGCGCTGGGCTCAGATGGGCATGTTCCAGGTCTACCGCGTCGCCGGCGGCGAGGCCGGCATGCGCCACTTTATGGCGCAGTTCGGGCCGTGCCTGAAATGGCCGTGGACCAAGCTGATGGACGTCCCGGAGTTCAACGACGAGCTGGTTGATCTGATCGCCACCCAGTCGGACGACCAGGCGCATGGCCTGTCGATCCGTGAGCTGGAAAAGATCCGCGACGACAATCTGGTCGCGATTATGGATGCTCTGTCGAAACAGAACAAAGGCAAGGGCTGGGGCGCCGGCGCCTTGCACAAGGACTATACCAGGCAATTGGCCAAGCTGGCGGCGAAGAAGCCGGCCGCATCCAGGGCCGCCGAGAAGTCCAAGGCATCCAAGCCGGTAAAGAAGGCGGAAAAACCGAAGAAAAAGAAGAAGGGCTGAAGACCATGGATTTCGGGCTGTCGGAGGAACAGAAGCTCATTGTCGAGACGACGCGCGCTTTCGTCGAGAACGAGCTTTACCCGCATGAACGCGAGGTCGAGCGCACCGGCGTGCTGCGCCGCGAGCTGATCGAGGAGATCAAGGTCAAGGCAATCGAAGCCGGGCTCTATGCGGCCAACATGCCGGCCGATGTCGGTGGCGCCGGCCTCGATACGGTGACTTGGCTGCTCTACGAGAAGGAACTCGGCCGCGCCAACTATGCGCTGCACTGGACCTGCGTCGCGCGCCCCTCCAACATCCTGCTCGCCGGCACGCCCGAGCAGCGCGAAAAGTACCTGTTCCCGTGCATCCGCGGCGAGAAGTGGGACTGCCTGGCGATGACCGAGCCCGGCGCCGGCTCCGACCTGCGAGGCATGAAGGCGACCGCGGTGCAGGACGGCGACGACTGGGTCCTTAACGGCACCAAGCATTTCATCTCCCATGCCGATCTCGCCGATTTCGCGATTTGTTTTATGGCTTCGGGCGAGGAAGAAACGCCGCGCGGCAAGCGCAAGAAGATCACCGCCTTCTTCGTCGACAAGGGCACCAAGGGGTTCACCGTGCGCGACGGATACCGCAACGTCTCGCATCGCGGCTACACCAACGCCATCCTCGAATTCGACGATTGCCGCCTGCCGGCAAGCCAGGTGCTGGGTGAGGTCCACAAGGGCTTCGACGTCGCCAATTCCTGGCTCGGCGCCACGCGCCTGCAGGTCGGCGCCACCTGTCTCGGCCGCGCCGAGCGGGCACTCGGCCACGCCATCGAATACTCGGCGCAACGCCAGCAGTTCGGCCAGCAGATCGGCAAGTTCCAGGGCGTGTCGTTCAAGCTCGCCGACATGGCGACGGAACTGAAGGCGGCGGACCTGATGGTGTTCGAAGCCGGCTGGAAGTACGATCAGGGCACCGTCACCGATCAGGACATGGCCATGGCGAAGCTGAAGGCTACCGAAATGCTCGCCTTTGTTGCCGACGAAGCAATCCAGATCCATGGCGGCATGGGGCTGATGGATGACCTGCCGCTGGAGCGCATCTGGCGCGACGCCCGCGTCGAGCGCATCTGGGAAGGGACGTCGGAAATCCAGCGCCACATCATTTCGCGGGCGCTGCTGCGCCCGTTCGGGGCATAACCCATGCACAAGCTTGAGCGTCTGTTGCGCCCAAAATCCATCGCGGTGTTCGGCGGGGCCCAGGCCGCCGCCGTCGTCGCCCAATCGATCAAGATGGGCTTTGTCGGCGAAATCTGGCCGGTGCATCCGAACAAGGACGAGGTCGCCGGCCGCAAGGCCTATCGCTCGGTCGCCGACCTTCCCGACGCGCCCGACGCCGCCTTTGTCGGCGTAAACCGGCATCTCACCATCGAGGTGATCAAGGCGCTGGCCAAGCGTGGCGCCGGCGGCGCCGTCTGTTTTGCCGCGGGCTTTCTTGAGACCGAGGCCTATGACGATGACGGCGAGCGGCTGCAGGCCGAACTGGTGGCTGCCGCGGGCCAGATGCCGATCATCGGGCCGAACTGCTACGGCCTGATCAACTATGCCGATGGCGCGCTGCTATGGCCCGACCAGCATGGCGGCATCAGGCTGCCCGAAGGCGCCAAGGGCGTCGCCATCATCACCCAGTCCTCCAACATCGCCATCAACATGACGATGCAGAAGCGCGGCCTGCCGATCGCCTTCCTGATGACCGCCGGCAACCAGGCGCAGACCGGCCTCTCCGAAATGGCGCTCGGCCTGATCGAGGACGAGCGCGTCACCTCGCTCGGCCTGCACATCGAAGCCTTCGATTCGGTAGCCGGCTTCGAGAAGCTGGCGGCGCGGGCGCGCGAACTGAAGAAGCCGATCATCGCCATGAAGGTCGGTCGCTCCGAACAGGCGCGGCAGGCGACGGTCTCGCACACGGCATCGCTGGCTGGCTCGGACGCTGCCTCGGGCGCATTCCTGCGGCGGCTCGGCATTGCCCGCGTCGATTCCATCCCCGCCTTCATCGAGGCGCTGAAGCTGCTGCATGTCACCGGGCCGCTGCCCGGCTATCGTCTGTCGTCGATGAGCTGCTCCGGCGGCGAAGCCTCTGTCATGGCCGACAGCGCCGAAGGCCGCTGGGTCAATTTCCCGGAGCTCACCAGCAAGCACCGCGCCCATGTCAAATCGACGCTCGGGCCGCTGGTCGCGGTCGCCAACCCGTTGGACTATCACACCTTCATCTGGAACAACGAGCCGGCGATGACCGCAACCTTCACCGCCATGGTGTCGGGTGGCTTCGACCTCAACATGCTGGTGCTCGATTTCCCGCGCCCCGACCGCTGCTCGGTCACCGACTGGTGGGCGACGCTGCGCGCCTTCGAATCGGCGCTGAAGACCAACAAGGCGCATGGTGCGATCGTCTCCTCGCTGCCGGAGAACCTGCCGGAGGAATACACCGCCGAACTGATGGCGCGCGGCATGGTGCCGTTGTTCGGCATCTCCGAGGCCATGGATGCCGCAGGTGCGGCAGCCTTCATCGGCTGGGCCTGGGCCGAGCCGCAGGCGCAGTCTATCGACACGTCGGCTGCAGGTGCGGCCGGAGGTGACCATGTCACCCCTGACGAGGCCGAAGCCAAGGCGCGGTTGATCAAGGCCGGCTTGCCTGTGCCGAAGGCAGAACGTGCCGCCAATGCTGTCGAGGCCGTCATCTCATCGATGGCGCTCGGCTTCCCGGTGGCGCTGAAGGCGCTCGGAGTCACCCACAAATCGGAAGTCGGCGCGGTCAGGCTGAACCTCAAGGACGCCGAATCCGTGAGCACGGCGGCGCATGATCTGCTGCCGCTCGGCACCGGCCTCTATCTCGAGCGCATGGTGCGCGACGGCGTTGCCGAGTTGATCGTCGGCTTCACCCGCGATCCGATGTTCGGCGCGGTCATGACGCTGGGCACCGGAGGCGTGCTGGTCGAGCTGTTGCGCGACAGCGTCACGCTGATGCTGCCGGCGACGCGCGACGACATCGAGGCCGCCCTGCGTGGCCTCAAACTGTTTCCGCTGCTCGACGGCTATCGTGGCCGGCCCAAGGCCGATGTCGGCGCTGCCATCGACGCCATCGCGGGCATTGCCGGCTTCGTGCAGACGAATGCCGGAGAGATCGAGGAACTCGACATCAATCCGCTGATCGTCTGCGCCGAGGGCAAGGGCGCCTGGATCGCCGACGCGCTGCTGGTGCTGGGAGAGAAGAAGAATGTCTGACGTCATTTCCACCCGCCGCGAGGGCACCATCCTCGAGGTCACGCTCGACCGGCCCAAGGCCAACGCCATCGACCTCAAGACCTCGCGGCTGATGGGCGAGACCTTCAAGGCGTTCCGCGACGATCCCGGATTGCGCGTCGCCATCGTCAAGACCGCCGGCGACAAGTTCTTCTGCGCCGGCTGGGATTTGAAGGCAGCCGCCGGTGGCGACGCGGTCGACGGCGACTATGGCGTCGGCGGTTTTGCCGGCCTGCAGGAGCTGCGCGACATGAACAAGCCGATCATTGCCTGCGTCAACGGCATGGCGGTGGGCGGCGGCTTCGAGCTGGCGCTGTCCTGCGACCTCATTTTCGCCTCCGACCATTCCTCCTTCGCCCTGCCCGAAATCCGCGCCGGCACGCTGGCTGATGCCGCGACGATCAAGCTGCCCAAGCGCATTCCCTACCATGTCGCCATGGACCTTCTGCTCACCGGCCGCTGGATGGATGTGGCGGAAGCGCATCGCTGGGGCCTGGTCAACGAAGTGCTGCCCAAGGACAAGCTCGAGGAGCGCGTCTGGGAGATCGCAAGGCTGCTCGCCAGCGGCCCGCCGCTGGTGTTCGCCGCGATCAAGGAGACGGCGCGGGTGGCGGAGGCGCTGACCTTCCAGGACGCGATGAACCGCGTGACGCGCCGGCAATTGGCGACGGTCGATGCGCTTTATGGCTCGGAGGACAATATGGAAGGGTTCCGGGCTTTTGCGGAAAAGCGCGACCCGGTGTGGAAGGGGAAGTAGCCTCTTTACCCTCCCCTCGATGGGGAGGGTCGGACCGAAGGTCCGGGGTGGGGTGATGCGCCACCACCCCCCACCCGCCGCTTCGCGGCGACCTCCCCCATCAAGGGGGAGGTAAAGGAGCTGCATGACCGACTACAAAACCCTCATCGACGCCGAGACCTGGGCCTTCATCGAGAAGACCAACTCCTACTATCCTCCCGACACGATCGACTACACCATCGCCCAGCAGCGTGCGATCTATGACAGGATGTGCCGCGAGTTTTTTGCCGGCTATCCCGATGGCGTGACGGCGGAAACGACAATCATTGCCGCCCACGACATCCCGATCCGCATTTATCGCAGCACGACACCGGGCCATGCCGCGATGGTGCTTTACATCCATGGCGGCGGCTTCATCCTCGGTGGGCTGGACAGCCATGACGATGTCTGCGCCGAGCTGTGCGCCCGGACCGGCTTCGAAGTGGTCTCCATCGACTACCGGCTGGCGCCGGAGCATCTGCACCCGGCCGCCTTCGACGATGCGCTGCATGCCTTCGAATGGACGGCCTCAAACTACGACTGCCCTATTTTGCTCTGCGGCGACAGCGCCGGCGGCAATCTCTGCGCGGCTCTCGCCCACGCGACGCGCAGCCATGCCAAAAAGTCGATCGGCCAGGTGCTGATCTATCCCGGCCTCGGCGGCGACCGTTCGCAAGGCTCCTATTTGACGCATGCGGAAGCGCCGATGCTGACGGTGCGCGATCTCGACTTCTACAGGGATGTCCGCACCGGCGGCCTCGATGGGACCGGCGACATCACTTTGTATCCACTGGCCGACGCAGATTTCATCGGCCTGCCACCGACAGTGCTGATCACCGCGCAATGCGACCCGCTGTCGTCGGACGGCGAGGCCTATCGCGATCGCGTCCTCGCTGCCGGCGGCCATGCCGCCTGGTTCGAGGAGCCGGGACTGGTGCACGGCTATCTCCGGGCCAGGCACACGGTTGGCCGGGCCCGCGCCAGCTTCAACCGTATCGTCGAAGCGGTGTCGGTGCTGGGCAAGGGCGACTGGATCTGGTGATCCGGCTCAACCGCGGACAAAGGCGATCAGTTCCTCAGCCATGCGATCGTTGAATTCCCGACGAAAGCGATTCTTCTTCAGCCATTCAGGGTTTGAGCCGACGGTCTTGTTGGCATCCACGACAACGCCTTTGCCATCGACAATGAAATAGTCGATGGCGCCGAAGTCCAGGTTGAGCCGCTGCCGCACCGCCAGCACTTCCGGTGGCACGGCGCCGCCCACCTCATTGCTCAGGATTTTTGAGCCGGCGCACAACACATCGTCGTAGACCTGCCGCATGTTGACCTCGGCACCGAGCAGGAACATGTAGCGGTGCTTGACGATGGGCAGGTCGAGGGTATCGAAAGCGAACTGTTCCACCATCAGGCGATTGTTGCGCCATACATCCCGCGGAACCTCGCCGATCGTCTGGTAGACCTTATAGGGCGGGCACAGGCGGTCCTTGTAGCCGGGTTCGAAGAGCTTGCGGATGGCATGCGCGCTCCTGGTCAGGCCGTTGCGATGCTGCCACCAGCGCTGCTCTGGTCGGCCCCTGGAGTTGAGGACCGTCTTGACGACAACCGGCCCCTTGTGGCTGTCGCCGGCCTCCAGCTTCAGTGTCGAATAAAGGTGCCGGTGGATGGACAGCGCGCGGCCATTGATGGTGCGGTCGTAGAGGTGGCCGAGCCCGCGGTACGTTGGCGGCACGACTGTCAGGTCGACATGCAGAAAGGCCACCGGCGCCCGATCTCGGCCGGCTGGCCGGTCGAGCAGGCGCACTTTCAATCCAGCCTGTTCCAGGTAAGGCAGCAACTGCGCGATGCTATAGCTCCGCACCAGTCGGAAATTGCGCAGGCTCTCTACATAGACATCGAGATCGGCGGCAGACACCGAACGCTATTCCTTGATATCGACGCCCGAGAAATCATGGTGATCAAAGGGGTCCATGACATAGCCCGTCACCTGTTCGCGCATCGGGATCGAGACCACGGAGTGGGCGATAGCGACCCACGGCATCTGCTCCCTGAAGATCGTTTGCGCCTGCGAATAGAGTTTTGCGCGGGCAGCGGGATCGACGATCCCGGCTGCCTGCTTGAGCAGATCGTCGAAGGCCGGAAAACACCAGTTGGCACGATTGGTGGTGCCGACGCCGGCACAGCCAAGCGGCACCGACAGGAAGTTATCGGGGTCGCCATTGTCGCCGGTGAAGCCGAACAGCATGGCGCCGTCGCGGTCGCGTGACTTCGAGCGGGCAAGGTATTCAGTCCACTCATACGTCACGACTTCCACGGTGACACCGATCTTTGCCAGGTCGGACTGGATCATTTCGGCCATACGCTGCGCATTCGGGTTATACGGACGCTGCACCGGCATCGCCCAGATCTTCATGTGCAGGTCTTTTACGCCGGCATCGGCGAGCCCCTGCCTGGCGGCAGCGGGGTCGAAGACATGATCGGGGCTCGTCTTGTCATAGGCCCAGGAGGTTGGCGGCAGCGGATTGCGTGCGACTTCGCCGGTGCCGCGGAATACGACGTCGACCAGCGCCTGCGTGTCGATGGCAATGGCGATCGCCTTCCTCACCCTTGGATCGTCGAAGGGCTTCTGCAAGGTGTTGAAGGCGAGGTATCCCGTATTGAGGCCCTCCTGCCGCATGACCTTGATTCCGGGCGTCGCCTTGATCGCCTCCAGGTCGGCCGGATTTGGATAGGGCATGAGATCGCATTCGCCGGCGCGCAGCTTTTCCATGCGAATGCTGGCATCGGTGGCAATGGCGAAGACGAGATCGTCGATCTTCGGCTTGCCGCGCCAGTAGTCCGGATTGGCCTTGTAGCGGATGACTGCATCCTGCTGGTAGTCGACAAGCTGGAACGGACCCGTCCCGACCGGATTCAGCGCCAGGTCGAGAAGCCGCTTCTCTGCGACGAGCTTGTCGGCATATTCCTTGGAAACGACCGAAGCGAAATCCATCGCCAGGTCGGCTAGCATCGGCGAATGCGGCGCCTTCAGCGTCATCACCACAGTATGGTCGTCAAGCTTGCGCCAACCGGCGACAAGATCCGGCATGCCGATGCCGTCGAAGTAAATGTACTGGCGTTTGGCGTAATTGTTGAACGGGTTCTGCGCGTTGGCCTGCCGGTCGAAGGTGAACAGCACGTCATCGGCATTGAAGTCGCGACTAGGCGTAAAGCCCTCGACGCTGTGGAATTTCACGCCCTGCCGCAGGTGGAATGTGTAGGTGAGGCCATCGTCGGAAATCTCCCAGCTTTCGGCAAGGCCGGGGCGCACCTTGGTGGTGCCGGGCTCGAACTCAACCATGCGGTTATAGAGAGCGGTGGCCGAGGCGTCGCGGGATCCGGAGGCGAGTGCGGGATCGAACGTATCGGGGCTAACCTCGGTGCAGTAGACCAAGGTCTTGGCTAAGGATTGATGGACCGGCAACGCACATGGAAAAAGCGCCGCCAGCAATAGAACGAAGTGCCTGCGTGTCATGATACCCCCCAGGGTTGGGAAGACGCTAGCAGAAGCCGGCACTGACGGTAAGTAAGCCGGCCGGTCTTTCGCGCGCCAAGACTGTTTTCCACCTGAGTTGACACAAGGAATTAGCCGCGCCTCTGTGAAATGGCGGACAGACCCGGCCGCCGTTTTGCATGAACCTTTCTGCTCCAGCCGGCGACTGACGACCAGGCGCCGCATGGTGCGGGCCGGAAAGGATGCCCCATGACCAGGACCCCAGAGGCTCCACGGTCTCCGGGACCAACGCAAGCTCAGCGCGACCACCGCCTTCGGGATGGAGTCGATGCGCTGGGCTTTCGGCTGATTCCGTTGACCCTGCGCAGGAGCAGGCGTATCGTGAAGATGAGGAAAGCAGACAATTCGATCAGGGACGAACGTGCCGGAACGCCGCGCCTTGCCCTGTTTCGCGCGGCCGGACCGGATGTTCCTCCCGAAAACTTCGGGGGGAGTTTTATGTCCTGCGATCGCGGCGCGTCCATGTCGTTTCCAAGCGGTTTCCGCCGTTCGCTCCATCTGGGCGGCGGTTTGCTTGCCCTGGCGCTGAGCGCCACGCTCTGGTTGGGCACAGCCGCCCAAGCGCAGGAAACCCAGATCGTCTATCCCGGCTCGATGGCGGTCACCGGATTTTCCGGCACCGTCATTCCCAATTTCGACTCTGCCGATTCCGAAAGGGGGGGGCTGCCGCCCGGCGTCGACCCGGTCGACGAAACCTTCATCGACACGACGCGCGCCACCTTGCGCGTCTTCGACGTTTCGGCGCTCGGCGGACCGGCTTCCGGCCAGCTCGTCTACACGCCGCCGCCTTTCGAGGTGACGGCCGAACAGATCGGCCAGGTATTCGCCATCACCTATGATGACGGTATGCGCGACGGCGTTCCCTCGGGCGTCCCCAATCTCTATGCCGGCGCTACCTCGCTGCACGGCATCCGTATCGTCACCCCGGACGAAGATGCCGACGGTCGGCCCGAGCGACAGCGCCGCGGCACCGCAGGCGCCGTCTTCATGGACGGCCAGTTCGGCACCGAAAGCGGTGGCGGTCCGGGCACGATCTGGAAGATCGACGGCATCACCGGCGCGGTCTCCAAATTCGCCGACATAGACACCAACAGCGGTTCCGGCATCGGCGACATCAGCTTCGACAGCAATCACCGCGAGTTCTTCGCCAGCGATCTCGACACCGGCCTCATCCACCGCCTCGACGCCAACGGCACGCTGATCGACACATTCGATCACGGCGTTGCCGGGCGGCCGGCGCATGGGCTGGCTCCCGTCGCCGATGACGGTGCGGTGATGGACATACAGGGTGCTGCCTTCGACTCGGAAGACCCCGACACATGGGGCTACACGCAGGACGAACGCCGCGTCTGGTCCGTCGCCTATCATGGCGGCCGGCTCTATTATTCGGTCGGCGAAAAGGCCGAGATCTGGTCGGTTGGCATTGCCCGCGATGGCAGCTTTGCCGGTGATCCGCGCTGGGAGCTGACGGTCAAGGCCGACAAGGACTACGCCGTCACCGACATCGCCTTCGACAACCAGGGCTTCATGTATCTGGCGCAGCGCGGCCCGGTCGAGAATCGCTACGATTACAGCCAGTTCGCCGATTCCGGCAAGGGCGAGGTCATCCGCTACTGGCGCGAAAACCCGGACGATCCGGCGACGGAATCGGTCTGGGTGGAAGAGCCGCAGGAATATGCAGTCGGCTTCCCGCAAGGCAACCGGCAGTCGGCCGGTGGGCTCGACCTGCAATATGGCTATGACGCCGACGGCAATCTCGACACCGGCGTGTGCACCGACACGCTGGTCAACACCGGCGACAAGCTGCGCGACAACCCGACACTTGCCGACCAGCTCGCCGCCGGCGGGCCGCTTGCCGTGCACGGCGTGCAGATCACGCCGACGCCGTTGGTCAAGCCGGCCAACGTGCCGCCTTTCGGCTCGTGGTTCGTCGACTTCCACGGCTATTTCGAAGACCCAGAAGTGGAAGGCCATGTCGGCGACGTCGAGGTCTGGCACCCCTGCGACGGCCGTGCCGGCTATTATGAAGAGATCCCAGGCGGTTATCTGCCGCCGTTCTATCCGCCGGGCTTCCCACCGCCCGGCGATCTGCCTCCGTGCATCGATGTCGAGGATGTTCAGTTCTACTGCACGCCTCGCGGCCTCCAGGCCGACCTCTATCTCCATGACCATGCCGGCTTTGGCGGCGATTCGATCAAGGTCCAGTCCATGACACCAGGCGTCGGGGTGACATCACCCCAGTCGCATGCTCCCGGTAAGCCTTACACGGTCGACATCACCGGCCATTCTCCGGGCGACAGAGTCGATGTTGGACTTTGCTTCTACAGGCAGTCCGACAAGGACAAGGGTGGCTACTACCCTTGCTGCAAGATGACTTTGCCGCTCAGAACCCCAGCCGTCAGCTGCGAACGTTGAGGAGGGGAAGATGAAAAATCTCGCACTTTCCCCGACCGCGAACAGCAGTCAATCCAACGTCATGGAGACCATCATGAAACCCCTGTCATATGCCAGGCGCGGCGCGCGCTGGCTGATGGCGGCCGGTATCGCGGTCGCCATGTTCACCCCTGTGGCAAGCCACGCCGAAGATGCAGTCCCGATCACTCCGGAACTGCGGCTCGACCTCGACAATTCAAAAATCGTCAATCCGAGGCCGGAACGGATCGTGCCGTTCTTCACCAAAACAGGCACACAGAGGAGCTGCGACTACGTCGTCTACTCTCTGAGCTTTGGCCTGCGCGGCGACTCGCAAGGCTTTGCCGACCCAAGCTTTTCGGCCAGGCTGAAGAAACTCCAACTCGACTTCAAGGATCAGCTTCCGCACGGTCTTGCGATCGTCAACGTCAACGTGTCCGGCGACGGCACGGATGCGTCTGGCGGACCGCTGCCGGGTGCGACAATCAGCACCTCGGCTAATCCGAACGATACGGCAAGGGTTTCCGATTTCCGGATTTCCACCACCGATCTCGACGGCGCTGGGGCTGGCAATGAACGCGTCATCAATTTCAAGATCACCGCCAAGATCGACCATGCGGCGTTTCCTTCGCCGACCATCGTCGACAACCAGGGCATGATCAAGGTGACGCCGGGCGTCGGCACGGGGGCCATCATCCCGTCGCAGGATCCGGGCAAGCCCGACGACGGCGACTACAAGACCGGGGCCAAGACCTCGATCAAGATCGACCTCACCAATTGTGACAAGCGGCCTCCGCCTCCCGACCGGGAATGTTTCAAGGTGGAGCGCGGCACGGTCGATTGCATGCAAGGCGGCGGCGCGTTCATCTACCACATGCCTGTCGGCCCGGAGATGGGCGGCAAATGGGTGCAGGTATCGACGACGACCCCAGGCATCACCATCATCCCCGACACGCAAATGGTGCCGGCGGGCGGCGGTGTGCTGAACTGGAAGATCGTCGGTGCGTCGCCCGGCGACGTCATCCACCTCATCGTCACCGGCATCGAGACCTATGCCGGCCCGAAGGAGGGCTGGGGACTATGCTGCACGCAGACCATCGACATCGTCATCCCGCGTGACTTGAGATGTCCGCCCAAGGACAAGGAACCGGACCTCAAGGTCGAGAAACGCGCCGACGTGACGCGTTGCACGATGGGCGGCGGCTGCGACTTCACCATCAAGGTCACCAATGTCGGCGACGGGCCGTATCACGGCAAGATCGTGCTCGATGAGGTGACGCTGCCGGCCGGCTCGACTCTGGATGCAGGGCCCAATCCGCCCTGGGTATGCATGCCCGGCGTGACCCCGATGACGTGCACCTATCCGGTGACCACGCTCAATCCGGGGGCCTCCATCAACCTCAAGCTCGGCTTCAAGCCGGCGGGTGGTTGGCAAGGCAGCGCGTTGCGCAACTGCGCCACCTATAATTACGGCGCCAGCGGCAAGCCGCTGTTCGGCAGCCAGCAGAACGATCGCGGCTGTGCCTCGATCCCGATCTGCCGGCGTGGCGACCGCGACCGCGATTGCCGGCCCCCAGTCGACAAGAAGGTCGACTTGATCCTGAAGAAGCGTGCCCGCATCCCGGTCTGCACGCCCGACGGCATCTGCTACTTCGTGATCGACATCATCAACAATGGCAGCGTCCCCTATAATGGGCCGTTGACGGTTGTCGACAATTACCCGGGCGGCGCGCCGGCCTCTTCGACCTTCGGCCCGTCTCCGCCCTGGACATGCGGACCGAACGGTCCCGGCCAGTTCCGCTGCGACAATGCCGGCATCGTGCTGATGCCGGGCGCATCGACGCCGATCGTCGTCAGGGCGGTCATGCCGGCCGGCTACCAGTCGGATTCGGTCGAGAACTGCGCGGCGCTGAAGCCCGTCTCCGGTGAGGTCGACCTCACCAACAACAAGGCCTGCGCCAAGGAACGCTTCCGTCATCCCAATGGCGGCAAGCCGACCCTACGCATCACCAAGGTCTGCAATGGCTCGCTCGCCGGTGCGGCGGTGGTTTCCTGCCGCATCACCGTCATCAGCCTTGGCACCTCTGCCCCCACCGGTCCGGTGCGGGTCAACGATGCTGCCACGCTGATATCGGGTGGCGCGCCGGTCCAGATCCAGACCGTCACACCCGACGGTGCGGAATGGGCCTGCGGAGCGGTTCCGGCCAATGCGCTGTCATGCCAGATACCCGGCGCCGCGATGACGCCCGGAACCTCCAGGCACTTCGACGTGACGGTCTTGGCCAATGGCGCGTTCGAGAACTGCGCACGCGGCTCATACGGCCCGGCCCCTGGAGACGACGTCGTCTACCCGATCGGCCAGGCCTGCGCCAAGGGCGGCGGCACGTCCACCATTAGCGTCAAGAAGACCGGCGATGCCGAGTGCCAGCCGGGGCAACCCTGCTCGTTCGAGATCACCATCACCAATGATGGCCAGACCGCCTTCTCCGGTCCGGTCCGCATCGGCGATGCGATCGGGGTGGACGGCCTGGGGCGGCTGCAAGGCGTCGCGATCACCTCGATCGAACCGCCCTTTGGCTGCTCGCCCGAACCGACGACCTTGCCGTTGACCTGCATTGCCAACCTGACGCTCGGCGCCGGGGAAAGCCATGTGCACAAGGTCACCGTGGTCCTTCCCGACGCTCCCCTGGTCAATCTGCGGGGCAACGTCAGCGGCCAGAACTGCGTCGGCGTCTTGTCTCCCGACACCAGGGTGCAAGGCGGCGGCGACGTACTGCCCGGCGACCTGACCAACGTCCAGGGCGATCGCGGCAAGGCCTATGCCTGCCATCCGTTCACCATCAAGCGCGAGGTGAAGAAGGAATGCTCGCCAGGCTTCGTCATGAACGATGCCGGCCGGTGCGTGTGTCCGGAAGGCACGACGTTCCGCAACGGCCAGTGCTCGCCCGACGGCGGCGTCATCATCCAGCCGAAGGATCCGAGGCCCTGCGTGCTGCTCAAGGGCCAGATCCGCACCGAGGATGGACGCTGTGTCTGCCCGCGCGGAACCGAGCTTGAGAACGGCGCTTGCGTCAAGACCGACAACCCTGGCTGCACCATCCCCGGTTCGGTCCCGACGTCGGACGGCAATGGCTGCTACTGCCCGGAAGGTACGCATCTCGACCGACAGGCAAATGCCTGCGTGCGCGACAAGCAGAAGCCTCAGGAGTGCGGCATACGCGGCCAGGTTCATGACGCCGATGGCGATTGTGTCTGCCCGCGTGGGACAGAGGTGCGCAATGGAGCCTGCCGGCCGATCCGGCCAAAGCCTGAACAATGCTCGATCCGTGGTCAGATCCAAAACGCCAATGGCGATTGCGTCTGCCCGGACGGCACAGAAGTCAGGGGCAAGGTCTGCCGGCCGATCCGGCCGAAGCCCGAGCAGTGCTCGATCCGCGGCCAGGTCCACGACGCCAACGGCAATTGTGTCTGCCCGCGGGGTACCGAGGTGCAAGGCAATGCCTGCCGGCAGAAGAAGCCTGTGCTGGAACAGTGCGACATACGCGGCCAGGTGCACAACAAGCGCGGCGAGTGTGTTTGCCCGCGCGGCACCCAGGTGATCGACGGCGCATGCCGCAAGCCGAGGCCGCAGGTGGGAGACTGCGCCCCGGGCTCGCAGATGGTCGGCGGCCAGTGCGTGCCGATCATCAGGCGGCGCTGCCCCGAAGGCACCGTTGGTCGGTTCCCGAACTGCAGAGCCATCCGGCAGCAGCCGTCGCTCGATCCGACCCTGTTGCTCAATCCAGGTGTCCTTCAGCAGTTCATACCGAAGCGCACGCCGCAGACGCAGGTACAGCCGCAAAGGGATCCGGCGGCCAACTTCAAGCCATAGGATCTGGATACGAGTCAAAATTCAGAGCCCCGTCGGAGCGATCCGGCGGGGTTTTCCTTGGGCGCGCTGCGGCGATCGGGCGGCCAGGTATTCGCCGAACCCGCTGCCGGGCGCAGCAAATACCGACTTTCCCTTTTCGGGATCATGGTCTAGAGCAGTTCATCGTTTCGTGGAAACGCCGAACCGCTCTATCTCTTTGTTTTCACGCAATTCCGGACGGAAAGCCGTTCCCACTTTTCCTGGAATTGCTCTAGCAGTCGTCAAGGCCGCGCCCGCAAACAGGGCGCCCAAAGGGGCCGCATCATGAGCAGGAAGACCCTGATCGCGCCATCGGTGCTGGCGTCGGATTTCTCGAAGCTCGGCGACGAGGTCGAGGCGGTGGCGGCGGCCGGCGCCGACTGGATTCATCTCGACGTGATGGACGGGCATTTCGTGCCCAACATCACCTTCGGCCCGCCGGTGATCAAGGCCATCCGCAACCGCACCAAGGCCTTTTTCGACTGCCATTTGATGATTGCGCCGGCCGATCCTTATCTGGCCGCCTTTGCCGATGCCGGCTGCGACGGCATGACCGTGCATGCCGAGGCCGGACCGCATCTCGACCGCTCGCTTCAGACCATCAAGGATCTCGGCAAGAAGGCTGGCGTATCGCTCAATCCGGCGACGCCGGAAAGTGCGATCGAATATGTGCTCGACCGGCTTGACCTGATCCTGATCATGACCGTCAATCCGGGCTTTGGCGGCCAGGCCTTCATCCCGGCCATGGTCGACAAGGTCAAGCGGGTGAAAGCGCTGATCGGCAACCGGCCGATTCGCATTGAGATCGACGGCGGCGTGTCGCCGGAAACCGCCCCCCTGGTCACATCAGCCGGCGCCGATGTGCTGGTGGCAGGCGCCGCCATCTTCAAGGGCGGCAGCGTCGAAGCCTACCGGGCCAATATAGAAGCCATCCGAACCGCGGCCGACCGGGCTGCCGGCTGACATCAGTTCCAGGGCAAGTTCCCGGCTGGTCGGTTCTCCTCGGCCTGATCTCCCTGCCTGATCCTTCGATCTCCCAAAAAGCCGTCAACGGGTGGCAGCCGCAAGGGCATCGCGGCAAGCGACAGGATCGCGGCATCCGGCACTAGTTTTGGCCCATAAATCTAGTGGATAACTGCCGAAGGGATCTGCATGCGGGGAGAGGTCAATCCGGCGGCATGACGCGCGTTAAGAAAAAATTATCCGTATTCGGGATCTCGAAGCTGTTTCTCGAGGGCACCTGCCATGCTGGCAGACAAACTTTCTTCAGAAGAACAAGTTTTTCACGATTTTAGTTACTTCCGGCGGATAAGATGCGGTCAACCTTCCTCTTTAAGTCGAATATCGTGATCTTTCGCTTGAGGGGCGGATGCCTTAGGAGTTACAGTAAATTTACAGGGGAAATCGTTTGCTTCGCGAACGGGCTAGCGGAGCATGGGAGAGCTACAGGAGTCATATTGACCTACGGATCTGCCGATGTGAGCGAAGGCGCGGGACCCAAGAGCACACTCGCTAGTACGGTCTATCAACAGCTTCGCGACGATCTCCTGCGCGGCGTGTTTGAAAGTGAAAGCAAGCTTCGTGTCGAATGGGTGGTTTCCCGTTACGGCGCCGGCGCCTCACCGGTTCGCGAGGCCCTCAACCGACTTGCTTCGGAAGGCCTGCTCGGCCGCCACGACCAGCGCGGTTTCTTCATCATGCCGGTCAGTGCCCCGGAACTCGAGGAATTGACGCGCACCCGCTGCTGGCTGGAAGAGCGGGCGCTGCGTGAATCCATTGCCAACCGCACCGGCGAATGGGAAGAGCAGCTCGTGCTGGCCTTGCATCGCCTGGCGCGTGCCCCGCGCCGCTTGCCGGAGGATCCGTCCTCGAACAATCCGGAATGGGAAAAGCTGCACCGCGCCTTCCATCGGGCACTGATCGCAGGCTGCCGCTCGCATTGGCTGACCGGCTTTTGCGACCAGCTTTCGGATCAGGCCTCCCGTTACCGGCTGATCTCCCAGGACGGCAGCGAGCGCGACGAAATCAGTGAACATCGGCTGATTGCGGAGCGCACGGTGGATGGCGATGCCGACGGCGCCGTTGAAGCCCTCCTCAACCACTACCGTCTGACGGCAGCCATGTGCATGGAGCGCTTCAACGACAGCGGCGATCCACGCGTGAGCGCCACCAAGGCGCTGCGCAGCCGCAGATAGAAGCGCTTCCGGTCCGCTATCCAAAATCCGCCCGCTATCCAAAATCGCCCGTTATCCAAGTCCGCTTGCCTTCATCTGATCGGCGGCAAACCCGATTTCACGTTTTTGCCGGACGGAGGCGAAATCGTTTCCTTTGTTCCAAGGCCATCCGGCTCTAAATCAAAGGGATAGAGCATGATGTCCTCCGAAAACCGCTTCACACTTTTCGGCATCATCTCTAGGGAATGCGCATGACCAATCACCTGTTCGACGCGTTCCGCAGCCGGATTTCAGCCTCCGAGCGCATCCTGATGGCGACCGATGACGGACGCGCGATCGCCTATGGCGACATGCTGGCGCAATCGGCACAGCTGGCACATGCGCTGAGGCATTTCGGCGTCGAGCCGGGCGACCGCGTTGCCGTGCAGGTCGAAAAAAGCCCTGAATGCATTTTCCTTTACCTCGCCTGCCTGCGCGCCGGCGCGGTCTTCCTGCCGCTCAACACCGCCTACACGCTGGCCGAACTCGGCTATTTCTTCGGTGATGCCGAGCCGCGGCTGGTCGTCTGCGACCCGGCCCGCGCCGGCGCTATCGCGCCGTTGGCGCACGCGTCGGGTGCTGCCACCTTCACGCTTGGCAGCAATGGTGAGGGCTCGCTGACCGAACTGGCGGCACAACAGCCCACGGATTTCGACGCCGTGGCGCGCGGGCCGAACGATCTGGCCGCAATCCTTTACACATCGGGCACCACCGGACGCTCCAAGGGCGCCATGCTCAGCCACGAAAACCTGGCCTCCAATGCGCGCGTGCTGGTCGAGCAATGGCGTTTCACCGGGGATGACGTGCTGATCCATGCCCTGCCGATCTTCCACACGCACGGCCTGTTCGTCGCCACCAACGTCACCCTGATGGCCGGCGCCTCGATGCTGTTCGAGCAGAAATTCGACGCCGGCCGCATCGTCTCGCTCTTGCCCCGCGCGACAGTGCTGATGGGGGTGCCGACCTTCTATACCAGGCTCCTGCAGCAGGACGGGCTGGATGCCCAGGCGGCGAAGAACATCCGCCTGTTCGTTTCCGGCTCGGCGCCGCTGCTCGCCGAAACGCACAACGCCTGGCGCGAGCGCACCGGCCACGCCATTCTCGAGCGCTACGGCATGACCGAGACCAACATGAACACGTCGAACCCCTATGAGGGCGAGCGTCGGGCCGGCACGGTCGGCTTCCCGCTGCCCGGCGTTTCGCTGCGCATCGCCGACCCTGACAGCGGCGATGCGCTTGGCCAGGGTGAAGTCGGCATGATCGAGGTCAAAGGTCCGAATGTCTTTTCCGGCTATTGGCGCATGCCGGAAAAAACCAAGGCGGAGTTTCGCAAGGACGGCTTCTTCATCACCGGCGACCTCGGCATCATCGACGCGGACGGCTACGTCCACATCGTCGGCCGCGGCAAGGATCTCATTATCTCCGGCGGCTACAACATCTATCCCAAGGAGATCGAGAGCGAGATCGACGCCGTTGCCGGCGTCTTGGAAAGTGCCGTCATCGGAATTGCCCATCCCGATTTCGGCGAAGGCGTCACCGCTGTCGTGGTGCGGGCGCCGGCATCGCAGATCACCGGGGCCGAGATCGTTGGCGCCATTGCCGGCCAGCTGGCCAAATACAAGCACCCGAAGCAGGTGATCTTCGTCGATGAGCTGCCGCGCAACACGATGGGCAAGGTGCAGAAGAACCTGCTGCGCGAGACCTACAAGGGTCTCTACGGCTAATCCATAGCCGGCTAATGTCTTTGCCCAAGCGCTTCGCCTGGACATCTGTTCGCGGTTCGGCAGTGGCGCCTTTTACCTGCGCGGCTTTTTCACCCGAGTGCTGGAACCCCACAAAGCGCGGTTCAGCAGGCTGCGTTTGCGCTTGCGCGGGATGAGGTCGACGTCGCTGACGAGCTTGGCGCCGCCCTCGCGCCGCTCCAGGGTGATCTTGCGGCTGTGGAAGGCTTCGAGCTCCGCACGATGCGCCACGCTGATGATGGTGACGTCAGGCAGTTCGCGGATCACCGTCAACATCATCGTGTCCTGGCTCTTCTCGTCGAGCGCCGAAGTCGCTTCATCCAGCACCACGATATCGGGGCGATGCAGCAGCAGGCGCGCGAAGGCGAGGCGTTGCTTTTCGCCGCCCGACAGCGTCTGGTCCCATGGCGCCTCTTCCTTGATCCTGCCGGTGAGATAGCCAAGCCCCACCTTGTCGAGGGCAGCCTTGATTTGCTTGATGGTCCACTTGTCCGCCGCCGCGGGATAGGCGACCGCGCGGCGAAGCGTTCCGGAAGGGATGTAGGGGCGTTGCGGCAGCATGAACAGGCGCCTGTCGGTGTGGAAATTGACGCTGCCGCCGCCCCATGGCCACAGGCCCGCGACGGCCCGCACCAGCGTCGACTTGCCTGAACCGGATTCGCCTGAAACCAGCACCCGCTCGCCCGGCTCGATCACGACCTCGGTTTCCTTGACCACGGAGGTGCCGTCGTCGAGTGTCACGGAAAGATTGTCGAGGCTGAGGATGGCGCCGTCTTCGGCTTCGCCTCGGTTGATGCGTCCGAGCGCATCGCTCTGCTCGGCGCGCTCGAGCCCGTCTAGCGACATCATCAGCGAGGCAATGCGCCGCGCGGAGGCGTTCCAGTCGGCAAGGCGCGGATAGTTGTCGACCAGCCAGCCGAACGCGCCTTGCACGATGCCAAAGGCAGACGCCGCCTGCATCACCTCGCCAAGCGTCATCGAGCCTTCGAGGAATTTTGGCGCGCACAAAAGGATCGGCACGACCGGCGCAAACAGGCTCGATCCCTGCGACACCGCCGCCGTGCGCATGTGCTGTCCGGTCAGCAGAGCCCATTGCCTCAGCACGTGGCCGAAATTTCTGTCGATGCCGCTGCGCTCCTCGTCCTCGCCTCCCAGCAAGGCGATGCTCTCGCCGTTTTCGCGCACGCGCGTCAGCGTGTAGCGCAGTTCGGCCTCCGCCTGGTTCTTCCGCTCGGAGAGCTGGACGAAATCGCGGCCGATGACCACCATCGAGGTCGAGGTGATGGCGGCATAGATGATCGCGGTGATGACCAGAAAGCCGGGAATGGTGATGCTCTCACGGCCGATCGGCAGGGTGAGCGCGCCGCCGATGGTCCACAGCACGACGATAAAGGTCGAGGCCGACAGGAACGCGTTGAGGACGCCGGCGGTGAAATCGACCGGCGACTCGGTGGCGATGCGCAGATCCTCGGTCATGCGGGCCTCGGGGTTCTGGTGGTCGCCGCCCACGAGGTTCAGCTGGTAGTAGCGGCCGTTTGCCAGCCAGCGCGCGACGACCCCGGTGGTCAGCCANTGGTCAGCCAGGAACGCCAGCGGCGCTGGATCGTCATGCGCAGGTAGACCTGCGCGACGACAAGGCTGCCGCTGCAGATCACCAGCGGCACGAATACGGCGCTGAGGAGATAGACCGTGCGGGCGTTGCGCTGCTCGAGGGCATCGAACATCGA
The DNA here is from genome assembly GCF_000502535.1 of Mesorhizobium sp. LNJC391B00. NCBI lineage: Bacteria > Pseudomonadati > Pseudomonadota > Alphaproteobacteria > Hyphomicrobiales > Phyllobacteriaceae > Mesorhizobium > Mesorhizobium sp. LNJC391B00. Next base: position 245,689 of record NZ_AYWI01000001.1, read on the forward strand.
GCGGTTCCAGACGTTGATGCCATACTGGAAACCGATGTTGATGCAGATCAGCAGCAGCACTCCGATCGTCAAAGGCCAGGCGAGCTTGTCGCCATGCCTCCCCCAATAGCCGCGCCCGCTGATCCAGAAACGCCGCAGCAGATATTTCTTGCGCGCCTGCTCGGCCTGCTCCGGCGTCAGCTTGGGATCGGGTTCGACGGCATCCGGCGGCGGCGCAGCCTCGCCAACGGGCTCGGACGCGGCTTCGGCGGCCGATGCTTTTTTCTCGCGCGGCGTGCCCTCGCGCGGTCCATCTCCGCGCGTTTGCCGTGACGGCTTTTCCCGACGCGACTTCGTGGCATCGCGCGCTTCGATGCCGTCGGCCGGTTTCGATTTGGGTTTTGCCTCGGACATATGCCCCGACAACGACCTCCATATCAAAAGGTTTCATGGTATGCGCCTGCCCGACGTTTCAGGAAACGCCCGTCATTGCGGATATAAAAGCCCAACGACATGTTCTGCGATGGCGAGGCTGGCNCCCGACAACGACCTCCATATCAAAAGGTTTCATGGTATGCGCCTGCCCGACGTTTCAGGAAACGCCCGTCATTGCTGATATAAAAGCCCAACGACATGTTCTGCGATGGCGAGGCTGGCGGTAAGGCCAGGGCTCTCGATGCCGAACAGATTCACGATCTGACCGCCCCCGTGGTCAGCCGGTCCCCGGATGACGAAGTCGGCGGCCGGCTGGCCTGGACCGGACAGTTTCGGCCTGACGCCGGCATATGCCGGTTGCAGGGCGCCGTCCGCCAGGCCGGACCAGTAGCGCCTGATTTCGTCGTAGAAGGCATCGCCTCGTGCGGGATCGACGGTATAGTCGACGCGATCGATCCATTCGACATCCGGGCCAAAGCGCGCGCTCCCCGACATGTCGAGGGTCAGATGCACGCCGAGGCCGCCATGGACTGGCACCGGATAGATCAGCCGCGAAAAGGGCGAGCGACCGGAAAGCGCGAAATAATTGCCGCGCGCCAGCCACAGCGGCGGAACACGGTCTTGCGGGAGGCCTTCGATGCGGCCGGCGAGCGCCTGCGCGTCGAGGCCGGCGGCGTTGATGAAGGCGCCGGTCTTCAAGGTGAAACCCTCGCCATCGGCGTCGCGCGTGTCGATCCGGATGCCGTCGGCTTCGATGCTCGCGCCTGAGACAACGGTGAGCAAGGCGAAAGATGCGCCGGCCGCTTCCGCGTCTCCACGCAATGACAGCATCAGCGCCTGGCTGTCGACGATGCCGGTCGACGGCGACAGCAGCGCGCCGGCGCAGCTCAGCGCCGGTTCCAGGCTTTCGGCCTCTGCGCGCGTCAAAAGCTTGAGGTCACCGACTCCGCATTGCGCCGCGTTGATCTGGATCGCCTGCAGTTTGTCCAACTGGTCGGGTTCGACGGCAACGATCAGTTTGCCGGTGCGATGATGGGCGACGTCGTGCTCGCGGCAATAGGCATAGAGACGCTCGCGGCCGTTGACGCAGAGACGGGCCTTCAGGCTGCCCGGCGTATAATGAAGCCCGGCATGGATGACTTCCGAATTGCGCGAACTGGTGCCGGTGCCGATGGCTGCGGCCTTCTCGACCACCAGCACCTCGCGGCCCGACAGCGCCAGCGCGCGGGCAATGGCGAGGCCGACAACACCGGCGCCAGCGACAACGCAGTCGACATCATGCATAAGTGGACTTTAGCGCGAACTTCCCGCGCCTGCAAAAACCTTGTCGCCGCCGATCCAAACGCCCTTGACGTCGAGGTTGGCTGACAAGGCGACGACATCGGCTGCGGTGCCATTGGCGAAGCGGCCGAGCCGGTGCGCCTGACTGAGCGCTTGCGCGGGATAGAGCGAGGCCATGCGCAGCGCTTCCGACAGGTCCAGCCCGACGATCCTGTGCATGTAGCGGACGGCCGAGATCATATCGAGATCGGCGCCGGCCAGCGTGCCGTCGGCCAGCCTCAGGCTGCCATCCTTGCGATAGATGATGCGGCCGTTGAGGGTGAACGAGGTCATGTCGGTGCCGATCGTCGCCATGGCGTCGGTGACCAGCACGATCCTGCCCGGTCCCTGCTTGGCGCGCAGCGCGATTGCCATGGTGGCGGGATCGACATGGATGCCGTCGGCAATGATCCCGGCCGACAGACAGCCTATGTCAATGGCCGCACCCGCCAGCCCCGGCTCACGGTTGCCGATCTGGCTCATGGCGTTGAACAGATGTGTGACCACGCTGGCGCCGGCATCGGCAAAGGCTCTGGCCGTGGCATAGCCGGTATCGGAATGGCCGAGGCTGACGACGATGCCGGCCTTGGCCAAAGCCGCAACACGGGCGGGCTCCACGGATTCGGGCGCGATCGTCGTCAGCAGCACCGGCAGGTTTTTGCGTGCCGCGACCAGCGCCGCTTCATCCGCATCCGTCATCGGCCGGATCAGCGCCGGGTCATGCGCCCCCTTGCGGGCGACGGAGAGATGCGGTCCCTCGAGATGCAGGCCGAGAAACCCCGGCAGTTTTTGCCGTGCCGCCTCGGTGCCGGCGGCAATGGCCGCGGCGGTGATGTCAGGCGTATCTGTGATCAGCGTCGGCAGCAGTGCGGTCGTGCCGAACGGCGCATGCGCCCGGCAGATTGTTGCCAGCGAGGCGACATCGGGATGGTCGTTGAGCATGACGCCGCCGCCGCCATTGACCTGCAGGTCGACAAAACCCGGCACCAGCATGCCGCCCCCGGCGTCGATGCGGGCAACGCCCGACGGAATGGCGCCGACGGGATGAATGCCTTCGACGACATCGCCGTGCACGACAAGGGCGGCGTTGTCATGCCAGTCGTCGCCATCGAAAATTCGGGCGCCAGTCAGGGCAAAACGGTCGCTCATACGGTTTCCGTCACCTTGCGCAGATTGCGCGGTACGTCCGGATCGAGGCCGCGATGGCGGGCGAAGGCTTCGACGAAGCCGTAGAAGGAGACGATCAGCGTCAGCGGGTCGGTCAAGGGATGACCGGTGGCGACATGCGGCAGCCGCGCCGCGCTCTTGGCTTTGTCCGAGGTTACAAAAACTGCTGCACCCTTGCCGGCAAGGTTGTCGGCAGCCTCTGCCACGGACGGCTCGGAGGCATCGCGGGCGGCGAGCGCCAGCACCGGGAAGCCTGGCCCGACCAGCGCCAGCGGGCCGTGCATGACTTCGGCTGCACTGTAGGCCTCGGCATGCATGCCGCAGGTCTCTTTGAATTTCAGCGCCGCCTCGTCGGCCATCGCCGCCGACGGGCCACGGCCGAGGATGAACAGCGATTGCGGCGTCTCCAATGCGCCGGCCAGCGCCATCCAGTCGCAGGCGATCGCCTTGCTGAAATGCTCGGGCAGGCGGGCAAGGGCGGCCAGCAGTCTGTCGTCGCCGGTGCAATGCGCCATCAGCGCCAGGCCGGCCACCGCCGAATTGACGAATGTCTTGGTCGCCGCGACGCTGCGCTCGGGGCCGGCCAGAATGTCGATGGCAAAATCCGAAGCCCGCGCCAGCGGCGAATCGGCGGTGTTGGTGATGGCGACGGTGAGCGCACCGCCGGCCCGCGCCGTCTCGGCCATGGCGACGATGTCAGGGCTCTTGCCGGATTGCGAGATCGTGAGGCAAGCCGAACCGGCGAGCTTGAGCTTGGCGCCGTAGATCGAGGCGATCGACGGACCGACCGAAGCGACGGCCAGGCCGGCGGTCAGTTCGACGGCATATTTCATGAAGGTGGCGGCATGGTCGGACGAACCGCGCGCGACGGTAACGACGAAGCTCGGATCGCGCTCGCGAATGCCGCGTCCGGCCTCGGTCAGCACCGCCGCCGAGCCATCGAGCAGACGCGCGACGGCTTGCGGAATTTCGTCGATCTCGCGCCGCATATGGGTGGTCTTGGGGATCATGGTCGGCCCTCTTCGCTCGGCCCTGTCAGGCGCAATTCGGCGACGAAATCATAGGCATCGCCGCGGTAGATGGAGCGGGTGAACTCGATCACCTTGCCGCTCGCGAGATAGGAAATGCGTTCGATGTGCAGGCCGGCAATGCCGGATGGCACTTCGAGCAGACGCGCATCGGCGTCGCCGAGGTTGGCGGCCGATATGCGCTGCACCGCCCGCACCGGCCGGTTGCCGGTCAGCTCCAGCGCCGCATAGAGCGACGAGCCTATCCCGGTCGGATCCGGCAGCACGCTGGCCGACAGCGAGGCGCGTTCGATGGCCAGCGGCGTGTCGTTTGCGATGCGCAGGCGCGACACGCGCGCCACCAACTCGCTGGAGGACAGGCCGAGCACCATCATCTCGTCCGGCGAGGGCGGGTAGAGGTCGCGGTCGAGCCAGGCTGAACGCACCGCCATGCCGCGCCTTGCCATGTCCTCGGTGAATGAAGTGAGCCTGGACAGCGACTGCTCGACGCGCTCCATGCGCGGCGCCACGAAGGTGCCGCTGCCGTGGCGCTGCACGAGGATGCCGCCCTTGACTAGGTCCTGCACCGCCTTGCGCACGGTGACGCGCGAAATGTCGGCCTTGGTGGCGATGTCGCGCTCGGAAGGCAGCGCATCGCCCGGCCCGATCAGGCCGCGATTGACGGCGTCCTCGATGCTTTTCCTGAGCTGCAGGTAGAGCGGGGCGCCGCTCTGCGACGACTGCCTCAGCGTGGCGAAGATCTGGTCGGCGGCATCGCTCATCGCGTCGCCTCCGCTTTGACGAAGATGCGGGCCGCCATCTGCACGGCGCCGCCCAGCGCATCGTCGAGCGGCGCTTTCAGCAGCGCCTGGTAGCGCTGGGAAAGGCGCGGCCCATAGAGCGGCGCCAGCCCGCCGAGCAGGCAGAGCGGGGCGTCATCAGAGAGGTCGAGCGCGTGGAGCGACGCCTCGACATCGGCAACCGACTTGTCCACGATCCAGTTGGCGACGCTGTCGCCCTTCTCGGCATGCTCGAAAACCTTGGGCGCGAAGCCGCCGAAATCGCCGGGCTTGGCATTGGTGGTGAACTCGACCACGTCTTCGGGATTGTTGCGGAAAATGGCCATCATGCTGTCGGTCAGGGCTGAGCGCGGCCGGACGCCGTCATGGGCGAGCAGCGTCTGCTCCAGCAGGTCGCGGCCGATCCGGGCGCCGCTGCCTTGATCACCGACCTGAAAGCCCCAGCCGCCGATGGCGCGCGACGTGCCGCCCTTGCGCGCCATATAGGCGGTGCCGGTGCCGAGGATGGCCATGGCGCCGTCACCAGAGCCGACTGCCCCTTCGAGCGCGATCTCGGCGTCCGTCTCGACGCGGCTGATGCTGAACGGCAGGATTGCTTCAAGCTGCTGGCGGTAGGTGCCGACATTGGCTCCGGCAAGGCCGAGAATGGCTGGTGTCTGCGGGATCAGGTCCGGATCTTGCCCGGCGGCGATGAAGGCCTGGCGAGCAGCCTCGACGATGTGGGTGCGAGCGCCGGTGAGATCGGTGCGGATGTTGGCGGCGCCGCTTTTGGCACGGCCAATGACAACGCCATCGCCTGTCGCAAGGGCTGCCCTGCAGCTGGTGCCGCCGCCGTCGATACCGAGCACGAATTTCACGCGATGTCTCCTCCGGGCGGATAATACCAATAAAATACCAATAGCCAAGGGATTAATTTCCGTTTCAAAAAGATTAAGGCGCATCAGGTTGAAAAACCCGGGAATTTTGCCGGCTCAACGATTTCCAGTTCGCAATTTCGTTAATGCGTGTGGACAAGTGGTATTTTTTTGGTATTGTTCTTTCATCGGAGGGACAGGGATGACCGAACCGCGCACCGAAGCGCTTCACAGCAATGCCGAGGGACTGGACATCCAGGCCCCGGACGCCATCCTTTCTTCTTTGGTCAATGCGCAGATCGAGGCCGCCAAGGCTGTGCGCGACGCCATTCCCGCCATCGCCGCCGCAGCCGAAATCATCGCCGGGCGGCTGAACGGCGGCGGCAAGCTCGCCTATGCTGCGGCCGGCAGCTCCGGCCTGATGGCGCTGGCCGACGCGCTGGAGTTGCCCGGCACCTTCGGCATCAAGCGCGAACGCATCGCCATCCTCATCGCCGGTGGCGACGACGCTTTCAAGACCCTGGCCGGCGGACCGGAAGACGACACCGACGAAGCCTCGACGGCAATTGCCGGCGCCGGCATCGGCAAGGGCGACTGCCTGATCGCCATTTCGGCCAGCGGCTCGACGCCTTATGCGGTGCAGGCGCTGAAGGATGCGCGCAGCCGGGGCGCGGCAACCATCGCCATTGCCAACAACAAGGACACGCCCCTGCTCAGGCTGGCCGACGTCGCCATCCTGCTCGAGACGCCACCGGAGGTGATTGCCGGCTCGACGCGCATGGGCGCCGGCACTGCCCAGAAGATCGCGCTCAACATGCTGTCGACGCTTACCGCCATTCATCTCGGCCATGTCCATGACGGCTACATGGTCAATCTCACCGCCGACAACATCAAGCTGCGCGACCGCGCGGCTCGCATCGTCGCCGCTATCAGCGGCCGCGACCGGCAAGACGCCGTGCGGCTGCTCGAAGCGAGCGGCGGCGTCGTCAAGACAGCCATTCTGCTCGCCGCCGGCGCTGCCAACGCCGTTGCGGCCGAGAAGATACTGGAAGGGACCGGCCAGAAGCTGCGGCCAGCCCTTTCCGCGATCGAGGGGAACAAGGGCGCGAAGGCCCCTGTTCTCAAAACCGAACCTGAAAAAGGTCAACAGGGAGACTAGCATGACAACGAAATTACTGACGGCACTGCTTCTCGGCACCAGCATTCTCGGCACCGCCGGGTTGGCTCACGCCGATGACGTAACGCTCAATATCGAAAGCTGGCGCGGCGACGACCTTGCCATCTGGAAGGACAAGCTGATCCCGGCTTTTGAGGCCAAGAACCCGGGCATCAAAGTGGTGTTCGCACCGTCGGCGCCGACCGAGTATGACGCCGCACTCGGCGCCAAGCTCGCCGCCGGCTCGGCTGGCGACCTGATCACCTGCCGCCCGTTCGACAAGTCGCTCGAACTGTTCAAGAAGGGCAACCTTGCCGACCTGTCGGCGCTGCCCGGCATGGAAAACTTTTCGCCCGTTGCCAAGGCCGCCTGGCAGACCGACGACGGCAAGGCGAGCTTCTGCGTGCCGATGGCCTCGGTCATTCACGGCTTCATCTACAACAAGGACGCCTTCGACAAGCTCGGCCTCAAGGTGCCGACGACGCGTGACGAGTTCTTCGCCGCGCTCGACAAGATCAAGGCCGACGGCACCTACATCCCGATGGCCATGGGCACCAAGGACCTCTGGGAAGCCGCGACCATGGGCTATCAGAACATCGGTCCGAACTACTGGAAGGGCGAAGAGGGCCGCGCAGCGTTGATCAAGGGCGACCAGAAGCTGACCGACAAGGACTGGGTTGCTCCCTATGAGGAACTGGCCAAGTGGAAGCCTTATCTCGGCGACGGCTTCGAGGCCCAGACCTATCCGGACAGCCAGAACCTGTTCACGCTTGGCCGCGCCGCCATCTACCCGGCGGGATCGTGGGAGATCGGCCTGTTCAACACCCAGGCGCAGTTCAAGATGGGCGCCTTCCCGCCGCCGGTCGAGAAGGCCGGCGACACCTGCTACATCTCCGACCATACCGATATCGGCATGGGCCTGAATGCGGCGTCGAAGAATGCCGACGCGGCCAAGACCTTCCTGTCCTGGGTCGCCTCGCCGGACTTCGCCACCATCTACGCCAACGCACTGCCGGGCTTCTTCAGCCTAAATTCCACCCCGGTGAAGATGGAAGACCCGCTGGCGCAGGAATTCGTCTCCTGGCGCGACAAGTGCAAGTCGACGATCCGCTCGACCTACCAGATCCTGTCGCGCGGCACGCCGAACCTCGAGAACGAAACCTGGGTTGAATCGGCCAACGTGATCAATGGCACCGACACGCCGGAAGCTGCCGCCAAGAAGCTGCAGGACGGCCTCGACAGCTGGTACAAGCCGGGCAAATAAGAGCTCAGACAACAGACAGGGCCCCAAGTGGACGGCCCTGCGTTTTTCGACAGCATCATCGACTGCGAACGACGGCGCCGCCCCTCATCCGCCTGCCGGCACCTTCTCCCCGTATAGTGACGGGAGAAGGATTAGCCGAAACGCAGGCGCCCCCTCTCCCCGTCCTTCACGGGGAGAGGGTAAGGGTGAGGGGGCAGCGCTGCCGTCGAAGGCATTGCTAAACCTGATCGGCGGGGACCGCACTCATGGCCGCACAAACACGACCGAAACGACCGTTCCGCTGGCATATCGGCGTCTTTCTGGCGCCGGCGCTGCTGGTCTATACGGCGATCATGATCCTGCCGCTGGCCGGCACGCTGCAGCTGTCGCTGTTCCGCAATGTCGATCAGCATCAGGTGTTCGTCGGTTTCACTAATTTCCGTACGTTGTTCGGCGACCCCAACTGGTCGGTCGGCTTCTGGAACGCGCTGCGGAACAATACCTGGTTCTTCATCATCCACATGGTGGTGCAGAACCCGATCGGTGTCATGCTGGCGGCATTGCTGTCCAGCCCGAGGCTGAGATTCGCCGCCTTCTATCGCACCGCGATCTTCGTGCCGACCATCCTCTCCTTCGTCATCGTCGGTTTCGCCTGGAAACTGATCCTGTCGCCGTTGTGGGGCGTGGCGCCGCATCTGATGGATCTGGTCGGCCTGAAAAGCCTGTTCACGCCGTGGCTCGGCAAAGAACAATATGCCCTGACCGCGCTCAGCCTGATCTCGGTCTGGCAGTTCGTCGGCATTCCGATGATGCTGATCTATGCGGCGCTGCTGTCGATCCCCGAAGAGGTGATCGAGGCGGCCGAGTGTGACGGCATCACCGGCATGTCGCAGTTCTGGAAGATCAAGCTGCCGCTGATCCTGCCCTCGATCGGCATCATCTCGATCCTGACCTTCGTTGGCAATTTCAACGCCTTCGACCTGATCTACACCGCGCAAGGGGCGCTGGCCGGCCCGAACTATTCGACCGATATTCTGGGCACTTTCCTCTACCGCGCCTTCTTCGGCTTCCAGCTGCAGACCGGCGATCCCAATATGGGTGCGGCGATCGCCACGATGATGTTCCTGATCATCCTCGGCGGCGTCTGCGTCTACCTGTTCCTCGTCCAGACGCGCCTGCGTCGCTACCAGTTTTAGAGGGGCAGACATGTTACGGCTAAACACCCCCCTCTGGCCTGCCGGCCATCTCCCCCTCAAGGGGGGAGATTGGATGGCACCATTGGCTTCGCAAATCTCCAGCGTTGGAGAAGAGGCGCCGAGCCTCAAGCTGCCAATCTTCCCCCTTGAGGGGGAGATGTCCGGCAGGACAGAGGGGGGTGCCTTGGTGCCGACCTCAACAGTCATCGCTCGTCAGGAGACCTTCCAATGAGCACCGCCACCCGTTCGCTGCCCCGCACCATCGGCGCCCACGCGATCCTTCTGACCTATACGGCGATCGCGCTGTTTCCGGTGATCCTGGTCATCATGAATTCGTTCAAGTCACGCGCCGGCATCTTCAGCGAACCGCTGACGCCGCCGACGCCAAAAACCTTCGACCTGATCGGCTATACCACCGTGATCGGGCAGGGCGACTTCATCCACTATTTTCAGAACAGCCTCGTCGTCACCGTCGCCTCGCTGTTCTTCGTGCTTCTGTTCGGCGCGATGGCGGCGTTCGCGTTGTCGGAATACCGCTTTCGCGGCAACACGCTGATGGGGCTTTACCTCGCGCTCGGCATCATGATCCCGATCCGGCTCGGCACCGTCGCCATCCTGCAATTGATGGTGGCGAGCGGGCTGGTCAACACGCTGACGGCGCTGATCCTTGTCTACACCGCGCAAGGCCTGCCGCTCGCCGTCTTCATCCTGTCAGAATTCATGAAGCAGGTGTCGGACGATCTGAAGAATGCCGGCCGTATCGACGGGCTGTCGGAATACACGATCTTCTTTCGGCTGGTGCTGCCGCTGGTGCGGCCGTCGATGGCGACGGTCGCCGTCTTCACCATGATCCCGATCTGGAACGATCTGTGGTTCCCGCTGATCCTGGCGCCGTCGGAAGAGACCAAGACGGTGACGCTCGGCGCGCAGTTGTTCCTCGGCCAGTTCGTCACCAACTGGAACGCCATCCTGGCCGCACTCTCGCTGGCGATCATGCCGGTGCTGACCCTCTACGTCATCTTCTCGCGGCAGCTGATCCGCGGCATCACATCCGGAGCCGTCAAGTGAGCGGAGCCCTACAAATCTCTGCTGGAGCCTTCACCCCACCCGGCGCTGCGCGCCGACCTCCCCATCAAGGGGAGGTAAAAGGCCGTGGCTTCATTCACGACCGCCAAAGGGCGACTTTCGGAGAAGCTTCTTTGGCAGTGAGGGTGTTCGCGCCAACGTCCTACCTCCCCTTGATGGGGAGGTCGGCGCGAAGCGCCGGGTGGGGTGACACCCTCTCAGAAGGAACAACTGGAACATCTGGAGTAGTTAGGTGACCTCTAAATCGCCCCTTCGCGTCGTCGTCGCAGGCCTCGGTAATATGGGGCGTAGCCATGCGCTGGCCTACCACACTAATCCGGGCTTCGAGATCGCGGCCCTGATCAACCGCTCCGACGTGCCGTTACCGGACGGGCTGTCGGGCTATGACATCCGTCGTTCCTTCGACGATGCATTGCGCGATGAAAAGCCCGACGTCGCCTGCATCGCCACCTATTCCGACAGCCATGCCGACTATGCGGTGAAGGCATTCGAGGCCGGCTGCCACGTCTTCGTCGAGAAGCCGCTCGCAACAACGGTGGCGGACGCCAAGCGCGTCGTCGCGGCGGCCAAGGCCAATGGCAGAAAGCTGGTGATTGGCTATATCCTGCGCCATCACCCGTCCTGGGTCCGGCTGATCGCCGAGGCGCGCAAGCTCGGTGGCCCTTACGTGTTCCGCATGAACCTCAACCAGCAATCGTCAGGCCCGACCTGGCAGACGCACAAGCAGTTGATGCAGACGACGTCGCCGATCGTCGATTGCGGCGTGCACTATCTCGACGTCATGCTGCAGATCACCGACGCCAAGCCGGTCGAGGTGCGCGGCATGGGGCTGCGGCTGACCGAGGAAATCGCGCCGACCATGTACAATTACGGCCATCTGCAGGTGCTGTTCGATGACGGTTCGGTCGGCTGGTACGAAGCTGCCTGGGGACCGATGATTTCGGAAACGGCGTTCTTCGTGAAGGACGTGATGTCGCCCAATGGCTGCGTGTCGATCGTCATGAAGGAAGGTGTGAAGTCGGACGACATCGACACCCACACCAAGACCTCGACCATCCGCCTGCACAGCGCTGCGACGGGTGCGGACGGCAAGTTCGCCAGGCCGGACGAGATGCTGTCGATGGACGGCGAACCCGGCCACCAGGATCTCTGCGACCTCGAACAGGCCTTCGTGCTGAAGGCGATCCGGGAAGACATCGACCTGACCCGCCACATGGACGACGCGGTGAAATCGCTCGCCGTCTGCCTTGCCGCCGATGAGAGCGTGCGCAGCGGCGCCCCAGTTAAGCTCTAGTAGGGCAAACTCTAGAACAAGGACGAAGCCGTGGGCTCGCTGGTAATCGAGAATGTGAAGAAGGCCTTCGGGCCGGTCGAGGTGCTGAAAGGCATCAACCTCGAAGTGACCGACGGCGAATTCGTCGTCTTCGTCGGCCCATCTGGCTGCGGCAAGTCAACCTTGCTCAGGGTCATCGCCGGGCTGGAGGATTCGACCTCCGGCAGGGTGGTGATCGACGGCGCCGATGTCTCGGCCACGCCCCCGGCAAAACGCGGCATTGCCATGGTGTTCCAGACGTACGCGCTCTACCCGCATCTGACGGTGAAGAACAATATGGGCCTCGGCCTCAAGCAGGCCGGCACGCCCGCCCCGGAGATCGAACGCCGCATCGGCGTCGCCTCGTCGATGCTGTCGCTGGAACCGTATCTCGAGCGGCGGCCGGCGGAACTGTCGGGCGGCCAGCGCCAGCGCGTCGCCATCGGCCGCGCCGTGGTGCGTGAGCCAAAACTGTTTCTCTTCGACGAGCCCTTGTCGAACCTCGATGCAGCGCTTCGCGTCAACACGCGACTGGAGATCGCTCAGCTGCATCGCCGGCTGAAGGCAACGATGATCTACGTCACCCATGATCAGGTCGAGGCGATGACGCTGGCCGACAAGATCGTCGTGCTCAACGCCGGCCAGATCGAGCAGATCGGCGGCCCGATGGAGCTTTACAATTCGCCGGCAAACGAGTTCGTCGCCGGCTTTATCGGCTCGCCGAAGATGAATTTCATCGACGGCGCCAGATTGGGCGAGACGGCCAAGACGATCGGCGTGCGGCCGGAGCATCTGACCGTGGATCCAAGGTCCGGCGCCTGGAAGGGAACGGTGGTGCATGCCGAACATCTCGGCGCCGACACCAACCTCTATCTCGACTGCGAAAAGGCCGGGCTGATCACGGTGCGCATTTTCGGTGTCTACGACGCGGAGCCGGGCGCGACGCTGTATGCGACGCCCGAGCCGGGGAAGACTTATCGATTCGGGGCGGACGGCAAGACGATCAAGTAATCCGCTGCGGGCAGTACCGCGATCATACCGTACCGAGCAGCACCGCGCCGTGGATCGCCGCCTGCCAGCCCAGGGCCGCCCAGCGTATGTCCAGAGGCTCTACAACAAGCGAATGCGGCAGGCTGTCCGCGATGCGCTGCTTGAGCGTCTGGCGGGGATAGGACTTCATGTCGACGATACCGCCGCCGATCAGGATCGTCTGCGGGGAAAACAGGGCGGCTGCCGTTGCGACGGCCACCGCCTGTTGCCAGACGATTTCGTCGAGCCATTCGCGCAGCGATGGCGGCTGCCCGGCCGCCGAAAACAGATCGGCCACCGGGATATCGTAGTCTGTCGCGAGTTCGACGAGCGTTGCCCCTGAGGCATAGGTCTCGACCCGGTTTGGCGGACCGCTTTCGTCGGGCCGGTAGATCGGCATGTGGCCGATCTCGAGCGCCCAGCCGCCACCCCTGAAAATGCCGTCCTTGCCGAGATAGGCCGCACCGATGCCGGTGCCGAGATAGACCGCCAGCACCTCCTTCTGCCGCTTCACCGCGCCGGCAACGCTTTCGCCCAGCAATTGCAGTACGACGTCGCGTTCGAGCCGCACGGGAACGCGGAGCCGCGATGCCAGTTCCGTACCCAGCCGGATACCGTTCAGTTCGGGAATGTTGGCCGTGTGCAGCACCGTGTCGAAGTCGCGGTCGATGAACCCAGGCACCGTCGCAACGACCCGTGCAGGTTTGAGCCCGGCATCGCGGCAGGCTGCGGTGACCGCATCGGCCAACCCCGCCACAGGCGCGCCCTGGCGCAGTTGCGCGGTCGGGTAGGTGCGGGCAAAATCCACCGGGATGCCGTGGTCGGCAAAGCCAACTTTGACCGACGTGCCGCCGATCTCGACCACGGCGATCGTGTCTTCCATCGTTTGATGCGTCATGCCAGCGCTTCCAGGAATTCCGAAAGACAGGCGCGGAATTCCCGCCGGTAGGCGGCGCGATCCTGCGATTTGGCTGTGATGGTGCAAAGCCGGGCCGACGGGATGAGCCCGGCCAGCGTCTGTGCGTCGTCCAGTCGATGGACGAGGTCATGGTCATGGCCGATGACAAGGGTCGGCACCGCGATAGCGCGGATGTCCGCCTCGCTCACGCCCGGACCATCGCCGGCGATCGCCGAAAGCAACCTACCGAACAGAACCGGGTCCGGGCGATTGAAGAAGCCTTGCAGGCTGGCGAGATTGTCCGGCGCCAGCCTCGCTAGCTCTGCGGCAACTGCGCTGTCATCGAACAGACGCCTGGCGTCAGGCGAATGGCGCGTCAGGAGATCGCCGACCACGGCATAGGGCCTCATATTGGCCGGTGCAGCCTGGGATACCCACGCAGGCCGGGCGAGCACCAGCGCCCGCACCCGCGCCGGCCTGTGCACCGCCAGGCGGAGCGCCAGCGCCGCGCCCATCGAGATGCCGCCGACGACGGCCGGGCCGAGGCCGAGATCGTCGGCCAGTGCATCGACGTCCTCGGCAAACGTCGCGATCGAAAGCTGCTCGACAGGCCCGTAGCCGGATCCGCCCTGGCCACGGCATTCGAGCGTCACGCGCCGCGTCACCGGCAGATCGGGAAACACGTCGGCCACCTGCGCCTCATCGCCGCCCAGCCCATGCTGGAAGATGACGGAAAGGCCGGCGCCGACGTCCCGGTAGGCAAGGTCGACGCCATCGCGGCTGAAGGTCCTTTTCACGCGCGCTCGCTCTCTTCAAGTACGGTGCGCAGAAAGGCGCCGACACCTGGCGCCTCGGCCTCTGTCAGGCCATGCGTGATCAAGGGGCCGTCGAACCCGGCAGCCTTCAGGCGGCCGATGAAATGCGGGAAGTCGACCACGCCCTTTCCGGCTGCGGCAAAACTGCCATCGGCATGGCGGTCCTTGGCATGGGCTAGGCCGATTTCACCCGCCAGCAAGCCGACGGCCTCGTCGATCAGGCGATGGCGCTCCGCGCTGTCGGCCACTTCGAACAGATTGGCCGGGTCGAGCACGATGCGCAGCCGCGTGCTGTTCATTTCGTCCAGCAGGCGGCGTGCGGCCCGGGCGCTGGAGAGGACATTGGCCAGTTCCGGTTCGATGCCAAGCTCGATGTCGAAGCGCTCGGCAATCGCGATCGCCGCTTCCATCTCCGTCCGCAGATCGCTCCATGCCGCCTCGCTTGCATTGTCGGGATGCCAGCGCCATTGGTCCTCGGCATCTCGGGTGCCGGTGCAGAGCGTAATCAGCCTTGTGCCCATATCGGCGCATGACGCGGCCAGGACCTCGAGCCGGGCAAGTCCCTGGATGCGAACCGTGCGATCCGGGTGGATCATGTTGTAGGTTCCCGAAACCGCCGCGATCGAAACGCCGGCCTCGCCGCTCGCCTCAGCGACGGACCGGGCCGCGCCGAGCTCAATGCTGTCCGGCATCGACGGCAGTCCAAGGCACGCCATGTTGAACTGCGCCGCCGTGTAGCCGCCGTCCGCGACCGCGCGCAGCACCGGCAAGGCGCCGGTGGTGGCGAAGGTCTTGGCGAAAATCCCAAGCTGCATCACACGACCCCGTCGACATCGGCCAGACGGACGGCGCGGCCGCCGGCAGCGGCCGAGCGGGCGATGGCAGCCATGCCCCTGACCGATGCGATGCCGTCCTCGATGCCGGCGCCGATCATCGGCGCGCCATTCAGCACGACATCGGCAAAGCCTTCGAGCTGCCGGCGATAGAAGTGGCCATCCGCGCCAAGCGTCCGGTGCCAACTGCCATCGGCCTCGCGGAAAATGTCGACCTCGCTGCTCTTGTAGTACCAGGGGTTATACGTCTTCGCGAGAACGCTGCCGTTCTGGCCATAGATCTGGAACCCTTCGTGCCAGTCCATGCGCACGGCGACCGTCAGGTCGAGATGGCCGATCATGCCGTCGGCGAAGATGGTGGTGATGAACCAGCAATAGGCGCCATAGCGCTCGGTGAGCCGGGCCTCCACCGCCTCGATCGACCTGTGCAGATGGCGCGCCGTATCAAGGAGATGGCTGCCATGCGCCAGCATGTAGTATTGGCGCAGATCCGCCTTGGGATTGACGGCAGGCTTGCGCGCCTTGGCGCTGGTGATGATCAGCGGTTGCACTGCATCGGTCATCGGGTAGCGGTGGGTGCTGTCGCAGTACCAGCCTTTGAACGCCAGCCGCTCGCCCATTTCGTCGTCGACGAAAGCCTTTGCCGCCTGGATGCCGGGATCGAAGCGCTTCATATGGCCGACCTGAAGCACCTTGCCGCTCTTGTCGAGCGTGGCCCGCAAGCCTTCGACCTCCTCGACCGAAACGCCCAGCGGCTTTTCGCAAAGCACATGCTTGCCGGCATCGAGCGCCAGTTCCGCGGCCTTGACGTGAAAAATGTCCGATGTCGCGATGATGACGGCATCGAGATCGGGATCGGCCAGCATCAGGCCGTAGTCGGCATAGGATTTTTCAGGCTCGTAGGTCGCGGCCATCCTGTCGCGCAGATCGTCGGCGACATCGCAAATGGCATAGAGATCGGCATTGCGTGCCTTGGTGCAGGATTCGAAATGCGCCGCCTGGGCAATCGGACCGCAGCCGAGCACGCCGACACGCAGCCGCTTTTCGTCTTTGCGAGGCATTGAATCTCTCCTGATTAGCGCGCGGCGAGGCCGCGAAGTTGAAATTGCGGATCGCCCGACAAAGCTGCCTGATGCAGCAGACAGGCAGCGCCCAATGCCGGACCGTCGGCGCCGACGCGCGACAGTTCGACCGTGGGAACGGGGTAACCTTCAGCCAGGAAGTCCAGCAAGAAAGCTTCCACCTGCTCGGCGACAAAGGGATAGACCGCATTGACCGAGCCGGAGAGGATGATGCGCTCCGGCTGCAAGGTGCAGGCAAGTGTCGCCAGGCCGCGGCCGAACCAGAGCGCCCAGTCGCGCGCGGTGGCAACGGCTGCCGGATCGCCGCCGGCCAGCGCTGCGACAAACTCATCCACGCCGGCGCGCAGTCCGCTTATGTGCAAATAGCGAGCCAGTAAAGCATCCTTGCCGACATAGGATTCCAGTCGGCCCGGGCGCTTCGCGTCGAAGACAAAACCTTCGTCGCCGATGCGCAGATGCCCGATTTCCCCGGCGCCGCCGAGCCGGCCGCGATGCAGCCTGCCGGCATTGATGATGCCGCCGCCAACGCCGTTCTCGATCAGGATGACCAGAGCATCCTCATGGTCCTTGCCCGGCTGCGCCCGGTATGTCTCGGCCACCGCCACGGCATTGGCATCGTTTTCCAAGAGGATCGGAAAGTCCGCGCCAAAGGCAGTGCGCAAAAGCTCCGCCAGATTGACCCCGTGCCAGCCAAGGATGGTGGCATGGTATGAAATCCCGTCGGCGGCGGGGAAACCGGGCACGGCGACATTGAGCCCGTAGGGGCGCGTGCCCGCAGGCAATTGTGAGCGGATCTCGGCGACGAGTTCCCCGATGATGTCGACCGCGGCTTCGGGCGTGCTACCGGGGCCGGCAAATGCCCTAGAGGCGCTCGCACGCCGCGCGCCGGCAAGGTCGACAGCCACGGCTGCGATCCAGTTGACGCCGATATAAGCGCCAAGGAAGAAGCCGCCATTGCCGTCGATCTCGACAAGGATACCGGGACGGCCGACCCGACCCTCGCTATCCTGCTCGTCGTCCGTTCCATCCGACCGCTCGCGCGCCAGACCGGCTTCGGTCAGCCCCAGCACCAGGGCGCCGGTGGTCGACCGGGTCAGGCCGAGATCGCGTGCGAGCGCCGCTCGGCTCAACGCGCCGACACGAAACAGCGCCGCAAGTGCCCGCGTTTCGTTCGGCCGAAGATCGGTCGACACCAGCACGTCGTTCTCCACAATTTGTTTGATTATCATACTAATAGAATTTCTAGGCGGTTTGAAAGGCCCATGGTTGGGTGCATTGCAACAAATATTCAGCATCCCCAGGCCCATTGACCCAAGTTTCAAACGATGATTTGTATCAGAAACTTACAAATTGGCATGGGAGGATGCGATGCCGGTTCTAGCGCGTCTCGAACACATCGTGAAGGATTTCGGTGCCGTCCGCGCGCTGGACAATGTCTCGCTCGACATCAACGAGGGCGAGGTTCTCGGCCTGATGGGCGACAATGGCGCCGGCAAATCGACGCTGGTCAAAACCATCGCCGGAAATTTCCAGCCGACATCAGGCGCCTCCCAAGCCTGTCCTCCGGCCGCATCGGCCGGGGGACATCTCCTCGAAAGAAGGCTTGTCAGTTGCCCGCTTCGCAATCAGAGACTGCTTGCGTCTCTCCAGCAGGCGATCAGATGACCGTCGCCGGCCTGCCTGACGGGTGGTTGCGCCTTTCGGCAATCGGGCAGCGCGACAGGACAGCGGGCGGCAAAGGAGCATCCGGAGGTCTCGGCATCGTGTGCCGCGACGTGGAGCTGAGCCGGAGCCCTCGGCGCCGTCTCATCCGAGGACGCGGCCAGAAGCAGCTTCGTGTAGGGGTGGTTGGGGCCACGGAAAATCTGCTCGGATGATCCCGTCTCGACCAGCCGGCCGCGATAGAGCACGCCGATCCTGTCGGCCATATAGCGCACCACCCTGAGGTCGTGGCTGATGAACAGATAGGTGGTGTCCTTGTCGCGCTGCAGGTCGTTGAGCAAATTGAGCACGGTCGCCTGCACGGAAACGTCGAGCGCAGAGGTCGGCTCGTCCAACACCACGAGCTTCGGCACGCCGGCAAAGGCGCGCGCAATCGCCGCCCGTTGGCGCTGGCCACCAGACAGCGATCTCGGCTTCTGGTCGACGGTCGTAGCGGCAAGACGAACCGAGGCCAGGAGATCGCCGACACGCTGCTTCACCTCGCTGCGGCTAAAGCCGGCGAGCCGCCGCAGCGGACGGCCGAGGATCCTGCCGATCCGCTGGCGCGGATTGAGCGTGCGGTCGGGTGACTGGAACACCATCTGCACGTCGCGCCGTTCGCTCAGGCTTCTTTTCTCGACGCGCGGCGCGACAGTGCTGCCGAACAGCTCGACCGACCCAGCGTCCGGCGTCTGGAGGCCAGTCACGATCCTTGCCAATGTCGACTTGCCGGAGCCGGATTCGCCGATCAGCCCGAACGTCTCGCCCTGGGCTATCTCCAGGTCGATATCGTGCAGGACGGCCTGGGAGCCGAAGGCGTGGCTGATGCCTTTGCAGGCGACGGCGATCGGACGTGCGGCTTCCGGTTGATCGCTGCGGACAGGCTTCGACGGGCCGGTTGTGTGCATCTCGGCCAGCCTGCCGTCGCGCTTGGTGAAGTTGAGCGCCGGGATCGAGGCGATCAGCGCCTTGGTGTAGGCGTGAACAGGGTTCTCGAAGACATCGTTGGCGATGCCGCTTTCGACCACCGTCCCCGACTGCATCACGGCCACCCGATCGCAGGCCCGGCGGACCATGTTGATGTCATGGCTGATCAGCAGAACGCTGGTTTGGTGATCGCGGCGCAAGTCCTGCAGGATGGCGACGATCTCGGACTGGACGCTGGCGTCAAGCGCCGTCGTCGGCTCATCCAGCACCAGCAGCGACGGGTCGAGCGCAATGGCAATCGCGATGTTGGCGCGCTGCTGCATGCCGCCCGACAATTCGTGCGGATAGAGATCGAGCACCCGCTCCGGATTGCTCACCCTGACGCGGCCGAGCAGCTCGGCGGCGCGGGTGCGTGCTTCGTCCTGCCGAACCGGGCGATGCCGCATGATCGTCTCGGTGATCTGCCGGCCAATCGTCATGGCCGGATTGAGCGCCGCACCCGGATGCTGGTAGACGGCCGCGATGCGATCGCCCCTTAGCCGGCGCAGCTGTTCGCCGGAGAGATTGCGGATCTCGCGGCCCTGGAACTCGAGCGCCGACGCGGCGATCCGGGCGTTATTCGGCAGATAGCGCAGAATAGCGAGTGCCACCGAGCTTTTGCCCGAGCCGGACTCGCCGACAAGGCCGAGCGCTTCGCCTTCGCCGATGGTGAGCGACACGCCGTTGACGGCCGGATGCGATCCCCGGCGTTCATCATAGGCGACGGTGAGCTGCTCGACGTTCAGAACCGATGACGACATGTCTTGCTGAAACCACTTTCTTTCGGCGCGGTCTTCGAGGGCAATCGCTTCCGCTTTCGCGCCGCACAATCTCTATAAAATTACTCGAATTAAGCTGGAGCGCAATCTACCTTTCACCGCTCAGGAGAGATTGTCGCAGCCGGTCGAGGCATCGCGACGGTCGCCTGAAGCAGTTCTGCAAGGAGACCGGCATGGCACGCGACCACATGATCCTCAGCGCGTTTTTCTTCAATCCGCAGGGCGATCATCGCATGTCGTGGCGCCATCCGCGCGCGCCGGGCCGCGAAGTGCTCGACTTCGACTTCTACCGCGATCTCGTCCAGTCTGCCGAGCGCGCCAGGATCGATACGATCTTCGTCGCCGACCATGTCGCGATCTGGGATTCCGTACAGAGCGGCGTAGCCCATTACGCCAATGCCCGCTTGGAACCGCTGACGCTGTTGTCGGCGCTTGCCGGCGTGACCAGGCATATCGGCCTCATCACCACCGCCTCAAGCTCCTACAGCGAGCCCTACAATGTCGCCCGCATGTTTGCCTCGCTCGACCATATCAGCAAGGGCAGGGCGTCTTGGAATGTGGTGACGTCGGCCATGGACGAGGAGGCCCGCAATTTCGGCCGCGACGGCAACATCGAGCACGCCTTTCGCTATGAGCGCGCCACCGAATTCCTCGATATCGTCAAGGCACTGTGGGACAGCTGGGAAGACGAAGCTCTGCTTATCGACAAGGCATCGGGCTATTTCGCCGATCCCGACAAGGTCCATGCGATCAACCACAAGGGCCCGCACTTCAAGGTGCGCGGACCGCTCAATGTCTCGCGCCCGCCGCAGGGCCATCCGCTGATCGTCCAGGCCGGCTCGTCCGAAGACGGCAAGAATTTCGCTACCGCGCACGCCGATGCGCACTTTGCCATCTACAGCACCAAGGAAGACGGCACCAAATATAGGCAGGACATCGACGAGCGCCTCGCCCGTTATGGCCGCAAGCCCGAGAGCTTCAAGATTCTGCCGGGCATCCTGCCGATCGTCGCAGCTTCCGAAGCGGAGGGACGCGAGCGGCAGGAGTATCTGCAGAGCTTGCTTCCCGATCGGGTCGGCATCGACCTTCTCTCGAGCTGGAGCGGCGTCGATCTCTCCGTATATCCGCCGGACGGCCCGCTGCCGCCGCTGCCGGACGAGAGCACCTTCAATGGCGGCCGCACCTCGCTCAATCGCGTCAAGGAATGGTCGAAGCAGAACCTCACTCTGCGCGAGATCGCTCGCAAGCTCGCCAACAGCGGTTCGGTGCCGACCGTCGTCGGCACGCCCAACCAGATCGCCGATCAGCTGCAGGACTGGTTCGAGGCAGGTGCCGCCGACGGCTTCAACCTGATGTTCCCGCTGCTCCCGGAGGATTGGGTGAATTTTGCCGAGCAGGTCGTGCCGGAACTGCAGCGCCGCGGCGTATTCCCCACCGAATATGCGCCGGGGACGCTGCGTGACCGTTTCGGCCTGGCTCGGCCGGCCAACCGCTTCGCCGAACAGCGCGACAATGTGCGCGCCGTATCCTGACTTGGGGCAACTGATATGACCGCAGCGCCAAAACTTCAGCCCCGCGAAGCCACGGCTCCGCAGCTCATCAATGTTCTGCACAGCCCCAAGCGCATTCGGGTCAAATTCGCCGGCCGCACCATCGCCGACAGCCGCAACGTCCTGGTGCTGCGCTCCAACCATTTTCTGCCGATCTATTTCTTCCCGGCCTCCTCGGTGGACCGCTCGCTCTTGAAGCCGTCCGAGCATCGCCAGCCGCATCCAGTCGGCGGCGAAACCACCTATTGGGACCTGGAGACGGGATCGAAAGCTTCTCCCAATGCGGCCTGGTCGCTTGTCGCGCCGCCGGATGAAAGCCTGTCGCCACTGGCCGGCCGCATCGCCTTCACCTGGAAAGCGGTCGACCAATGGTTCGAGGAGGAGGAAGAAGTCTTCGTCCACGCCCGCGATCCATACGCACGCATCGATGTGCTGCAGAGTTCAAGCCACGTCCAGATCTGGTTCGACGGCGAACTGATCGCCGACAGCCATCGCCCGGTGCTTCTGTTCGAAACGCATCTGCCGACGCGTTTCTATTTGCACCCGGACGATGTCAGGCTCGACCGGCTGACCGCTTCGGACAGCACGACGCGCTGTCCCTACAAGGGCATCGCCTCCTACTGGTCGGGCCGGCGCGCCGACGGCTCGGTAAGCCCCGATGTCGCCTGGAGCTACCGCGATCCCATTGCCGAAATGCCCAAGATCAGGGGCCTCATCGCCTTTTACCCGCAAGCCGTCGACCGCATCCATCTCGACGGCGAACCAGTCGCTTAAGCCATTCAACAGTCATTTCAGACAGGGGTTTCAAAATGACCAAACGCAACGACATCGATACGCTTCGCAATCTGTCCGGCGACATCTGGAACGTCGCCGTCGATGAGCACCAGGCCGGCTTCCTCAAGCGCCGCGATCTGCTGAAATACGCAGCCTTGATCGGCCTCACCGGCTTTGCCGCCTCGCAGGGACTTGCTGGTTTCGGCACGGCGCGCGCTGCCGGCGCCGGCGGCACGGTCCGCGTTGGGCTCGGACAGCCGACCAAGGCGATCGATCCCGTCTCCATCACCGATCCGGCCAGCATCGGCGTCATCAGCCAGGTCGGCGAATATCTCATCCTCGACGATCCCAAGGACGGTCTGCAGCCCAAGCTCGCTCTGTCGTGGGAGGCCGACGAGACCGCCAGCCGCTGGACCTTCAAATTGCGGCCGGGCGTAAAATTCCACGACGGCCGCACCGTCACCGCCAAGGATGTGGTGGCGAGCTTCGAGCGGCTGGTCGATCCGGCCAGCGGTTCGTCCGCTTTGTCGGCCTATAAGGGCATCCTGTCCAAGGGCGGCGCCAAGGTCGTCGACGACCAGACAGTCGCCTTCGATCTCGACGGGCCCAACAGCAACTTCCCCTTCTATGTCTCGTCCGACGTCTACAATGCCGTCATCCTGCCGGCCGACTATGCCGGCGATTTCGAGAAGAATTTCAACGGCACCGGCCCGTTCAAGCTCGAATCCTTCCGCCCCAAGCAGGGCGCCAGCTTCGTGCGCAACCCTGACTATTGGGGCGACAAGGCGCTGCCCGACCGCGTCGAAATCAAGTTCTTCGACGACGAGCAGGCGCAGGTGCTGGCGCTGCAGGCCGGCCAGCTCGACGTCATCCCGAGCACGACCCGGCTGGAATTGGCGATCGAGGGCAATCCCAACTTCAAGCTGCTCAGCGTGCAGGCAAGTTCGCATGACGAGGTGCATCTGAGGACCGACCAGGCGCCGTTCACCGACAAGCGCATCCGCCGCGCCTTGGCGCTCACCATCGACCGCGAGGCGGTGGTCAAGGGCTTGCTCAAGGGCCGCGCCATCATCGGCAACGACACCCCGTTCGCGCCGATCTTCCCCTCGGCCGATCCGTCGGTACCGCAGCGCAAGCAGGACATCGCCGAGGCCAAGCGCCTGCTTGGCGAGGCCGGCGTGCCGAACGGCTTCCCGGTGACGCTGACCACCGAGCGCGCCTATGACATTCCCGATTATGCCGTGCTGATCCAGAATTTTGCCAAGAAGGCCGGCATCGACATCAAGCTCAACGTGCTGCCGCAGGACGCCTATTATGGCTCGGCGAAGTTCGGCTCGTCGCCATGGCTCGATTCCAATCTCGGCATTACCGATTTTGGCCATCGCGGCACGCCCGACATCTTCCTCAACGCGACGCTGAAGAGTTCGGGCGCCTGGAACGCCGCGCATTTCAACAACCCGGCCTATGACGGGCTGCTGCTCGAATACGGCAAGGCCCGCGACCTTCAGGCGCAACGCCTTGCCGCGGGCAAGATCCAGACCTTGCTGCTGGACGAGACGCCGCTGATCATCAGCTACTTCTCGCAATACAGCCGCATCGTCTCGTCGAAGGTCGAGGGCGTCCGCTTCACGGCAATCTCGCATCTGCTGCTCGATCGCGTGACGTTCGCCCAGGCATGATTGCGAGACGTCCAGCCACTCCGGGCACCGGAATCCGATGCTGACCGGCCGCACTGTGTCGGTGCGGGCAGCCTCGCTTCTGCTCACGCTGTGGCTGGTCAGCATGCTGGTGTTCTTCGCCGGGCAGGTTCTGCCCGGCGATGTCGCCCGCCTCATGCTCGGGCCGTTCGCCGATGCCGAGGCCGTCGCGGCGCTGAACAGGCAGCTCGGCGCCGACCAGCCGGTGCTCGTGCAATACTGGCACTGGTTCAGCAGCGTGCTGTCAGGCGACTTCGGCACCTCCCTGTCGTTGCGTTTGCCGGTGGCGCCCTTCGTTCTGGAAAGCCTCAAGCGCTCGGCGGCCCTTGCCGGAATTATCCTCGTCTTTCTGTTGCCGCTGGGCATCGGCGCCGGCATCGTCGCCGGTCTCAACCAGGGCCGCTTTGTCGACCGCCTGATCGTACTCGCCGGCGTGTCCTTCGGCATCGTCCCGGACTTCGTCTCCGGCCTGCTGTTGCTCATCGTCTTCGGCCTGTGGCTGAACTGGTTCCCGATCACCGGCGCTGCTCCCGATGGCGCCGGGCTGTGGGTCAGTGGCTATTATCTGATCCTGCCGGCGCTGCCGCTGGTGCTGAACCTTGCCGGCTACATCGCCCGCATGACGCGGGCCGGTGTGATCGAGGCGCTGGCCGCCGACTATACGCGCACCGCCGTCCTGAAAGGCCTTGAGCGTCGCGAAATCCTCATCCGGCACGTGCTGCGTAATGCGCTGACGCCGACCATCGCCGTGCTGGCGACGCAGACCGGTTACATGCTTGGCGGGCTGGTGGTGATCGAAGCGCTGTTCGGCATACAGGGTCTCGGCAATCTGGTGCTCAACGCCGCCAAGTCGCGTGACTTCCCGATGCTCGAAGCCGGCGTGCTGGTCATGGCGACCATCTTCGTGCTGTCGGCCGCGGCAGGCGATCTCGTGAATGCCTTGCTCGATCCGCGGCAGCGCCGCCGTGTTTCGCCATGATGGAACTGATGGAATTGCCGGAGCGCCGTACGCTGGGCTGGCGGGCAGCAAGTCGCATCCGCGAGACTGTTTCGCAGCTGCCGCCCTCGGTGATCGTTGGATCGCTGATCCTGCTGTTCTGGGTCGGCTGCGCCGTGTTAGGCAGCCTGTTTGTGCCCTACGATCCCTATGCCGAGGATTTCCTCGTCATGCTGGCGCCGCCTGATGCCGCGCACTGGTTCGGCACCGACCAACTTGGCCGCGACGTGCTGTCGCGCATCGTCGTCGGCTCGCGTGACATCCTGCTGGTCGCGCCGGCAGCAACACTGCTCGGCGTTGCCGCCGGCAGCGTGCTTGGCCTCGTGCTCGGCTATTTCGACGGGCTGATCGACGCCATCGGCGCCAGGCTGCTCGACACGCTGATGGCCTTTCCCTTCATCGTCCTCGTCACCATGGCGCTGGTCGCGCTTGGGCCATCGAACCTCACCGTCATCCTTGTGATCGGCATCGCCTATGCCCCGCTGGTGGCACGGACGGTGCGTGCCGCCGTGCGCGAGCAGCGCGAACGCGACTATGTCAGCGCCGCTCGTCTCGGCGGCGAGAGCGCTCTTTCCATCATGTTCCTCGAGATCCTGCCTAATGTCAGGGAAACCATCCTCATCGAGCTGGTCACAAGGCTTGGCTACGCCTTCTTTTCGATCGCCACGCTGAGCTTCCTCGGCCTCGGCATCCAGCCTCCCTCAGCCGATTGGGGACTGGCGGTCGCCGACGGCTACGGCTTCCTGACCGGCGGCAAATGGTGGGTGGTGATCTTCAACTCCGCAGCCATCGTTTCGCTTGTCATGGCAACCAATCTGATCGCGCAAGGCATGGGGGCCTTCGAAAACAGCGACCGGTGAAGAGCGGAACGCTCAGCAAAGCTGACGCGCAATCGCGGACCGTGCGCTAAAATCGTTCCTCGTGATTCGGCTCTGACAGGGCCTCAAAGCAAGGAACGGCATGAGCAAGGCCCTCATTACATTCGCATTGGTCGCGGTGCTCACCGCATTGCTCATGGCGCTCAGCCTGGCGGTCGCCAGGCACGGCTATCCCTATGGCGCGATCGGGGTGAGGCGGCTGGACGGCATCGCCGATGCCGGGTCGTTCCTGCCACTCGCCGCCGTCTATTTTTTCGGCGCCATGCTGATGATGATCCTGCCGATCCGCGCCGCCGGCATCGTCTTGACCCATGCTGCGGATGCGCTGTTCTGGGCGGTGATTGCCCTGTTCGCCACAATTGTCGGCTGTCTCGTCGCCCGCTGGGCTTTCGGCCAGAGCAGCGTGCTGTGGGCGCTCCTGAACTGGCGTTTCCTGTTCGCCGCGGCCATCGTTGGCAGCCATTTCACCATGAACGAGCTGCGCCGCAACATCCTGCTCAGGAGCTTGTTCTTCGTCATCTTCGCCGCGGCGACGCTGGCTTGCCTGTTCTGGACTTTTCCGACCTGACAGGGCCGCTTCATATTGTCCATCTTGAGGTCGCGGCTTTCATAGCCGCGCGCCATCGGCTATCCAGTCCGCAGCTAGATTTCAGCCCTCACAGTGTCGTCATTTGTCTGATAAATGATTCAGGCATACGGCACCCACAGCGAACCAATACAAGGAAACCGCGACATGAGCCTGTTTCGTAAAAATCTGATCGATGGCGAGTGGGTGGGCGAGGCCGGCTCGCGCAACATCAATCCCTCGAACACGGGCGATGTCGTTGGCGAATATGCCTCGGCCGGCGCCGAGCAGGCAAAGCAGGCCATCGCGGCGGCCAAAGCCGCCTTCCCGGCCTGGTCGCGTTCGGCGCCGCTGGTGCGCCACGCCGTGCTGAAAAAGGCGTCGGACGAGATCATGGCGCGCAAGGACGAGATCGGCCGCGCGCTGTCGCGCGAAGAGGGCAAGACGCTGGCCGAGGGCATTGGCGAGACCATCCGCGCCGCCCAGATCTTCGACTTCTTCGCCGGCGAGACGCTGCGCCTGTCGGGTGAATTGGTGCCCAGCGTGCGCCCGGGCGTCGGCGTCGAGATCACCCGCGAAGCCGTCGGCGTGGTAGGCATCATCACCCCGTGGAATTTCCCGATCGCCATTCCCACCTGGAAGATCGCGCCGGCGCTGGCCCACGGCAACACCATCGTCTTCAAGCCGGCCGAATTGGTGCCGGAGAGCGCCTGGACCATTGTCGACATCCTGCACCGCGCCGGCCTGCCGAAAGGCGTGCTCAACCTGGTCATGGGCAAGGGCTCGGTCGTCGGCCAGGCCATGCTCGACAGCCCCGACCTCAACGCCATCACCTTCACCGGCTCGGTCGGCACCGGCAAACGCGTCGCCGCCGCAAGCGTCGAGCATATGCGCAAGTTCCAGCTCGAAATGGGCGGCAAGAACCCGATGGTCGTGCTTGATGACGCCGACCTCGCCACGGCGGTCGAATGCGCCATCAACGGCGCCTATTTCTCGACCGGCCAGCGTTGCACGGCCTCTTCTCGCCTGGTGGTGACCGAGGGCATTCACGACCGCTTCGTCGCCGCGCTCAAGGAGCGCCTGGAAAAGCTCGTCATCGGCGATGCGCTCGATGCCAAGACCCAGATCGGGCCCGTCGTCGATGCGAGCCAGCTGAAGCAGGACGAGGACTATATCGCCATCGGCAGCCAGGAAGGCGCCAACCTCGCCTTCGGCGGCGAGCGGCTGGACCGCGAAACACCCGGCTTCTATCTCAGGCCGGCGCTGTTCACCGAGAGCACCAACGCCATGCGCATTTCGCGCGAGGAAATCTTCGGTCCAGTCGCCAATGTCATCCGCGTCAAGGATTATGACGAGGCGCTGGCGGTTGCCAATGACACCCCCTTCGGCCTGACGTCCGGCATCTGCACCTCGAGCCTCAAGCATGCCACGCATTTCCGGCGCAACTCCGAAGCCGGCATGGTGATGGTCAATCTGCCGACGGCGGGCGTCGATTTCCACGTCCCGTTCGGTGGTCGCAAGGGCTCGAGCTACGGCCCGCGCGAGCAGGGCCGCTATGCCGCGGAGTTCTACACCACGGTAAAGACGGCCTATACATTTGCCGGCTGATCGCGGGGGAACCGATGACGGCGGCGAAAGAGGAACTGACCTGGCTCAACCCGCCGCCGCACCATGCTTTCGGTAATGGCATCGTGCATGTGCGCACCGGCGGGGAAACCGACTTCTGGCGCGAAACCTTTTACGGCTTCTGGCGTGACAATGGCCATTTCCTCTATCGCCCGGTTGAGGGTGACTTCAGCGCCGAAGTCACCGTCAAGGGCGACTACAAGGTGCTCTACGACCAGGCCGGGCTGATGCTGCGGCTGAGTGAAACGCACTGGATCAAGGCCGGCATCGAATACACCGACGGGCTGGCTTACTTTTCGGTTGTGGTCACCAACGACACCTCGGACTGGTCGCTGCTCAGCATTCCCACCGGCCCCGACGGCGTGCGCATCCGGCTGACCCGCCATGCCGAGGCGATCCGCATCCAATATCTTGATACCACCGATGGCAAGTGGAAGCCGGTGCGGCTGGCTTATTTCCCGATCTCCAAATCCGTCGATGTCGGCATGATGTGCTGCTCGCCGCAGCGCGAAGGGTTTGAGGTAACATTCTCCGGCTTTACTGTCGGCCCGCCGATTTCCAAGCAATTGCACGACTGACGGCCATATCGATGGCGGACTAACCGTCTGCCCGATGCTGGAAGAACTGCAAAAATAGCTCCCGTTCGGTGGTTATGTCGAGCTTCTCGTAGATGCGGCGGCGGTGGTTCTTCACCGTGCCGACGGCGATGCCGAGCCGTTCCGCGATGTTGGCGGTCGGATGTCCCGCCAGGATCAACTGCACCAATTCCCGCTCGCGCAGCGACAGCTCCGGCCACAGGCTCGCCGGGATGGTCGGCTCCTGCCGGGGCGAGGCGCCGGGGCCGGTCGGCGCCGATGTGCGGGAGAATTCCGTCCCCCGCGCCTTGATGTCGAGTGCATGCAGCGCCTCGAACACCGGCAGCCGCTCGTCCAGCAGCGCGATCTCGCTGTCCTTGAAGGTGGAGGTCGAGCGGTCGAGGAAGATGCCGAGGCACCAGTCGCCGCCATCGGCCAGCATGATGCCGACCTCGTCGCAGATTTCCGACTGCGCCAGGAAGCCCGCTATGTACTGGCCGCGCTTGGCCTCGTCATCGGCAAGCCGCTTCAGCGGCAGGATGCCCAGCCTCTGCTCACGCCGCCACGAGGCATAGAACGGGTCGAAGACGTAGTAATTGTCGAGATAGCGCCGGACCATCTCGTCGGAGAAGCGCCGGTGCTTGATGAATTCCGGCGTCTGCGTCGCCGAATATCGGGTCACGGTGACGAGATCGTGCTCGATATCGGCGCCGATCAGGTCAATCAGGCAGTCGACATGCCTGTCCGTACCGGTGGCGGCAATCGCCCTGGCGAGCGGCCCCCAGATATTGCCCATGCGCATGCCCTTTTCTCGGCGATCCCGGTCCGGCGGTCATTGTGTCTTTTGGCATATGGCGCAAGGCCGCCCAAGGAATCTAGCTTGAGCCATCCTAGAGCAATCCCGAGGCGACCGTGACCCAACCCAACCTCACCAGCCCCATCGTCGGCAATCCAATCGTCATCGGCATTGACGCCGGCGGCACCATGACCGACACGATCCTTGTCGACCAGGACGGCCAGTTCAAGATCGGCAAGTCGGCAACCACGCCCAAGAACGAGGCCGAAGGCTTCCTCGCATCGGCCGAAGACGCGGCCGACGCCTGGGGCATCTCGCTGGAGCAGCTGTTCTCCGGCGTCAACGTCGTGCTCTATTCCGGCACCGGCATGCTCAACACACTGTTGTCGCGCACCGGGCGCCGGCTTGGCCTGATCACCACCAAGGGTCTGGAAGACATGATCCTGATGGGTCGCGGCCTGCAGGCCTGGGCCGACTATTCCTATGCCGACCGGCTGCATGCGGTGACCCACCATCATCCCGATCCGCTGGTGCCGCGCCGTCGCGCCCATGGCGTCACCGAGCGCATCGACCAGTTCGGCGACATCGTGCTGCCGCTCTACGAGCATGAGGTCGCGACTGCGGCCAGGAAGCTGATTGCCGACAAGGTCGAGGCGATCTGCATCATGACGATCTTCTCGCACGTCAATCCGGTGCACGAAAAGCGCATCGCCGAGATATGCCGCGAGGAGGTGCTGAAAGCCGGCGCCGACATCCTCATCTACACCAGCCACGAGGTCCGCCCGGTCATTCGCGAACAGTCGCGGCTGAACTCGGTGCTGATCGAGGCCTACGCGACGTCGCGCGGCCGCAAGCAGCTCAAGAGCATCGAGGGCGTCTCGAAGAAATACGGCTTCAAATACGGCGTGCAGACGCTGCTGTCCTTTGGCGGCCTGACCTCGATCAACCACCCGCGCCTGCACGAAACCATGATCTCCGGCCCGATCGGCGGCATCCTCGGCGCTGACTATGTCGGCAAGCTCATCGGCAACGACTCCCTGATCTGCTCGGACATGGGCGGCACCTCCTTCGACATGGGCGTGATCTCGCGCGGCCAGACGCGGATCGAGAACGAGCCGCTGATGGACCGTTTCAAGCTCAACGTGCCGACGCTGCATCTCGACACGATCGGCGCCGGCGCCGGCATGATCCTCAAGGTCGACCCGCTGACCAAGAAAGTCTCGCTCGGGCCGGAAAGCGCCGGTTCCGACCCCGGCCCCATCTGCTTTGCCAAGGGCGGCACCGAACCCACCATCGCCGATTGCGACGCCATCCTCGGGCGCCTCAACCCCTATTATTTCCTCGGCGGCAAGGTCGTCTTGCAGGTCGAGAAGGCGCGCAAAGCGTTTGAGGAAAAATGCTCCAGCATCCTTGGCGTCGGAGTCGAGGAGGCTGCCGAAGGCATGATCGACATGCTGGAAGCCGATGCCAACAACGCGCTGCGCCGGGTCATTTCCGGCCAGGGCATCCATCCCTCGGAATTCACGCTGCTGTCCTATGGCGGCTCGGGTCCGCTGCATCTGGCCGGCTGCTCCAGGGGCATCGGCTTCAAGGACATCATCACCTTCCAGTTTGCCGCCGCCTTCTCGGCCTTCGGCTGCACCACCGCCGATTTCATGCGTCGGCATTCGGTCTCGACGCAGCACGACATCGGCGCCCGCGCAAGCGATGACGAGCTGCTCGCTTTCGGCAAGAAGGTCACCGACGTCTGGAACGACCTGACCAAGGCGGCGGTCGACGAGATGATCACCGACGGCCATATCAGAGACAAGATCAAGACCGTGCCGTTCCTGATGATGCGCTACACCGGCCAGCTCGAGGATGTCGAGGTCATGGCACCGCTTGCCGAGGTCAATTCGGCTGACGACATGCGTAGGTTCATCGACGAGTTCGAGGCGGTCTACGCCAAGGTCAACCATCGCGTTTCGCGCTATGGCGAAGCCGGCTTCACCATCACCGAGCTCGGATTGATCGCCACCGCCGACAAGGTCAAGCCGGTGCTCTTGAAGCGCCCGCTCGGCAAGTCGGCCCCGGCAGCAGCGCACAAGGGCGTGCGCGAGGCCTATATCGGGGGACGCTGGCACAAGGCCAATCTCTACGAGATGGACCTACTGCAGCCCGGCCATGAGGTGATCGGTCCGGCCATCATCGAACATCCCGCCACCACGCTCGTTGTTCATCCGCAGGACCGTGTCCAGGTCGATGAGTGGACGCTGCTGCATTACACCCATTCTTGAAAGGGCACCGCCATGTTGGACAGACCTGCCTCGGCCCTGCGCCTTCGCGAACGGCTGCTCGATTCAGAACGGCTGATGGAAGAGACCGGCTGCTATGACGGCATCACCGAGCTCACGCTACGCAACCAGGACCCGCTGAAATTCGAGACGCTGCACACCAAGCTGCGCGCCTATTGCGTCTCGGCCCGCGAAATGGCCCGCCGCATCTCGGCCTCGCCCGGCGTGCGCGAAGTCGGCGAAATGGTGGTGGCGATCTATACGCCCGAGGGCGATGCGATCGCGCTGTCCAACGGCATCATGGTCCACGTCCACACGATGAGCCGCTTCATCAAATGGATGATCAAGAACAATTACGAGGAAAACCCGAAGATCCGCGAAGGCGACATCTTTGCCAACAACGATGCCTTCATCGGCACCGTGCAGGTGCCCGACGTCATGGACGTGGTGCCGATCTTCCATCAAGGCACGCTGGTCGGCTGGGCCGGTGCGGTCTGCCACGAGCTCGAAGCCGGCGGCATCACGCCCGGCGGCGACGTCTGCTTGGCGCAGGAGCGCTTCACCGAAGGCCTGTTCGTCTGCGCCGAGAAGATCGGCGAGAATGACGAGATCCGCCGCGACTACGTCATCCGCTGCGAGCGCAATCTACGCATGCCGATCTACTGGGTGCTCGACGAGAAGGCCAAGGTCGCCTCCTGCATCGACATGCGCGAAAGCGTCAAGCAGCTGATCTCCGAGATCGGCCTCGACTACTGGATGAAGGTGTCGAAGGAGTTCATCGAGGAGGGCCGTCGTGCCCAGCTCGCCCGCACCCGCCAGCTCACCGTGCCCGGCATCTATCGCGGCCACACCTTCTACGGCCATGTCACGGCGGGCAAGCCCGGCTTCCAGCTGCTTGGCGATCCCGACTGGCTCTACAACATCCCGATCGAGATGGAGATCACCACCGACGGCAAGATCACCATGGACTTCGAGGGCACGCAGCCCTGGGGCTACCATTCGATGAACTGCACGCCGGCCGGCATGGATGGAGGCATGTTCGTCACCTTGACCCAGCACATGAATTTCGAGGGCCTGGTCAATGACGGCGCCTGGATGGCGACCGAGCTGAAGCTGCCGCACGGCACCTGGACCAACCCCGACAATGAGATGGTGGCGACCGCCACATCCTGGGCGCTGCTGCTGCCGGCCTATGGCGTGTTCCAGCGCCTTTTGTCGCGCGGCTTCGTCGCGCGCGGCTTCGTCGAGGAGGCCTTCGTTGGCCAGGTCAACAGCCCGATGATCGAGATGGGCGGCGAAAGCCAGTACGGTACGCCGTTCGGCATGGCGCATTTCGAATGCGCCGCCGCCGGCTCCGGCGCGCTGGCCATCGCCGATGGCCTCGACACCGCCTATGTCGGCTGGAATCCGGAATCCGACATGGGCAACATCGAGGTCTGGGAACAATCGATGCCGATGGTCTATATCGGCCGCTCGATCGTCCCCAATTCAGGGGGCGCCGGCAAATATCGCGGCGGCTGTTCCTTCGTCTCGACCTGGCTGATCAACAAGACCTCGCACCTGCGACTGCACACCTCGGAACACTCCTCGCGGGTATTCGACAATGGCGGCATGTGTGGCGGCTATCCCGCGCCGACCTGCCAGAAGCATCGCGCGGTGCGCAACTCCAACATCCATGAACTGGCGGCAAAAGGCGAACCGCTCGCGCATGCCCCAGGTATCGATCCGCATGTCTCCGACTACGAGAAGAACATCGGCGGCGACCATGCCGTGGTCGAAGGCCCCTACATCCCCTCGCCGCACAAGTCGGGGGACATCTTCAGCCATTCCTACAATGGTGGCGGCGGTTACGGCGACGTGCTGGAGCGCGATCCGGTCAAGACCGCCTGGGATGTCGAGAACGGTTTTCTCACCCGCCAGGCGGCGATCCAGATTTTCGGCATCGTGCTGAAGGACGACGCCGAGGGTTATCCGGTTGCCGATATCGACGCCACCGTCGAACGTCGTGCCGCCATGCGCAGAGAGCGTCTGGCCAAGGCGATCCCGGTTTCCGACTGGATCGCTGCCGAACACGGCCGTGTCGAGAAGGCCGACTTCGCGCCCGAGGTGAAGAAAATGTATGCCAGCGCGATCAAGCTGTCGTCGCGCTTCACCAGGGATTTCAGCGATTTCTGGACCGTCGACGCCAGATCGATCTTCATGCCGGGAGCAAAGCCATGACCTCGTACAGCAAGGAAGTCCTCGGCGATCTCTCAGCCGGCAAGCTCCCCTGGCCTCAGACAAAGCGCATCATGAGCGCCTACAAGGACGACGACCGCTTCTTCAAGATGCTCGCCGTCTATCAGGACCGTGTCACCTGGAAGGACCCGATCCTGCTGCCGGTCTCGGATCACCTGTTCATCTGCCAGAGCGGCGACGAGCGCATCACCCGTTGCGAATGCGGCCACTCCTTCGGCGACTACCGCAAGAACTGGAAGCTCAAGGCCGCGATCAACGTGCGCAACACCGAGGCAGCGCTGCGCGAGATCTATCCCAACAGCGATATCCCCGATCCGCAATGGATGGAAATCCGCGAATTCATCTGCCCGCAATGCGGCACCATGCACGAGGTCGAGGCGGCAGCACCCGGCTATCCGATCGTGCATGATTTCGAACCCGATCTCGAAGGCTTCTATCGCGAGTGGCTGGGCAAACCGCTTTAGCGACGTGGTGACCAGCGCTGCAGGCAAGGTAGCGCTCGTCACCGGGCTGGGTCTAAGACTATGGCATCAAACGTCGGCATCGGAGATTCACTGCCCATGACAGACCTTTCCGGCCGCAGTGCGATCGTCACCGGCGGGTTTTCCGGCATGGGCTTCGCCATTGCGACGGCGTTGGCGCAGGCCGGCGCAAATGTAGCGGTCGGCTCCTACATCGCCCCCGCCGGCGCCGACAGAACCGACGCCGCCTACTATCCCGGCGCCGATGAAATCGAGCGCGTGCGGTTGGCCCTGTCGGCACACGGCACCAGGGTTTATGCCGCCCATCTCGATGTCCGCGACAGCGATGTGACCAACCGGTTTGCGGCTGACGCACAAGCCGCCATCGGCCCGGGAGACATACTGGTCAATGCCGCGGGCACCACCGCCGAACAGCCGGTCTGCGGCCATTCCGACGCACTGTGGGACAAGATCGTCGACACCAATCTGAGCGGAGCGTTCCGCGTCACCCGAGCTGTGCTGCCCGGCATGATCGAGCGCGGCTGGGGCCGTATCGTCAACATCGGCTCGACAGCGGCTTCCGTCGGCTGGAAGGACAACCCGGCCTACTGCGCCTCGAAGGCCGGGCTGCTCGGCCTTACCCGCTGCGTGGCGCTGGAAGGCGCTCCGCACGGTGTCACCTGCGTCATGATCAGCCCGACCTGGGTCGAGACCGAACTGATGCGCCGCAACGTGGCGCAGGTGGTCGAGCGTGAGGGCAACGGCAGAACCGCCGAGGAAGCGATGGCCGAGATCGCCAAGGGCAATCCCCAGCAGCGCATGCTGCAGCCGCAGGAAATCGCGGCTCTAGCCGTGTTCCTGTGCTCGGATCTGGCCAAGGGCATCACCATGGAAAACATCCAGATCACCGGCGGAGCGCTGTGGTAGCGGCCACAGTTTGAATTTTCGAACGAGCGAGCCGCATTAACGCCATTTGTCGGTTGCATGTTCGTTTTGGCCCTGCCTGCGGCAACTTTACCCCTCGCGGCAAATTTACCATTGAGTGACAGGCGATAGAGGTTATATTGTGCACTGCACAATGGATGCCCGCTGATCGGGATCCGGCAAGGGCAGGTTCCGGCGATCGCGCATGACGCAGAAAAGCCGACCATGGGCGCTTCAGCCCAGCTGAAAGGCGGCAGCATGAGAAATCCGGTACGGATATGAAGATCCCGAAATCCATTCTGATCGATCCGGACAACAACAAGGCCTATGCCGCCTTCGCCGTTGCGGTGTCGGTCTTTGCCTTCGCCTACTCCACCAATTTCGGCCAGATCCTGATCCTCGCCTACTATCTGGTATGGCTGCCGCTGCTGTTCGTCGACTACCGGCGTTTCGCCCGCGATCTCTCCAGCGCCTGGCTGCCGCTGCTGTTTGCGGCCTATGTCTGTTTGTCGCTGTTCTGGTCGCAAGCGGCCGGCACCAGCGCGCGGGCGGGGCTGCAATATTTCTCCCACATGCTGTGCGCCTACATCGCGGCGCGCACCATCAGCACGCGCACGCTGGTGCTGGGCTCGCTGATCGGCATCTTCATCGTGCTGCTGTATTCGCTGAAGGTTGGCGCCTATGCGCTCGACACTATCGACGGCACCACCAATTTCGTCGGCGCCTTCGGCTCCAAGAACCAGATCGGCTTCTTCGCCTCGCTCGGCATCTTCTTCTGCTTCGCTTTTCTGGCCTTCTACCGGCGCAACTGGATGAGCTTCGTCTGGACCGCGCCGATCATCCTGCTGTCCGTCTATATGCTGGCGATCGCCCACTCGGCGACGTCAGTCGCTTCGCTTCCGGCGGTGATCGGTGTCGTTGCCTTGCTTGCCATGAGCAAGGTTCTGTCACGCCGCTACCGCCGCGTGCTGTTCGTCGTCGGCGCTACGGCGCTGGTGGGCGGTGTGATGGCTGCGCTGAACCTTGGCTTGCTCGATGTCGTGCTCGGCATCTTCGGCAAGGATTCGACGCTGACCGGCCGCACCTATCTCTGGGAACAGGGCTGGGCCGCCGCGCAGCAGCGTCCGGTGCTCGGTTATGGCTATGCCGCCTACTGGATCCAGGGTTTTGCCGATCCGGAACGGCTCTGGGCCGAGTTCTACATCTCCACCCGCACCGGCTTCCATTTCCACAACACCTATATCGAGACGCTGGTCGAGCTCGGCTTCATCGGCGTGACGATGCTGGCGCTGATCATCCTGCGCTCCTTCTGGGGCCATGTTTCGAAGGTGGTGTTCGGTGACTGGAGCGCCGATTCGGTGGTGCTCGCCGGCGCGGTCGGCATGATGCTGATCCGCTCCTTCTTCGAGGTCGAGATCCTCGGCCCCTATTTCATGGCCTCGTTCATCGTCTATTACGGCCTGTTCAAGCTGCGCCCGGTGCCGCTCGCCAGGGCAAGGCGGGCCTATGTTCCGGTGCCGGACGAGAACACCGCCAACGGCCGCATGCCGGCGCGCGTCTGACTTGCTTATCTCAGGCGACGGCGCGCTTGCGCAGCATCAGCCGCTGCAGGAAGCGGCGCAACGGCTCGTCATAGACGCGCGTGGCGATGTCGGCGATGACGATGACCGAAACCGCCATGACGATGCCGAACCAGGGATGATGCGCGAACGGGTCGATCGCTGCGGCCTTGCCCGCCCCGGCGATGATCATCAGCAGCGGCGTGTGGATGATGTAGATCGGGTAGGAAATCCGCCCCAGCCAGCCATAGAGGCCTGACAGGCGCGGCGCCGTCGGCGCAATAGTGCCGACCACCACCAGCGCCGGGAAAACAAAGACGACGCAGGCGAGATCGTAGGCGACGCGCGCGCCGCCGGCCGGCGCGATGGCAAAGACGATGAGCGTCAGCGCGATCGCACCCTCGACCCACCAGCCGCGCCGCAGGAAGCCGAGCCCGCTTTGATAGCGTGTCATGGACCGGCAAAGCAGCACGCCCAGGAAGAACGAGAAACAGACGCGCGGCAGGCCGCTGATGATGGTCGAGCCGGTCATGCCGAAGTCGAGGGTGCCGGCCACGATCGAAGCGATGACCAGCAGCACCAGGCTGACGGCGATGAGCACGGTCAGCACGCGTTTCGTCAGCAGGAAGAAGACGGCGACATAGGCGATGTTGACGATCAGCTCGAAGAACAGCGACCACGACGCGGGGTTGAGCGGAAAGATCGTGTGATAGGCATCGCTGACCAGCGGGATGAAGAACATGCCGGTCGTCAGCATGGTGCCGATCTCGGAGATCGGCATGTATTCCGCCGGAATCAGCCGGTTCTTGACGATGAGATAGAAGAAACCGAGCAGCGTGCCGGCGAGGTAGAGCGGGTAGAGGCGTATCAGGCGGATCGCCAGGAACGTGCCGAAGCCCATGCCGTTTTCGATCTTGCGGTCATAGGCATGCGCGATGACGAAGCCGCTGAGCAGGAAGAACAGGTCGACCGCCAGATAGCTCGACGGCAGCACCTTGCCGGCGGCCAGGAACGGCGAGAAGTGGTAGAGCATGACGCTGATCGCCGCGACGCCGCGGATGGCATCGAGATTGAGGTAGACGTGGCGCGGTGCGGCGGGCTGCATGGAATGCCTTCAAGCGGTCGAAAAACGGAAGTTCCCGCCCGCACCCTGGCGCGAACGAGCCGAACTGGTTCCTCCCGCCTCCATCGCGCGGGCCTCGCCGAGCGAGCCCGAGCGCTAGAGCAATTCCGGGAAAAGTGGGAAACGGTTTTCCGTCCGGAATTGCTCCAAACAAGCAGGTTACTGGCTGGCCGTCGGCGCCAGCTTCACCTTGATGACGTCGCCCGGCAGCACCGGCGTATCTTCCTTGGCGTCGATCTCGCTGGTCTTGCCGTCGGTCACGCGCACCAGCGAATAGATGAGCGCCGGCTCTTCATTGTTGTTTGTGATGGCGGCGGTCGTGGCCGGGTCCGATGCTTGGGCCATCAGGCCCTGTTGCATGTTGACCCTGAGTGCGGCTTCGTTGAGGTCTGCTTCGACCTGCTGCCGGTCGGCGGCAAGTCTCGAGTTCAACGTGTTCTGGGCATCGATGGCATCCTGCGTCGCCTTGCTGACCGACTGCTTGGCGGTGAGGACCGCCGTCTCATAGTCCAGGATCTTGCCCTGCAGATCGGTGACCGACTGTTGCGAGGAAAGCAGGCGTGCGTTGGCGACCAGGCCCTTTTGCGCCAGCGGACCGATACTGTCCGCCTGCTGCTGCGCCAGGTCGACCTGCTTTTGCTGGTTGACGATCTTTTTCTGCAGCGCCTCGATTTCGGACTGCAGGACCCCCTTCAGATCGTCAAGCGCCTGCAGCTTCAGCTTCAACGCTTTCTGGTCGGAGATCAGGATCTGCATTTCGTCGGCGACGATTGTCGCCAGGCGCGGGTCGCCCTCAACTTCCTTAGGCGCCTCGAAACTCTCCTTGCCGGCGAGATCGGCATCGATGCGGGCACGCTTGACGATCAACCGCACGCGCTGGTCGTCATAAATGTCGAAATTGCCCTTGGCGGTGATCAGGTCCTTGCCGAGCTGGGTGCCCAAATCGGCGTTGCGCCGGATGCCGCCGGCGATGCTGATCGCCTTGAGCACGGTCAGCTCCGGCACATAGGGAAACTGGCCAGGCGTCTGGATCTCGCCCGAGATGTAGAACGGCCGGAACTGCACCATTTCCACCGAGGCTTCCGGCTTGTCCGACAAGGCAAGCTTGCGCTGCAGGGCGACGCTGATCGCGGCCGCAACCTCTGACGTGGTCTTGCCGGCGGCCGGCAGTTCGCCGACGAACGGCACCGACAAATTGCCGGCTGGACCGACCGAATATTCGCCGTTTACCGCCGACCAGTCACGGAACGTGCCTTCCACCGTCTGCCACTCGGCGACGCGGATGTTGAGCTTGTCCTGCGAGCCGAGCCGGTACTCGTCGGCCATGGCCGGAACCGCGAGTGACAGAGCGAGGCACGTGGCGACGAGCCGTGCCGGCCGCATCGGGCCGGCAAGGCGAAAATACGCTGATATGTCTGTTTTCAACTGACGTTTCCGATCCGTTTTGGCCCCATCCGCCCGATAGGCCTGCTGCCGAGTGCCTCCTTCGGAACCTGGCAGAACACTATGGCTGCAATGCGAGACCGGCCCATCGCCGAATAGCTTTGGACCGGATTGGCTTCGGGCCGTGCCGGCCCGATTGCTGACCAGTTGCGGTCGGTCAGTAGGAACCGCGCGACATCCACACCGCAGGCACGGTCTTGAGGATGATGCGAACGTCTTCGAACAGCGACCAGTTCTCGACATAGTGACGGTCGAACGCGACGCGACTGTCATAGGAGACATCGTTGCGTCCGCTCACCTGCCAGAGCCCGGTCAGGCCCGGCCGCGACTTCAAATAATAGACCGCGGCGCTGCCGTAGATCTCAAGCTCGTCGCGCACCACCGGGCGAGGCCCGACAAGGCTCATGTCGCCCTGCAGGATGTTGATGATCTGCGGCAGCTCGTCGAGGCTGAGCTTGCGCAGAACGGCGCCGACGCGGGTGACGCGCGGATCGTTCTTCAGCTTGCGGGTCGCGATCCATTCGGCGTTGGCTTCCGGATTGGCCGCGAGATAGGCGGCCAGCACACGTTCGCCGTCTTCGACCATGGTGCGGAACTTGAGGCAGGGGAAAATCCGCCCACCGCGTCCGATGCGCTTGTGGCCGTAGAAGATCGAGCCGCCGTCGGAAAGCTTGACCAGAAGGGCCACCATCAGGAACAGCGGGCTAAGCGCCACCAGGCCGACAAGTGAACCGAAAACATCGAAACTGCGCTTCAGCAGCCCGCCGATGGGTGGCGGAAAATCTACGCCGACATGCGAAAATGCCGCATTGGCCGACTTGGCAACGTCCCTCATGCAAAAGCTCCATACGTTGAACGGATGGTTTATGCCACGATACCAAAAAAATGCTGCAGCGCAACACACAATTTCCCATATGGCTGAAATAGTCACGTCAGGAATTGACTAAATAATAAACGCTCCTTGCCCAAATTTTGCCCTTTATGGCGGGTTTGTGACGAATAATTAGCAACCGTAGGAAATGTAATGCCTTTTTTCGGCGGGTTTTGGGCAAATCGTCCTTTGCCGCAGAGGGAGCGGCTTTAACTGATTTTCGAATCACTGGCTTTGCTAAATTAATCAAGTAAAATACTAATCAACATTGTAGATTCTACTGTAGTATAAAGCGCATGACGAGTTAGGTCACCACCCCTGCGTGTGCATCGCAGCATGGCGGAGTCCAAGCCGCCGCCAACCCGAAAATTATTGCTGGTTGCCCTTGCCGTCAGTTTCGCGCCTTAATAGAGTCGCAAATTATTCCTGATAGAGTCTGGATGGGTTGGGAAGGCCGGAAGCAACCGGCCGAAAAAGAGCAGCTAAATAAGCTCGCATGGCGAATGGGGAGATACTCGGGTGGGTAAGTCATCGCTTTTGCATGCTCGGGCCGGTTGACGGGCCGCCGAACATGTCATTACCAAAATTCGTCATTGGAATGGTTTTCGCCCTCGCGATCGTGGTCGCGTGGTCCTATGTCGACGGCGCGACGGTCACCACAACGGTGCTTCGCGTCATCGGCTGCGCTGTCCTCATCCAAGTCGGTTATTTCCTGCTGGTGTATGTTATGATCGCCAGCAGCGCGCCGACATCGGCCGACAGGGCTCGCGACGCCGAAAGAAGCCTCGGCGCCGACAAGGCGGTTGAAGGCGAGAAGCTCTCGGCGAGGCGCAGCGTGCATTGAGCAGTCTGAAGCCGCAAGGTCGGCCTCGGATCATCTTGCAGCCGGACTCAGCCTGCTTCGGCCGGCTCGGGTTCCGATTGCTCGCCTGAAAGCATTTTCGACAGGCGGCTGCCGGCCTTCGCTTTCAACCTCTGATATTGCCCCACTTCGACGATTCGTCCGTTTTCGACTGCAACCACCCAGTCGGCGAAGGCGATCATCGATGGCCTGTGCGCAATGGTCAGGATCGTCATCGATCCGCGCAAGCCGTCGATCGATTTGGCGATCAGGGACTGGTTCTGCCAGTCGAGCGCGCTGGTCGCCTCGTCGAGAATGAGCAGCGAAGGTTTGCGCAGCAGCGCGCGCGCCAGCGCGATGCGCTGGCGTTCGCCGCCCGAGAGCCGGACGCCGCGGTCGCCGACCACCGTGTCGAGCCGCAACTCCAGCCGCTCGACGAAGTCGGCGCCATGCGCAGCGCGCAGTGCAGTCCACAGCTCCGCGTCACTGGCTTGCGGCGCGGCAAGGCGCAGATTGGCGGCGATCGTATCGTGCAGCAGGAACACGTCTTGCGGCACATACGCCACCTGGTCGCGCCAGCGCCGGCGGTTGGCGGCGCCGATCTCGACGCCATCGGCCAGGATCTTGCCCTCGCTCGGTTCGAGCAGGCCAAGCAGCATGTCGGCAAGCGTGCTCTTGCCCGAGCCTGACGGACCGATCAGCGCCGTTACCTTGCCGGCGGGAAGGCCAAAGGTGACATCGCTCACCACCGGCTTGCCGCCGGCCTCATAGGCAAAGGAGACATTGCGGATGTTGAGCCCGACATCGAGCGACAGCTTGGCATCCGATTCAAGGTTTGCCGGCTCGCGTTCGGCATCGAAACGCGCCTGCATGTCGCGCATCGAGGCATAGGCCGGCAGGTTGATCAGCACCTGCTGCGCCTGCATCTGCATGTCCATGAAACGCGGCGCAATGCGCATGAACACCAGAAGCAGCACAACGATCTCGGCCAGTGAGAGGTTGAAGCGGATCAGGGCGACATAGATGAACAAGCTCAGACCAATGACGCTGGCGACCTGGAACAGAGCGGTGCCGATGGTGCTGTTGCGGACGTAGTTGATGTTGTCGGCCTTCATCTTCTCCAGCGTCGCGCGAAGCTGTGCGTAATAGGTCGCCTCGACATTCAGGCTCTTGGCCACCTTGATGCCGCCGAGGAACTCCGAGACCGTTCGGTACTGCTCCTGGCGATTGCTGGTCAAAACCCGGCCGAAGGCGCTGGCTCGTGCCCGAAACGGCTGCAGCGCCAGGAAGGTGACGATGCCGACGACAATGGCAAATGCCGTCATCACTGTCGAAATGAACAGCGAGACAACGAGATAACCCGCCAGAAGCACGGCGATCTGCACCAGCATCAGCAGCGAGAACGCCGCCGACTGCACGCGGTCGATATCGCCGGTCAGCGCATGGTCGAGATCGGAGCTGCGCATGCGCGCGAATATCCCCCACCGCGCCTTGCCGATGCTCTCGAACAGGTTCATGCGCAGGCGATTGATGAAGTCGAGCAGCAGCCGCGCCATGTAGACGGATTTATAGCGGTTGAACGCCGCCTGCAGCGCGACAAGCCCGACCAGCAGGCAAAGCACCGTGGTCAATTGCAGCGTTCCGTCCGGAGCCAGCCAGCGCACCCAGTCGCGGTCAGGCAACCTGACCGCGAAATTCTGCTCGGGTCGCCCGACCAGATGCAGCAGCGGCACCAGAAGCAGGATCGAGATGCCTTCGGTCAGGCTTCCCAGGATCAGGAACAGCAATGCCGTGAAGGTCCTGCGCCCGCCGATCCGGGCCATGGCGGCGCCGAAGCCGGCGACATCGCGGTAAAACGAAAAG
The DNA here is from genome assembly GCF_000502535.1 of Mesorhizobium sp. LNJC391B00. Taxonomy (NCBI): domain Bacteria; kingdom Pseudomonadati; phylum Pseudomonadota; class Alphaproteobacteria; order Hyphomicrobiales; family Phyllobacteriaceae; genus Mesorhizobium; species Mesorhizobium sp. LNJC391B00. The sequence goes on from NZ_AYWI01000001.1 coordinate 288,401, forward strand.
CGCAGGATCTGCGATGCGGACATGTCAGTCACCGCGGCCCTTTGTCGGCCGCCAGATCGTTTTCGATCAGGGCGACGGCTTCGCCGATACGGTCGAGCCCGGTGGGCACTTCGAGGCGACAGACGCCGATCTGGCTGGCCAGGGCGGCGCATTGGCGAAGATGTGTCGTGGCAAAATCGCCGACCAGGGCTGGACGGCCGAAACGCGTCACATAGGAAAATTTGATGATCGCCGGCAGGGCGCCGATGCCTGGCAGCGGCGTGATCGCTGCCTTGTCGCTGCGCTCGAGGATATAGATCCGGGTCGCCGGCACCGCGTCTGCCGCAAATCCGGCGTGCAGGCGGTGCTGCATCTTGTCGATCGCCGCATGCACCTGCGGGCGTATCTCTGCCTGGCGGATGGGAAACGCGGCGGCGGCATCGGCGGCGAGTTTCAGCTGCGGAAAACCCGGAACGATCATCGGCCGGTCCGTGAGATCGAGCGCCACGACATCGTCGGTCAGCAATCGATGCCCGGCACGGATCATCGCGCTCGCCGTCGTCGATTTGCCGGCGCCCTTGTCGCCCATGAAGACAGCGCTCTTGCCGCCGACCGCAATGGCGCTGGCGTGCAGGATGAGCAGGCCGCGCTGGTGCAGGAGCAGTGCCATGACCGGACCGAGCAGCGGAAACGCCAGCAGCGCATCGTCGACATCGGGCGCCGGCTCCACCTCGATCCGGCAGGCATCGGTGATCAGGAAGGCGCCGACCGTCTGCCATGCCAAATATTGCTGCCGCGGCTCGAAACGGAAAGCGGTTCCGGTCTCGGGCGAGGGTTTTGGCAGGTCGATCGGGCCGACCGTGATCAGCACATCGACGCAAGCTGGTTCGCTCGGCTCTAGCTCAGGCAGTTCGACCTGCGAAGCGATCGTCAGCCCATAGGCTTTGTAGAAGTGCTGTGCGCGAGCAGCAATTGCATGGCGGTCATCAGCGGCAAGAGGCATGTTGGCCGGCATCATCATTGGCTCCCGCGCTGTTGCACCTGCCGCAGCCACAATGATAGCGAAATCGAACGCCATACATACTGGACATCGGGCAAGGTCGCGGCCTCGGGTTGGCTGGAAATGCGGCCATAGGCGGCGGTCACCTCAGGCAGGTTGACGTAAGGGGCAATCCGCGCCGCATCTTTCACCAGCACCTTGTCCAGGAGATCGCGGTGATTGCCCAGCATGCCTTTGACCAAATTGGAGGTGAAATCGATCTTGTCGCGCCGCCACTGCACCGCCGGGGGCAAAATTCCTTCCATGGCACGGCGCAACACCGAGCGGCCAAAGCCCTGGTTCAGCTTTTCCGCGCCGGGCAGTGCCAGGCAGAACTCGACCAGAGGCTTGTCCCAGAAGGGGTAGCGCGGCTCGACGCCGAAATTCGCCGCCGCCTTGTCGAGTACCTCGAAGGCGTGCGGCACCATGCCGTTCGACAGCAGCCAGCGATGGGTCAAGGTCTCGCTGGCGCTGACCGCGGGCGACATGTAGCCGGCCCGGCGAAAGCGCTCGACGAGGTCGGTACGCATCGCCAAGTCCGTATTGATCAGGCCGCGCCAGCTCGTCGCCGGCCGCCCAGTTGGATGGCGCCGCAATTTGCCAAGCACGCGGTTCGCGAACCGCTTGATTCTCGCGATGCGCCAGGCCGGCCCGTAAAGGGTAAGGAACTGGTAGTAGAGGCCGAGCATGCCGTCGCCATAGGTGTTGGAGGCGCTGCGCAGCTCGCGCCACAGCTCCATCCATTTGCCGGCGTCGGCGAGTTCGTGCAGATGGCCGTGGCCTTGCGAAACCACCTCGTCGCCACCATGGCCGTCCAGCAGCACCTTCATGCCCTTGCCGCCGGCCGTCCTGTAGATGTCGCGGGTCAGCGACAGGCCGGGGGCCAGGAACGTTTCTTCCTGCTCCTCCAGAATGCGTTCGAATTCCGCGAAGGGCGCGTAGTTGCCGACGGAAATCAAAGTGCCGTCGACCTGCTCCTGTCCAAGCACCGCCTCGATGAAAGGCCGCTCGTCCATCGGCGAGCCCTTTTCGAACACCAGCGAGAAGGTCGGCAGCCTCGGTCTTTGCTGGGCGGCATTCTGCAGGCCCGCCACGCAGGCGATCGAGGAGGAATCGAGGCCTCCGCTCAGCATCGCCCCGACCGCAGGCGTGCCGCGCATGCGGTTGCGGACCGATTGCGAGAACAGATGGCGGAATTCCTCGGCCGTGTCCGCCCGCATCGGTCTTGGCGACGGTTCGATCTGCCAGTAGCGGCGCAGCACCACCTGGTTGCCGGTCACTGTCAGACTGTGGCGCGCCGGCAGGCGGAAGATATCGGCATAGGCTGTCGACTGCGGATCGTCGGGCAGCCCGGCCAGGAATCCCGAAATCTGGTGTTCGCTGATGCGCATGTCGACGCCGCCGGCATCGAGGATCGGCCCGATCTCCGAGGCAAAGACGAAGCGCCGGTCGCTCGAATGATAGTAGAACGGTTTGACGCCGAAATGGTCGCGCACGCAAAACAGCTGCCGGCGCTCGCCATCCCAGATGGCAAAGGCGAAGTCGCCTTGCAGATGCTCGGGGCAGGCTTCGCCCCAGCGCAGATAGGCGCGCATCACAAGCACGGCGTCGGCAACCGAATTGTCCCGGATGCCGAGCCTGGCCAAGAGTTCGTCGCGGTTGTCCAGCCGGCAATCCGCGGTGATTGCGAGCTTGCCGCCGGCCATGGTCAGCGGGCCGGGGCCGGCTTCATCGGTGGTGTTGAGCCAGGCGTGGCCAAGAACGACGCCCTCGTCGATCCACCACGAACTGCCGTCAGGCGCGCGATGCTGCATGCGGGCAAGCATGCGCTGGATGTCGGCCGCGGCGGCCTGCCTGCCTTCCTGCCTCAGCAGAATTCCGGCGACGCCGCTCATCGCTCACTGGCCGTGGTCGACGAGATGGTTAAACCTGCCAAGCGAGCCGCCGAGCACGATATGGTCGCCGCTGACCAGCCAGGCATGCGCCTTCAACTCGGTGGCGGTGCCGGTGCCGCGCTCGATGCCGATGCGGATTTTTGAGGCGTTGCCCTGGCGAGCAAGCAAATACTGGCCGGAAAGCGCTTGGGTCAGACAGCTTGCGCCAGGCACCAGGCGGGCAGCCGCAGCCACGCCCCAGGCGACACGCCTGAGATCGCCGATGTCGGCTGGTTCGCGCGCGTCGAGCCGGGTCACCATGCGGCGCACTATGTTGTAGGAAAGCAGCGTCAGCCCCAGCCGCACCGCCACGACCACCGCAAGGCAGTGGGCGAGAAAGAGCATCTCCGGCCCGCTCAGCGAGAAAGCTCTAGACAAGTTCCTCATCATGGAGCCTCGCAAGCCCGGCGTCCGCCAAGCCCTTCAACAATCCATCGACATCGGCCTTGCAGCGTTCCGGATCGACATTGTAGCGATCCAGCACGGCGCTGCGGATTTCGGAAATCGGCCGCGGCTCCTGGATCAGCTCCCAGATATAGGCGCCGACGCTGTTCAGGCTGTAATAGATGTTGGACCTCATATCGAGCAGCGCCAGGCCGTTGCCGAATTCGCAGGCCACGGCATCCTTGCTCGCGCTCATCCGATCATGGTCCGTGGGGTTCCAGTCCATTCCTAAACCTCGCTCACAACCAACGCTTCGGCAATTCCGGACAAAGACGCGAGAGCCGGGGTTTGACCCCCGACTCTCCTTAGTGCGCTCTGTTTGCAGAGTCCGGACTTTGTCACCCCAACGAGAGAATACTCAGGAGAAGGTGAGTTCGCCGACCGGCGTATGTGCCGGAAACGAGGCGTCGAGTGCCGTAGTACCGCTACCGCCTTGCGTGATGGTCTCGATCGAGCCGTGGACCGTCAGGCTAGGGGTTTCGTACTCATGCTTTTCAACATTCTGTTCCAATTTACTCTCCACTTGTGGACTGGAAGCGGCCTGTCGATTGCCGGCAGCGAGCTATTGCTGCACCGCAATAGCTGCATGGCAGCATTTATGAGTCAAGTCTGATTTACCCGCCGTTAATCAATTTCCGGTTGCGGTTGCCTTCAATGGTGATCAAAACCGCTTGCATTTTCACAGCCTAGGCGATTTCAGCGCAGTGTCCGTGGTGCTTAACTAAGCAACTGATTTTATTACATTAAATTTTCTAGTCGATGCTCGTCATTTGGGGCGCCGGCGCGTTCCCACAAGATTGTTGCTGACGTGTCCGCAGAGGCTCCGATCAGGCGACGCCTTGCATCACGTTGTACGACTGTGTCGCCAGACGTCCAGGTTGCAGGAAAATTGTCTCCAAAGGAAAAACTGGACGCGGCGCATGAATTTGGCGATGCTTTGCTTCGCAGTTGCAATATAACGCGCCTGGCGAATTTTTTGCGGAGATGCTGCAGCATATGGCATTGCAGGAAGGGACCTTCGAAAGGTTGCGCGCCGCTGGCTGCGCCGACGAAGTGGCCTATGTGCAGGCTTGCCTGCGGCTGTTCTTCGCCTCCAGGGCGAGCCCCAGCGCCGCGCCTGCACCGGCCATCTCCGTTGCCGATGTTTGCGACATCGCCAGGCTGAACAAGGTCGCCACCTTCATGCTGAAGGCGCTGTCGCGCCCACCGGCGGGCGAGACGCCGCCGGGATTGCTCGAGTGGCTCGACACTTATCGCCGGCGCACGATTGCGATGAACTCGTCCGGCATCATGGATTCGATGGCCATCGACAAGGCGCTGCGCGGCAGCGGCATCGATTTCGTCTTCCTGAAGGGGCCCCTCCAGCAGCAACTGCTCTATGGCGATCATTTCATGAAGCCGTCCGGAGATGTCGACATATTGGTGTCGCCGGCCGGCTTCTTTAGAGCTCGTGATGCGCTGCGCTCGATCGGCTACGCGGTCGCCGGCAAGTCCCGCTCCGTCTGGTGGGTGCGCTTTCTGGGCGAGCAGCACATGGTTCGCAGCCAGGGTCGGAAATTGTCCACCGTCGATCTCCATTACCGGCTCCAGCAGCCGGGATCGCCGAGCCCGCGCGATACGGAAGGGTTCCTGCGCCGCAAGCGCGCGCTTGCGATCGCCGGCTCCAGCGTGCCGTTCGTCTCGGCCTCCGACACTTTGCTTCTGTCCTGCATCAGTGTCGCAAAGGCGCTGTTCAACCGCGAGCCGTGCGCGGGCTATGTCTGCGATGTCCGGGCCGCTGCCGGTCGGCTGAGCGAGGCCGAGCAGCAGACTGTGCTCGACTACGCGGCCGAGCAGGGGCTGGCTGACACCCTGCTGCTGGGCCTGCGCGCCGCCGATGTGGTGCTTGGTGGCGCCGGCACGCTGCTGTCGGATCGGGCCACCAGGATCCTGTCACGCATCGGCAATGAAGACCTGTTCCACATGGTCATCGCGCCGTGGCTGTCGTCGCTCCGATGGCCGCAACGGCGCACCGTTTTGTGGGAATTGTGCGGCCGCGAACCTGTCCGCTACATGGCCGAGGCCGGCTGGGCCGCGTCAGCCGACCTCAGCCGGCGGATTTTCGAGCGGGAAAGCCGGTGACGATGAGGGTCGTCAGACAGCAGGCAGAGAACGTGCCGTCCCGATCCGCCGGGGATGGATCATGGGAGGATGGATCGGGGTCCGGCGCCGCGCGCCGGGAGGGCGAGGAGCCTCGCGACAATTTATGCAATCGAAAGGCCACCCTATGTCCATGACAGAATCCCGAGTCTGCGTGATCATCGCGGCGCGCAACGCGGCCCGGACCATTCCCGCAGCCATCGCCTCGGCGCTGCGCGAGCCGGAGGTGGCGGAAGTCGTCGTCGTCGACGACGCCTCCACCGATGACACCGCAAAGGTGGCCAGCGCTGCCGATGATGGCAGCGGCCGGCTTTCGGTCATCCGGCTCGACGCCAATCGCGGCCCGTCCTTCGCCCGCAATACCGCCATTGCCGGGTCGAAATCACCTTTCATCAGCATTCTCGACGCCGACGATTTCTTCCTTCAGGGACGGTTTCGCCAGCTGTTTGCCAGCGCCGACTGGGATTTCGCCGCCGACAACATCATGCTGATCCGTGACGATACGGCGACCGATGTCTCGAAGATCGTCGCCCCGTCCTTTTCGGCGGACCCGGAATTCCTCGACTTCGAGCGATTCATCGAGGGCAACATCTCCAGACGGCGTGTCCAGCGCGGCGAACTCGGCTTTCTCAAGCCGGTGATATCAAGAGCTTTCCTCGACAGGCATGGGCTGCGTTACGACGAGAACCTGCGTCTCGGCGAAGATTACGAACTCTACGCTCGCGCCTTTGCCCTTGGCGCACGCTTCAAGGTCATCCGTTCCTGCGGCTATGGCGCGATCGTGCGCGCCGATTCGTTGAGCGGGCACCACAAGACACAGGATCTGAAGCGCCTCGCCGATGCGGATCTGGCACTGCTCGAGATCGACAGCCTGCCGGAAGGCTCCAAGGCCCTGCTGCGCAAGCACGAGCGGCATGTGCGTGACAAATACCGGCTGCGCAATTTCCTCGATGTGAAGGCCGAGCGCGGCATGGCGTCTGCCGCCGCCTATGCGCTGGCCAGCCAGTCGAACCTCGTTCCTATCGTTGTCGGCGTGGCCGCCGACAAGCTCGATGCGTTGTTTCGCCACGCCGGTCTGTCCCCGCGGCAGCAGCCGGTGCCGCCCTTGCGCTTCCTCATGGCCGTTACCAACACGGCGGCGCAAAAGTAGGCTCCGCCAAGTCCGGGACGGCGGCCGCAAGGCTGAAAAAATTGCCTTTCTGAAACTCGGAGGTTGCCTACACGCCCCGACGATGGCACTGTATGTTGCGGTGCAGCAATTTTGGAAGGCCAACCGGATGGCTTCAATTTTCGGCTTCAGGTCCAGGGACCCAGCGCGCGACAAGCAGACCGATCTGGCGCGTTTCGACCGTCTGGCAAAGCTGTTGGATCAGATCACGGCCGAGATTGCGGCCGAGAAGACCGGGTTGGAGGCCCGCTACCGGTCGAAGTCCACCAACGCGGCCTTCCTGGTCGAGTCGATGGAGAACGGCTCGGCGTCGGCAAGCAAGCTGTCGGAAGTCGGCGAGCTGACGAAGTCCATCCTGAACTGCGAACAGCGCATCGCCGAGCTGGTGCGCCAGACGAGCCGGATGAAGGAACTGCGTCATTCACTCGACGCGATCGTCGGCGAGGATGGCCAGAGTTCTGATTCGCACCGGGAATATGTCAAACCCGCAGGTCGCTTCGGCTGAACACGGTCACACGAGACACAGAAGAGAAAGTTCGGGGACGGAGGATCGGGATCGGCCCGTTAGCAATGTGGGCCAATCGGTGACTTTGGGTTGGGGCGGAACAGCACAAAGGTGAATTGATATGAACGCAGATCCGAAGACGACGCCCATGGCGGCAATCGATGCCATGACTTCGACGCGGCCAAATCGGCCAATGCGTCTTGTAAACCCAACGCGTCTTCTATCCGTTGGTGCGCTTCTGTTGGCGGCAGCCGCAGCTCTGCTCGGCGCCGCCCACCCCTCCAGCGCCCAGGACGCCTCCCCGGAGATGCAAAGCGCACCGTCCTTCGTCGACGAATTCAAGAGTTTCGATCGTTCGCGCTGGTATGTCTCCGACGGTTGGTCGAACGGCAATCACCAGAACTGCACCTGGTCGAAAAGCCTGGTAAAATTTTCCGACAACATGCTGACGCTCGGCTTCGAAAAGCGCAAACTGAAGGACCGCGAGTTCGCCTGCGCCGAGGTCCAGACCAAGCAGCGCTTCGGCTATGGGACCTATGAAGCACGGATGAAGACCGACACCGGATCCGGTCTCAACGCCGCTTTCTTCACCTATATCGGCCCTGCCGACAAACAGCCCTGGTATGAGATCGACTTCGAGGTGCTGACCAAGGATACATCCAAGGTGCAGGTCAACAGCTACATCGCCGGCAAGCCCAAGAACGAGAAGCTGGCCGAGGTCGAAGGCGGCGCCGACAAGGGCTTCAACGACTATGCCTTTATCTGGGAAAAGGACCGGCTGCGCTGGTACGTCAACGGCAAGCTGGTCCAGGAGGTGACCAATCCCGAGCAATTGCCGACCCACTCGCAGAAGATATTCTTCAGCCTCTGGGGCAGCGACACGCTGAAAAACTGGATGGGCGCCTTTTCCGACCCCGGCCGCCAGGTGACGATGCAGGTGCAGCGCGTCGCCTTCACCGCGCTCGGCCAGCCGTGCCAGTTTCCGGAATCGCTGGCATGCAGTGTAAGCAGCATAAAGTAGATCTGAACCGGCCCGGCTATATAAGGCCAAAGGGCGTGAACAGGAATTAACCCGAATGAATTTGACGGTCTTTGGAATTGGCTATGTCGGTCTCGTGCAGGCCGCGGTGCTGGCGGAGGTCGGGCACCAGGTGGTGTGCGTCGATGTCGATGAAAAGAAGGTCGAGCGGCTCAACCAGGGCCTGGTGCCGATTTTCGAACCGGGACTGGAGGCCCTGGTCAAGGAGAACCACGCCGCCGGCCGCATCAAGTTCACCACCGATGCCGCCGCCGGCGTCAAGCATGGCGAGATCCAGATGATTGCGGTCGGCACGCCACCCGGCGAAGATGGTTCGGCCGACCTCAAATATGTGCTGGCGGTGGCCGAGACCATCGGCCGCGAGATGGACGGTCCCAAGATCGTCGTCGGCAAGTCGACCGTGCCGGTCGGCACCTGCGAAAAGGTGAAGGCCAAAATCGCCGCGACGCTGAAGGCGCGCGGGCGCCAGGACCTGGCTTTCGACGTCGCTTCCAATCCTGAGTTCCTCAAGGAGGGTTCCGCCGTCGCCGACTGCATGAAGCCTGACCGCATCATTGTCGGCACCAACAGCGAGGGTACCGAGGCGGTGATGCGCGAGCTCTACGCGCCGTTCAACCGCAACCACGAGAAGATGATCGTGATGGACGTGCGCAGCGCCGAATTCACGAAGTACGCCGCCAACTGCATGCTGGCGACCAAGATCTCCTTCATGAACGAAATGGCCAATCTGGCCGAGCAGCTCGGCGCCGACATCGAGGAGGTACGCAAGGGCATCGGCTCGGATCCGCGCATCGGCTACCACTTCATCTACCCCGGCCTCGGCTATGGCGGTTCGTGCTTCCCCAAGGATGTCCGCGCGCTGATCAAGACCGCCGAAGGTGTCAAGTTCGACGCCAAGCTGCTGCGCGCCGTGGAGGAGCGCAACAATGCCCAGAAGTCGGTGCTGTTCGACAAGGTGCACCGTTATTTCAAGGGCAGTCTCAAGGGCAAGACCTTCGCGCTCTGGGGCCTCGCCTTCAAGCCCAACACCGACGACATGCGCGAGGCGCCGGCGCGCGTCCTGATGGAGGCGCTGTGGCAGGCCGGCGCCAATGTGCAGGCCTACGATCCCGAGGCGATGCAGGAATGCCAGGCCATCTACGGCCTGCGCGACGATCTGCTTTTGTGCGGCACCAAGGAGGCGGCGTTGCGCGGCGCCGACGCGTTGCTGATCGCCACCGAGTGGAAGAGTTTCCGCGCCCCGTCCTTCGACGCGGTGAAGGATGCCCTGACCACGCCGGTCATCTTCGATGGCCGCAACCTCTATGATCCCAAGGTCATCGCCCGTCACGGCATCGAGTATTTCTCGATCGGCAGGATGGCGGCGTGAAGGCAGGGCGGCACAACGCGGAGCCAGGTTCATGAAAGTTCTGTTTGCAGGCGGCACCGGCTACCCGCCGCAATTCAGCGGGGGCGTCCAGTCGAGCACCCACCACTTGGTCGAGCAATTGCGCGAAAACGGTCACGAGGCATCCGTTCTGGCAGCGCTGTTCGGCGACGGCATGTTCGGCTTCCGGGCGCGCGCCAAGATGAAGCTCCTTCGTCAGCGCGCGGTCATCGACAATTTCCCGGGCTATCCGGTTGTACGGGCGTGGTTCCCCTGGGAAGCGGCCGACTTCGCCGTCAAAAAGTTGAGGCCGGATGTCGCGGTCGTGCAGTGCCACAATTCGGTGCCGATCGGCAGAGAGTTGCAGAGGCTTGGCGTGCCGCTGACTGTCTATCTGAGGAATGTCGAATTCGACGAATTGGCCGGCGATCTGCGTGAGCTCCATTCGGCGGTCTATATCGCCAACTCCGAGTTCACCGCGCGCGCCTACAAGGCAAAATTCGATATCGATTCGACGGTTATTCCGCCGACCATCAATCCCGCGTTCTACAGCACACCGACGACCGGTGAATTTGTCACGCTCATCAATCCATATGAGGAAAAAGGCTTCGATCTTGCGGTGCGCATTGCCGCCGGCTGTCCCGAGATCCCGTTCCTGTTCGTCGAAAGCTGGAAGCTCGACGACGATCATCGAGCCCGGATCGAAGCAACAATCTCTCCCCTCCAGAACGTCAAGCTGGAAAGCCGCACCAGCGACATGAAGACGGTCTACGGCCGCACGAAAATCCTGCTTGCGCCCAGCAAATGGGAAGAAGCCTGGGGCCGGGTGGCCTCGGAAGCGCATTGTAGTGGCATTCCCGTGGTCGGCTCGCGGCGCGGCGGTCTGCCGGAAGCGATCGGCGCCGGCGGCGTGGTACTGGACTACGACGCCCCGCTCGCCGACTGGGTCGCAACGGTCAGGCGGCTGTGGAGCGATGAGGCCGAGTACAAGCGGCTGTCAGCGACAGCACGTCAGTTTTCGGAGCGGCGGCAAATGAACCCCGACAGCCAGTTCGCAACGTTCATGGGCGTTCTCGACCGCGCAAGACGTGTCGGTTTGGAGCGCGCAGCCTAAACGCGTCGTGTTGCAGTTCAGCTGAGACGCTGCACGACCGTGGTCGCGCAAAGTTCCCGTTAGCCAGGTCCAGGCGTCGTGCGCCCGTCCGGATCACTTTTAATTGCTGCAGTGCAATATTTTGTGGCACTGCAGCAATCAACGTGTATTCTGCCTGTCTACATTAGGGCTTGTGCGATATGGACCGCTTGGTCCGAGCAAGCCCCAACTTTATGGGCGGGTCATGCGCGTGGGCTTTATCGTCGGCGAATTCCCTCTGCTTTCGGAAACCTTCGTCGTGGACCAGATGGCTGGGCTGCTGGCGCGGGGCTTTCAGGTCGAAGTGGTCTGCGAAAAGATGCAAGGTGACCACCGAATTGACCGGCAAAGCGAGCCGATGGCGACGCTGCTCGCCAGAACCCGACATTGGTGGCGATGGGCCGCTGTAATCAGCAAATTTGTACAGCGTCTGCCGCCGCGTCTGCGATACAAGGCCTCGACCGTTCTCGACATCGCCTTTGCACGCCGCCTGAACCGCTGCGACGTGATTGTCGCCCACTTCGGACAGAACGGCGAGAGAGCAGCCGCACTGAAGAAATGGAAGGTGCTCAAACCACCGATCATAACCATCTTTCACGGCGCGGACGTGGCGATCCCGGCGCGGCAGGCAGTGCTCGCGACACAATATGCCGGGCTGACCAAGCATGGGACCCTGAACCTGCCCGTCAACGATTACTTCCGCACGATGCTGCTGGAAGCCGGCCTGTCCCAGGCGAGCACGACGGTCCACCATATGGGAATTGACACCCGCGAAATCGGCTATCGCTGGGAATCGTGGGAAGGCACCCAACTGGTCGTGACGACGGTTTGCCGCCTGGTCGAAAAGAAAGGCGTCGAGTTCGCCTTGCGAGCCCTGGCCTCCCTCAAGGCCTCCCAGCCGCAGCTAGACTGGCGTTACGACATTGTTGGCGACGGTCCTCTGCGGATGAATCTGGAGAAGCTGGCCGTAGAGCTGGGCTTGGCTGGTCGCGTAACATTCCTCGGCAGCCTCCCTCACGCAGAGGTGAAAAGACGGCTTCGCATGGCGCATCTCTTTTTGCTGCCAAGTATCACTGCCAGCGACGGGGATATGGAAGGCATTCCGGTCGCGCTCATGGAGGCCATGGCCGCCGGATTGATTGCGGTCAGCACGTATCATTCGGGAATCCCGGAGCTCATCAAGGATGGGGAGACGGGGTTGCTTGCGCCCGAGCGAGATATTTCAGCGCTTGCCGGCAAGCTTGCCTGGGCCGGGGAGCACCCGACCGAATGCGAGCGTATCGCGCTTGCCGCACGCCGCAAGGTCGAGGACGACTTCAACGCAGATGTTCTGAATGAACGTTTTGCGCAGATCGTTACCCAACTGGCCACATCGAGCCCTGCGCATGAACCTGCCGGTCATGTCGGGGTTTCCGAGGGCTTGGCGGATCCTTCATCTGCCGGCTGACACTGCTGCTCTGCGTTTGATCGGCAGACACGCCAAGCCGAGGGAAATCTTGCTACACTGCACCAAAAATGTTGCAGTGCAGCAAGACCTATACTAACGTCCCTGCGGGTGGGCCAACAGCGGTAGAGTTCCATGCTGCATGTCTTGTGCCTCCGGCACCCTGTTTTCGGCCCGGCTTTTGTCAAGGGCACACCGGCTCTCCGCACGAGCGCATCCTGCCGATGAAGATTTGCTTCGTAGTCGACAAGTTCCCCTCATTGTCCGAAACCTTTGTTCTCGACCAGATAGCCGGATGCCTTGAGCGCGGCATGGAAGTCGGCGTCGTCTGCAACGAGACGTCCTTCGGCAGGGACAGCAACATCGATGATCCGCGCTGGCAGGCGCTGCCAGGAAAGGTCGTATGCTGGTGGGGTGGCCTGGGTCGCTATCGCCCGCTGCTCAGGAAGTGGTCCGGCAGGTTCTGGGACAAGCTCTCGACCGCCATCGACATTGCTCATGCGCGAAAACTGCAGGGCGCCGACGTCATCGTTGCCCATTTCGGCAACAACGGCATGCGCGTGGCCCGCGCCATCAAGCGCGGGAGGATTTCCGCTCCCCTGGTGACGATATTTCACGGCCGTGATGTCGGCGAACCGCTGCATGACAATACGCTCGCGCGCTACAAAATTGTGTTCGAAAAGGGCGTTCTTCAACTGCCGGTGAATGCGTTTTTCCGCGATGCCTTGATTGAGGTCGGTGCATCGCCGGAGCAGGTTGTGGTTCACCATATGGGGGTGCGGCCGAGTGACATCGACTATCGGTGGCGTTCATGGGAGCAGGCTACGCTCTCTTTCATCTCGGTCTGCCGCCTGACTGAAAAGAAGGGCATCGAATATGCGCTTCGCGCGCTTGCTGGCCTGCCGCGGCGAGACTGGATCTACTCGGTGATCGGCGGCGGAGAACTTCTCGAGCAGCTGAAGGGGATCGCCGCAGAGCTCGGCATTGCCGACAGGGTGAATTTTCTTGGGCCCCGGCCGCACAGCGAAGTCAAACAGCGTCTGCGCGATGCGCATGTGTTCCTGCTGCCCAGCGTCGGCGCCCGCGATGGCGATCTGGAAGGCATTCCGGTTTCGCTGATGGAAGCGATGGCCGCCGGCCTGACGGTGGTCAGCACATATCATTCCGGGATCCCTGAACTGATCGATGATCACAAGACGGGTTTTCTCGTGGCTGAGCGGGACGTTGCGGCGCTGACCGGCAAGCTTGCCTGGATCGCCGAGAATCCGAAGCCGTGTGAAGGGATCGCTCTCGCGGCGCGCAAGAAGATCGAGGCGGAGTTCAACTCCGATCTGCTGAACCAACATTTCGTGGAAATCGCCATGCGGCTTGGCGAAACGAGGTCGCTTGCATGAACGCCAATCCGCCCCCCCAGTTCGGTCGTGTCGCCCTGCGCGGCGGGCTGGTAACCATCGGCGCCCAGGGCTTCAAGATGGCGATCCAGTTTCTCTCCGTCATCGTGCTGGCCCGTCTGCTGGTCCCCGAGGATTTCGGTCTGGTGGCTTCCGTCGGGCCGATCGTCGCCTTCGTCGGGCTGCTTCAGAATCTGGGCCTGCAGCAGGCTGTGGTTCAGCGCAAGGACATCAGCAACCAGCAGCTCAACCAGGTGTTCTGGATCAGCGCGCTCGTCGGGCTGGGCAGTGCCGTGGTAGTGGCCGGCCTGGCGCCTGCCATCGCCGCGTTCTATGGCGACCAACGTATGTCCGGCATCACCCTTGGCTCCGCCCTGCCGCTGCTTCTCGGCAGTCTGGCCGCAGTGCCGCTGGCGTTGATGAACCGGCACCTGCAGTTCGGCCAGCTCGCACTGAACGACGTGATAAGCGCCGCCGCCGGACTTCTGGCCGCCGCGATCGCGGCCTATGCGGGGTTGGGCTACTGGTCGCTGGTCATCGGCCCGGCGGTTTCGGCAGCTATCGCCCTGGCTGCCGCCTGGCTGGTGGCGCGTTGGACGCCTTTGCGGCCGGACCTGAAGGTCGATGCCGACATATTGTCGTTCGGCGCCAACCTGACCGGCTTCAACCTCGCCAACTTCTTCTCGCGCAATCTCGACAACATTCTCATCGGAAAATATTCCGGGGCGATCGAACTCGGCTATTACGACCGCGCCTACAAGCTCCTGTTGTTCCCGCTGCAGAACATCAACCAGCCGCTGACACGGGTCATGGTGCCGCTGCTCAGCCGCATCCACGATGACAAGGCCCGCTTTCGCGATATCTATGTGCGCACCAACTGGATGCTGGCGGCCGTTACCATGCCGGGCATCGCGGCGCTGACGCTGACCTCCAATCAGATCGTCGGACTTCTCTTCGGCGCGGGCTGGGCACCGGTCGCACCGATCTTTGCCTGGCTGGGCATCGCCAGCCTGGTCCAGTCCGTTTCAAGCACGACGGGATGGATATTCATCTGTCAGGGCAAAACGAAGACCATGTTCCATTGGGGCATCTATTCGTCGCTGACGACCGTCGCTGCGTTCGTCGTCGGCCTGCACTGGGGCGCCGTCGGCGTTGCCGCGGCCTATGCCATCAGCGGTTACGTGCTGCGCGTTCCCGTGCTGGCGCTACTGGTCCATCGCGTCGGTCCGGTGACCGCCGCCGACTTCCTGCTCATGCAGGGGCTTTTCATCGCCTCGTCCCTGCTTGCCTGGTTCCTGTACCTGTGGTTGCCGGCGTCTCTAACGGGCCAGTCAGACCTGCTCGCGGTCTTTTTGGCGCTTGCCCTCAACTACGGCATCGGTCTCGTTTTCATGCTTGCCGTCCCGCAGTCGCGACGCGCCTTGTTCACCACCCTGTCCAACGCCGCGCGCAATATCCGCTGAGCGGCCGGCGATCAGCGGCGCCAGCAGGTTTGTGGCCGACATTGCCGAAGCATGTTCTTCGAGCACGGCCTGAAGGCTTGTCTTGCGATAGCGGTCGAGATTTCCCGCAAACCGGCCGAGCTTTTCGCGCGCCTCTTCGGGCGTCACGGTGTCGATGTCGAGCAGCACATCGTCGACACCGATTCGCTTGGCCACTTCCTTGGTTTTGAACTCGTAGGCGATCGGCAGCACCGGCGTGCCGACGCAAAGCGACATGATCATCATATGCATGCGCGTCGCGACGACGAAGTCGAAGCCCTTCACCTGCCCCATCAACTGGTCCGGCGTGTGGAACGAAGCGTGCACTGTCACGTGGCTGGCGATCTCAGGATCGAGCTCGGCAACGATGGCCTGTGCGGTCTTGGAATCGTCATGGGCATATTCCGGCACGCCCTGACACGTGGAGACGAAGGTCACCTCCTTGCCAAGGTCCCTGACAAGAATTGTGGCGATCTCGCGGATCGAATCCAGATAGCGGCGCATGCCGCCCTCACCGTCGCTGACGTAGTTCCAGTGGCGGACCGAAATAGCGACGCGGCCCGTCGACGCCGGCGGCTGGCTGGAAGCGAGACGCTTGCCGATCCTGTCGGTATCGGCCAAGGCGAATACGGCATCGGCCACCACGTGGCACTTGCCGAGATCCTTCACCAAGTCCCGGATATGGGTCCGCGACCGTTCGTCGCGCAACAGGATGAGCGGACTGCGGTCAAAGATCGGGCCGAGCTCCTGGCGGTTGTAACTTTTGTCGAACGGACCGAGGGATTGCGTGAAGAAGACCGGATCTTTGCCAAATACGGCATCGAGCCTGAACTGATTGAGGCGTCGTTCGAGATTGTAGTTCTCGACGAGATAGGTTCCCCCTGTGGTGACCACCATGTCCGCGTCGGCGTAGATATCGAGACCGCGCCGGTCGCGATGGCTGAAAAAATTGCCTAGCGCGCTGCTGCCAAACCAGCGCAGGGCCTGGAGAACGAGCCGATTGTAGATCGGCTTGAACCGGTCCCTCAGCCCGCTGCCATTCTTGTATCGGAACAGGGATTCCGACAGCAGCTTATGAAATTCGAGGTCGGGATAATCCGTCTTCGGATAGAGTCGTTCCGCAACCTCGGGCTGGCTGTCGAAGACGGCAAACCGCACGTCGCCTTGCACGATCGTCTTGAGAATGTGGCGGATCGCCAGCAGAATCGCCGCATCCCCGGTATTCAGGCAGACTGTGTTTTCAACGACGATCTTCATGGGATACCTCATTTCGTCAGCAGATTCCGCGGCGGGGCCTGCGGTGCCTAGGACGGGCATGGTGACCGAAAACACCAACGCCAGGACGATCCCGATGCGGCTCGCGTCACAATTCATCGCTGCATCGGGCTGGGTGACCAGTCAGAGCGGCGCTCAAGCCCGACGGAGGGTAACGCATCAATTTTGCAGTGCAACAAAAAACGTGCGCTTATGCTACGGCGCACCAAAAATGTTGCGATGCAGCAAAAGCTGGGTTAGCATTCCCGTGGGTGGGCCAACAGCGGTCGAGTTTTCATGCTGCATGTCTTGTACCTTGTGCACGATGTTTCCGACCCGGCGGTGCGCCGGCGGATCATAATGCTCAAGGCAGGCGGCGCGCGGGTCACGTTGGCCGGCTTCCGTCGGACCACAAATGCTGTTCCCGACGTCGAGGGGCTGCAGCCGGTCGACCTCGGCGCGACGCGTGACGGCCGATTCGGCCAGCGTCTGGCGGCGGTCGCCAAGGCGGCGCTGTCGATAGGCTCGAAGCTTGCGGCGATGCCGAAGCCCGACCTCATCATCGCGCGCAATCTGGAAATGCTGGCGCTGGCCAGGCGCGCCAAGGCCGCCTTTCGCGGCGGCGTGCCGATCGTCTACGAATGCCTCGACATCCATCGCCTGGTGCTGCGCAATGACATGCTGGGCAAAGCGCTGCGCACAGCGGAGCGTTATCTCGCCCGCGACGTGAAGCTTCTGGTGACGAGCTCACCGGCCTTCATCGCCAATTATTTCAAGCCGTTCCGGCAGGTCGCCGCACCGGTGGAACTGGTCGAAAACAAATACTTCGAAACCGCGCCGATCGCCTTAGATGACAGGTCAAAGGCCGAAAACCCTGCAGCACCCCCGTGGCGCATCGGCTGGTTCGGCGCGCTGCGCTGCCGCCGCTCGCTGGAGCTGCTGGCCGACTTCACGCGCCGTCAGGGCGGGCGCTTCGAGGTCGTCCTCCGGGGCCGTCCGGCACTCTCGGAATTCCCGGATTTCCACGCTTTTGTCGAGGCCGAACCCTATCTCTCCTTTCGTGGCCCCTACCGCAACCCGGAAGACATGGCCGCGATCTACGGCGAAGTGCATTTTTCCTGGGCGATCGATTTCTTCGAGGAAGGGCAGAATTCGGAATGGTTGCTGCCCAACCGCCTCTATGAGGGCTGCCGCTTCGGCGCCGTACCGATCTCGATGGGCAATACCGAGACGNTACCGAGACGGGGCGCTTTCTCAACCAGCAGGACATTGGCATCCTGCTTTCCGATGCCACGCCCGAAATCCTGGAAACCGCGCTCGGCCGCATGGACCAGGAGCACTTCGGCAAGGCCAAGGCGCGCGTGCTGGCCCGCAACCCACGAACCTGGAGCTACGACGGCAGCGACTGCCGCGCCTTTGTCGACAGGCTGCGCGGTCTGGCGGCGGTCCCCGGTCCCTTCGTCACCGAAGCGCTGGCTTAGCGATGGCTGATGATGGGAAAAATACAGAGCATGGGAAGGCGCCGATGACGCAAACCGAAGCGCTGCCGCCAAGCCTGATCGTCATTCCGTGCCTGAATGAGGCAGCCCATATCGGCGCGTTGCTCGAGCAGCTCAGGCCGGCAGCGCTAAGGCTCGGCGCCCGCATCGTCGTTGCCGATGGCGGCAGCACCGATGGTACTTTGGCCATTGTCGAAGCGGTTGCGGCCAAGGACCCTCAGGTCGTCCTCCTGCACAACCCAAAACGTATCCAGAGCGCGGCGATCAATCTCGCCGTCGCCAGCCTCGGTGACGGCGCCGAATACCTGATCCGCATTGATGCCCATGGCGGCTATCCCGCCGATTATTGCGACCGGCTGGTCGAGGAGGCGCTCGCCACTTCAGCCGATTCGGTCGTCGTCTCGATGCTGACCAGCGGCAGCGGCGCGGTGCAGAAAGCGGTCGCGGCGGCGCAGAATTCCAAGCTCGGCACCGGCGGCTCCAAGCACCGGCACCTTTCCGCCGGCGAATGGGTGGACCATGGCCATCACGCGCTGATGCGGATCTCGGCCTTCACCGCGGTCGGCGGCTATGACGAGACCTTCAGCCACAATGAGGATGCCGAACTCGACTACCGCCTGCGCCGGGCAGGCTACCGCATCTGGATGAGCGGCAAGACGCAGATGGTCTACTATCCGCGTTCGTCGCTGAAGGGCCTGTATTTCCAATATCTCGGCTATGGCCGCGGCCGCGCCAAGAATGTGCTCAAGCACCGCATGATCCCGAAAGTTCGGCAGATGATCCCGCTGCTGGTGGCGCCGGTCGTCCTTCTCGCGGTATTTTCCTTTATCCACTGGCTGGCGGCGGTGCCGCTGCTGGTCTGGGCTTCGGTCTGTCTGGGCTACGGCGCTGTGACCGCCATCAGCCAGCGCAATCCCAACAATGTGCTGGCGGGCATTTCGGCGATGGTCATGCATTTCGGCTGGTCGCTCGGGTTTTGGCTGCAACTGCTCGGCTCGCGATCGCAGCGCGGGGTGGCATGATGGTCGCCGACAGCCGCCGAATCGACATCTGCGTCTGCACGTTCCGGCGGCCGGA
Source organism: Mesorhizobium sp. LNJC391B00 (assembly GCF_000502535.1). Taxonomy (NCBI): domain Bacteria; kingdom Pseudomonadati; phylum Pseudomonadota; class Alphaproteobacteria; order Hyphomicrobiales; family Phyllobacteriaceae; genus Mesorhizobium; species Mesorhizobium sp. LNJC391B00. The sequence goes on from NZ_AYWI01000001.1 coordinate 307,292, forward strand.
ACTGGCCGACACGCTGCGGTCGCTCGCTGCCATGGATATGCCTGCCGGTTTCGGCATCGGCGTCATCGTCGCCGACAATGACGACGAGCCGACCGCCGAGCCGCTGGTGACCGCGCTGGCGAGCGAATTGAAGCTCGTGGTCCGCTACCGGCACGCCCCGGCGCGCAACATCTCGGTCGCCCGCAACGCCTGTCTTGATGCCAGCACGGCCGATTTTCTCGCCTTCATCGACGACGATGAAACCGCTTCCCGGCAATGGCTGGCCGAACTGATTGCTATCGCGGAGACAAGCGGCGCCGAGGCCGTGCTCGGTCCGGTGCGGGCGCTCTACCGCCCGGATGCGCCGGACTGGATGCGCAAGGGCGATTTCCATTCGACCTTGCCGGTCTGGGTGCAGGGCGAAATCCGCACCGGCTACACCTGCAACGTCCTTTTGAGGATGAGCGCCGACAGCTTGCGCGACCGTCGTTTCAGCCTGGCGCGCGGCCAGAGCGGCGGCGAAGACACCGAATTCTTCGACCGCATGGTCAAGGCAGGCGGTCGCATCGCCTTTGCGCCGGAGGCGTTGGTCGAGGAAGTCGTGCCGCGTTCGCGAGCCGCTTTCGACTGGCTGCGCCGCCGCCGCTTCCGCTTCGGTCAGACGCATGGCCACCTTGTTGGCCACAATGCGGGCGCAGTCCGTCGGGCGAAGGAGGTCGGCCTCGCCTCGGCCAAGGCCGCCTATTGCTTCGGCATGGCGGCGTTGACTGCGATTAGCCCGGTCCGCCGCAACCGCAGCGTGCTGCGCGGCATCATGCATGTCGGCGTCGTCAGCGGCCTGGTCGGTATCAGCGAAATTCGCCAATACGGACTGTCTTCCCCGCAGCAAGGAGGCAAGCGTGCAGCCTGACGTCTCCTTTGTCATCGCAGCCCACAATGCCGCGGCCACGCTCGACCGGGCGATCGCAAGCGCCATGGCCCAGCGCGATATCAGCGTCGAAATCATCGTCGCCGATGACCAGTCGCGCGACAACACGCTCGACGTCGCAAGAGCCTATCCAAAAGATGTCGTCAAAGTGGTTGCGCTGCCGGCAAATCGTGGCCCTGGCGGCGCCAGGAATGCCGGCCTCGACCTCGCCACAGGCCGCTGGGTCGCGGTGCTCGATTCCGACGATGCCGTCCTGCCCGGGCGGCTCGCCGCCATGATCGCGCGAGCCGAAAGTGCGGGCGCTGTAATCGCCGTCGACAACCTCCAGGTGGTGCGCGAGGACGGCATTGCCGAAGCGACGATGTTTCCCGCCAAATATCTGGAGGGCCTGCGTGAAATCACGCTCGCCGACTACATCGCTGGCAACATCGTTTTCGAATCCACGTTCAACCTTGGCTATCTCAAGCCGATCTTCCAGCGCCGTTTCCTGATCGAAAACGGGCTTCGCTATGATGAAAGTCTGAGCATAGGCGAGGATTACATCCTGCTCGCCAACGCGCTGGCCAAGAGCGGAAAATGCGTCGTCGAGCCGACGACCGGCTATATCTACCACATCCGCACGGGCTCGATCTCGCGCGTGCTCGAGCTTCACCATATCGAGGCGATGCGCAAGGCCGACGCGGTCTTCGCCGAGACCAATTCCATGGACGCTGCTGCTGCGGCCGCCTTCGCCAAACGCGCCCGCAGCCTGCGCAAGGCGGCATCGTTCCTGTCGCTGGTCCAGCACATCAAGGCGCGTTCGCCGTTGAAAGCGATACGCACCGCGCTAAGTGATCCGGCGGCTGTCAGGCACATGTCGCTGCCGATCGCCGTCCGCCTCAAAAGGGTGGCGGCGCAGTTTGCCGTCGGCGCGGAGAGGTAAGGAGGGCGAGTACATGAAGACGTTTGTTCGTGGCCTGCAACAGGCTGAAATCGATCTGCTCAGAAGGAATTTGCGATGAAGAAAATCAGGAAGGCAGTCATCCCTGTGGCGGGGCTTGGAACACGGTTCCTGCCGGCAACCAAGTCGATTCCGAAGGAGATGCTGCCCGTGGTCGACCGGCCGGTCGTCCAATATGCGGTGGACGAGGCCTTCGAAGCCGGCATCGAGCACATCGTGTTCGTCACCGGCCGCAACAAGGCTGTCATCGAGGACTACTTCGACCTGCACCCCGAACTGATTGGAACGCTCGAACAAACCGGCAAGAAGACCCAGCTGGAGGCGCTCGAAAGCATGCTGCCCGTGGCCGGCGCCACCAGCTTCATCCGCCAGCAGTCGCCACATGGTCTCGGCCATGCGGTGTGGTGCGCACGCGAAGTCATCGGCGACGAGCCCTTCGCCCTGCTGCTCCCCGATATGGTGTCGTTCGGTCGCCGAGGTTGCCTGGCTGAAACAGTCGATCTCTATCAGCAGACCGGCGGCAATGTGATCGCCGTCGAGCGCTGTGATCCCAGCGAGACCAGCAAATACGGCATCGTCGGGCGCGGCGCCGAGACAGGGAGCGGCTTCGAGGTGACTGCCATGGTCGAAAAGCCGGCGCCGGCCAATGCGCCGTCGAACTATTACATCAACGGCCGCTACATCCTGCAGCCCGAGATCTTCTCGCTGCTGGGCAACCAGCAGCGCGGCGCCGGCAACGAAATCCAGCTTACCGATGCCATGGTGCGGCTGGCGAAAAGCCAGTCTTTCTTTGCCCAGCCTTTCAATGGCCGCATGTTCGACTGCGGCTCCAAGGAAGGCTTCATAGAGGCGACCATCGCCTTCGCGCTGGCGCGCGACGACATGAAGGGACCTGTGCTGGAAATGCTGCAGGCGTTCGTGCGGTCGCATGAGCGTCAGGAAGTGGCCGCATAATGCCCATCTTTCGAGGGCATATGCGTTTGGACGATGGCGCGGCTCATGCCTGCACGCCTGGCCGCTCAGGCCCGGCGCCGGATGGCATGAAGCTTGCGTTGCATATCTTGCCCCCGATCTCCGCAGCTTCGGACGAGGTGGGACCTGACCCGTCTCGCTCCGGCGCCTGTAACCTAGAATTGGATCGAAGATGAATTATGCCAGCTTTCCTCTCGACAAGAGGATGCCATTGCCCAACCCCGATCAGGAAAAGGGTGAAGACTTCATCGACGTCGAGCGCCTGCTTGGCATGGCGGCGCGTCAGGTCAAGGTGGTGGCGGTCTGCGCCATCATCGGCCTGTTCCTGGGGTTGCTCTATCTGCAGACCACGCCCAAGCAATACATGTCGGTCGCCAGCGTGCTGATCGACGAAGGCCTGAACAAGGTCATCGACGACATCTCGGCTGCATCCGTCACCATGCAGACCGACGCCGCCCTGCTCAGCCAGATCGAAATCATCACCTCGGCGCGGCTGGCCTCGGTGGTGGTCGACAAGCTGAAACTCGACCAGAACGCAGAGTTCATGAACCCGCCGCAATCGGCGCTGGTCAAGGGCATCGGCTTCGTGCGCGGCGTGATCGGCTATTTCCGCTCAAGTTCCGCCGAGCAGATTCCCGGCATGGAAAACGTCGATGAGGCGACACGCCAGGCCATGATGCAGACGGCGCGCCACGACTATGCCGTGCTGAAGCTGCAGAGCGAGGTGCTGGCGCAGCGCAACGGCCGCTCCTATGTGCTCGCCATCGGTTACCAGTCGACCAATCCGGCGCTCGCCACCGCCATCACCAAGGCCTATGCCGACGCCTATCTCGCCGACCAGCTCAATGCCAGCTTCGACGCCACCGAGCGCGCTGCGGTCTGGCTGCAGGGCCGGCTGACCGAGCTTCGTCAGAACTCACAGGCGGCCGCTATGGCGGTCGAGAAATTCAGGGCCGAGCATGGTCTGGCCGCCAACAGCGACGGCCAGCTGATCAGCGACAAGCAGATTGCCGATCTCACCGCGCAACTGATCGTCGCGCAGGCCGATACGGCGCGCGCCAGCGCCCGCTATCAGCAATACAAGACCATCGTCGAAAGCGGCTCGGACAATGCCTTCAACGATTCCGCCATCTCAAGCGATCAGCCGGCAAGCTCCGTCATTGCAACGCTCAAGACCCGCTATCTCGCAGTGGCCAAGCGGCTGCAGGACGTGACGGCCAATTTCGGCGCCGACCATCCGCAGGCGGTGGCGCTGGCCAAGGAAAAGGCCGACCTGTCGACCCAGATTTTCGGCGAGTTGAAGCAACTGACCGAAAGCTATCGCAATGAATATGAAGTCGCGCTTTCACGCGAGACCTCACTGAGGCAGAAGATCGCCGACGCGGCCGGCAAGAGCTCCATCGACAACCAGAGCCAGGTCAAACTGCGCGAACTCGACCAGCAGGCGCAGGCGCTGACCACGCTCTACCAGACCTTCCTTAGCCGCTACGAGGAGGCCTCGCAGCAGCAATCCTTCCCGGTCGGCAAGGTCCGCATCATCTCGGATGCCTCAACGCCGCTTTCCGCCTCAAGCCCGCGCACATCCAGGGTGCTGGCGCTGTCGCTGGTGCTTGGCGTGCTGCTTGGCGCCGGCTTTGGTGGCCTGAATGAGTTCAACGAGCGCTTCTTCAGGACCGGCGAGGACATTCGCGATCGCGTCGGCCTCAAATTCCTCGGCTATTTGCCGATGATCGGCGGCAGGCTCGGCAAGGACGCCGACGACGGTGCGGCGGATGCCAAAGGCGCCAACACATTGTCGGCGGTCGAGAAACGGGCGCGCATGCGGGTCAGCGTCGATGCGCCGGCATCGATGTTCTCCGAAACGCTGCGCAACGCCAAGATCGCCTTCGACGTCGTCATGGAAGGGCAAGGCAGCCGGGTCATAGGCGTGGTCTCGGTCCTGCCCGGCGAGGGCAAGTCTACGGTCGCCGCCAATCTCGCCGGATTGCTGGCCGCCAACGGCTCGAAGACGCTTTTGATCGACGCCGATCTGCGCAATCCTGGTCTCAGCCGCAACCTCGGCATGGAGGCCGAGCAGGGGCTGATGGAGGCCGTGGTCAACGGCCAGACATGGCAGTCGGTCGGCAAGGTCGACCGCCAGACCAAGCTGGCGATCATCCCGGCCGTGCTGCGCGGCCAGTTCTCGCACACCAGCGAGCTGCTGTCGTCGGCCGGCATGCGGCGCTTCATCGACAACGCCAAGGAGACGTTCGAGTACATCATCGTCGACCTGCCGCCGCTCGGCCCCGTGGTCGACGCCAAGGCGTTTGCGCCGCTGGTCGACGGCTTCGTGCTGGTTGCCGAATGGGGCCGCACGCCGCGCGCCATGGTGCGCTCGCTGCTGGAGCAGGAACCCTACGTCGCAAGCAAGGTCGTCGGCGCGGTGCTCAACAAGGTCGATCTGAAGAAGCTGCCGAAATACGGCTCGCTCGGCGGCTCGGAAAAGTTCTTCGACCGCTATTCGACCTACTATCTGGAGAAATCGGACGTGCGGGCCAAGACCGCCGCCTGAACGGAGCGCGATCCTGAAAAGGAGCGTGATCCGGAAAAGCGGATCCGGTTTTCGGAAAGGATCACGCTCAAACGAAGAAGCACGGCAGGTCAGGAAAAGATCAGCTTGCCGAATTTACCGGCGATCCTGAGCGCTGTCAGCCGGCCGCTTTGAAAGGCGCCGGTGTCGATGCCGAGCCTTCGCCCGTCAATCCTGGGGATATCGACCGGCGTGTGCCCATGCACCACAAAGCGGTCGAGCAGATAGGCGGCGTTGAAGAACTCGTCGCGGATGTTGAGCAGATCCTGCTCATCCTGTGCGACCAGGTCGATGCCCGGCCTGATGCCGGCATGGACGAAAACGAATTTATCCGAACAGAGCAGCACCGGCAGGCTGCGCAGGAAGTCGATATGGCTGGCCGGAATGACTTCCTTCACGCGCCGGTCGACCGCGTCGCTTGAGGCATAGAGGCTGGCAAGCCGCGCCGGATCGACCCCATAGGAAAACAGCGTCTCGAGGCCGCCGACCGCCAGCCAGCGGTCCCGCGACAGATAGCCGTCGAGATAGTTCAGCATCGCCACTTCGTGGTTTCCCGCCAGGCAGACGCGCAGGAACCCTGTTGGCGGCAGAGCCAAGAGGTGGTCGAGCACGCGCGCCGATTGCGGCCCGCGATCGATATAGTCGCCGAGCATGACGATAATCTTGCGGCCGCGAAATTGCAGCGCGTCGAGCTGGATCTTCTGCTCCAGCGACAGCAATTCCTTGTAGCAGCCATGCACGTCGCCGATCGCGTAGACGACGGTGTCGTCCATATCCATTTCCAGGCGCTCGCGCGGCGCCGGCCGGGGAGGTCTGGACCGCTGAAACAACGCCACTGGGGCCGTCAGACCCCGATGCCGCGGGCTTTGAGCGCCGCGGTGATCTCGTCAAGAATGGCGGGATCGTCGATGGTCGCCGGCATCGTCCATTCTTCCTTGTCGGCGATCTTCTGCATGGTGCCGCGCAGGATCTTGCCGGAGCGCGTCTTGGGCAGGCGCTTGATCGTCACCACGGTCTTGAAGGCCGCGACAGGGCCGATCCGTTCGCGCACCAGCCCCACCACTTCGCCTTCGATGGCAGCGGTATCGCGCGACACACCGGCATTGAGCACGACGAAGCCGAGCGGGACCTGGCCCTTCATAGCGTCAGCGACGCCGATGACGGCGCATTCGGCAACATCGGGATGCGCTGAAAGCACCTCCTCCATGGCTCCGGTCGACAGCCGGTGTCCGGCGACATTGATGATGTCGTCTGTGCGCGCCATGACATAGAGGTAGCCGTCCTCGTCGATCATGCCGGCATCGGCCGTCTTGTAGAAGCCGGGAAATTCCTCGAGATAGGCTTGCCGGAAACGCTCGTCGGCATTCCACAGCGTCGGCAGGCAGCCGGCCGGCAGCGGCAGTTTCACCACCACATTGCCAAGTGTGCCGCGCGGCACTTCATGGCCGGCATCGTCGAGCACGCGAATGTCGTAGCCCGGCATCGGCACGCCGGGCGAGCCGTATTTCACCGGCAGCAGGCCGAGGCCCGCCGGGTTGATGGTCATCGGCGAGCCGGTCTCGGTCTGCCACCAATGATCGACCACCGGCACGTTGAGTTTCTGCTCCGCCCATTTGATGGTTTCCGGGTCTGCGCGTTCGCCGGCCAGGAACAGAGTGCGGAATTTCGACAGATCGTAGTTCGGCACGAATTCGCCCTTGGGGTCCTGCCCCTTGATGGCGCGGAAGGCTGTCGGCGCGGTGAACAGCGCGACCACGCCGTGTTCGGCGATCACCCGCCAATAGGTGCCGGCGTCGGGTGTGCCGATCGGCTTGCCCTCGAACAGCACGCTTGTCGCACCATGCAGCAGCGGTCCGTAAACGATGTAGGAATGGCCGACCACCCAGCCGACATCGGAGGCCGCCCAGAACACTTCGCCCGGTCTGACGCCGAATTCGTTTTCCATCGTCCATTTGAGCGCGACCATGTGGCCGCCATTGTCGCGCACGATGCCCTTAGGCTGGCCGGTCGTGCCGGAGGTGTAGATGATGTAGAGCGGGTCGGTGGCGAGCACCGGAACGCAATCGACGTTGGCGCCCGCGGCGCGCTCGCGGGCAACGGCGTCGGCAAAATCGATATCGTAATGCTCCCTCAGATCGCAGCGCAGCTGGTCGCGCTGCAGGATCAGGCAGGCGTCCGGCTTGTGGCGGGACATTTCGATCGCCTTGTCGAGCAGCGGCTTGTAGGCCACGACACGTCCAGGCTCCAGGCCGCAGGACGCGGAGATGACCAGCTTCGGCTTGGCGTCGTCGATGCGGGTGGCGAGCTCGTGCGAGGCAAAGCCGCCGAACACCACCGAATGCACCGCGCCGATGCGGGCACAGGCAAGCATCGCGACCGCCGCTTCGGCCACCATCGGCATGTAGATGATGACGCGGTCGCCTTTGCGAATGCCGCGGTTCTTGAGCACCGAAGTCAGCGCTACCACTTCGCGCTTCAATTCGGCATAGGTGAATTTCTTGACCGTGCCGGTAATCGCGCTGTCGTAGATAAGTGCGATCTGGTCGGCGCGGCCGCCTGCGACATGGCGATCGAGAGCGTTGAAGCAGGTGTTGCAGCTGGCGCCGTTGAACCAGCGCCCGTAAACGCCCGCCTTGGCATCGAAGACGCTGGCCCACGGCGAATACCAGTCGATCGCCTCGGCCGCATCGGCCCAGAATTGTTCCGGGTCGCGTTTCCAGCCGTCATAGACCTCGTGGTAGCGTGACGCCATTCATCCCTCCTCGGGAAAACTCTCTATCTTGCAATAGCCTATGCGGGTTTTCCCGGCCACGTCTTTCCCCAAATGCCATGTCTTTCCCGAAATTTGGGGCTTGGCCGATCTCGCCTTGGCCATAAATTGCAGGCACCATGGCCGGGTTTGAAACCGGGGCAGGGCGCGCAATGACGGTACGATACGGGGTTGGATCTGCCGTTGGAGCAGCGCTGCTGTTGACGATCGTTTTCGCCGCCCAGGCCGGCGATGCCGCCCGCGGCGCATCATCGGCTTTTCCCCCGACGGCAAATATTTCGCCTTCGAGCAATATGGCGAGCTCGACGCTGCCGTTTCCGGCTGGTCGCAGATCGACATCATCGACACAAGCACAGACGAGTTCGTCGGCGGCAAGCCGATCCTTGTCCTCGATGAATCGGAAGAGGCGACCACGACGGTGGAGCAGGCACGGGCGCAGGCCGCAAAGCAGGCCGCGCCAATCCTGGCCAAATATGCCATCGCCGAGCGCGGCACGCGCACGGCCTCCGACAGGTTCACCTTCCCGGACGACACGGTCGACTACAACGACATCCGTCGCCTCGATCAGGCCGCGCAGAAATGGCTGTCGCCGTTCTATGGCGAAACACAGATTTCGACCATCCAACTCGATGAGATCCTTGCCGACAGCAAGGAGGATTGCTCGGCAAGCTTTGATGACGCGAAGCCAAGCGACCAAGTTCTTCCGGGCGACAAGACACTTCAAGGCGACAAGACACTTGAAGGGGACAAGACGGGCAAGGCCCGCGGCTTCCGCCTGTCGCTGCAGGGGCAGGACGGCAAGCCGTTCAAGGTGCTGCACGAGGACAAGGCCGTGCCGGGCTCGCGCAACTGCCCGACTTCCTACAGCCTGTCGGAATCCTACGAATACACCCCGCCCGGCAGGCCCGCGGTAGTGGCGGTGCTGGTGCAGCGCTTCAGCCAGGGCTTCGAAGGACGCGACCGCCGCTTCATCGCCGTAACCGGCCAGGCACGCTAAGCTGCGGCCCCCCTTGTGGCAGGCAGAAAAAGCTCATGCGCCCGGAAAAGCAGGGCGTTCGTGTCGGATATAAGCTCTTAAAGCGGCAAGGCCGCCAGCATCAGCCCGACGCCACCCGCAATCAATATGGCGGCTGCCAATGCTTTTCGATGACGTTCGAACGCGGTCGGAGCCCGCTCCCAATTGTAACGCATACCCAATGCTCTCCCAAAACCCCGCGACTCCATAGCTTACTTTAGGTAAGAAAAGCAAGACCTTGACCCTGCGAGATAGCTGGCTTGACAGTTTGCGGCGGTGATTCCCAGCTGCAATCACCGACTATTTCTGGGGTGCTTCCCTGTTCTCAGGCTCTGAACGATGTGGAAGTTACCACAATCTGAAGTTGGATGTCTCCATTAGGCTTCGGTTGCCTGTGTCGTGAGGATGGTGGCGTTGCCGGATTGCCACAGAACGGTCAGGCCTGCCTGTTCTCACTCTCGTCCGCGCAATGGACAGACCCGCATCGCCGCGCTATCTGCTCTCCAGGAAAATGGTGGAGGGGCTCCATGGCCCAAATCGGTTCTGAAATGGTTCTGCGGCTCGCGGACGACGCCTCGGTCCAGCATGTCGGCGATGGCGCAGTCGTTCTCTTGGCGCGCAGCGGCCAGCTTTACACCTGCAACGGCACCACCGAAGCCTTTCTCGACAAGGTGGACGGCGCCCGCAGCCTTGACCAGATCGTCGTCCTGTTGTCTGACGAGTTCGAGGTCGACAAGGGCACGCTCGACCAGGACATGGCGGCGCTGGCCGCCGAACTGGTGAGCGAAGGCATTCTCGCCGACCCGGCTCCCTGATGGTGGACGGCGTTCTCCTGCGCGCTTTGTTTCGTGTCCATTTATGGGCAAGCGCGCGGCTGATGCCGACCCTGATCGGCCGCCGCAGCTTCGAATCGGTGCTGAAATGGGCGCCGCTCAGCGCACCCACCCCTTATCGCGGCCTGTCGTCAGCCTACATCGTCGCTGCCGTCAACCGGACCGTCCGGCACCCCTGGCTGATGCGCGACCGCAGATGCCTGCGCGAGGGCCTGCTCGCCCACCGCTTCCTGCGCTTTGCCGGCTTCGATCCGGATCTGCGCTTCGGCGTCGATCCGAAGTCGATGCAGGCGCCGCGTATGTCTGCTCATTGCTGGGTCTGTCTCGATGGCCGCCCAGTGGTCTCGGACAGCCTCCCCGGCATGGTCCAGATCTATCGCCATCACGCCGATGCCGGAAAGGCACACGCTGCTTGACCGGTCCGGCGACCACCTTCTGCTACGATCTCCAGGGCCAGGTCATCAGCATATCGGCCTCGCGGGCCGATCTCTGGCCGAGCTTCGACCTCATGCTCGGCACGTTGCGCGTGAGCGGGCCGGCCGAGCCCGATTTCCGCGTCGACATCGTCGAGACGCGGGAGTTACCGGAATCGCCTGCCGGAAAACTCGCTTTCGACGGCGACGTGCCGGAGGACGGCCATTGCCGGCTGATCGACGGTGGCGGCACCGTTCATCTGGTCTTTCCCGGCCTGCAGACCGTCTCGATCAATGCCGATGGAGGCTGGGCCGAGATACGAGTCCATCCCGATGCCAAGGTCAAATGGACGGTGCTGATGATGGTGCTGGATGCAGCACTTGATGCCGGCGACCAGCACATGCTGCACACCGCCGGCCTGACATTGCCCGGCCGAGAGGCGCTGGTGCTGATCCATGCGCCGAGCGGCACCGGCAAGTCGACGACGTCGCTGGCGCTGGCGTCGCAAGGCTTCGGCCTGTGCTCTGATGACGCCATGATCCTCAAGATTTTGGCCGGCGGCGGCATCACGGCCTGGGGCTTGCCGCGCAAGGTGAAGGTCCACCGCCACACGGCGGCAATGCTGCCCTTCGTGGCGCCTTGCCTTGGCGACAAATGGGACGCCAATGGCGAGCAGGCCGTCTCGCTGGAACGTCTCGCCGAGATCATCCGCATCGAGGAGACTGTCGGCAGACCGGTTGCGGCACTGCTTCATCTCGCCCGCTCGGCGGACGCGCAAACCCGGCTCGTGCCCATGACCAGGACAGACGCCCTGGTGGCGCTTGCCACCGACAATGTCAGGACCGGCATGACCGGCCTTTTGCCGGCGCAGAGGCGCCGCATGGCAACTATCGCAACGCTGGTCAAAGCCGTCCCGACCTTTACCCTGGAAGTCGGCGAAAAACCGGCCGAGGCGTCACCGTTGATCCGCGCCGCGCTGCCGGCGCCGGACTGACGGCCGGCGCGGCAAGTTCAGGCAAAACGTGACTTTGGCCTGGCGAGCCGCTGGATCCAGCGGAAGGCGTCGCGGCGCAGGCGCGAATGCATCTTGTCCCTGGAATTGACGCCGAGCAGCGTATCGCCGGTGATCAGCCATTTGGCCAAAAATATCGAGAGGTCGGGCTTGATGCGGTCGGCCAGTTCGATCGCGCGCGGTGCATCAAACAGCCGCCCCGTCACATTGAGAACCGTCGCCAGTTCGAGCTCGATGCCGCTGATGCGCGCCGCCTCGAAAAGCCGGTCTTCATCCGCGGGCGACCGCAGCGCGCGCACGCCCTGCAGCACGTCGACGCAAAGCTGCAGCCGGTGGAACTTGTGCCCGCCGGCGGCGTGAACAATGGCGATGGTCAGCAGCGCAGCCGGCGTGTCGGCCTCGCTGCCGTCGATGATCTGCAATTCGCGAAAGCCGAGCGACAGCCGCCGCCGCATGCCGGAATCATGCACCAGGTTGCCGTGCAGTTCGATCAGCAGGCTGGTATTCTCCTTCTCCAGCCACTTGAACTCCTGCAGGTCCTGCGACTGCGTCTCCTCGCTCCAGAGTTCAAAGCCGCATCCGGCAATCACAGCGTTGGCTGCGGCGATGCTGGCCGGCTCGACCAGAATGTCGATGTCGGTGAAAGGCCGGTCGGCGGCGTGGCGGTAAAGTTTGCGGGCGAAGACAGGCCCCTTGACGATGCGCGCCGGCACGCTGGCGGCGGCGAGCCCCTTGATGATGCGGTCGCCATGATATTGCAGCAGCATCGACTGGCCGGTCGCCAGCGTCGACTGATCACGCAGTTCCGACAGCTTTTGCCGCAAGGCCGCGTCCGCAGGCAGTCGGGCGTCGCCGATCTCGCTGAGCTTGCGCAGCATGATGGGAAGCACGCCGTGGAACTCGGCATTGACGAGCAGTGCCAGCAAGCTTTCGGCAGCAACGTCACGGCCAATGGCAGCCGGCGCCTCCGGGTCGGCGAAGGTCAGCAGCAGTTTTTCATCGGCAGGCGCAAGAGATGGCAGCATCAAACCCGGATTGCGTTCGCCCACATCAGCAATTCCCGTCCGGAATTGCGTCAAACAACCAACTCAGAGGAGCGTATGTTGCAGAAAAGCATGCATGAAGCCAGCGTGTGGTGGCAGAACCAGCTCATGAATTGACTTTCCACGGTTTCGGTCCATTCTTTTGCACTGGACTGAAAAGGGTGTTTGGAATGGCCAAGAAAAAGTATGAAGCGCCCGTGCTGCGCAAGGCAGGAAAGTTGTCCAGCGTGGTGGCCGGGCCGTCGCTGCCGATACCGCGATAAGACTTCTACGGCTTCGGTTTGGATGAAGCCGGAGCGGTCGGCCGCAAGGCAAGCCGCGCTGCAGGCGGGCAATCTGTCGGCGTGACTGCGGGTAACGGTCCGTCCGGTCCCGCAGGCTAAGGCAAGTTCATAAGCCGCCTGTTCGGGATATGGGCAAGGCCCCTCCGTTACAGTCCCCAGCGCAGCGCGGCTGTGTGCACCGGCGCGTCCCACATTGACGTTGCCTCGTCATCCAGCATGGTCAGCGTGATCGAGCAGCCGGCCATGTCGAGCGATGTCACGTAGGACCCGACCAGCGAGCGGGTCACCGTCACGCCCTGTTTTTCGAAGATGTTTCGGGCGCTGTTGTACATCAGATAGAGCTCCATCAGCGGCGTGCCGCCAAAGCCGTTGATGAACAACAGTGCCGGGCCTTTCGCCCTGTCGCCGAGATCGCCCAGGATCGCGGCGCAAATCTCTTCGGCGATCGCATCGGCGCTTTTCAACGTGTCGCGACGCCGGCCGGGCTCGCCATGAATGCCGACGCCGAATTCCATCTCGCCATCACCAATCTCGAAGGTCGGCCTGCCGGCCGCCGGCACCGTGCAACTGGTCAGCGCCACGCCCATCGAACGCGTCGCGCTGTTGATGCGACCGCCGAGCGCCTTGAGATCCGCCAGCGCCATGCCTTGCTCGGCGGCGGCGCCGACGATCTTCTCCACCACCAGCGTGCCGGCGACGCCGCGCCGGCCGGTCGTAAAGGACGAATTCTCGACGGCGACGTCATCATTGATCACCACCTGCAGGACGCCGTCGGCCATTTCGCCGGCCATGTCGAAATTCATCACGTCGCCTTCATAGTTCTTGACGATGAACAGGCAGCCGGCGCCGGTATCGACGGCGGCGGCCGCCGCCAGTATCTGGTCCGGCGTTGGCGAGGTGAAGACCTGGCCGGGGCAGGCGGCGTCCAGCATGCCGTGACCGACAAAGCCGGCATGCAACGGCTCGTGGCCGGAACCGCCGCCCGAGATCAGCGCCACCTTCCCCGGCTTCATCACCTTGCGGCGAATGAATTTGTGCTCCTCGCCCAGCACCAGGATGTCGGCATGAGCTGCAACGAAGCCGTTGAGGCTTTCGGTCAGCACCGTGTCGACGGAATTCATAAACTTCTTCATGTGTCCTCCCGACACAACACGATCAGCCGCCACTCCTGCCGGTGATGCTGGTGATCTTCTGGATGAATTCGTTGATCGCCTTGTCGAGCGCTGCATTCTGCTTGTCGTCGCCGAAATCGGGCACGATCAGCGAGACATGCCGGGTCTTGCGCATGCCTGCCGCAACCGACATCTTGCCGGGATGCGCCAGATGATAGGCAGCCAGAAACTGATCGCGCTCGGCCGGACTGAAATGGCAGACCGAAAAAATAGCCGGCAGATGTTTTGACGGGATCGGGGTCGAATAGGCCGCGCTGGAAATCTGGGTGACGAAGCTGCGGTGCTTGCCAAGCGCGTCGGCAAGGCGTTGTCGCATACCCGACGGTCGCTGGTCGATGACCTGCGACAGGATCGTCTTGTAGGCGCGGATCGCCTCTTCCGAGCCGGCTTCTGGTGTCTTGTCGGCCATCTCAGTCATCCTAGACCGATGCATCCGAGATGGCCGCCTTGGCCATGGCGAGTTGGGCGGGAGCCACCGAGAGATCCCGCAGGCCGGCCTCGAGCAGTGCCGGGATCGATGCCGGATCGCCGCCGGCATCGCCGCACAGGCTGACTGGGATTTTCGCGCGCAGGCCAAAAGCGGCAACCGAGCCGATCAGCCGCAACACGGCGGGATGGCGGACAGAATTAAGATGCGCCACGGCTGCGTTATCGCGGGCAGCCGCCATTACATATTGGGTCAGATCGTTCGAACCGATCGAGAAGAAGGCGACATCGGCGAACGCCTCCGGCGCGATCGCCACCGAAGGCACCTCGACCATGATGCCGAGCGGCGGCATTTGCGCGATGCCGCGCGCGGCAAGCCCGGCCTGCTCCTCCACGAACAGAGCGGCGGCGCGTTGGTATTCCTCCGCGACGGCGATCATCGGAAACATCACCTTCAGATTGCCGTGCACCGCCGCGCGCAGCAGCGCCCGGATCTGTACGCGAAACACCTCCGGCCTTGCCAGCGACAGCCTGATGCCACGCAGCCCGAGGAACGGGTTGCTCTCCTCGACGGTGAAGCCCGGCACCGGCTTGTCGCCGCCGGCGTCGACGGTACGGATGGTCACCGGCTTGTCGCCTGCCCATTCCAGCACCTTGCGATAGGCCTGGTATTGCGTCTCCTCGTCCGGCGGCGCCTTGCCGAACAGGAATTCGGTGCGCATCAGCCCGACCCCGTCGCAGGTCGAAATGTCGATGCCGTCGACCTCGGACGGATCGGCGATGTTGACCTGCACGCGCACTGTCGTCCCGGCCCGGGTTACCGCCGGTTTCGCGAGATAGACTCCGGCCTTGTCTCGATGTGCCACAAACGAGGACGAGGACCGGTGGAACGCTTCGATCTCGGTCGTGGTCGGCGAAAGCACGACACCGCCATGCTCCGCATCGAGCAGAGCCAGACCGACGGGGTTAGCCGGCGAAGCGCCAAGCCCCACCACCATCGGCACGCCGCGCGAGCGCGCCAGCATGGCGACGTGGCTGGCGGCGCTGCCGGCCCTCAGCGCGATGCCGCCGCCGGTGCTCCAGTCGGTCTCGAGAAAGCGCGTCGGCGCGATGTCCTCGCCATAGAGAATGGCGCCGGCTGGTGGAGCGCTCTCCTGCTCCTCGGTAAGGGCGCGCAGCACGCGGTCGCGGATATCGCTGATATCGGCGGCGCGAGCCCGGAAATAGTCCTGGTCTGACGTTTCGTAGCCGGAGATCTCGGCGTCCAGCGCCTGTCGCCAGGCCATGTCAGCCGGCATGCCGGACGCGATCGCGGCAAAAGCCGGGCCGGTCAGTGCCTCGTCCCCAAGCATGGCGAGCTGGAATTCGAGAATGCCGGCGGCCTCGTCATCGGCGGTTTCGATCAGGGTCGCGAGCCGGTCCGTCGCGCTGGCGATAGCTGCTTCCAATGCGGCCTTCTCGTCCGCGGCGCTCGCCTTGCCCGTGTAGTGCGCGGTTCCGTTGTCGAGGTTGAACAACGGCCCCTCGGCATAGCCGGCCGAGGCCGAAATGCCTTGCAGCCTAAGCGGTTCGGGCATGGCCCGCATCCTCGTCGAAACCGCGTCGCACCAGCTCGGCCAGCGCTCTCACGGCATCATCGGCGCCGTCGCCTGTGGCCCGGATGTGCAGCATGGTGCCTTTCGGCGCCCTGGCCGCCATCACCTTGACGATGCTCTTGGCGTCGAACCATGGGCCGTTGGCGGCAAGCGCAATCTCCACCTCGGCGGCAAAGCTCTTGGCAAGCTTGGTGAACTTCACCGAAGGGCGCGCGTGCAGACCTACCTCGTGGGTGATCAGGACGGTGGCCTCGGCAAATGCGGACATCAGGTCAAAATTCCCGTTCGCTCACGACGGCGACAATTCATGCGCCGTCGCCACCACTTCCTTCAGTGAGGCCCCGCCGGACGCCTCCGTCGCAGCCATCACCGCGCCTTCGACGATCGGCGCGTTGCAGACGACGATCTTCTGCGCCCGCGGCTCGCCGATCATTTCCACCGCCATTTCCGAATTGGTCTCGGCGCCGCCGAGATCGACCAGTATGGCGACGCCCGCCTCCGACCACGCCTTGTCGATGGCGCCTATGATCGCTTCGACGCTGGTGCCGAGCCCGCCATGGCCGTTTCCGCCGCACCATGCAAGCGGCACTTCGTCGCCCACCATCTGCCGCACCATGTCGGCCGTGCCTTCGGCAACCAGCGGGGAATGCGAGACGATGACGATGCCGACATTGCTCATGCTTGGCCCTCGACGATTTCGGCGACGGTCCGCACCAGCAGCGCCACAGAGCGTCCGCCGGCATCCATATGACCGATTGAGCGGTCGCCGAGGAATGAGGCGCGACCGCGTGTTGCCTTCATCGGCACGGTCGCCTCGGCAGCCAAGTCGGCGATATCTGCAATTTCCATGGCCGTCTTTCCTTCGACCAACGCGTCCTGCACAGGTTGCAGCACATCGAGCATGGTCTTTTGACCAACCTGGGATTTGCCTCTGGCGGCCACAGCTTCGATTGCCTTGCCGAAAGCAGCCGCCAGATTGGCACGATCCGGCTCTCCCGAAATCTCCTTGCCGAGCGCCAGGAACAATGTACCGAAGAGCGGCCCGGATGCACCGCCAACCGTCATCACCAGCTTGGTGCCGATCGCCTTCAGCGCCTCGGGCAGCGGCTTTGCAGCGAACGCCCCGGCATCGGCGCGCACAGCCTCGAAGCCGCGCTTCATGTTCAGCCCATGGTCACCGTCGCCGATCGCCTGGTCGAGCGCGGTCAACTCTTCCGAGTGAGCGGCGATCGTGTCCGCGGCGGTGGTGATCAGCCTGGCAAGGTCGAACGCTGCCATGTCCAGATTCCCGGTTTCGATCCTGCCGGCAGTATCGCAAGAGTTTTCATTCGACAATCGAAGCATGCCGTCAGGCCGTTGCATGCAGCGCGGCGGCGGCCGCGAACACTTCGGCCACGGCATGGGCGCCAGGGTCGACTACGCCTTGCAATTTGGTGCCGACATAGGCGGAGCGTCCGGCCTTCGCCTTCTCCATGGCAGCGGTCGCCTCGGCGCCGTGCCGTGCCGCTGTGGCCGCGGCATCCAGCCCCTTGGCATCGAGCGCCTTCAGCGCCGGCTCCAAGGCATCGACCATGGTGCGGTCGCCGACCCTGGCGCCACCGTAAAAAGTCATGCGGTCAAGCCCGGCAAGCAGCGCCTTGGACAGGGTTGCTCCGCCATTCGAAGCCTGAGCCGCCGCCGTGAAGAAGATCGACAGCAGGACGCCTGAGGAGCCGCCCATTGCGACGCTCAGACTATCGCCTATAGCCGCGAGCGTGGCGGCAGGGTCGGCCAGCGGCAGTGTATCGAGCTTCTCCAGCACGCTGCGCGCGCCGGTCGCCACCGTCGAACCGGTATCGCCGTCGCCCGCCTTGGCGTCGAGCCCGTTCAGTGTCTCTTCGAGCTCGATCAGCCGTTCGCAGACCGTGACGATCAAACTCCTGGTGCCGGGATCCTGACTGGCCTTTTGGGCTGCGCTGTTTCCAGCCGCTTTCGCCATAGGCACGATAGCCGGCGCGACGACGGTTTTGGCCGGCATCCAGGCATGTGGGCCGACAGGCGCCAGCAAGCCTGCCTCGCGCGCCGCATCGAGCTTGATCAGCGACAGCGAAAAGCCGTTCATGTTGAGCGCCGTCATCAGCGGTCCGGGGCCGATCGCAAGTTTGACGGTTTTGGCCAGCGGCGAGGCCAGCACGGCATTGGCGACCAGCGACATCTCAAGCGGCGGCACCGAGCCGAGATTGTTGATGAGCAACGCGTGGCTGGCGTTCGGGTCGAGCCGCACCGCCAGCCGCTCCGCCATGATCGCCACAAGTCTGTCGGCGCTCTGCACGGCGATGCGCTCGACGCCCGGCTCGCCATGGATGCCGAGGCCGAGTTCGCCGTCATTTTCGCCGAACCGCTCTTCATGTGGCTGGCCGGGGATCGAGCAGGACGACAGCGACATGCCGAGCGAGATGATGTCCTTCGCCGCCACGCGAGCGGCTGTAGCAACGGCTGCCAGGTCCTGACCGGTCTCCGACAAATGGCCGGCGATCTTATGTACGAACAAGGTGCCGGCGACGCCGCGCGGCTGGTTGATATCCGGCAGGGCGATGTCGTCGGCGACGATCGCCATCTCGACGCGAAACCCTTCGGCGCGCGCTTTCTCGGCCGCCAGGCCGAAATTGAGCCGGTCGCCGGTGTAGTTCTTGACGATCAGCAGGCAGCCGGCCGGGCCGGTCACCGCGCGGATGGCGGCCAGCACCGCCTCGACGCTGGGCGAGGCGAAGATCTCGCCCGAAACCGCCGCCGTCAGCATGCCCTTGCCGACAAAGCCGGCATGGGACGGTTCGTGTCCGGCGCCGCCACCGGAGACGACGGCAACTTTCGCCTTGTCCCAGTCGGCGCGCAGCACGACCTTGATCTCGGGATAACCGTCGAGGCGCGCGAGATCGCCGGAACCGATGGTCCGCAACAGGCCATCCAGCGCCTCGGTGACGATCGTTTCCCTGCGGTTGAAAAAGTGCTTCATCGAGTTCGTCCCGTATTCGCAATCGTCAGTCAGAAGCCGGCGTCTAGACCGCCGAAATCTTCACATCAGCCTTTGTCCGTCGGCGCCGAAATACAGCGGCGAGCGGTAGCGGATCACCACTTTGTCGCCCTCGGCCAGATCCGTATCGGGGTCGGTGAGCGTCACCAGTTTCTTCGGGCCGACCGTAACATGCAGATGGTTCTGGTCCCCGAGATGTTCGACCCAGTCGACGACGCCGTCGGCATGGCCGTTTGCGGTCTTCTCGATCGACAGATGCTCGGTGCGCGCGCCGATGGTCTTGGTTCCGGTCGGCGCCCCACCATCAGGCAGCAGCCCGGCCGGCAGCAGGTTGATCGCCGGCTGGCCGAGGCGGGCCGCGACATGAAGGTTTGCCGGCTCCGAATAGATCATGCGCGGCGTGCCGATCTGCACCAGCACGCCGTCATTGAGGATGCCGATGCGGTCGGCCATGGTCATCGCCTCGATCTGATCGTGGGTGACGTACAGCATGGTGGCGCCGAGTTCGGCCTGGATACGCTTGAGTTCGAGCCTGAGATCGGCGCGCAATTTGGCATCCAGCGACGACAGCGGTTCGTCCATCAGATAGATCGATGGTTTGCGCACCAACGCTCGGCCGATGGCGACGCGCTGCATCTCGCCGCCCGACAGCTTGGTCGAGCGGTTGGCGAGCTTGTGGTGGATGCGCACCATCTTCGCCACCTCTTCGACGCGGCGGCGAATCTGGTCCTCCGGTACTTTCCGCGCCGGCGAACGCAGCGGGAAGGCGAGGTTGTCGTAGACCGACAGATGCGGGTAGAGCGAATATTGCTGGAACACGAAGGCGGTGTCGCGCTCGGCCGGCGACAGCGTCGTCGCATCGTGGCCGCCAATATGGATCGTGCCGCCATCCGGCCGCTCCAGTCCGGCGATCAATCTCAGCGTCGTCGTCTTGCCGGCGCCGGTCGGGCCGAGCAGCACGACGAATTCGCCATCGGCGATGTTAAGGTCGAGGCCATCGACGGCGACATGGTCGCCGAAGCTTTTGGTCACGCCCTTGATGTGCACGTCAGCCATGCTGCGCTCTCCCTTGAGAGGCGGTATCGTGGATCGCGGTGCGCACCGCCCGACCCGAGCCCTTGTCGAACAGCGACAGCCGCGCGCTGTTCAACGTCAGCCCGACATGATCGCCGGCAGCGAGCCGGATTTCGGCCGGCACCCGCGCCTTGATGATGCCGTCCGCCGTCTCCACCGCCACGATCTGCGTCGTGCCGAGATATTCGGTGCCGTAGATGGTGCCGCGCAGTTTCGAGGCGTCGTCGAAGCGAATGTGCTCGGGGCGGATGCCGAGTGCCATGTCGGCCGGCGCGATATCCTCGCGCACCTCCGGCACCGCGACTTTAGCCCCCTGGACGACGATCTCTTTCGCCCCCTTCGTCAGCCCGCCACCGAAGCCCAGGAAATTCATCGGCGGCGAGCCGATGAAGTCGGCGACGAACATGGTTGCCGGGCGGTCGTAGATTTCGCGCGGGCTGCCGAACTGTTCGATGACGCCATGGTTCATGACGGCGATCTTGTCGGCCATCGACATCGCTTCCATCTGGTCGTGCGTGACATAGACGGTGGTGGCGTGGATGCGGTTGTGCAGCTCGCGCAGCTCATGCACCATCAGATCGCGGAATTCGGTGTCGAGCGTGCCGAGCGGCTCGTCCATCAGGAAGCATTTTGGCCGTCGCACGATGGCGCGACCGAGCGCCACGCGCTGGCGGTCACCGCCGGCAAGGCCCGAGACCGATTTGTTGAGCAGATGGTCGATGCGCAGCAGCTTCGCCGTTTCCTCGACACGGCTTCGAATCTCGGCCGACGGCATGCCTTGCGCGAGAAGCGGGAAGCCGATGTTCTTGCGCACATTCATATGCGGATAGAGCGCGAACAGCTGGAAGACGAAGGCGATGTCGCGTTCGCGCGCCCGGCGCATGGTGACGTCCTCGCCGCCGAGCAGGATCTGGCCGCCGGTCGGCAATTCGAGGCCGGCGACCATGCGCAGCGTCGTCGTCTTGCCGCAGCCCGAGGGACCAAGCATGACGAAGAACTCACCATCTTCGACGACGAAGCTGGAATCCTGCACCGCGACGAAATCGCCGAAGGCCTTTCTCAAATGTTGGACGCGGATTTCGGCCATGATTATTCCGGGAACTTCGAGACGATGATGAACATTACCGTGCCGGCGAGCATGGTGATGAAGGAATAGGTGTAGAGCGCCAGCGCGAAAGGCTGGAACAGCATCAGGAAGCCGACGGCGATGAGCGCCGTCGCAATGTTTTCCATGAGGCCGCGTCGAGCCCAGCGCGGCCAGGATGACTTTTTGGAGATGGCTGGGCGCGTCATGCGTAGCTCCCTTCCTTCTGCCCGGTAACGGGGCGAGACGGTTGCCAGGTGGTTCCCCCACTCCGTCGCTGCTTCGCAGCGCCACCTCTCCCCCCTCCGGAGGGAGAGGAACGGAGTCTGGTTGAATGAAGTTCGCGCCCTTCCTCTCCCCCGTCGATCGGGGGGGAGGTGTCGAGCGAAGCTCGACGGAGTGGGGGTCGACCTGGCACACCACTCATTTGCGAACCGCCCCGAAAGTGATGCCGCGCAGCAACTGCTTGCGTAGCAGGATGGTGAAGACCAGGATCGGCACCAGGAAGATCGTCGTGCCCGCCGCCACCGCCGGCCAGTCCTGGCCGCCTTCACCGATAATGGTCGGGATGAAGGGCGGTGCGGTCTGCGCCGTGCCGGAGGTCAGCAGGGCCGCGAATGCATATTCGTTCCAGGCAAAGATCAGGCAGAAGATGGCGGTCGCGGCGATGCCGGTGGTCGCTTGCGGCAGCACGGTGCGCCAGAAGGCCTGCAGCCTGGTATAGCCGTCGATCATCGCCGCTTCTTCATACTCGCGCGGGATCTCGTCGATGAAGCCTTTCAGCAGCCACACCGCGAGCGACACGTTGACCGCGGTGTAGAGCAGGATCATGCCGAGCGCGGTGTCGGACAGGCCGAGCTCGCGGTACATCAGGTAGATGGGAATGGCGACCGCGATCGGTGGCATGAAGCGCGTCGACAGGATGAAGAACAAGAGGTCATCGGCCAGCGGCACCTTGAAGCGCGAGAAACCGTAGGCCGAGAGCGTGCCGAGGAATACGGCGCAGAAGGTGGAACCGAAGGCGATGATCAGTGAGTTGACGAAGCGCGGCAGGAAGTTGGACGGGCCGGCAATCACCATGTTGCGCTTGCGCGAGGTCTCGTCGCAGAAACCGGTCGCGGGTCCGAGCGAGTTGATGTAGTCGGGCGTTTGCCTGGTGCGCGTCGTGAACAGGTTGCAATAGCCCTCGATGCTCGGCTGGAACAGAATCTTGGGCGGATAGGCGATCGAATCCGGCGGCGTCTTGAAGCTGGTGGCGAAGATCCACAGCAACGGCACGATCGAGATCAGCGCGTAGAGCACGATGATCGTGCCGGCGATCCGCTTAGAATTGGCCGAGGGGGCGACGACGGAGTGGGCGGTGGTCAGGCTCATCTCTGCTTCACCTTGTTCAGCGCCTTGACGTAGATGTTGGCCAGCCCAAACACCGCGACGAACAGGATGATGGCGAAGGCCGAGGAATATCCGGTGCGCCAGCTCTCGAACGCCTGCCGCTTCAGCGTGATCGAGGCGACCTCGGTGGTCGAGCCCGGCCCGCCACCGGTCAGCAGGTTGACCATGTCGAACATCTTGAAGTTCTCGATGCCGCGAAACAGCACCGCCAGCATGATGAAGGGCAGCGCCATCGGCAGCGTGATCGACCAGAACTGCCGCCAGTTGGACGCGCGGTCGACCTCGGCGGCTTCATAGATGTATTCGGGGATGGAGCGCAGGCCGGCGAGACAGATCAGCATGACATAGGGCGTCCACATCCAGGTGTCGACGATGATGATCGACCACGGCGCCAGCGACACGTTGGACAGCATCTGGATGTCGGTCGGTGGTATCCGAGTGACGAACGAGATGGCGTAGGCGAACAGGCCGATCTGCGGCTCGTAGAGGAAACGCCAGAAATTGCCGACCACCGCCGGCGACAGCATCATCGGCACCAGGATGATGGTCGTCCAGAAGGCGTGGCCGCGAAACTTCCTGTCGATCAGCCATGCCAGCGTGAAACCGATCAGCGTCTGCAGCAGGATCGTCCAGAACACGAAATGCGCCGTCGTCTGCATGGCGATCCAGATGTCCTGGTCGCCGAGGATGCGCTGGTAGTTGGCGAAGCCGAGGTTTTTCACCACCTCGTTCGGGCGGTTCGCGCGGAAGTTGGTGAAGGACAGGTAGATCGCCCAGAACAGCGGGAAGATGTTGATGGCCAAGAGCAACAGGATCGTCGGCGAGATGAACAGCCAGGCGAGGCCCTTGTCGCTGATCCCCCGGACCTTGCGGGCCAACGGCTCCGGGGTCGCCCGGGCAACGTTCTCCGCAGTCCGATTGAGCATGGTGAGTCCTGCTTCGGTCACGTCAAGTCTCGACACTGGAATTTATCTGAACTGCGTCCCGTGCCAAGGGCAGCACGGGACCAAGAGCATGATGCCGAAAAGTGTGAAGCGGTTTTCGGACGACATCATGCTCTCTCTCTTTTTAGCCCTGAGGCGGATGATTTCTGATCGATTCGGCCTGAAAATCATCCGCCTCTGGGGTCAGGCTCGGGAGGAGCCGTTGGTCCGGTTACATCTTGCCGTCGTCCTGGAACACTTGCGTCCAGTCCTTGACCAGGCCGTCAAGCGCGTCCTTGGCCGAACCCTGGCCGGCAACGACATAGTCGTGGAAGCGCTTCTGCGACGCCTGCAGCAGCGGTGCGTAGCTCGGCTCGGCCCAGAAGTCCTTCACGATCGCCATCGAGTCGAGGAAGGTCTGTGCATAGGGCTGGCTGGACGGGAAGGCCGGGTCCTTGACCACCGCGTTCAGGCAGGAATAGCCGCCGAGCGACCACCATTTGGCCTGCACATCCTTGTTGGCGAACCACTTGATGTATTTCAGCGCCGATTCCTGCTTGTCTGAATAGGACACGACCGAAATGCCCTGGCCGCCAAGCTGCGCAAACTGGGCGCTGCCGGGACCCTTCGGATTGACGAAGTAGCCGATCTTGTCACCGCCGACATTCTCGTCCTTCTGCAGGCCGGGCCAGGTGAAGGCGAAGTTCATGTGCATGGCCACCTGACCGGATTTGAAGGCGTCGACGCCTTCGCCCATATAGCTGTTCGAGGCACCCGGAGGCGTGCAGCAATCGTAGAGCGACTTGTAGAACTCCAGGCCTTTGACCGCGTCTGGCGAATTGACGAAGCCTTCCATCTCGTAGGGCTTCTTGGGG
This sequence comes from Mesorhizobium sp. LNJC391B00, assembly GCF_000502535.1. Taxonomy (NCBI): domain Bacteria; kingdom Pseudomonadati; phylum Pseudomonadota; class Alphaproteobacteria; order Hyphomicrobiales; family Phyllobacteriaceae; genus Mesorhizobium; species Mesorhizobium sp. LNJC391B00. Next base: position 331,602 of record NZ_AYWI01000001.1, read on the forward strand.
TTTTCATACTGGAAGCCGTAGCTGTAGAGCACGTCCATGGCGCCCATGGTGATGCCTTCCGAGCCACGCTCGGTGTAGATCGAAGCGCCATAGACGGTCTTGCCGTCGATCTCGCGCTTCTGGAAGAATTCGGCGACCTGCTTCAGTTGGTCGAAGGTGGCCGGCGGGCCGAGGTCCCAGCCGTACTTTTCCTTGAATTCCTTCTGCAGTTCCGGCTTGGAGAACCAGTCCTTGCGGTAGGTCCAGCCGACGACGTCGCCCATGGCCGGCAGCGCCCAGTAGTTCGGCGTGTTCTTCGGCCATTCGGAATAGCCGACGACGGTTGCCGGCACGAAGTCGTCCATGCTGATCTTCTCCTTGTCGAAGAAGTCGTTCAGCTTGACGTAGTGGCCGTTCTCGGCCGAGCCACCGATCCACTGGCTGTCGCCGATGATCAGGTCGCAAAGTTTGCCGTGCGAGTTGAGCTCGTTGAGGAAGCGGTCGGCATAGTTGGTCCACGGCACGAATTCGAATTTCATGCCGATGCCGGTTTCCTTGGTAAAATCCTTGGACAGTTCGACCAGCGCGTTTGCCGGATCCCAGGCGGCCCAGCAAAGCGTCAGGTCTTCAGCGTGCGCCGCGTTCGAGACGGCTGTTGACGCGGTAATCGCCGAGGCCAGCCCCAACGCCAGTTTCAAACTCGATTTCATGCCTTCCTCCCATTTGCGAAACGCGCCCGGATGGCCGTTTCAAGAACCCCTCAACCCTCGCTCCTCCGAGGGGCTAAACACGGCGCGCTATGCGTCGCCAGGGCGGCGCGGTGCGCCGCAGATGTTTAGTAATTTGTTTAGTGATGCAATTTTTACTAAACAAGGCAAGCGAATTCGTCGCTGCGCCGCAACATGGCGAAACGGCGATTGAAATCGTTGGGAAATGATTGCCGGACGGCTCGCCCGGAAGTTGCTTAGCCGGGGTCGCCTATAATTTTCGTCTGCGGCGTCACCGGCCGAACAGGGGGCGCGGGCGGCAGCAGCGCGCGGATGTCGGCGAAGGGAAAAGTCGGCTCGAATCGGAAGGCCTCGGCCAGGGAGCCGGGAACGCTGTTGCATTGCCCGGCGCGAAACTCATTCTGGACGCGCGCTCTGTCGACATATTGCTCCGGCCACTGCGACTGGTGCGCTCGGATCGCCTGCGTCTTGATATCGCCGTAGGCGGAAATGTCGACGTAATGCGTCGGCGCAAAGCCGGTGCCGCCCATCGTGTCGGCATGCAGCACGGGGACGCCGAACGAGGCCGCGATGCGCACGCCGTCCGACAAAGCACGATGGTCGGCGTGATAGTCGTTGGGGGCATGCGTGATAACCAGATCCGCGGCGGTCTCGCGTATCAGCGCTTTCAGCGAAGCGATCAGTGCCGCATCAGCCACCAGTTCGCCGTCGGGAAAGTCGAGAAAGCGAAGGGTTGCGCCGAGCAGCGCCGCAGCGGCCGCCGCCTCGTCGCGGCGGACACGAGCCAAAACGCTCGGGTCGCCCATGCCGCCCCTGGCGCCATCCGTGGCCACGGCAAAAGTCAGTTCTGCGCCTTGCGTGGCATAGGCAGCCAGCGTACCGAACATGAATATCTCGATGTCGTCGGGATGCGCGCCGAGCGCCAATACCTTCACTGCACTCTCCCCGGAAATGGAAAAACGTGACGAACGGAATCCTGCTCGCCCTCATCGCCTATGCAAGCTATTCGTGCAGCGATGCCGTTATCAAGAGCCTTGGCGGACAGTTCACCGTCTTCGAGATCGGCTTCTTCATCACGCTGTTTGCCGGCTGCTTCCTGTTTTTCAGCCGCCCAGTCGATGAGCGCTGGCGCGACTTCTGGCGCACCGGGCGGCCATGGGCGGTGCAGGCCCGCGCCTGGGCCGGCATCGCCTCGGGCGTGCTCAGCGTCTACGCCTTCACCACCATTCCGCTGGCCGAGACCTATGCACTGATCTTCCTGGCGCCGCTTTGCGTTACCATTCTCTCGACCGTCATCCTGAAAGAAAAGGTCGGTCCATGGCGCTGGCTGGCGGTGGTTGCCGGCTTTGCAGGTGTCATGCTGGTGGTGCGGCCAGGTTTTCGCGAGTTGCATCTCGGACACCTTGCCGCCTTCACGGTGGCCTTCCTTGCCGCGGCGAGCGTCATCCTGATGCGGTCGCTCGCCCAGCAGGAAAAGCGCACCACCATGCTCGGCGTGCTCATCGGTTACGGGCTGCTGTTCAACGGGGCCGGCACCATCGCCACATCGTTCACCCTCCCCAACGCCATGCAGCTGCTGTGGCTGGTGCTGGGCGGCGCCTTTACCGCCGGCGGCCAATTGCTGCAGCTGCTGGCCGCCAAATACGCACCGGCCAACCGCATCGCGCCGACGCATTATTCGCAGATCGTCTGGGCGGTGATCCTCGGTGCGTTGTTCTTCCAGGAGTATCCGGACTGGATATCGCTGGTCGGCTTGGCCGTCGTTGGCGCGTCCGGCCTGCTCACCATGGTGCGCGAGGAGGTGCGGCTGGGCACGGTGCGCTGGAACCCGTTTGCGCGCACGAGGCTTTGATCCGGTTGCATGGCCATAGTGACCGCTGATATGCGGACGCAATGACGACGAGATCCTTGCCGGAGCTTCCGGTATCCGCCGTGCTGCCGGCCCTGAGCCAGGCGCTCGGCTCCGGCAACAGCGCCGTCCTGGTGGCGCCGCCCGGCGCCGGCAAGACGACGCTGGTGCCGCTGGCGCTGCTCGATGCGCCCTGGCTGGTCGCCGGCAAGATCGTCCTGCTCGAACCGCGCCGGCTCGCCGCCCGCGCCGCCGCCCGCCGCATGGCCCAATTGCTTGATGAAGAGCCCGGCGCCACTGTCGGCTATGCCATGCGCATGGAAAACCGCACATCGGCCCGGACAAAAATCCTGGTCGTCACCGAAGGCGTCCTGGCGCGCATGATCCTAGACGATCCCGAGCTGCCCGGCGTCTCGGCGGTGATTTTCGACGAATTCCACGAGCGCTCGCTCGACGGCGATTTCGGCCTGGCACTGGCGCTCGACGTGCAGGGCGCGCTGCGGCCGGATTTGCGGCTGCTGGTGATGTCGGCAACGCTCGATGGCGCGCGCGTCGCGAAACTCCTGTCCGGCGCCCCGGTGATCGAAAGCCAAGGCCGTGCGTTCCCCGTAGATGTCAGATACGACGAGCGGCCAGCCGGCGTTCCCATCGAAGACGCCATGGCCAAGGCGATCCGCTCCGCTCTTGCCGGCGAGAGCGGCAGCGTGCTCGCCTTCCTGCCGGGACAGCGCGAGATCGAGCGCACCGCCGAGCGGCTGCAGGGCCGGCTCGGCGCCGACACCGACATCGTGCCGCTCTACGGCCAGCTCGACAACAGGGCGCAGGATGCCGCCATCAAACCGGCGCCGCCCGGCCGCCGCAAGGTGGTGCTGGCGACGTCGATCGCCGAGACCTCGATCACCATCGACGGCGTGCGCGTCGTCATCGATTCCGGCCTGTCGCGGCTGCCGCGCTACGAACCGGCGAGCGGCCTGACCCGGCTGGAGACGGTGCGCGTTTCCAGGGCGTCCGCCGACCAGCGCGCCGGTCGCGCCGGGCGTACACAGCCAGGCGTCGCCATCCGCCTCTGGCGGGCCGAGCAGACGGCGGCCCTTCCCGCCTTCACCCCACCCGAGATTCTCGAAGCCGACCTGTCCGGCCTACTGCTCGATTGCGCCGCCTTCGGCGTCGCCGATCCCGCAAGCCTGTCCTTCCTCGATCCGCCGCCCACTCCCGCGCTCAACGAGGCGCGGGCGCTGCTCCTGGCGCTGCACGCCATCGATGCGGCCGGCCGGCTGACGGAGGCGGGCGGCGCGATGCGCAAGCTGGCGCTGCCCGTGCGGCTCGCACACATGGTCGCTGAAGCCGCTGGCGGCGGCCACGCGCTCGAGGCTGCGATGCTAGCCGTCCTGCTCACCGAGCGTGGCCTCGGCGGCGATGGCGCCGATCTCGAACGGCGGCTCATCCGTTTTCGCACTGAGAAGTCGCCGCGCGCCGTTGGGGCAAGGCAGCTGGCCGAGCGGCTGGCGAAGCAGGCGGGCGGCGCCAAGAGCAGCGAAGCCGCTTCTGCCGGTCTTTTGCTCATCCACGCCTGGCCGGACCGCGTCGCCAGGGCGCGCGGCGAGCGTGGCCGTTTCGTGCTCGCCAACGGCTCCGGCGCCATGCTCGACGCCGCCGATCCGCTGGCCGGTGAGACCTGGCTGGTCGTCGCCGACCTGCAGGGCAAGGCGCAAAACGCCCGTATAACCGCCGCGGCCTCGGTCCACGAGACCGACATCCGTGCCGCTCTCGCCGACAGGATCGAGATTCGCCGCGAGACGAGTTTCGACCGCGAGCGGCGCGCGGTGCGCGTGCGCGAGACCGCCAGGCTCGGCGCCATCACTTTGTCGGAGCGCATGCTGCCCGCACCAACTGGAACAGACGCCGACCGCGCCATAACAGATGCCTTGCGCGAGCACGGCCTGTCGCTGCTGGAATGGGGCAAGGACGGCGAGACGCTGCGCCAACGGCTCGGCTGGCTGCATCGCGGCCTCGGCGCGCCTTGGCCCGATGTTTCGGAACCCGCCCTGCTCGAAGGCCTCGACGACTGGCTGCTGCCGTTCCTTTCGGGCAAGGCATCCTTCGCCGCGATCGATCCCGGCGTGCTGTCGTCAGGCCTGATGGCGCTGGTGCCGCATGATTTGCAGCGCAAGGTCGGCACACTGGCGCCGACCCATTTCGACGCGCCCTCCGGCAGCCATGTGCCGATCCGCTATGACGGCGAATGGCCGGTGCTGGCCATCCGCGTGCAGGAACTGTTCGGCCTTGACCGCCATCCGGCAATCGCCAACGGCACCGTGCCGCTGACGCTCGAGCTGTTGTCGCCGGCGCACCGGCCGATCCAGACGACGCGCGACCTGCCCGGCTTCTGGCGCGGCTCCTGGGCCGATGTGCGCACCGACATGCGCGGCCGCTATCCCCGCCATGTCTGGCCGGAAAATCCGCTGCTCGCTGCGGCCACCGCCCGCGCCAAACCGCGAGGGACCTAGCGCTCGTCCTTTCCCGGATATAATCCTTGGCCATGATCAACATCGTGCACGCGCCAGACTTCCAGCAAAGCCAGCGGCTGCGCCTCAACACGCTGATCCGGCTGCGCTGGCTGGCCATCGTGGGCCAGAGCCTGGCGGTGCTGGTGATCGCCTATGGGCTCAAATTCCCGCTGCCAGTCAGCCTCTGCTTCGCGCTGGTCGCCTGCTCGGCCTGGCTCAACCTGGTGCTGACCTTCCGCTATCCGGCAGCGCACCGGCTGACCCCGTTCTCAGCCTTTTTCATCCTGACCTTCGACAGCCTGCAGCTTGCCGGCCTGCTCTATTTGACTGGCGGCCTCACCAACCCGTTCTCGGTGCTGATGACCGTGCCCGTCGTCATCTCGGCGGCCTCGCTGCCGCTGCGGCTGACTGCGGTGCTCGGCGCGCTGGTCATGGCGGCGGCCACGTTGCTGGTCTTCTTCCACCAGCCGCTGCCATGGTATGAGGGCGCGCCTCTGCCCATGCCATTCATCTATGTCGCCGGCATATGGATGGCGGTGTTTTCCTCGATCGCCTTCACTGCCATCTATGCCTTCCGCGTTGCCGAGGAAGCCCGCCTGCTCGCCAATGCGCTTGCCGCCACCGAACTGGTGTTGCAGCGCGAGCAGCATCTGTCGGCTCTGGATGGACTTGCCGCCGCCGCCGCGCACGAACTCGGCACGCCGCTCGCCACCATCGCGCTTGTCTCCAAGGAAATGGAGAAGGCGCTGGGTAACGATCCGAAATATGGTGAGGATGTGAAGCTGTTGCGCTCGCAGAGCGAGCGCTGCCGCGAGATCCTGAAGCGGCTGACCAGCCTGTCCTCCGAGGGCGAGGCGCATCTGTCGCGTCTGCCGCTGACCTCGCTGGTCGAGGAGGTGACGGCGCCGCACCGCGATTTCGGCATCTCGATCAAGCTTCGGCCGGGCGAGCGCGTCGGCCCCGAACCGGTGGGACGGCGCAACCCCGGCGTCATCTACGGCCTCGGCAATCTCGTCGAGAACGCGGTCGACTTCGCCCGCAACAGTGTGACGGTGCGCTGGAGCTGGGACGAGCTCGACGTCACCTTCTCGATCATCGACGACGGGCCGGGCTTTCCGCCCGAAATCATCGATCGCATCGGCGAGCCCTATATGTCGACACGCCAGGGCAACGAGGCTGGCGGTGGCCTGGGTCTCGGGCTGTTCATCGCCAAGACCTTGCTCGAACGCTCCGGCGCCACGCTCGATTTCCGCAATTCGAGCGGACTGGGCGAAGGCGCGATCGTGCAGATATCGTGGCCGCGCACGGTCTTCCTCAACCCGGAATCGGTGGGGATCTCGATGTTCGACACCGCGTAAAAGCCTTGGCGGAGGCGGCAAAATTGGACAATGGCGTTCAGGAACTATATCTGCGTAAAATTAAGGCAGCAGGATTTTTTGAGATAATGACTGGCGAAGAAGCAATTGGCGCAATGGTCGAAGGCGAGGACACCTCGCTGCTCATCGTCGACGACGACAAGCCGTTCCTGACGCGGCTGGCCCGCGCCATGGAAACCAGGGGTTTCGTGGTCGAGACGGCCGAGAGCGTCGAGGAGGCAGTGGCCAAGGCGCGCGCCCACCCGCCGGCCTATGCGGTGGTCGACATGCGGCTTGGCGACGGCAACGGCCTCGACGTCGTCGCCGCCATCCGCGAGAAGCGCGACGATGCCCGCACCGTCATCCTCACCGGCTACGGCAACATCGCCACCGCGGTGACCGCGGTGAAGCTCGGCGCCATCGACTATCTGTCGAAGCCGGCTGACGCCGACGACGTGTTTGCAGCGCTCACCCGCACCGCCGGCGAACGCGCCGCACCGCCGGAAAACCCGATGTCGGCCGACCGCGTGCGCTGGGAACACATCCAGCGCGTCTACGAAATGTGCGACCGCAACGTGTCGGAAACCGCGCGCCGGCTCAACATGCATCGCCGCACGCTGCAGCGCATACTCGCCAAGCGCGCACCACGCTGAGGTTCACGCGCCGGCGGCGCCGGCCGCCAATTGCCGAACCTCAGCGCTGCCCCTCACCTGCCTGCCGGCATCCTCTCCCCGTATAGAGACGGGGGAGAGGGGCGCTCTCATCGCCGGTTTCGCCAATCGCCGGCGTTGCAGGAGACGACGGCGAGGCTGAAGCTGCCTCTTTCTCCCCGTCGCTATGCGGGGAGTTGAGGAATGGTGTGCGAAGCGGACGAAAAGCCAACTGCTTGGCTTTTCGAATAACGAACGTCCGGCAGGACAATGAGGGGCGGCGCCAACGCTGGAAACAGTTGCGCTTGCCGTGCCATCGACCTTTGCCCATCATCGGCAATAACGCCGCCGGAAAACCCGGCAACGGAGCACAGATGCGCGACAAGCAGCCGAAATCCATCCTTCGCGAATTCCTCGACGGCGAGGCGGCGGGCGGCATCATCCTGATGGTGGCGGCGGCGCTTGCGCTGATCGTCGCCAATTCACCGCTGGCCGAAACCTATTTCGCCGCTCTCCACGCCTATCTCGGCCCGCTCAGCGTGTCGCACTGGATCAATGACGGGCTGATGGCGGTGTTCTTCCTGTTGGTCGGGCTGGAGATCAAGCGAGAGATGCTCGACGGCCAGCTCTCGACCTGGCCGCGCCGCGTGCTGCCGGGCGTCGCCGCCGCCGGCGGCATGCTGGTGCCCGCACTCGTCTATGTCGCCATCAACCGCAACAATGCCGCTGCACTCTCCGGCTGGGCGATCCCGACCGCCACCGACATCGCCTTTGCGCTCGGTGTGCTGTCGCTGCTCGGCAATCGCGTGCCGGCCTCGCTGAAAATCTTCCTCACCGCGCTCGCCATCATCGACGATCTCGGCGCCGTCATCATCATCGCCATCTTCTACACCAGCGGCCTGTCGCTGGCCTATCTCGGTGCGGCCTTCGCCGTCATCGCGATGCTCGTCATGCTCAACCGTATGCGGGTGACGGCGCTGACGCCTTACCTCGTGCTCGGCGCCGTGCTGTGGGTGCTCGTGCTGAAATCGGGTGTGCATGCGACGCTGGCCGGCGTGGCGCTGGCGCTCACCATTCCGCTGAAAACTTCTTCCGGCAGCGGGCACGATCTCGATCATTCGCCGCTGCACCGGTTGGAGCACGGCCTGCACAAGATCGTGCCGTTCTTCGTCATCCCGATTTTCGGCTTTGCCAATGCCGGCGTGTCGCTGGCCGGCCTCAGCGCCTCTGCCCTGGTCGAGCCGCTGACGCTCGGCGTTGCCGCCGGCCTGGTGCTGGGCAAGCTGGCCGGCGTCTTCGGCTCCTCGGCGCTGGCGATCCGGCTCGGCTTCGCCGACCTGCCGGTCAATGCCGGCTGGCTGCACATGATCGGCATTTCGCTGCTCTGCGGCATCGGCTTCACCATGAGCCTGTTCATCGGCCTGCTCGCCTTCGCCAACGACATGGCGCTGCAGGACGCCGTCAAGGTCGGCATCCTGGCGGGGTCCTTCGTTGCAGCGCTGCTGGGTGCCGCCGTGCTCCTGATGGCGCCGGCGGCAGGGGTGGAGGAGGTGGTGGAGTAGGTGTTCTTGGGTTCCTCGCCCCCGCAAAGCGGGGCGAGGAACTTGAGCTTCGTCTACTCGCTCTCTCCCGCCAGCGCCGGCACCGCCACACCCGCCAGTTCCGCCGCCAGCAGCCGCGCCGCACCCGCCCGTGCGATGCGCAGCATCAGCGCCTTGCGCGTTGCCGCCGCCATCCGGTGCTCGGGCGCATCGCGCAGAATCTCGGCGCCGTAGCCGTCGGAGAGGATGAAGCCGCATTCCTCGGGGAAGATCTCCGATGGCACGCCCGGATGGGTGGCGAAGAAGAAGCGGTCGGAGTGCAGCCGGTAATCAGGCCATTTGCGGTCGACGCGAAAATCCTCGATCGAGGATTTGATCTCGATGATCCAGATGTCGCCCTGCCTGGTCAGCGCCACAAGGTCGGCGCGCCGCCCGGTGGCCAGCGACAGTTCGGGCAGCACATGCGTGCCCATTTGCATAAGCAGCCGCTGCACGCCACGCCGCACCAGCATGGCGCGTTCCGACTGGCGGCCATCGATCAGGGGATTGAGGAGAATCGGCGAAATGATCGGCATGGCACCCACCATGCCAGATTTTGTTCACGGTTTGAACCTATGCTTGGGCAAAATCCCGATTGACAAATTCGGCCAGATAGGAATATAATCCTGCTACGATTGATGATCCGAGAGGCATGTCACGTCATGGGCCAGGCGCTACGGGAAGTACTGCGGACAATACTGCGTTGGATCGAATCTCTGATCGGTGTCATCTCCGCGTTTGTGAGAAGCGGGATGGCCGAAAAGGTCCTGAAGTCTCGGATGAGCGAGGTCCGGCCGCTTATGTCACTGCCCGAAGCGGCCTTGCCTTCGCCCGGCCTAAGCCCGCCATATCATCAAAAATCGAGGCAGTCAGGGCCTGTTATCGCCGCGGCAAGCGTGGGCCAGTTCTGCAGAGGGCCCATGTCCCGCAACAGCCGTTGCACGCCACGCCGCACCAGCATAGCGCGTTCCCGACTGGCGGCTATCAGGGCGGATGCATACGAAACCTTGTAAATGACCAAGCCGTATACGAAACGACGACTCGTAAGCGTTAGGCGGAATTTGGTTCCGAAATTGGTAACTTCCCTACGGCTGGGTAGCTCCTAGAGCCATTTGATGGCTCCCAGGATCAGCACGACAATAACTGCCATCACTAATTCCAGACCAGGCCTGACCTGCGCACGAAGTTGCGGTGAAAACCGGCATGCCAGCAGGACGCCAAGCCCACCACCGAGCGGCGTTAGAACCTTGTCGATAAACTCAACGGCATTCATGTCTTGACCCCCAAACCCAAGCGCGAGACTAGCAGAGCCAAGGTCGTGAGCAAATGGGTTTGTCAACCATACAATCACCTTTCGCAGGGCGACTATATACTTTACAACGCGCCCTGCGGATTGATCCCCGCTATGCTTGAGATAAGCTACCGGGAGGCAAAGCATATGAAGCGTAGAACCGCACTCACCGCGCTGCTCGTATCGTTGGGCACGATAGGCCTAATCTTGCTGGGGATTGGCCTTCTTGCTAGCGCGGGAATCGTAGCTGAGAAGGGTACTTGGCCGCATATTGTAGGTGGCTTCACTGCGGTATTGATGATGCCGATAGCTTTTGTGGCGTTTCTGTCCTGTATGTTTTCAGTTCTGACCACCCTTCTTTTTGCGGCTCTGCGGCGAGAGAAGCTGATCCCCTATCTCAGAGCGTGGCCATTCAAGTTTTTGCTCTGGAAGGAAGTCAGAGAAGAGTTTGAACCTACCTCAAGCTAGGTCTGCTTCTTACTCGTTCGGTCTGAAGGTGGCGGTCGCTTTCGGATTTTGACCCCAGCATATGCGCGCCTCATCAGACGATTATTCGGTTGCCAAACCTGGGTGACGGCTTGGTCCGAGCGTCTTCCGCGATCGCACCATATTCGTCTGGGTGCAGTCTGGTATTGATCCACAGCGGCCCTATGTCGTGCCGATCGACTTCCGTTCTTAGCTATAAATCGGCCGGACTAAAGTCTTACGTCGTGAGCGCGAAGGTCTGATGTAACCGCTTTGGTTCCGTTCTTGTCCATTGGACGTTCCGTAATTTTAGCCAAATGAGATATAGACCTTTGGAGGTTTTTCTTGCGCGTCCGGCGCCCAGTCTATCCCGGCGCCCGTGCTTCAAACCGTGGCCCGCCTGTCTGCGGCCTGCGCAGCCCCCGCAATGTCATCCAAAATCGGGCAATCCGGCCGGTCGTCACCATGGCAGGCCTGGATCAGCGTCTGCAAGGTCGTGCGCATCGACTGCAGCTCGCGCACTTTTTCCTCGATGGCGCTGACATGGGCGGCGGCGATCTCGCGCACATCGTGGCTGGCGCGGCTGCGGTCCCGGTAGAGCGCCATCAGCTGGCGGCAATCGTCGATTGAAAAGCCGAGGTTGCGGGCACGGCGCAGGAAGGCCAGCCGATGGATGTCGTCGCTGGAATAATCGCGATAGCCATTGCCGGCGCGCGCCGGCGCGATCAGGCCGATCTCTTCATAGTAGCGGATGGTCTTGGCCGGCAGGCCGGACCGCGCCGCGGCATCGCCTACATTCATTGTGATTCCTCGATGTGGTTCCCTGTTTCTAGGCTATCCGACAGGGCCGCCCATTGTTTTTCCTTCACAATCCCGTGAGTCCTGTTGCCGAAATGCCATAGTTGACGGCTTACCGGCACGTAAGCTCCTGCATATAGGCATCGCGCGCTTGGCAAGCAAAGCAAATGCCAGCATGAATGATTTCAGGAAAAGCGGCCGTAACGTGTCGCGACATCTTGGCGGGGCATCGGACCATTTCATGCGCATGAAGTCATTTGCAATCGTCGCCGCACTTGCGTTGTCGGCCGCGATCTCGGGTTGCAGCACGATCGGCTCGCAACTGTTCACCAACAACTACGGTTCGGTGAACGATGCAGGCTACCAACTGCCGCGCATCCCGATCGAGAGGGTGCCGCTGAAGTACCACCGGCAAGAGGTGAACTACGACACCTCGGAAAAGCCGGGCACCATCGTCGTCGATACCCAGAACAAGTTTCTCTACTTCGTCGAAGGCGACGGCCGGGCGATCCGCTACGGCATCGGCGTCGGCCGCGAAGGCTTTGAATGGCACGGCACCGCCCATATCGCGCTGAAGCGCGAATGGCCGACCTGGACGCCGCCGCGGCAGATGATCCAGCGCCAGCCGGAGCTAGCGAAGTTCGCGAGCGGCATGGAGCCGGGCTTGAAGAACCCGCTCGGCGCGCGCGCCATGTATCTGTTCAACAAGGGCGGCGACATGGGCTACCGCCTGCACGGCAGTCCGGAATGGAATTCGATCGGCAAAGCGATGTCGTCAGGCTGCATCCGGCTGATGAACCAGGACATCATCGACCTCTACGACCGCACTTCGGTCGGTGCCAAGGTCATCGTGATGTAGGACCTTGATCCGGAACCGAGGTCCACGAAAGCGAAAAGTGGAACCGGTTTTCGGGAAGATCAAGGTCAAGATAGGCGTTACCCTTCGTACGCGGACCGTCTAGGCAACAACGGACGTCCAAAACAGAAAACCGGGCAATCTGGCCCGGTTTTTTGTTGCTCGCTCGAATGCGTGAAGGGGTCTTAGGAGACCTGCTCGACCTGCTGTACTTCCGGCACGAAGTGGCGGAGCAGGTTCTGGATGCCGTGCTTCAGCGTCGCCGTCGAGGACGGGCAGCCGGCGCAGGCGCCCTTCATGTGCAGGAACACGGTGCCGTTCTCGAAGCCGCGGAAGGTGATGTCGCCGCCATCCTGGGCAACCGCCGGGCGCACCCTGGTGTCGAGCAATTCCTTGATGGTGATGACCAGTTGCTCATCGGCCTTGTCGTAGAATTCGCCGGTCTGGCTGGTCTCGGCAGCGGGGCCGGCGTTGACCATGACGGGCGCGCCCGACATGAAATGCTCCATGATGGCGCCGAGGATGGCCGGCTTCAGGTGCTGCCAGTCCGGGCCGTCCTTGGTCACGGTGATGAAGTCATAGCCGAAGAAGACGCCGGTCACGCCGGGGATCTCGAACAGGCGGCCGGCCAGCGGCGAGGCGCTGGCTGCACTGTCGGCGTCGCGGAAATCGGCGGTGCCTTCGACAAGCACTTCCTTGCCGGGCAGGAACTTCAGCGTTGCCGGGTTCGGCGTCGATTCGGTCTGGATGAACATGGCCGTCTCCGTGCCCCAGTCGGGCAGCTAGTTTGGAATAGTTCTAAATAGGCTCAATCGGCTGGACATTCAAGCGAAACGCGTCGCTCAAAACGGCTGGCTGGCGGAATGTTTTTGCTGGCTGGGAATGAATCCCGCGCGGGCTGTAAATCCAGGATCGTGATGTTATCCGAAACCGCTTCACACTTCCGGCATCACTCTCTATGCGAGGCTGTCGATCTCCTCGTCAGACAGGTTCTGCGGCACCACTGTGACCGGAATAGGGAAGGCGGCGCCCTTGCCGGCAACAGCCCCGACCAGCGGCCCGGGTCCTTCCTTGCCGGCACCTGCCGCCAGCACCAGGATGGCGATGTCCTGGTCTTCCTCGATCAGCTTGTGGATCTCCTCGGTCGGCTTGCCTTCGCGCACCACCATCTCGGGCTCGATGCCGAGCTTCTGGCGCACCTTGTTGGCGTAGCCGTCGAGTGCCGCGCGTGCCGTGGCATTGGCTTCCTCGCGCATGATCTTCTCGACGCCCAGCCAGTGCTGAAAGTCGTCCGGTGTGATGATGTAGAGCAGCACCAGCGTGCCGCTGGTGCTCTGCGCCCGCTTGGAGGCGTAGGCGACGGCGCGCTCGCACTCCGGCGTGTCGTCGATGATCGTCAGGAATTTCCTGCGATGGCCGGCTTCGCGACTGAGGCGTTTGGAGACCATGTCTATCTACTCGATGTTTTCGGCCGCAATCTGCCACCGCGGCAGACCGGCGGCAAGCCGCCGGCCTTGGGCCAGAATGGTGCGGTGCACTGACGGTGATCAGCCCTGCAACAGGCCTATAATGTCGCGTACCGTCTTCATGGTGGTCTCAGCCAGCGCGCCGGCGCGTTCGCCGCCGTCTCTCAGCACCGCGTCGACATAGGCGCGGTCGCCCTCGATACGGCGCATCTCGCCGGCGATCGGCGCCAGTTTTTCCACGGCAAGGTCGGCGAGCGCCGGCTTGAACACGGAAAACTGCTGGCCGCCGAATTCCTTCAGCACGTCCGCCTTCGACATCTCGGCCAGCCCTGCATAGATGCCGACCAGGTTTTCCGCTTCCGGGCGGCTTTCCAGGCCGTCGACTTCGCTTGGCAACGCTTCCGGGTCGGTCTTGGCCTTGCGGATCTTCTTCGAGATGGTATCGGCATCGTCGGTCAAATTGATGCGGGACAGATCCGACGGGTCCGACTTCGACATCTTCTTGGAGCCGTCGCGCAGGCTCATGATGCGCGCCGCCGGCCCGCCGATCACCGGTTCGGTTATCGGGAAGAACCCGTTTACCGTCTCTTCGCCGACCTGCATCTCGACGCCGACGCCAAGACTGGCGATGCGGCTCGAAAAATCATTATTGAACTTTTGCGCGATGTCGCGGGTCAGCTCCAGATGCTGCTTTTGGTCCTCGCCCACCGGCACATGGGTCGCGCGGTAGAGCAGGATGTCGGCCGCCATCAGCGAGGGATAGGCAAGCAGGCCCAGCGAGGCGTTCTCGCGGTCCTTGCCGGCCTTGTCCTTGAACTGCGTCATCTTGTTCATCCAGCCGATGCGCGCCACGCAATTGAAGATCCAGGCAAGCTCGGCATGCTGCATCACCCGCGACTGGTTGAAGACGATGTGCTTCTTCGGGTCGATGCCCGAGGCGAGGAAGGCGGCGGTGATCGAGCGGGTCTGGTCTGCGAGGTCATCATGGACGAGTTGTGCCGTCAGCGAATGCAGGTCGACGACGCAATAGATGCAGTCTGACGTGTCCTGAAGCGCAACGAATTTCTTGATGGCGCCGAGATAGTTGCCGAGATGCAGATTGCCGGTCGGCTGTACCCCGGAAAAGACGAGCTGTTTGAAGGCGGTCATGGGTTCCTCATGGCTTGTGGAGGGCCGTATTAAGCGTGTTTCCGAAAAGTTGCAGACCTTTCGGAGCCAATCACGCGGCTGGAAACCACGCGCGGCGAAAGTCTTGCGACGGCGCGCTTATGGACGAAGGGGCGGAGAGGATCAAGACCGGTGTTGCTGTTAGCTCGCCCGGACTATTCGTCCAGATCGGCGTTTGGCGCTGGCGCCGCTGCCTTGCCCGAGCCGCGTTTCACATTGCGCCGGATCATTCCGAAATCGGCGCCGCCGGTGGCGAAAGCCGTGACGAAGTAGAGCAGCGCCCCGCCGGCCACCAATGAGAGAAGCGTCACGGCCTTGATCACCAGTGGCGAGCCGGGGCCGAGCCTGACGGCCAGCCAGTGCTCGGCGAAATAGAGCGCCACCGCCATCACCGCAGCCGACAGCACCAGGCGCGGAATGCGCTTCAGCAGCGGCGCGTCGCGGCCCCAATGGCCGCGTCGGATCAGCACGGCAAGCAGCATCACAGCGTTGACCCAGCCGGCCACGGCCGAGGCCACCGCAATGCCGGGCGCGCCCATGCTCGGGAACAGCGTCAGTGCCGTGATCACGTTCACGCCGACCGAAATGGCGGCGAACATCATCGGCGTGCGCGTATCCTCGCGGGCGAAATAGCCGGGAGTGAAGGCCTTGATCAGCACGAAGGCCGGCAGGCCGAGGCCAAAGATCGCCAGGATTGCGGCCACTGTCGGCGTCGAGCCGTTGGCGGCGAAGGCGCCGCGCTCATAGACCAGCCGCACGATCGGCTCCGCCATCACCCACAGTGCCGCCGCCGCCGGCAAGGTCATGAACAGGGTGAACTCGACCGAGCGGTTCTGCAGATTGGCCGCCTCGACCAGATTGCCCGATTTCAGCGCCCGCGACAGCTCCGGCAACAGCACGATGGCCACCGCGACGCCGACGACGCCGAGCGGCAGCTGGTAGATGCGGTCGGCGTAAGCAAGCGAGGACACGGCGCTGTCCTGCGCCGACGCGATCGCCGTGCCGATCAGCTGGTTGATCTGGGTGATGCCGCCGGTGATCGCCGCCGGCAGCGCCAGGATCAGCAGGCGCTTGACGTTGGGCGTCATCTTCGGCCGGCGAAAGCCGATGGCGATGCCGGCATTGCGCACCGCCACCCAGACGATGGCAAGCTGCACCAGCCCCGCCGCCAGCACGCCCCAGGACAGGCTGAAACCGACCTCACGGGCATCCATGCCGTGGTACCAGGCGTAGCCGAGCACGCTGATCAGGATGATGTTGAGGAAAGCCGGCGCCACGGCAGCCGCGAAATAGCGGCGCAGCGAATTCAGCATGCCGGCCATCATCGCTGCGAGCGACATGCAGATGAGATACGGGAACATGATCGTCGCCAGCAGGACGGTCGTCTCGAATTTGCCCGGCGTGTCGGCAAAGCCCGGCGCCACGAGATAGCGCACGATCAGCGGCATCGCCAATTCCATGACGATGGTCAGCGCCAGAAGTGCGGTGAACAGGACGCCGAACACTTCCTCCGAAAAGCGCTTGGCGCCGTCGGTGCCGTGGGTCTCGATCTCCTTGGCAAACAGCGGCACGAAGGCGGCGTTGAAAGCGCCTTCGGCAAACAGCCGGCGAAACGTGTTTGGAAACTGGAAGGCGGCGTTGAAGGCGTCCGCCACCGGCCCGGTGCCGAGTGCGGCAGCCATCAGCATCTCGCGGCCAAAGCCAAGGGCGCGGCTCATCAGCGTGCCGGACGCAACCGTGGCGAATTTCTTGACGAGGCTCATGCGCGGGGAGATTGCCTGGATGGTTGGGACAAAGGGGATGATTGGGACAAAGGGGGTGATTGGGACAAAGTGATGGTCACTCGGCCGCCGCCTTGGCCTTGCCGCCGCGCTCTGGGACAACGCCTTCAAGCGCCGCGATCAGCCTGGCGTGGATGGTGGCGGTGCGTGCCGGGTTGTCGATCTTCTGCCCCGTAAGGTCGGTGACATAGAAAGTGTCGATCACCTTCTCGCCGAAGGTGGTGATGTGAGCCGAGGCGATGTCGAGCGAGAGATCGGACAACGCACTGGTGATTTCCGACAACAGCCCAGGCCGGTCCAGTCCCTCGACCTCGATCACCGAAAACCGGTTCGACAGCGTGTTGCGGATTTCGGCGCGCGGCGGAATCTTGAACACCTTGGCGCCGCGCCGCGGCCGGGTGCGCTTCTCGATCATCTCCGGCAGCCAGCTCTTGCCCGACAGCACGTCCTCGATCAGCCGGCCGACGCGCTCGGCGCGACGGCGCTCATCCTCATCGCGGTCGAATTCCCGTGAGATCAGGATGATGTCCAGCGCGCGGCCGTCGGACGTGGTGAAGATCTGCGCGTCGACGATGTTGCCGCCGGCGCCGGCACAGGCGCCGGCAATAACCGAAAGCAGGCGCGGATGGTCCTGCGCCAGCACGGTGATCTCGGTCACCGCCTCGAATTGGTGAGTCCTGACCACGGTGGCGAGCTTCTTGCCTGCCGCGTCGGCTTCGCGAATGAATTCGGCATGGCGCAGCTGATCGGGGAGGTCGACCGTCAGCAGATAGTTCTCGTAATGCAGGCCGACATAGCGCTTGCGGGCCTTGTCCGGCCAATCGGCCAGCGCCTCGGCCAGCCGCTCGCGCGCCGCCGCCGTCCGCTTGGCGCGCGACACTTCCGAGAAGCCGCCGGTCAAAAGCAGTTCGGTCTCGTAGTAGAGCGTGCGCAGGAGCTGGCCCTTCCAGCCGTTCCACACGCCCGGCCCGACACCCCTGATGTCGCAGACGGTCAGGATCAACAGCATTTTTAGCCGCTCAACCGATTGCACGATCGAGGCGAAATCCTCGATCGTCTTGCGGTCGTTGAGGTCGCGCGTCTGCGCCGTCATCGACATCACCAGATGGTTCTCGACCAGCCAGGCGACTGTCTCGGTGTCGGCCGCCGACAGCCCCATATGCGGGCAGATGCGGCGCGCGATCCGGGCGCCGGCCTCTGAGTGATCCTCCGGCCGGCCCTTGGCGATGTCGTGCAGCAGCACCGCGACATAGAGCGCCTCGCGGCTCTTCTCTAGCCCCGGCATCAGCGTGTGCGAGAGCGGATGCACCTTTTCGCCGTCGCCGCGCTCGATCTCGGCCAAGACGCCGATGCAGCGGATCAGGTGCTCGTCCACCGTATAGTGGTGGTACATCGAGAACTGCATCATGGCGACTATTCTGCCGAAATCGGGGATCAGCCTGCCGAGCAGGCCGGCCTCGTTCATGCGCCGCAAATTAAGCTCGGCATTGCGGTCCGAGGTCAGGATGTCGAGGAACAGCCGGTTGGCCTCCTCGTCGCGCCGCAGCGACTTGTTGACCAGACCGAGCGAGCGGGTGAGCAGCTTCAGCGCATCGGGATGGAACTCCAGCCCGTGCTTGTCGGCGAACCAGAACAGCCTGAGCAGATTGACCGGGTCGCGCTCGAACACGCTGTCGTCGGCGACGTTGATGCGGTGATTGTCGACAATGAAGTCCGACGTGCCTGCCAGCTTGCGCTTGCGGCGCTGGAAGGTGAGGAAGATGCGGTTGAAGCCGGGCACATGCTTGGCCTGCTCTTCCTCGAGCGCGGCGCAGAAGATCCGGGTGAGGTCGCCGACATCCTTGGCGACGAGGAAGTAATGCTTCATGAAGCGCTCGACCGCCGACAGACCGGGATGGGTGGTGTAGCCCAGCCGTTCGGCGATCTCGCGCTGGATATCGAAATGCAGCCGTTCCTCTGGCTTGCCGGTGAGGAAATGCATGTGGCAGCGCACCGCCCACAGGAAGTCTTCGGCCTTCTGGAATTCGCGGTACTCGGCCTCGGTGAAGACACCTTTCTCGACCAATTCCTCGCCGGTGCGCACGCGATAGAAGTATTTGGCGATCCAGAACAGCGTCTGCAAATCGCGCAGGCCGCCCTTGCCGTCCTTGACGTTGGGCTCGACCAGATAGCGGCTTTCGCCGGCCTTGGCATGGCGATCGTCGCGTTCGGCGAGCTTGGCCTGCACATATTCCGGTCCGGTGGTGCGCACCACTTCATGGTCGAAGCGAGCGAGCAATTCGTCGAAGAGCTTCTGTTCGCCCCACAGGAACCGCGCTTCCAGGATCGTGGTGCGGATGGTGATATCGCTGCGCGACAGCCTGAGACACTCGTCGATGTTGCGGGTGGCGTGGCCAACCTTCAACCCGAGGTCCCACAGCATATAGAGCATATATTCGACGATCTGTTCGCCCCACGGCGTCTGCTTGTAGGGCAGCAGGAACAACAGGTCGATGTCGGAGCCCGGCGCCAGCGTGCCGCGGCCATAGCCGCCGACGGCGACGACCGCCATGCGCTCTGCGGTCGAGGGGCTTTTCACCCGGTAGACGTGGGTCGCGGCGAACTCGTAGAGGGCGCGGATGATCTCGTCCATCAGATGCGACAGCCGGGCGGCGCAGGCCGTGCCGCTGCCATCGTCCATCAGCATGCGCTCGGCAACCTTGCGGCCCTCGGTCAGCCGATCCTTCAGCAGCCGGAGCGCACCGACGCGCGCGCCGGGCTCGATGCCGCTGGCCGCCGAGATCAGCGCCGTCATGTCGCGGCGCAAAGCCTCGCTGTCGATCAGCGCGTCGAGCTTGAGGGAGATTTTTGCCATGGATTGCCGGTGGGCCTCGCCTTTGCGCGGCGTCTATAGCGCGTTTTCACGGCGCTGTGTATGGGGCGGACGGACGCGTCGGCCGCGATACCAGAAAGGGATGATCATCTCGCGCCGGAGCCCGAAGAGATCGGCGATCTGCCGCGTCAACCGCCTGGTCTCGATCCTTACCTTGGCGGTGATTGGCCTGGGGCGCCGTTTACCTATCCCGCTTGCCACCCATTCCTCTGTTCGCTCCTGCTTGAGCAGGCTTGGCAATCTCACCGGACTGTCGCCGAGGAATTGTGCCTGCAGGCACAATGCTGGGACGAGTTGGTAAATGACCTTGTCGGACGAGGTAGCAAAACGCGGATTGAAGATGAGGTGATCGACGGGAATGCTGATCTCATTCGTTGCCGCAAGAAGGTCCCGCGCGGCCTGTCTGGACAGGATGTATCCCGCCGTACCGATATGGAGCCCGTGCAGTCTGCTCGCAGAAAAACCGTGGCCGCAGGCAACTTGCTTGCGTGAAATTACGGTCCGGTTGAAGAACGTTTCCAACTTGACGATGTCCGCATCGGCGGGAATCCAGCCCGCATCGGCAAGCAAAGCGCCGGCTTTGTCCGGGAAAACGACATCGTCCTCGAAAATCGCCGCGTAAGCATCCTCACCTGCAGCGATCGTCGACCAACACTGTTGGTGGCTGAGCAGGCAGGCAATCTCGGCGTCGGCCAGGCGCAAATGCTTCTTGCCCTGCGGCATTTCGGCCAGATCCGGCCGATCTCGCGCATCGATGGCGGCGACCCGCTCGAAGGCGATGCCGATGCGCGCGAACTCCGCCGTTACATGGGCGAGGCGATCGCGGGACCGATCGAGATTGATAATCAGGCATTTCATTTGGGTGGGATCGATGCAGTGGGACGCGCGTCCATAGCATGGGAACAAAGTTGCGTAAGCGATTTTCCCTCGATGTGCGCGATGACGGCCACGATCGAAAAGTGGAAATCGCCCCTTGACCTTCCAGTTACTGGAAGCACTACCTCCTCACCCAGACAGATATAAGGCACTTGTCGATGGCGCATTCCGAGCATCACCACCACGCGCACGCGGCCGATGGCAGCTGTTGTGCGGCAAAGGCTGCTGAGCCGGCCGCCGAAGCCGTGGTGCGCGATCCGGTCTGCGGCATGAGCGTCGATCCGGCCGCGGGCAAGCCGACGGCCGAGCATGGCGGCCGTCTCTTTCACTTCTGCAGCGAGGGTTGCCGTACGAAATTCGTCGCCGGGCCCGAAAAATACCTGACCGCCACCGACCCCGTCTGTGGCATGAGTGTCGACCGCGCTACCGCCAGGCATTTTTTCCGCCACGAAGGCCAGGGTTTCTATTTCTGCTCGGCCGGCTGCCGGGCGAAGTTCGAGGCCGAGCCGCAAAACTATCTCGGCGATAGGCCGACGCCGTCGCCAGTGCCGAAAGGCACTCAATACACCTGCCCGATGCACCCCGAAGTGATAAGAGACAAGCCCGGCTCCTGCCCGATCTGCGGCATGGCGCTTGAGCCGATGGGCGTTCCCACTGGCGATGAGGGCCCGAACCCCGAACTGGTAGACTTCACCAGACGGTTCTGGGTCAGTGCGATGCTGTCCGTGCCGCTGCTGATCGTTGCCATGGCGCCGATGCTCGGCCTGACGTTCCAGGCGTTTGTCGACGAGCGCACGATGGTCTGGCTGGAATTGGCGCTGGCCAGCCCGGTGGTGCTGTGGGCGGCCTTCCCCTTCTTCCACCGCGGCTGGGAGTCGCTGGTCAACCGCAGCCCCAACATGTGGACGCTGATTTCGCTGGGTGTGGGTGCGGCCTACCTCTACAGCGTCGTCGCCGCACTGTTTCCGGACATCTTTCCGCATCAGTTCCGTGGCCATGGCGGCACCGTCCCGGTCTATTTCGAGGCAGCTTCCGTCATCGTCGCGCTGGTATTCCTCGGTCAGGTGCTCGAATTGCGGGCGCGCGAAAAGACCGGCTCGGCCATCCGTGCGCTGCTCGACCTGGCGCCGAAGACGGCACGGCTGATCGGGGAGGACGGCTCCGACACCGACGTGCCGCTCGTTGCGGTCAAGACCGGCGACCACCTACGCCTCCGTCCGGGCGACGCCGTGCCGGTCGACGGCACTGTAACGGAAGGCCGTTCCTCCATCGACGAATCGATGATCTCGGGCGAGCCGCTGCCGGTCGAAAAAACGAAAGGCGATGCCTTGACCGGCGGCACGCTCAACAAGAACGGTTCGCTGATCATGCGCGCCGAAAAGGTCGGCTCCGAAACGACGCTTTCGCGCATCGTCGAGCTGGTCGCAAAGGCGCAGCGTTCGCGCGCGCCGATTCAAGGTTTAGCCGATCGCGTCTCCTTCTACTTCGTGCCGGCCGTCGTGCTGGTCGCGCTCATGGCCTTTGCCGCCTGGGCGATCTTCGGTCCCGAACCCAGCTTGATCTTTGCCATCGTCTCGGCGGTCTCGGTGCTGATCATCGCCTGCCCCTGCGCGCTCGGCCTGGCGACGCCGATGTCGATCATGACTGCCACCGGGCGCGGGGCGCACGCGGGCGTGCTGATCAAGGACGCGGCCGCGCTCGAGCGCTTCGCTTCGGTCGACACGTTGATCGTCGACAAGACCGGCACCTTGACCGAAGGCAAGCCTCGCTTGACCGATGTCGTCGCTGCCGAAGGCCTGTCTGAGAATGAATTGCTGGCGCTCGCCGCCGGCCTGGAAAAAGGCTCGGAGCATCCGCTGGCCGAGGCCATTGTCGGCGGCGCCGGCGAACGCGGCCTGACGCTCGTTGAGGCCGGCGGCTTCGACGCCGTCACCGGCAAGGGCGTATCCGGCACGGTGTCTGGCAGGAAGGTTTCGCTCGGCAACGCCGCCATGATGGCCGATGGCGGCATCGACACCGCTTCCCTGTCGGCCAGGGCCGAGGCGCTGCAGGCAGAAGGCAAGACGGCGATGTTCGTTGCGGTGGACAAAAAACTGGCCGGCATTGTCGCGGTCGCCGATCCGGTCAAGGCAACGACAGCCGAGGCGATCAGGGCGCTGCACGACAGAGGCTTGCGGATCATCATGGCGACCGGCGACAATGAATGCACGGCGCGCGCCATCGCCAAAAGCCTTGGCATTGACGAGGTGCGCGCCGGCCTGCTGCCGGAACAAAAGGCAGCCCTTGTCGAGGAGTTGCGTGCGAAAGGTGCCGGCGTAGCCATGGCCGGCGACGGCGTCAACGATGCGCCGGCCCTGGCCAGCGCCGATGTCGGCATCGCCATGGGCACCGGCGCCGATGTCGCTGTCGAGAGCGCCGGCATTACGCTGGTCAAGGGCGATCTCAACGGCATCGTCAGGGCCCGAACGCTCGCCCAGGGGACGATCCGCAACATCCGCCAGAATCTGTTTTTCGCCTTCCTCTACAATGTGCTTGGCGTGCCGGTTGCCGCCGGCGTGCTCTATCCGCTCACCGGCACGCTTTTGTCGCCGATGCTGGCGGCGGCGGCCATGAGCCTGTCTTCGGTTTCGGTCATCGCCAACGCATTGCGGCTGCGGACGTTGAAACTCTGAGCAAAGCCCCCAGATACGAATATCAATCAACAGGAGATCATGGATGACCTTGGCTAAGAAGATCGTGCTTTTGATGATGGCGGCGGGAATGCTGCTTGCCGTTTTCCTCGAAAGCGTCCCGGCGCAATCCGAAGAGATGAAACACGACATGGGCGCGATGGGCGCGCAAGGTCCTTCGACCGACGGCTACAAGGCGGCGATGGACAAGATGCACACCGACATGATGATCGAATATTCCGGCAATGCCGATGTCGATTTCGTGCGCGGCATGATCCCGCATCATCGGGGCGCGATCGACATGGCCAAGGTGGAACTCGCCAATGGCAAGGATCCCGAAATCCGCAAGCTGGCCGAAGATGTCATCGCCGCGCAGGAAGCCGAGATCGCCAAGATGCAGGCCTGGCTCGCCGCCCATCCGGCGAAGTAAGGCAGCAACGGCCATGCCGGAGAGATTCATTCTGGATTTCTCTCCGTGCTTGTGATGCCATTCGCATCGATTACACGGCGCCAGGAGCCCACATGCCATCGACGATAAGAGCCACCACACTGCCTTCGGGCGAGGCCGTCCAGGTGCTGGGACAGGGCACATGGAAGATGGGCGAGGATTCCCGCCGCCGCGCCGGCGAGGTCAATGCCCTGAAGCTCGGGCTGGACCTCGGCATCACGTTGATCGACACCGCTGAAATGTATGCCAGCGGCGGCGCCGAGGAGGTGGTAGCGGAAGCCATTGCCGGGCGCCGCGACGAACTCTTTCTTGTCTCCAAGGTATTGCCGTCCAATGCCTCGCGCGCCGGCGTGGCGCGGGCCTGCGAAAACAGCTTGAAGCGCCTGCGCACCGACCGCATCGATCTCTATCTCCTGCACTGGCCGGGCAGTGTGCCTCTATCTGAAACCGTCGAGGCTTTCGAGGCGCTGAAGGAGGCCGGCAAGATACGCCACTGGGGTGTCAGCAATTTCGACACCGACGAAATGGAGGAGCTGACCGGCCTGTCGTCTGGCAATCATGTCCAGACCAACCAGGTGCTCTACAATCTGTCGCGGCGCGGCCCCGAATTCGATCTCGCACCGTGGAGCCGGCAGCGCGGCATCCCGCTGATGGCCTATTCGCCGGTCGAGCAGGGCGCGCTGGCGCGCAATTCCAGGCTGGAAACCATCGCCGCCCGCCACAACGCCACGGCAGCACAGATCGCGCTTGCCTGGGTGATGGCGCAGCCCGGTGTCATCGCCATCCCGAAGGCGAGCAGCCAGGAGCATGTCCGCCAGAATGTTGCCGCGCTCGACATCGAGCTGACGGCCGAAGACCTCGCCGAACTCGACCGCGCCTTTCCACCGCCGACGCGCAAGCGCGGGCTGGAGATGATCTAGATTGGAACGGGTTTCGACCGGGTATCATCATACGGCGTATAGAGTCGGAGCCATGACGGTCACGTCGCTGCGCGACGGTTACGTCGACATGCCAATCAGGCGGCTGCGCCAGCCCGGAGACCGGACATTCGGTGACAACCTGCCCTCGCATGTACCGCTCGTCGACGGTGCGCTCAGGCTGTCGGTCAACGCCTTCGCCATCGATGACGGCGACGACATCACGCTGATCGACACAGGGGCTTCGAACGCCTGGCACCCGACAATGGGGCACCTGCCCGAGGCGCTGCGCGAGGCGAAGATCGCCACCGACCGGATTCGGACTGTTGCTTTCACCCACACCCATCTCGACCATATACACGGGCTCATCCTTGCCGATGGTGACGACGGCTTCCCGCAGCTCTCTCGCCTGCTTGTCCCGCGCGCTGAGCTCGGCATGTTTCGCGACGTGGCGAGGCTGGAACGCTTCCACGATCGCGCCCAGCCTCTCGATGCTGGACAGCGCGTCAGCGCTGACATCGATACGATCGGCTCCGCTGGCCATGAAGCCGGCCACACTTGCTTTCGCGTTGTGAGCGCAGGCGAAACACTGTTGATCTGGGGCGACATCGTACATGTGCCGTCGCTTCAATTCGATCGACCCGAGATCACGTGGGAATTCGACGCAGACCAGCAGCAGGCGAGGGCAAGCCGGTTGCAAATGCTGGCGCTTGCGGCCAACAACGACTGCTACGTTGCCGGCGCGCATCTTGATTCGCCCGGCGTCGGCCGGGTTTTTCGAACCGAGACGGCTTTCCGCTTCGAGCCCTTGTAGCACTCTAGCCGAGCGCCGCCCGCGCCCGTCGCAACGCGCGGGAAAACACTGCCGTGTCGTCGAAGGCGCGTGCCAGCGTGAGCGCGCCCTGGATGGCGCCGACCGCTTCTTCGGCGAGTTCGTCCGCCCTGTCAGCGCTGTGCCCGCTTCGGGTCAGCGCTTCGGCAAGATGCGCCACCCAGCGGCCGAAGTAGCTTCTGATCGCGATGGCGAAGAGGTCGCGGGATTCGTCCAGCGCGAAGGCGCCGATCAGGCACACCTGGCGGCCCGACCGGAAATAGCTCTCGGTCGCTTCGAACATCCGGTCGATGCCCGTACGAGGGTCGGCCCTGTCCTGCAACGGCACGAAGACATTCTCCTCGAACCAGCCATCTATATGGGCAATGACAGCCGCCGCCATCTCTTCCTTGCCGCCGGGGAAGAAGTGGTAAAGGCTGCCTTTGCCTAGGCCGGTCGCCGCACCGATCCGCGCCAGGCTCGCCCCTTCATAGCCGTGTTCGCGGAAAACCTCGCCGATGATGGAGAGCAAATCGGCGCGATCGGGCGCGATCCTGCGCATGCGCTAGTTTTTCCGCTTGAGCATGATCTTTGCCGAAAACCGCGACACAGCTCTAGGGATCATATTCTAAAGTCCGAGTTCGGACAGGCCGGGATGGTCGTCCGGCCGGCGGCCGAGCGGCCAGTGATATTTGCGCTCACCCTCGGCGATCGGCAGGTCGTTGATGCTGGCGACGCGCCTACGCATCAGTCCATCCGCGTCGAATTCCCAATTCTCGTTGCCGTAGGAGCGGAACCAGTGGCCGCTGTCGTCGCGCCATTCATAGGCAAAGCGCACCGCGATGCGGTTGTCGTTCCAGGTCCAGACCTCCTTGATCAGCCGGTAGTCCAGCTCGCGCGCCCATTTGCGCGTGAGGAAGGAGACGATCTCATTTCTGCCCGAGACGAACTCGGCGCGGTTGCGCCAGGTGCTGTCTTGCGTATAGGCGAGCGAAACCCGTTCGGGATCGCGGCTGTTCCAGGCGTCTTCGGCCATGCGCGCCTTCTGCGCGGCGGTCTCGGCGGTGAAGGGCGGCAGCGGCGGACGGCTCATGTCATTCTCCCATCGGCAAAGGCGATGGCGAGCATTGTACCAATCGGTACAATTGGTCAAGGCCGAAATCGGGCTAGGTTTTCCCCGCCAGCCCCTTCAGCCGGTAGAGCGCTTCCAGCGCCTCGCGCGGCGTCATCTCGTCTGGATTGATCTCACCCAGCGCTGCGCCCAATGCGTCGCTCTTCGCAGGCTTTGCCGCTTCCCGCTTCATTGCCACCGAAAACAGCGGCAGATCGTCGACCAGTCGGTTGGCCTTGCCGGAGACATCGCCTTCCTCGAGCTGATGCAGCACCTCTTTGGCGCGGCCGACCACCGCTTCCGGCAGACCGGCAAGTCGAGCGACCTGAACGCCATAGGAGCGATCGGCGGCACCCTTGCCGACCTCGTGCAGGAAGACGACGTCGCCTTCCCATTCCTTGACCCGCATGGTGACGTTGGAAAGGCGCGGCAGTTTGCCGGACAGCGCCGTCATCTCGTGGAAATGGGTGGCAAAGATCGCCCGGCAGCGGTTCTTCTCGTGCAGGTACTCGACCGCCGCCCAGGCGATCGACAGGCCATCGAAAGTGGCGGTGCCGCGGCCGATTTCGTCGAGGATCACCAGCGCCCGCTCACCGGCCTGGTTGAGGATCGCCGCCGTCTCGACCATCTCGACCATAAAGGTGGAGCGGCCACGCGCCAGATCGTCCGAGGCGCCGACGCGCGAGAACAACCGGTCGACGACGCCGATATGGGCCGATGTCGCCGGCACGAAGGAACCGGTTTGGGCGAGGATGGCGATCAGTGCGTTTTGCCGCAGGAAGGTCGACTTACCGCCCATATTCGGACCGGTGAGCAGCCAGATCGCGCCGGCCTTGGCCCCGTCTTGCGGCGACAGATCGCAATCATTGGCGACGAACGGCCCTTCGCCCGAACGCCGCAGCGCCTGTTCCACCACAGGATGGCGCCCGCCCGAAATGTCGAAGGCAAGGCTGGAATCGACCAGCGGCCGGCACCAGGCTTCGCTCTCCGACAACAGCGCGAGCGCCGCCGACACGTCGAGCACGGCGAGCGCATCGGCGCCGGCGCGGATCTTCTGCGCCTCGCCGACCGCCTCAGCCGTCAGCGTATCGAAAGCGGCAAGCTCGATGCTCAGCGCCCGGTCGGCGGCATTGGCGATCTTGGTCTCGAGTTCGGCAAGTTCGGTCGTGGTGAAACGCATGGCATTGGCCATGGTCTGGCGGTGGATGAAGCGCGCCTTGGCGCCGTCGCTTCCGGTCATGATTGAATGGTGGTTGGCCGTCACCTCGATGTAATAGCCCAGCACATTGTTGTGCCGGATTTTCAGCGAGCGGATGCCGGTCTCCTCGATCAGCGAGCGCTCCAGTCCGGCGATCACCTTGCGCGATTCGTCGCGCAGCGCCCGCATTTCGTCGAGTTCGGCATGGTAGCCGCCGCGCGCGAAGCCGCCGTCGCGCCTCAGCAGCGGCAGTTCCTCGCCAAGAGCCTGGGTCAGATGCTCGGCCAGCGCGCGCGGCAGCGCCTTTATCGCGGCAAGTGCCGCGGTCAGCTCAGCGGGCAGGACGGTCGTTCCGAACAGTTCGGCAATGGTGGCCGCCGCTTCGAAGCCGGCACGCAGCGCGCCGAGGTCGCGCGGGCCGCCGCGGTTGAGCGCCAACCGCGACAGCGCTCGCGGCATGTCGGCGACGCTCTTCAGGCTTGACCGCACCGCCTGGCAGAGCCGCGTCTCGGCGCGGAAGAACGATACCGAATCAAGCCGGGCGGCAATCGCCGCCGGATCGGTCAGCGGCGCCATCAGCCGGTCGGCGAGCAGCCTGGCGCCGCCGCCGGTGACCGTGCGGTCTATAGCCTTGAACAGCGAGCCGTCGCGGCTGCCCGACAGCGTGCGCAACAGTTCCAGATTGCCGCGTGTCGCAGGATCGATGAACAGCGTCGAGCCCTGCTCCTCGCGTTCGGGACGCGACAAAGGCGGCCGCTCGGCCTTCTGCGTCTTTTCGACGTAGGCGATGGCGCCCGAGATCGCCGACAATTCGGCGCGCGAGAAGGCACCGAAACTGTCAGGCGTCGCCACTTCGAAGAAGCGCGCGATCCGCCCCGCTGCCGAAGCCGAATCGAAAAGCGACGGCGGCTGCGGGCTGGCGACGCGGCCGATGACGTCGAACACCGGCTTCAGCTCGGGATCGTAAAACACCGGCTCGGCGACGATCAGCTCGCGCGGGTCGACGCGGAAGACATCGGCCAGCAGGCGGTCGGCCGTGGTTTCGGCGACGCGGAAGACGCCGGTCGAGATCTCGATCCAGGCCATGGCGAAGGCGTCACCGCTGTTGCCGCCCTTCACCCGCCCTAGCGCCATCAGGAAGCTCGATTCCGACGGCGCCAGCAATTTATCCTCGGTGATGGTGCCGGGCGTCACCAGCCGCACGACGTCGCGGCGCACCACCGATTTGCCGCCGCGCTTCCTGGCTTCCGCCGGGTCCTCGATCTGCTCGCAGACGGCAACGCGAAAACCTTGGCCGATCAGCTTTTGCAGATATTCGTCGGCCGCATGCACCGGCACGCCGCACATCGGAATGTCGTTACCCTGGTGCTTGCCGCGCTTGGTCAGGACGATGCCCAGCGCCTTGCTCGCCTTTTCGGCGTCGTCGAAGAACAGCTCGTAGAAATCGCCCATGCGGTAGAACAGCAGAGAATCCGGGTTCGCCGCCTTGATCTCGATATATTGCTCCATCATCGGCGTGACGCTGCCGACGGGCGCAGGCGGTGTCACCTCGGGGGCGTCGGTTTCTGCTGAAGTGTGCATGTTCATGCCCGCACGCTAGCAGATGTGGGTGCGGGGTTTAATGCCGGCGGCCCGAAAAGCAGGGGACGACCGGCCTCGACGGCGGCTTGTGCTCCCTCTACGCCGGGTGAAGCCGTTGGTTGCTTCGGGCGCCAACCAGACCCTATGATCGCCATGGCGGGGATAAGCGGCATGGATCAGGACAAACAGGAGGCGTTCGAAGAGCTGGTCGGTCCGGCTGGATCGGCGCTTGAGCGCCTGCTGCTGTTGGCGGCGCGGCGCGTCCACCGCACCAAAAGCAAGCTTAGGGGGACAGTGCGCAAGCGCGTCCCCTTCCTCCTGCCGACACGGGGACCGCTGTCCGATCTCGATAGCGGCATCGAGATGTCGCTGCATGTGCTCAGCCGCGACCCGCTGGTGCTCTATGTCCCGATTGGCGGAGCCCGTCCGCTCTATCCGCTGGCGGCCCTTGGCCGGCGCCTGGCGGGACGGCGCGTCACCTTCCTGACGATGCAGACCTGGACCATGGAGCGGCCGGCTGTCATCGCCCGGATGGGCCGCGATCTCGCCTGGTATGCCGGCCGGTTTCCGCTGCACGAAATCATCTTCCTGTGCAACACCGAGGAAGAGCGCCGTCTCGTCGCGGCTGCGGGCGGCAATGCCATCTTCTCCAACCACAATCTGATGGTGTCGGAGGATATATTCCGGCCGCTGCCGGACGTGCCGGTCGAATTCGACGCGGTCTACAATGGCCGCATCTCGCCGATCAAACGCCATCACCTGGCCTTCGACATAGAGCGGCTGGCCCACATCACCTATTCGATCGGCGAATTGCCGCCGGTTGCCGCCCGCGCCTTTGTTCGGCGACTGCAGGCGCGTTCGCCGCTCCACCAGATCGCCAATCCGCTCGTCGACGGCTGGCCGGGCAAGCTGACGGCGCAACAGGTCAACCGCGTCTACAACCAGGCCGCCGTCGGGCTGTGCCTGTCGGCCGTGGAAGGAGCGATGTACTCCTCGATGGAATATCTGATGGCCGGCCTGCCGATCGTCAGTACGCCGAGCCTTGGCGGTCGCGACGTCTATTTCGATCCGGATTATTGCATCGTCGCCGATCCGGAACCGGCTGCCATTCGCCGCGCCGTCGAGACGCTGCGAGATCGTGCCATACCGCGTCAGCACATCCGCCGCCGCACGCTGGAGAAGGTTCACGCCCAGCGCATCGAACTCATGGCGTTCCTGACTGCATTGCTGCGGCGCAAGGGAAGCCGTGCGCCACCCATCGAGACGTGGCCTTTCCCCGGCACAGACGGCATGATGCGACGGGGAACGGTGCGCGAAATCGCTGCCTTCGTCAGCGAGCCAGAGCCGACGTGACGCCGTTCGACTTCGGGAGATTTCGCTGCGGGCGTGAAGATTGCTTGGCGGTTTAGAGCGGTGGCGTGTAGCCTTGATTCAGAAGTTTCAAAAACACACACCCGTCTCAAGGGTGCGGCACCGGCGAGGAAATCAAAAGCATCATGGCCAAGAAAACCGAAAACAGCGGCCCCTCCGTCAGCGCCGAGGAGGCGCTGGAATTCCACGCCATGGGCCGCCCCGGCAAGCTGGAGATCGTCGCCACCAAGCCGATGGCGACGCAGCGCGATCTGAGCCTCGCCTATTCGCCGGGTGTCGCGGTTCCTGTGCTGGCCATCGCCGAAGACCCCAGCCGCGCCTTCGACTACACGACGCGCGGCAACATGGTCGCCGTCATCTCCAACGGCACCGCCATTCTCGGCCTCGGCAATCTCGGCGCGTTGGCCTCCAAGCCGGTGATGGAAGGCAAGGCGGTGCTGTTCAAGCGCTTCGCCGATGTCGATTCCATCGATCTCGAGGTCGACACCGAGGATGCCGACGAATTCATCAATTGCGTGCGCTTTCTCGGCCCGTCCTTCGGCGGCATCAACCTGGAAGACATCAAGGCGCCGGAATGCTTCATCATCGAGCAGCGCCTGCGTGAATTGATGGACATCCCGGTCTTCCATGACGACCAGCACGGCACCGCCATCATCTCGGCCGCCGGGCTGATCAACGCGCTGGAGATCACCGGCCGCGACATGAAGACCACGAAAATGGTCTGCAACGGCGCCGGCGCCGCCGGCATCGCCTGCATCGAACTGATGAAGGCGATGGGCTTTGCCCCCGAGAACATAATCCTGTGCGACACCAAGGGCGTCGTCTACCAGGGCCGCACCGAAGGCATGAACCAGTGGAAGTCGGCGCATGCGGTCAAGACCGACACGCGCAGCCTGGCCGAGGCGCTGGACGGCGCCGACGTCTTCCTCGGCCTGTCGGCCAAGGGCGCATTGACCACCAAGATGGTGCAGTCGATGGCCAAGAACCCGATCATCTTCGCCATGGCCAATCCCGACCCGGAGATCACGCCGGAGGAAGTGGCCGAAATCCGCACCGACGCCATCATGGCCACCGGGCGTTCCGACTACCCCAACCAGGTCAACAATGTGCTGGGCTTCCCCTACATCTTCCGCGGTGCGCTGGATGTCAGGGCCACCACCATCAATGACGACATGAAGATCGCCGCAGCGAGAGCGCTGGCCGACCTGGCGCGCAAGGACGTGCCCGACGATGTCGCCGCCGCCTATCAGGGCAACCGGCCGAAATTCGGCCCGAACTACATCATCCCGGTGCCGTTCGATCCGCGCCTGATCTCGGCCATCCCGCTCGCTGTGGCCAAGGCGGCGATGGAGTCAGGCGTCGCCCGCAAGCCGATCCTCGACCTCGACCGCTACGCGCAGGAACTGTCGGCCCGCCGCGACCCGATCGCCTCGACCTTGCAGCGCATCTACGACCGCGTCCGCCGCCAGCCCAAGCGCATCGTCTTTGCCGAGGGCGAGGAAGAACAGGTGATGCGCGCCGCCGTCTCCTATGTGAACCAGAAGCTCGGCACCGCGATCCTGCTCGGCCGCGACGATGTCATCAAGGAAAACGCCAGGCACGCCGGCATCGACCTCAACAAGCAAGGCATCGAGATCATCAATGCCAGGCTGTCGCGCCGCAACGGCATCTATACCGATTATCTCTACGAGCGCATGCAGCGCAAAGGCTTCCTGTTCCGCGACTGCCAGCGGCTGATCAACAACGACCGCAACCATTTCGCCGCCTGCATGGTGGCGCTGGGCGATGCCGACGGCATCGTCACCGGCGTCACCCGCAACTATTCCACGGCGCTTGACGATATCCGCCGCGTCATCGACGCCAAGCCCGGACACCGCGTCATCGGCGTCTCCATCGTGCTCGCGCGGGGCAAAACAGTCCTCGTCGCCGATACCGCCGTGCACGACATGCCCAATGCCGAGCAGATCGCCGACATCGCCGAAGAGGCGGCGGGATTTGCCCGCCGCATGGGCTACGAGCCGAGGCTCGCCATGCTTGCCTATTCGACCTTCGGCCACCCGCAGGGCGAACGCTCCGAGCGGGTGCAGGAAGCGGTGCGTATCCTGGACAAGCGCCGCGTCGATTTCGAATATGACGGCGAGATGGCCGCCGACGTTGCGTTGAACGCCCGCGCCATGGCGCAGTATCCGTTCATCCGGCTGACCGGCCCGGCCAACGTGCTGATCATGCCGGCGTTCCACTCGGCCTCGATCTCGACCAAGATGCTGCAGGAACTCGGCGGCTCCACCGTCATCGGCCCGCTGCTGGTCGGCCTCAACAAGCCGGTCCAGATCGTCTCGCTGAACGCCAAGGACTCAGACATCGTCAACATGGCTGCGATCGCGGCCTATAGCGCGGGAGCCTGATTGGCGGCAAAATCGCCAACCCATAAGAGATTGATAATATTCGGCTGCTATAGGGAACGTTCTCGCCCCCTATGGCCTTATGGCATTGGCGGCGCGCTCAGACCGCCAAAACGGGGGTGCGGCCATGAAGCATGACACGGCATCTGTGGTCGGCCAGGGGGTCTATCACGACGAGCGCCTGGATGCGCTGCTGAGCATCACCGGCCGCATGGACGGTTATCTCTACCGTTGCCGCAACGATGCGTCCTACACCATGCTCTACATCAGCGACGGCATTTTCACCGTCAGCGGTTATCGGCCGAGCGACTTCATTCAAAATGCCGTGCGCGACTATGTCTCGGCCATCCACCCGGATGATCTCGCTGCCGTCTATGCCGCCGTCGATACCGCGCTCGAGGCGCGCTGCAACTGGAACGTCGACTACCGCATCGTGCCGCAGGTCGGCGAGCCGCTCTGGGTCCGCGAGATCGGCGGCGGCGTCTGGGACGAGGCCGGCGAACTGGAATTCCTGGAAGGTTTCGTCGTCGACATCAGCGACCGCAAGGTCGTCGAGGATCTCAACGCCGAGCTGCTGCTCGAACTCAAGGCCGCCAATGAGGAACTCTCCGTACAAAAGCGCGAGATCGAGCTGGCCAAGCAGCACAGCGACCACTCGGCCAACCACGATGCATTGACCGGCCTGCCCAACCGGCGCGCCTTTCACAACGAGCTGAGGTCGGTGATCGACCGCTGCGACAGCACCGGCCAGGCGGCCGGCCTGCTGTTCATCGACCTCGATAGGTTCAAGAAGGTCAACGACACGCTCGGCCACGAGGCCGGCGACGCGCTGCTGCATGAGGTGGCGGGTCAGCTTCGCACCGTCCTGCGCAGCGCTGATTTCGTGGCGCGGCTCGGTGGAGACGAGTTCGCATTCCTGTTTTCAGGAGAGGCTAGCCGGGCCCGACAGAAGGCCGTGGGCGTCGCCGAACGTATCCTGGAAAAGCTGCGGATCAAGGTGCCGACGCCGAATGGTGCCATCCATGTTGGTTGCACCGTTGGCGTCGCCATCTACCCGGCGGAAGCGTCCGATTCGGAGGCGCTGATAACGCTCGCCGACCGACTGATGTACATCGGCAAAAAGAGCGGCCGCAACCGGCTGGTCACCGCCGGGGCTTTGGAACCCGGGCCTACGTCCGACGACCTTCGCCGCACCGCCTGAGCGGAGCGCCGGACAGCCTGATCCGGCGGGAACCCCTCATCTGGCTCGGCGCTGCGCGCCGAAAGACGGCCCTACAGCAACCCCGCCAATTGGGCCGCGCTGCGCAGGTTTTGCCGCGGCCGTGGCCCGAGCTGCTGGATCACCAGCCCGGCGGCCAGCGAGCCGAGATCGCCGCAATCCTTCAGGCTGCGCCCCGAGGTGTAGCCGTAGAGGAAACCGGCGGCATAGAGGTCGCCGGCGCCGGTGGTGTCGACCAGTTCGCGGATCGTCGTCGCCTGAATGGTGACGGTCTCGTCGCCGCGCACGATCACCGAGCCTTTTTCGGAGCGGGTGACGGCGGCAATCTTGCAGTCTTTGCGGATAGCCGCCAGCGCCTCGTCGAAGGATTTTGTCTGGTAGAGCGACTTGATCTCGTGGCTGTTGGCAAAGACGATGTCGACAGTGCCCGAGCGCATCAGCTCGAGGAACTCGTCCCGGTAGCGGTCGACGCAGAACGAATCCGACAACGTCATCGACACTTCGCGCCCGGCCTCGTGTGCGAGCTTCGCCGTCTGCCGGATCGCCTCCTTGGCGCGCGGCGGATCCCACAGATAGCCCTCGAAATAGGTAACCTTGGCGCCGGATGCCTTGTCGGCCTCGACGTCTTCCGGGCCGAGTTCGACGCAGGCGCCGAGATAGGTGTTCATCGAACGCTCGCCATCGGGGGTGACGAATATCATCGAGCGCGCCGTCGGCGGCTGTCCCTCAAGCGGCCTGGTGTCGAAGGCAACGCCCTGGGCATGGATGTCATGGGCGTAGATTTCGCCGAGCGGATCGTTCGACACCTTGCCGAAGAAGGCGGCGCGGCCGCCGAAGCTGGCGACGCCCGCCGCCGTGTTGCCGGCGCTGCCGCCCGAGGCCTCGATCGCCGGCCCCATGCGGCTGTAGAGCAGCTCGGCGCGCTTGGTGTCGATGAGGTTCATCGCACCCTTGATGATGCCGTTGGTCTCGAGAAAAGCGTCGTCGCACTGGGCGATGATGTCGACAATGGCATTGCCGATGCAAAGCACGTCAAAATCCGGCATCAATGTCTCCGCCTCGGAACCTGCCGGCTTTCTGCCGCGCCCGGGCGGGTCTACAGCATCACCCCGAAAAATGGCAACCGATTTCCATCCTTTGCCGGCCCAAGCCGGCGCGCGCGCCTGGGACGAGGCTCCATCACAGTTCGACCGTGGCCGAAGCATCTGACCGCCGGGTCGCCTACAAGCTTGGCCTCAAATCAAGCGCTGGAAGCACCCGCATGCAAGCAAAGACCGACATGACCACCGAACTGGCGCTGCTTGGCGTGCTGGCCGCCCTGTGGGGCGCGTCCTATACCTTCATCAAGATCGGTGTCGAGACGATCCCGCCGATATCCTTCATCGCTGCCCGCACCTTGATTGCCGGCGCCATCCTGCTCGCGCTGATCCGCTGGCGCGGCCTCGCCATGCCCAAGGACAGCGCGACCTTGTGGCGGTTCATGGTCCAGGCCTGCCTCAACAGCGTCGTGCCGTTCACGCTGATCGCCGCCGCCGAGCGCTCCATCGACGCCGGTCTGGCCACCATTCTCAACGCGACCTCGCCGATCTTCACCTTCCTGCTGACCGCGCTCATCACGCGCCACGAAACCGTAACCGCACGCAAGCTGTTCGGTGTCGGTGCAGGCATCGCCGGTATTTGCCTGATCGTCGGCACCCAGGCGCTTGGCGGGCTCGGCCATCAATTGTGGGCGCAGCTTGCCGTCATTGCCGCCACGGTCTGCTATGCCGGCGCCGCCATTTTCGGCCGCGGCTTTAGGGGACTCGACCCGATGCTGCCGGCCGCCGGCTCGATGCTGTGCGGCGCGGTCATCCTCGTCCCCTTGAGCCTGGCCTTCGACCGCCCGTGGACCCTGTCGCCTTCAATGGCGTCGATACTGGCCTTGTTGGCATTGTCGGTGTTCTCCACGGCGCTGGCCTTCTGCATCTTTTTCCGCCTCATCCACACGCTTGGTTCGGTCGGCACGACGTCGCAGGCCTATCTGCGCGTGCCGATCGGCGTCGGCATCGGCGTCGTGTTCCTCGGCGAGAGCCTTGGGCCGACAGCTTTCTGGGGCATGGGCTGCGTCGTCGCCGGCGTTGCGGCAATGACCATCCCAGCCCGCTCCCGGGCGCTGGCGCGCTAGATCGTGATGAGATTTGGTTGAAATCTCATCATGATCTAACCCTTTGTTGGAGCATGATCTTTTCCAAAAACCGGTACCCACTTTTTGGGATCATGCTCTAGTTCCCGTCCGGAATTGCGCCCGCTCCAGCAGGCTTGCGGCTGACAGGGTCTCAGCCTATGTCGGAGATATCCGTTCGTTCCTGGGGGTGAAACGCCGTGATCTTCAACGCTGCCCGCGCCGCCTTCAGCCGGCTGTTTTCTCCCGAATTCCGCGCGGTTTTCCTGAAGACGCTGGGCTTGACCGTGCTGGCGCTGGTCGCGTTGTGGTTCGTCTTGACCGGGCTTGTCGATTGGCTGGCGCTGCCATGGGTTCACTCCTTGCTGCCCGGCCTGCCGTCCTGGGCCGGATGGCTGAGCGGCATCATCGCTGCCATCGCGCTTGCCTTCGGGATGGCGCTGCTGATCGCGCCGGTGACGGCAATCGTGGCCGGCCTGTTTCTCGACGACATCGCCGAAGTGGTCGAGCGCACCGACTATCCGGCCGATCCCGTCGGACGCGCCATGCCGGCGCTGCGCTCGCTCGTGTTGTCGGTGAAATTCTTCGGCGTCGTCATCCTGGGCAACATCGTCGCCTTGCTCCTTCTGTTGGTTCCAGGCGTCAACATCGCCGCCTTCTTCATCGTCAACGGCTATCTGCTCGGACGTGAATTCTTCGAATTCGCCGCCATGCGCTTCCGCCCGGAAGATGAGGCGAGGGCGTTGCGCCGGAAATATGCCGGCACCGTCTTTCTGGCCGGGCTGCTCATCGCTGCCTTCCTCGCCGTGCCCCTGCTCAACCTGCTGACGCCGCTCTTTGCCGCCGCCATGATGGTGCATCTGCACAAGGCGGTCGGCGCGCGGGAGAGCGCCGGGCGATAGGCCTATCAACGCAGAAGAAAACCGCGTCCCAATTCGTCATCCGGCTCGACGGTGAATTCCGCCCGGCCCGAATAGTAGGCGCGGCCGCCGACGCGGGCGATGATCGCATCATGCGGGCCGGCCATGGTCGTGCGCGCCACCGCTCCGGAAAAGCGCGAGCCGGCGATGCTTTCGAAGGACCGCTCCTGACCAGGGTTGATCTCACCCTTGGCATGCATTGCCGCCAGCCGCGCGGTGACGCCGGAGCCGGTCGGCGAGCGGTCGACCTCGGCATCGGCAAAGACGCAGATGTTTTTTGTTGCCTCGCTGGAGAATGCATCGTGTCCATCGGTGAGGATGGTGCCGTAGAGGAAAGCGAGATCGGCATGGTCAGGATGCGATAGAGGGAACGCCGCCTTCAGCCGCTCGGTCAGCGCGGTTGCCGCGTCGACGAAATCGCGCACCCGGCTGCGGCCGAACTCCAGGCCGAATTGATGGCAGTCAGCCAGCGCGTAGAAGGCGCCGCCATAGGCGATGTCGAACGCAATCTTGCCGTATCCCCCCAATTCGATTTTTTGGTCATGGGCAAACAGAAAGGCCGGCACGCTTTCGAACGACACCGATCCCGCTTTGCCGTCCTTGACCTCCACCGAAGCGACGACCAAGCCGCACGGAGCCTCGATGTTGACCGTGGTGATTGGCTCCTGTTTGGGCACCAGGCCTTCGTCGACCGCGTAGCGGCCTAGCGCAATGATGGCGTGGCCGCACATCGTCGAATAGCCCTCGTTGTGCATAAACAGCACGGCCAGCTCGGCGCCGGGCAGGTCGGGCTCCACCAGCAGCGCGCCATACATGTCGTAGTGACCACGCGGCTCGAAGATCAGCAGCTTGCGCAAATGGTCGAGGTGGTCGCGCACATAGGCGCGCTTTTCCAGGATCGTGCCTTTGGGAATGTCTGGATAGCCGCCGGTGACGATCCTGAGCGGCTCGCCGCCGGTGTGCATGTCGACGACGGTGAGCGTCATGCGCCGGGCCCCTTAGCCTGAGGATTTGGAAAACAGCGCCTGCAATTTGCCGAACGGCATGGCGGCGCGGGTGAAGCCGAACGTGCCGTCCTGCTGGATCTCGCGCGCCGCGGTTTCCAGCATGCCGAAGGCGAAATTGGTCAGCCACGGACCGAGCGAGATGCGCTTGACCCCGGCCATGGCAAGGTCGGCGATGGTGAAGGCCGGCAGTGCCATGACGTTGACTGGCCTGCTCACCGCCGAGCAGATGTTCCGGATGGTCTCGACATCTTTGAGGCCGGGCGCATAGAGCACATCGGCGCCGGCCTTTTCGAAGGCCTGCAGCCGCTTGATCGTGTCGTCGAGATCCGGTTTGCCCCAAAGGAAATTCTCGGCCCGCGCGGTGAAGACGAAATCATGCTTGAGCGCCCGTGCGGCTTCAGCAGCAGCTGCAACGCGCTCGACGGCGTGTGAAAACTCATAGATCGGCTTGTCGGGATCGCCGGTATGGTCCTCGATCGAGCAGCCGGCGAGACCTGCCGCTTCGGCCGCAAAAACCGTCTCGGCGGCACTCGTCGCGCTGTTGCCCTTGCCTTTCTCGAGATCGGCCGACACCGGCAGGCTGGTCGCCGCCGTCAGCTCGCGGCAATGGTGGATCATCGCTTCGAACGTTACTGCGCCGTCGGGCAGGCCGCGCGAGAAGGCAAAACCGGCGCTGGTGGTCGCCAGCGCCTTGAAGCCGAAGGAGGCCAGGAGCTTGGTCGTGCCGACATCCCAGGGATTGGGCATGACGAAGGTCGAGGCGTGCAGGTCGCGAAAGATCTTGCCCTTGTCCATGAGTGCTCCCTTCAGATGCGGAAATGTCGGCAGATTTCTATCGTGCAGAAATGCACCGGGCAAACGAATGCGGTTGGCTCAGAAGCGTTTGGCGTTCTCTCCTGCCAGTTTGTCCAGCGCGTCGGAATCCTTGACGTAGTGCAACGTCTTTTTGTCCCAATGATAGGTAACGGAAATTGCGTGGGCTTCAGGCTTGGGGGGCTGGTCGTCGCAGCTCTCGCCGTTGAGCACCGTGGCGTCGGTCACCGTCACTTTGACCGCGGCATAAGGCTGTCCGTCAGCGATCGTCTGGAAAGCAACATCCTGCTTGCGGCTGTAGGCGCACAGGTTCTCATCGAAGGTGAAGATCATGTCGATCAGTTGGAATTTGTCGTCGCGCACCATGATCAGCGGCGTGATCGCGTAGTTTTGGCTTGAATTGAAATGCGCGCTCATGGTGATCACGATGTCGTCGTTCGGCCCAACGGAAAGCTTGCCCGGTTCACGGAAATAGGTGCCGCGGTCGAGCGCGACATTGACGGCGTCGAGCAGCTTCGGCTTGTCTGTGATGTCGTAGAGCGCCAGCACGGCATAGCCTTCGGCGCTGTCGGGAGAGTCGCCGAGGTCGTAGAGCATCGCCAGCCGGTCCTTGCCCCCGGCCTTGATGGCGAGCACGCCGGCGTTGGAGAGGCCCGATGTCTCAGGCGGCGAACCGCCGCCATCCGGTCCCTCGATGTGGCGCATCCCGATCGGCAATCCACCCCGGTAGAAACCGTTGCTGTCACCTGCGAGGCCGGGAATGACCATCCTTGCGAGGTCCAGATAGGTCACATCCATGTGGCCGGGGATGGCGCTGCCGAATTCCGGGAAGCTGACGGCTTGCGCGCCGGCTGCGGTCCAAAGCCACGGCAGCAGCACAAGCGCTAGAGCAATTTCAGGAAAAGTGTGTGCGGTTTTCCGGCCGGAAATTGCAACAAAACAAAAAGATAGAGCGGTTCGCCGTTTCCATGAAACGGTGAAACGCTTTAGGATGGAGCGAAGCAGGTTCGTTGGCATGGGCGCCTCAGGCTGGCCGCGCGGAACCTAACACAGCTTCAGTGGATCGGCACCAGCCCGGCAAGTTCGCGCATGTCGTCAAACAGGACGCCGCCGGCGCTGGCCAGGCCATCGCGGTCGGAATAGGGATCGCCATGATAGGAATAGACACGCATGCCCGCGGCAATGCCGGCCTGCGTGCCGGCAACGCTGTCCTCGATGACGATGCAGTCGGCCGGCGCAAAACCCATGGTCTTTGCCGCATGCAGGAACAGGTCCGGGAACGGCTTGCCGCGGCTGACCATGGTCGAAGAGAACATGGCATGCTCGAACAGCGGCAGCAGCCCGGTCTGGCCGAGCGTGATGTGCATCTTCGAGATACGCGCAGAAGTGGCGACGCAATAGGGAATGCCGGCCGCGCGAACCGCCAAGATCGGAAGAGCACACGTCTGNGAGCGTGATGTGCATCTTCGAGATACGCGCAGAAGTGGCGACGCAATAGGGAATGCCGGCCGCGCGAACCGCCTCGATGAAGTCGCGCACATAGGGGATCGCCTCGACGCCATGCGCAAACAGATCGGGCAGGCCGGCATTCCAGCGATCGACGAAATCGGCGCCGAGCCGCACCGTGGTCGTCTCTTCGATTTCCTTCTGCACCGCAGCCATGCTGCGGCCGGAAAAATATTTGCGGCAATATTCGAATGTGGTGGGATAACCGGCGGCAACAAACCACTCGGCAAGCCGCCGGTTGGCAAGGTTCTCGGTGTCGACCAGGATACCGTCGCAGTCGAAGATGACCAGTTTCGGTATGCTCATTCAGGCGGTGCCGGTCGATCCGAACCCGCCCGCGCCGCGCGTCGTGGCGCCGGCCAGCGAGCGCTCCTCAACCGTCACCTGCGTCACCGCGGCAAAGACGATCTGGGCAATGCGCATGCCGCGCGTCACCGCGAAATCCTCGTCGCCGAGGTTGACCAGCAGCACCTTAACCTCGCCGCGATAGTCGCTGTCGACCGTGCCTGGTGAATTGAGGACGGTCAGCCCATGCTTGAAGGCAAGGCCGGAGCGCGGCCGCACCTGGCCTTCCATTCCTTCGGGAATTTCCAGGATCAGACCGGTCGGCACCAAGGCGCGCTTGCCAGGCAGGATCAGCAGCGGCCGGTCTTCCGGCACCGCGGCGCGCAGATCCATGCCGGCGGCGCCGGTGCTTTCATAGGCGGGAAGAGGAAGTCCATCTCCATGCGGCAACCTGACGAAGCCGACAGTGGGACCAATGACGGAGGAATTTTGGAAGGCTGCGCGCATAAAATCGATCCTATCGGCGCGAACGGCGATTCGGTCAACTCGTCCGCAGGCCTATCAACGGCTTTCTTTCAGGCGTCAGTGTGACCTAGCGCAATTCCACCGGAACGACGGTCGTCTCCTTGATCTCCTCCATGACGAAGGAGGCCGAAACGTCCGACAGCGCCACCTTGGCGATCAGCCGCTGATAGAGCCGGTCATAGGCCTTCATGTCAGCAACGCGGGCGCGCAGCACGTAGTCGAGATCGCCGGACATGCGATAGACCCCGGTGATCTCGGGAAAACCGGTCACCGCCGCACGGAACTTCTGCAGCCAGTTCGGGTCATGATTGGAGGTGCGGATCAGGATGAACACCGAAAGTCCGAGCCCGAGCTTGTCGGCATCGACCAGCGCCACCCGTCCGGTGATGACGCCGTCCTCTTCCAGCCGCTTGACCCGGCGCCAGCAGGCGTTGCGCGACAGCGACACTTTTTCGGAGAGCTGATCGACCGACAGTGTGCCGTCGCGTTGCAGCTCGGCCAGCAATCTTCGGTCGATTTCATCGAATTCAAGCGCCATGTTGGGATGAATGTCCCGAACGACGGCGTTAGACAAGGACAAATTGAGACCGATGAACCTTTACCCCGTGGCAGGATACCCACATCGGGGCTTATCCCGGCAGGAGGGATCACCATGACGACGCTGTTTTCGAAGCTGTTCACCTCTCACCCGGCCAAGGTGGGCGAGACCTATTTCAGCCATATGGCCTTTGCCGCCTGGTTCTGCTCGCGCCTCCTGATGGCCGCTGGTGCGGCACTCGTTCACGCTTTCTTGCCGTTTCTCTTCGAAACTACGGCAAGCCGAATCGTTCGCGAACTCTATGAACGGACGCACAACAGAGGCTCGCACGCGGTCAAGGAGCCCCAGGCTCTCTTGGATCGCGCCTAGGATTGGTTAGAAGCGATGTGCCGATGGGCGGCCTATCTGGGTGACGCGGTCTTCCTCGAGGACGTCGTCACCGCGCCTTGCCACTCGCTCATCGCCCAGAGCCATTGCGCCCAGGAAGCCAAGTCGCCGACCAATGGCGACGGTTTCGGCCTTGCCTGGTATGGCGACCGGCCCGAGCCCGGCCTCTACCGCGACATCCTGCCGGCCTGGTCGGATCCCAATCTGAAAAGCCTGTGCCGGCAGATCAAATCCGGCCTGTTCCTCGCCCATGTCAGAGCGTCGACCGGCGGCGCCACCAGCCGCATGAACTGCCATCCCTTCATCTCCGGCAGCTGGTCGTTCATGCACAACGGCCAGATCGGCGGCTTCGAAAAGATCCGCCGCGCGCTGGAGAACTCGCTCTGCGACGCCGTCTTCGACCAGCGCGAGGGCACCACCGATTCCGAATTGTTTTTCCTGCTGATGATCGACGAGGGTCTTGCTGGCGACCCGCAAGGGGCAGTATCGCGCGCCACCGCCCGCGTCATCGAGGCATCGCGCCGCGCCGGTCCGGAGCCAGCCTTGAAACTGACTGCGGCCTTTTCGGATGGAAAGGCGCTGTATGCCGTGCGCTATGCCAGCGACGATCACGCGCCGACGCTGTACACGTCGGTGCGCAATGCCGGCCGTTGCATCGTGTCGGAGCCTTTCGATCGCGAGGGCGGGGAATGGCAGGCCATCCCGCCCGCGAGTTTTGTGACCATTACGGGTGATGGGATGAGCATTCGGCCGTTCGTGCCGGTTGTGGCAAGGCTGGCACTGGTCGTCTAGGCCCTAGTCTAGGCCGCATTCCTTCGCGCCCCCCTCTGTCCTGCCGGACATCTCCCCCACGAGGGGGGAGATTGGAGGTCACGGCGGCCTTCGCCAATTTTCAACGCAGGAAAAGGTGCGCCGAAAGCCAAAGCTGCCAATCTCCCCCCAAAGTGGGCCCAAAGTGGGGGAGATGTCCGGCAGGACAGAGGGGGGGCGCCGTAGAGCGCCAACCTCAACCCGACCGGCAAGCGCAATTTTGATCAAGCGCCGATGATCTCCGAATGCTGAACTTGGTTTTAAACCGCGATACGTTTGGCAGCAGCCGGAGCAATCATGGACCTCGCCTTTTCCTCGACCATCGATCTCGCCGCCGCAATCGCGGCGCGAAAGATCTCCGCCGTCGAAGCTCTGGACGCCCATCTGGTCCAAATCGACCGACACAACGGGGCAATCAACGCGGTCGTCAATCTCGATGGGGAAGGCGCCCGCGAGCGCGCGAAACAAGCCGACGCGGTGCAGGCGCGCGGCGATGCGCTCGGACCGCTGCATGGCGTGCCTTTCACGTTGAAGGACATGCACCAAACCGCTGATATGAAGACCACGGTTGGTTTCGCACCATTCGCCGACTATGTGGCAAAGGCAGACAGTCCGGTCGTCGCCCGATTGAAAGCCGCAGGCGGCATCCTGATTGGAAAGACCAATGTCGCGACCATGCTGGGCGACTGGCAGTCAGACAATCCGCTGTTCGGTCGCACCAGCAATCCTTGGAACCTATCGCGCACTTCAGGCGGCTCCAGCGGTGGCGCCGCGGCAGCAGTGGCGACCGGGATGACGCCGTTCGATGTCGGAACCGACATGCAGGATTCGATCCGCCTGCCGTCGGCTTTTTGCGGCGTCTACGGGTTGAAACCGACCGAGCACCGCGTGTCGCTGGCCGGCGCCTTCCCCGATCCGAACGGCGCGGCGCGCAGCGTGCGGCTGATGTCCTGCCTCGGCCCGCTGGCGCGCAGCGTGGAGGATCTTGCGCTGATCTACAAAATCATCGCCGGCCCGGACGGAGCAGACACCGACCTCGCGCCGGTGCCCGTAGAGGCCATGCCCAGGCTCGACCTCAAGACATTGCGCATCGCCGTCGCGCCGTCCTTCCCCGGCTTTCCGGTGGCTGGTAAAATCGCTGCCGCGGTCGAAAGCCTGGCCAAGCGGTTGCAATCAGCAGGGGTGATTGTGGAAGAAGCGAACTTGCCTGAGATCGATCTGCATGACGATCTGGAGCAGGGCGGCGATCTGATCGGCATGATGCTGGAGGCAGCGCAGCCCGAACCGCCGGAGCAGCCAACGCCGATCACCAATTGGTTCGAGGCGCTCGCTCGCCGCGACCGCTCGATCCTGGCCTGGGACAGGTTCTTCGAAACCTGCGATGCCTTGCTGTGCCCGGTCGCCATGACCACGGCCTTCGCGCATTGTGAGCCCGGCACGCCGATCGAAGTCGACGGCAAGGAGCAAAGCTATTGGATGCTACCGGCCTATGGCGCGGTCTTCAATTATTCCGGCCATCCGGCACTCTCGCTGCCCTGCGGGCAAGACCGCGACGGCCTGCCTATCGGCCTGCAACTGGTCGGCAAGCGCTGGTCGGAATCGCGGCTGCTCGGCATCGCCAAGGCGATCGAAGCGCTGACCGGCGGCTTCAAGCGTCCGCCGGGCTACTGAGCAAACCGACCCAACCCATAAGGCGTCAGCAGCGGATCACGCTCGCCGTCGAGAATTTCGCGCGTGGCGAACAGCCCGACCGCGGGCGCCAGCGTTATGCCGGAATGCATGACGGCGACATAGAGACCTTCCGTGCCCTCGGCGCGGCCGATGATCGGAAAGCCGTCGATCGGCGTCGGCCGGTAGCCAACCGTGTGGAAATCGAATTC
Source organism: Mesorhizobium sp. LNJC391B00 (assembly GCF_000502535.1). Classification (NCBI taxonomy): domain Bacteria; kingdom Pseudomonadati; phylum Pseudomonadota; class Alphaproteobacteria; order Hyphomicrobiales; family Phyllobacteriaceae; genus Mesorhizobium; species Mesorhizobium sp. LNJC391B00. Next base: position 376,381 of record NZ_AYWI01000001.1, read on the forward strand.
CAGTTCGTCGGCGCCGCGCAAAGCCGCCTTCATTGCTGCAAACAGCTCGCGCGCCGTGGCGTCGGGATTCTCACCGGGATCGCTCCCCGCGAAATCCGAGCCGGCGATGATGCGGCCCTCCGCCGTCTGGCGCATATGCAGCTTTTCGGCATGCACCAGCCCGTTGAGGAGCTTCTTGTAGGGCTGCGAGTGGACGATCAGACCGGGCGGCGTCTCGATTGGCAGCTTGATGCCGGCGGTAGCGGCAATATCGGGCGCCCCGACACCGGCTGCGATCACCACCTCTTCGGCTGGCATCAGCCCATGCGATGTATCGACACCGGCAATCCTGCCATCGGTCTGGACAAGTGCGGTTACAGAACTGGAGAGAACGCGCGCACCTTGCCGTTCTGCGTGGGCCAGCAGCGCCTTGGCCGCTGCGACCGGTTCGGCCACGCCTTCCTCCGCGACATAGACAGCGAATTCCGGCGGCTCGACGAGATTGGGCTCGATTTGCGCTGCCCGCCCGGCGTCGACGCGTTCGATGCCGTAACCCCAGCAAGCGTGCTCAGCCGCGTAGGCTTCGAGCCTGTCGGCCTGCAGATCCCAGCACAGCCCGCCGCACCAGGCGAGCGGCAGGCCGGGCAGCTCGTTTGCCAGCCGCTTCCATTCGGCCATCGCACGGATGCGCAGCCGGAAATAGATTTCGGGATTGCCCCAGCTGGCGTTGATCCAGGCAAAGGAGTTTGGCGTGGCGACGCCGCCGGCACCACTATCGGAAATCACAGTCACCCGCGCCCCGGCCTTGGTCAGGTGCCAGGCGATGGACGCCCCGATAATGCCGGCGCCAATGACGATGACTTCTTTAGCGCTGCTCATACCGGACCTCTCAGAATGGGCTCCTCTGATGCCACCGTAACGATTCAAGCTCAAGTGTGGTCGGCCTGCCGGCCCGAAACTGTCGACAGGCCAGCAATGCGCTGCTAGAAGCCCGCGCCACAGACAGGATTCCAGAAATTGGCTGAAGACATCGAACAGGCGGTATCGCGCCGCCGCACTTTCGCGATCATCGCCCACCCCGACGCCGGAAAGACGACGCTCACCGAAAAGCTGCTGCTGTTCGGCGGCGCCATCCAGCTTGCCGGCGAGGTCAAGGCCAAGAAGGATCGCATCCAGACCCGGTCCGACTGGATGAAGATCGAGCGCGAGCGCGGCATTTCGGTCGTCACCTCGGTGATGACCTTCGAATATGAGGACAATGTCTTCAACCTGCTCGATACGCCCGGCCACGAGGATTTTGCCGACGACACCTACCGCACCCTGTCGGCGGTCGATAGCGCCGTCATGGTCATCGACGCCGCCAAGGGTATCGAGCCGCGCACGCTGAAACTGTTCGAAGTCTGCCGGCTGCGCGACATCCCGATCATCACCTTCATCAACAAGATGGACCGCGAAAGCCGCGACCCGTTCGAAATTCTCGACGAGATCGAGCAGAAGTTGGCGCTGGACACTGCGCCCATCACCTGGCCGATCGGCCGCGGCAAGACTTTTGCCGGCACCTACCACCTGGCGCTCAACGCTGTGCGCAGGGGCGATGCCGAGAAAGACCGCACGCCGGTCAACGGCCCCGACTCCAACCGCGTCGCCGGCCTGCTGCCGGAAAACGAGCGCGAGGCCTTCATCGAGGAGCTGGAGCTCGCGCGCGAAGCTTGCCGCCCGCTCGACATCGACGCCTTCCGCGAAGGCCATCTGACACCGGTCTATTTCGGCTCGGCGCTGCGCAATTACGGCGTGCGCGACCTGATCGAGGCGCTCGGCGCCTTCGGCCCGCCGCCGCGTGCGCAGGACGCAGACACCCGCAAGGTCGAGGCGACGGAGGAGAAGATGACGTCCTTCGTGTTCAAGATCCAGGCCAATATGGACCCCAACCATCGCGACCGCATCGCCTTCGTGCGCGTCTGTTCGGGCAAGCTCGAGCGCGGCATGAAGGCCAAGCTGGTGCGCACCGGCAAGCCGATGAGCCTGTCGGCGCCGCAGTTCTTCTTTGCCCGCACCCGCGTCACCGCCGACGAAGCGTTTGCCGGCGATGTCGTCGGCATTCCCAACCACGGCACGCTGCGTATCGGCGATACGCTGACCGAAGGCGAGGAGATACTGTTCCGCGGCGTACCCAACTTCGCGCCGGAAATCCTGCGCCGTGTGCGCCTCGGCGACGCGATGAAGGCGAAAAAACTCAAGGAAGCGCTGCACCAGATGGCCGAGGAAGGCGTCGTGCAGCTGTTTTCGCCGGAAGACGGCTCGCCGGCCATCGTCGGCGTTGTCGGCGCGCTGCAGCTCGACGTCTTGAAGGAAAGGCTGAATTTCGAATACACGCTGCCGGTCGAATTCGAAATGTCGCGCTTCTCGGTCTGCCGCTGGATCTCTGCCGACGACAAGGCCGAAACGCTTCGCTTCATTGAGGCGCATCGCGGCGACATCGCCCGCGATCTCGACAACGACCCGGTGTTTCTGGCCCAGAACGCCTTCTCGCTGAACTACGAAGCCGAACGCTGGAGGGCGATCCGCTTCGCCACCATCAAGGACTACCAGGTCCGCGACAAGGCGGCGTAAGGCGCCCCTTTTCCTTCTGCCCGCTTACGCGGAGAAGGTGCCCGAGGGCGGATGAGGGGCAGCGCCGACCTTGAAGGGTCAATTGGCTCCAAGGCGCGCCGGCCGTTCGCGTGGCTCAGGGCGTTCGAAGCTCGAAAAGCAAAGCAATTGGCTTTTCGTCCGCTACGCGGCCGCTTCTCACCCCTTCGCAGCTTCCTCGATCTTGGCAATATCGATCTTGCTCATCTGCATCATCGCCGACATCACCCGCCCGGCCTTGGCCCGGTCCGGATCCAGAAGCAGGCGCGGCAGTTGCTCCGGCACGACTTGCCAGGAGACGCCGAACTTGTCCTTCAGCCAGCTGCATTGCGACGGTTCGCCGCCGCCTTCGATGAGCTTGTCCCAGAAATAGTCGACCTCTTCCTGCGTCTTGCAGTCGATCGACTGTGACATCGCCTCGTTGAACTTGAATTGCGGTCCGCCGTTCAGCGCCTGGAACTGCACGCCGTCGAGTTCGAACGTGGTTACCAGCGCCTTGCCGGCATCGGTATGGCCTTCGGGCCAACGCAGCACGCTCAGTACCTTCGAGTTCTTGAAGATGGAAACGTAGAAATTCATCGCCTCTTCGGCCTGGCCATCGAACCACAGGCAGGTGGTGATCTTTTGCATGTCATGCTCCTCGGGTGTTTGGTTGCGGTTACAGGTGAAGCGGCTGACTTATAGAAATGGTGCCATTCCCTTGCCGTCGTCCCAAGGACGGATGCCGGGCTAGCGATCCGACACTGGCCGGCAATCTTTTTCGAAACCCTGATTTCAGCGAGACTCTGGCGCATTGCAAAAATGTGGCCAGACCATACTTGCCGGTCTATAAACCCCGCGGTCCAAATTAAGCGCCGCCACGCTCCGCGTTGAGCGCAGCCAACCAGCCAAGGAACATTCATGCCTGCCTATCGCTCCCGCACTACCACCCACGGCCGCAACATGGCCGGCGCCCGCGGCCTGTGGCGCGCCACCGGCATGAAGGACTCGGATTTCGGCAAGCCGATCATCGCGGTGGTCAATTCCTTCACCCAGTTCGTGCCGGGTCATGTCCATCTCAAGGACCTTGGCCAGCTGGTGGCGCGCGAGATCGAGAAGGCCGGCGGTGTCGCCAAGGAATTCAACACCATCGCCGTCGATGACGGCATCGCCATGGGCCATGACGGCATGCTCTATTCGCTGCCGTCGCGCGAGCTGATCGCGGACTCGGTCGAATATATGGTCAACGCGCATTGCGCCGATGCCATGGTCTGCATCTCCAATTGCGACAAGATCACGCCCGGCATGCTGATGGCCTCCTTGCGCCTCAATATCCCAAGCGTCTTCGTCTCCGGGGGGCCGATGGAAGCCGGCAAGGTGGTGCTCGCCGGCAAGACACAAGCGCTCGACCTGGTCGACGCCATGGTTGCCGCCGCCGACGACAAGATCTCCGACGAGGACGTCAAGGTCATCGAACGCTCGGCCTGCCCGACCTGCGGCTCGTGCTCCGGCATGTTCACCGCCAATTCGATGAATTGCCTGACCGAGGCGCTCGGCCTGTCGCTACCCGGCAATGGCTCGACCCTCGCAACCCACGCCGACCGCAAGCGGCTGTTCGTCGAGGCCGGCCATCTCATCGTCGATCTCGCCCAGCGCTACTACGAGCAGGATGATGAGTCGGCACTGCCGCGCAGCATCGCCTCCAAAGGCGCCTTCGAGAACGCCATGACGCTCGATATCGCCATGGGCGGCTCGACCAACACCGTGCTGCATATCCTGGCCGCCGCCCATGAGGGCGAGGTCGATTTCACCATGGAAGACATCGACCGGCTGTCACGCCGCGTTCCGGTGCTGTGCAAGGTCGCACCGGCCAAGTCCGACGTGCATATGGAAGACGTCCACCGCGCCGGCGGCATCATGGCGATCCTCGGCCAGCTCGACAATGCCGGGCTGCTCAACCGCAACCTGCCCACGGTGCATACGGCAAGCCTGGGCGAAGCGCTTGACCATTGGGACATCTCCCGCACCTCGAGCCAGAGCGTCCGCGACTTCTTTCTCGCCGCTCCGGGTGGCGTGCCGACACAGGTCGCCTTCAGCCAGGACCGCCGCTGGGACGAGCTCGACCTCGACCGCGAGAAGGGCGTCATCCGCTCAGCCGAGACGCCGTTCTCGAAAGACGGCGGCCTTGCCGTGCTGAAAGGCAATCTGGCGCTCGACGGCTGCATCGTGAAGACGGCCGGCGTTGACGAGTCGATCCTGAAGTTCACCGGCCCGGCCCGCGTGTTCGAAAGCCAGGACGCTTCCGTGAAGGCGATCCTGTCCAACGAAATCAAGGCCGGCGATGTCGTCGTCATCCGCTATGAAGGACCGCGCGGCGGTCCCGGCATGCAGGAAATGCTCTACCCCACGAGCTATCTAAAGTCGAAAGGCCTCGGCAAGGCCTGCGCGCTGGTCACCGACGGCCGCTTCTCCGGCGGCACATCAGGCCTGTCGATCGGCCATGCCTCGCCCGAAGCAGCGGAAGGCGGCACGATCGGACTGGTGCAGGAAGGCGATACGATCGAGATCGACATCCCCAACCGCACGATCCGGCTTGCTGTCAGCGACGCTGAACTCGACGCGCGCCGCGCGGCCATGGAGGCGAAGGGCGCCATGGCCTGGAAGCCCGAGGAAAAGCGCAAGCGCAAGGTGACGACCGCGCTGCGCGCTTACGCCGCCTTCGCCACCAGCGCCGACAAGGGCGCGGTGCGGCACGTACCGGAGTGAGGGGTGCGGCGCCGACCCCCACCCCGCTGCTGCGCAGCGACCCTCCCCACAAGGGGGAGGGTAAAGCTCACGGCATCAGCTGATATTCGTAAAGCTTCTGATACAGCCCGCCCTGGTTGAGCAGCGTGCGATGCGCGCCGCTTTCCACCACCTTGCCGGCCTCCAGCACCACGATCGTGTCGGCCTGGTGCACGGTCGACAGGCGGTGGGCAATGACGATGGTGGTGCGCCCGACCGTCAGCTGCTGCAGCGCGTCGCGGAAAAGCGCCTCGGATTCGGCGTCGAGCGCGCTGGTCGCCTCGTCTAGCAGCAGGATTTCGGCATTGCGCAGCATGGCGCGCGCGATCGAGATGCGCTGGCGCTGGCCGCCTGACAGCAGCGCGCCATTCTCGCCGACATCCGTGTCGTACCCTTTCGCCTGGGCGCTGATGAAGTCATGTGCATTGGCGGCCCTTGCGGCGGCCATTACTTCCTCGTCCGTGGCGCCCTCGCGCCCGAGCCTGATGTTGTGCATGATCGTGCCGGCAAACAGGAACGTGTCCTGGCTGACATAGGCGATCTTTTCCCTGACCGAGGTGAGCGTGGCACAAGAAATGTCCTGCCCGTCGAACATCACCCTGCCGACCTGCGGGTCGTACATGCGCATGATCAGGTTGAGGATGGTCGACTTGCCGCTGCCCGAGGGTCCGACCAGCGCCGTCATCTTGCCTGCGGCAAGCGTCAGGTCCAGTCCCTCGAACACCGGCGCGCTTTCGGGGTAGGCGAAGCTGACATTGTCGAAATGGATCTCGCCCGGCCCGGCCCGCAGCGGCTTTGCATCCGGCTTTTCGGCCAGCGTCAGCGGCCGGTCGGCGAGCTGGAACATCATGCGCACGCCGACAATGCCGGTTTCAAGCGAGATGCGTACGCGGGCCAGGCGCTTGGCCGGCTCATAGGCCAACAGCAGCGCCGCGATGAACGCCATGATGTTGCCCGGCATCTGACCGCCGCCGCCCAGAACCAGGAAGCCGCTGACAAAAACGGCGCCAGCGATGGCCAGCCCCGCAAGTGTTTCCATCACCGGGCTGGTGGCGGCCTCCAGCGTGGCGATGTTGTTGGCGCGGCTCTCCACGTCCGACACGGCCTTGTACATGCGCTTGCGCATGGCGCCTTCGAGGCCGAAGGATTTGACGACGCGCACGCCGATCGCCGTTTCCTGCATCACCTGCACGATCTGGCCGAGCGAACGGAATTCTTGCGAGGCAATTTTTCGGACGCGCTTCAGGATACGATTGACGCCGTAAATGGCGATCGGCCCGATCACCAGACAGATCAGGGACAGCGCCGGCTGCTGCCAGACCATCACACCCACCAGCGCAGCCAGCGTCACCAGGTCGCGAACATAGGACGTGACGATTTGGTCGAGCACGCTGCGCGCGGCCTGGGCATTGTTCGTCATGCGCGAAATCAGTTCGGACGAAGAGGTCGAATGATAGAATTCGATGCCTTGCGCAAGAATGCTGTCATAGATCTTGCGCTGCCGGTCGGCGATGATGGCATTGCCGACCCTGCTCATGAAGTAGGCCTGGATGAAGTTTGCGAAGCCCTTGAGAATGAAAATCGCTCCGGTCGCCGCCGCGATCAGATTGACCTGCCCAATCCGCTTGTAAACCACGAATTCATTGGTGATTTCGCGCAGCATATAGGCGCTGGCTGCTGTCGTTGCCGCCACCACCAGCATCGACAGAATGGCCGCAGCGTAGCCAAATCTATGCGCGTGAAAGGATTCCCGCAAAAGCCTTGCGATAAGGCGCTGGTTTTCCGTCGAACGGAAGAAGCGAAACAAATGGCCGATCCCATGCCTGACTGACGAATTTCGGATTCGCCACCAGGGCGAAAGGCGGCTTATAGAGCGAGTTGTGGCCGGATGGAACCTTTCGCTGTCGCGGAGACAATCGGCTGCGGCACGGTGTCTTTTGCGCCACGATTGCGGCGATTGATCTGCGGGGAGATGACGACAGATGGATTTCGACCTTGTTGTGCGCGGCGGAACGCTGCCCGACGGCACCGTCGCCGACCTCGGCATCATCGGCGAGACGATCGTCGCCATCGAGCCCGAACTGCATGTCAGCGCCGGCACGTCGATCGACGCCCGTGGCAATCTGATCTCGCCGCCCTTCGTCGATCCGCATTTCCATATGGATGCCACGCTGTCCTACGGCATTCCACGCATCAACGCTTCGGGTACGCTGCTGGAGGGCATTTCGCTATGGGGCGAGCTGAAGCCGCTCCTGACGCATGACGCGGTTCGCGAGCGGGCGCTCGCCTATTGCGACTGGGCGGTCTCGATGGGCCTGCTCGCCATCCGTACCCATGTCGATGTCTGCGATGACAGGTTGCTCGCGGTCGAGGCGCTGCTCGACGTCAAGAAGATTGTCGCGCCCTATATCGACCTGCAATTGGTCGCCTTCCCGCAGGACGGGTTTTATCGCTCGCCGACGGCGCGCCACAACACCATCCGCGCGCTCGACATGGGCGTCGACATCGTCGGCGGCATCCCGCATTTCGAACGCACCATGGCCGACGGCACGCGCTCGGTGACCGAATTGTGCGAAATCGCGTCGAAGCGCGGGCTGATGGTCGACCTGCATTGCGACGAGACCGACGATCCGCTGTCGCGCCACATCGAGCAGCTTGCCTATGAGACCCACCGCCTTGGCCTTCAGGGCAAGGTGGCCGGCTCGCACCTGACTTCCATGCACTCGATGGACAATTATTACGTCTCCAAGCTCCTGCCGCTGATTGCCGAGGCCGGTGTGTCGGCGATCCCCAATCCGTTGATCAACATCATGCTGCAGGGCCGCCATGACACGTTTCCCAAACGCCGCGGCATGACCCGGGTGAAGGAGATGCAGGCGCTCGGCATCCGCGTCGGCTGGGGCCAGGATTGCGTTCTCGACCCCTGGTATTCGCTCGGCACCGCCGACATGCTCGACGTCGCCTTCATGGGCCTCCACGTCGCTCAGATGTCGAGCCCTGCCGACATGGCGCGCTGCTTCGACATGGTCACCAATGTCAACGCCGCCATCATGGGCCTCGATCATCTCGGCCTTGCCGTGGGCAAGCGCGCCAGCTTCGTCATTCTCGATGCCGGCAACCCGATCGAGGCCTTGAGGTTACGTGCCGAACGGCTGTGCGTCGTCGCCAGGGGCAAGGTGGTGGCCGAGCGCACGAAGCAGGAGACACGGCTGTCGATCGCCGGCCGTCCCGGACAGGTAAACCGGCGGCACAAAACTGCGTAGAAACAGCCGATTTCCGCCGCTGGTCTTACCGATTTGCCTCGTCAAAGCGGCCGCTTGCAGCTAGGGAGCCGCATGGCCCAGTCGCTCGTCCGCACCTTTACCATCAGGAACGTGCTTTTGGCCGGCATCCTTTTGATGCTGGCCGGCGACTTCATGTTCGCGCTGAACGACGCTATGGGCAAATGGCTGGTCGCCAGCTTCTCGGTGGGGCAGGTGGTGCTGATCCGATCGATCGGGGCCTTCATCGTGCTCGGCCCGATGATCGCCAACCAGGGCGCCCGCAGACTGTTCCGGATGGAGCGGCCGGTCCTCCAGATTCTGCGCGTGCTGGCGACCACGGCGGACACGGCGCTGTTCTATGCCGCCGTCGTCTATCTTCCGCTTGCCGACGTGATGAGCTTCTACATGGCCGGGCCGATCTATGTGGCGGCGCTGTCGCATTTCCTGCTCGGCGAAAAGGTCGGCTGGCGCCGCTGGGCCGCCATCCTGGTCGGCTTCTGCGGCGTGCTGATCATCTTGAAACCCTCTTCGGCGGCGTTTTCGCAGTCCTCGCTGTTCGCGCTGGTCGGCAGCATCGCCTTCGCCTTTGCCATCATCCTCAGCCGCCGCCTGCGCGGCACCAGCGACACAACGCTGGTCACCTGGCAGACTATCGGCACGCTGCTGGTCGGCGGCGTGATGACCATAGGCGCCTGGCAGACGCCCTCGGCACTCGATTTCGGCGCCATGCTCCTGCTCGGCATCGTCTCCTGCAGCGCGCATCTGATGATTACCAGGGCGCTGAAACTGGCCCCTGCCTCGACGCTGGCGCCGCTGCACTACAGCCTGCTTCTATGGGCGGTGATCTTCGGCCTGGCCTTCTTCGGCGACGTGCCGGGACCGCGCATCCTGATCGGCTCGGCCATCGTCGTGCTCGCCGGCCTGTTCATCTTCCACCGCCAGAAGGTGGTCGAAACAGTCGTGCCGCCGGAGAACGTGCCGAAAGGCGTGAATTGACCTAACCTTGGCGCACCGCCGCCAGATGCCGTGAAAACTCAGGCGTTTCCATCAGCGCCTTGCAACGGGCGAAGCGGCCGTCGGCATAGGCGCGGAAATCCTCGACCGGGTTGTTGTTGGCAAGCTGGATAAGGCCCCAGAGCGTCCACAACAGGTCGCACATCGCCTTGTAGGTGACGACGCGGCCGCGCTCGGCCGGTTTTGCCTCGCCGCCGAAATAGGCGCGCATCATCTCTTCCTCCTGCGCGGTGTCGAACCGGCCTTCGACCGAGAGGTCGCCGAGGTCCCAGAGCGGGTCGTTCATCCCCGAATATTCCCAGTCGACGATCCACATCCGCTCGCCCGTATCGAGAAAATTCTCGCACAGCGGATCGCAATGGCAGGCGGCAATCGGCAGTCTATGCGCGGCAAGGGACGCACGCACGGTGTCGGATTCGCGCACCACGTCGTGGTAGCCCGGCGGCAAGGCGACTTCCTTGGTCGATAAGACCTTGAGATAGTCGTCGATCATCGCAAACAGCTCGAAGCGGAACGGAAATACCGCACCGGACGTGTGCAGCTTGCGGAAGGCTTCGCCGGCGCGGGCCGGGCTGCCGGCGCGCAGCTTGAACTTTTCCGGCGACATCGTCACGGCGCCGGCAACGAAGCGGCTCGCCAGCACGCCTGTCTCGGGGTCGACATGCAGCACTTCGGGGCTGACGCCGGCTTTGGCCGCCTCACGCGCCGCCACCGCTTCATTGGCGCGGTTGATATATTCCTCGGTGCCTTTGCCGGGGATACGCAGGCAGATAACGCCGGCCCGAAAGACGAGATTGGTCATCCCGCCCAGCCGCTCAAGCGGTCCGTCATAGCCCGCCAATGCCGGAATTGCCGCAAGTGTTGCGCGTGCCTCGTCGGTCCCCATGCCTGTTGCCCCTGGCGTGTTATTTCTTCCGACAACGGTTCCACAGTTTTCGCCGTTTGGCTATCATCCGATCGAGGGTGAGCAGCGAGCTGGCGGAGAAACAGCCATGGCGGGCAACAAGGATCATGGCGGGCTTGGCGCCGCCTATTCGGCGCAACGGCCCGAGGACGTCGCCGCGATCTATGACAGTTGGTCGGAAACCTACGATGCCGACATGTCGGCCGCCGGCTACCGCCATCCGACGATCTGCCTGGCCCTGCTGGCCCGCCATCTGCCGCGCGGCGCCGCACCGCTTCTCGACGCCGGCGCCGGCACCGGGCTGATCGGCGAGTGGCTGGCCATCACCGGCTATCCCCAGGTCGAAGCGCTCGATATTTCGCAAGGCATGCTGTCTAAAGCGGCGGCAAAGGGCGTCTATTCGGCGCTGCATTGCCTGGCGCTCGGCGGGCCACTGCCCTTTGCCGACAATGCCTATGCCGGCATCGTCTCGGCCGGCGTTTTCACCTCCGGCCATGTCGGCGCCGAGGGGCTGGACGAACTGATCCGCGTCTGCCGTCCCGGTGGCGTCATCGTGCTGACCATCAAGAACACGCTGTGGAACGCCGGCTTTGCCGATCGCATCGCTGCGCTCGAGGCTGAGGTCAGGGTCGTTCGTGCCGAGGAGACTGCGCCTTATGTTTCGATGCCGGGCGAGGCTGACACCGTGCCCAGCCGCGGCCTTGTACTCCGTGTGAGCTAATCCAGGTTTCGTCTACGCCTTGATCCTGCTCATCGAAGAATCGTACATCGGTTCGAGATGAATGTTGGCCGGCGTCCGTTCCATCGCGACCACCAGCTCATAGTCCCCTGAGCTGAGAAAATCGTCGCTGACGCCATCGGCGTTGCGGACATAGCCATAGCCGATGTTCTTAGCCAGCGTGTAGCCATAACCGCCGCTGGTGAGATAGCCGACCGGTTCGCCATTGCGCAAAATCGTCTCGCGCCCGACCAGCACGATATCGGGATCGTCGACCGTGAAGCCGGCAAAGCGTTTCTTCAGGTCGGCGCCGCTGATCTTTTCGAGCGCCCGCCGGCCGACGAAATCGGTGTTCTTCCTCAGCTTCACCGCCCAGCCGAGGCCGGCCTCCTGAGGCGTGTCGTTGGGGGTGATGTCGGAGCCCCAGGCGCGGTAGCCTTTCTCCAGCCGAAGTGATTCCAGCGCCCGGTAGCCGATCGGCCGGATGCCGTGCGGCTTGCCTGCCGCCATCAGCGTGTCGAAAATCTCGCCGGTGGCGGCGATCGGCACATGCAATTCCCAACCAAGCTCGCCGACATAGGTGACGCGCAACGCCCGAACCGTATGGCCGGCAGTCGTGATCTCGCGGATATGGCCGAACGGGAAGGCGGCGTTCGAGACATCGGCATCGGTCACGGCCGAAAGCACATCGCGGGCGCGCGGTCCCATCAGCGACAGCGTGCCGAAATCCTCGGTGACATCTTTCAACGTCACGTCGAGGCCCTTGCCGACATGGTCGCCGATCCAGGAGAGATCATGCGTGCGGAAGCCGGTGCCGGTCACGATGTAGAATTTGTCTTCGGCGAGCCTGGCCACCGTCAAATCGGCCTCGATGCCGCCGCGCGTGTTGAGAAGCTGCGTGTAGGTCAGCCGTCCCACCGGCTTGGCGACATCGTTGGCGCAGATCCAGTCCAGCGCCTTAGCCGCATCCGAACCCGTCATTTCGTATTTGGCGAAGGACGACTGGTCGAAGATGCCGACTTTCTCGCGCACATGGCGATGCTCCTCGCCGACCGGGCCAAACCAGTTCTGCCGGCCCATGGAATAAATGTCTTCGGATGTGGCGCCCTGCGGCGCGAACCAGTTCGGCCGTTCCCAGCCGAGCTTGGAGCCGAACACCGCGCGGTGCGCTTTCAGCCGCTCGTAGAGCGGCGAGACGATGCGCGGCCGGCCCGAGACGTACTCCTCATGCGGAAAGCCGATCGTGTAATGCTTGCCATAGGCTTCCAGCGTGCGATCGCTGACCCATTGCCGGTCGCGGTGCAAATTGGAAAAGCGCCTGATGTCGACCACCCAAAGGTCGAGCGGCGCTTCACCATCGACAACCCATTGCGCCAGCACCCAGCCGGCGCCGCCGCCGGAAGCGATGCCGAAGGCGTTGAAGCCGGCGCCGACGAACATGTTGGCGCATTCGGGCGCGACACCGAGGATGAAATTGCCGTCCGGCGTAAAACTCTCCGGCCCGTTGATCATCTGCTTGACGCCGACCGTCTCCAGCGCCGGCACGCGCGCGATCGCCTGGCTCATATGCTGTTCGAAATGATCGTAGTCGTCGTCGAACAGGCGGAACTCCCAGTCATCGGGGACATCGCCGCCGGGCAGGCCGGTCGCCCAGGCCTGCGGGTTCGGCTCATAGCCGCCCATCACCAGCCCGCCGACCTCTTCCTTGAAATAGGTGCGGCGGTCGGGATCGCGGATTGTCGGCGCGTCGGTCGCCAGCCCGTCGATCTTCTCGGTGATGATGTACTGGTGCTTGACCGGTTGCAGCGGCACGCAAATGCCGGCCATCGCGCCGACCTGGCGTGCCCATTGCCCGGCGCAGTTCACCACCTTGTCGCAAGCAATGTCGCCCTTGTTGGTCTTCACCGCGGTGATGTGCCCGTCCGTCATGTCAAAGCCGGTAACGCGGACGTCCTCGAACAGCTTGGCGCCATGCATGCGCGCGCCCTTGGCCAGCGACTGCGTGATGTCGGAGGGGCTGGCCTGCCCATCGGTCGGCAGCCAGGAGGCGCCGACGAGGTCGCCGGTCTCCAGCAGCGGCCACATCTTTTTGACCTCCCCCGGCGACAGCAACTGCATGTCCATGCCGAAGCTCCTGGCCGTCGTCGCCAGCCGTTTATATTCGGTCCAGCGGTCGGCATTGGTCGCAAGCCTGAGGCACCCGGTCATCTTCCAGCCGGTAGCGAGCCCGGTTTCGGCTTCCAGTCCCTTGTAGAGCTCGACCGAATATTTGAGCACGCGGGTGATCGAGGCCGACGAGCGCAACTGGCCGACCAGCCCGGCCGCATGCCAGGTCGAACCCGAGGTCAGCTTGCCCTGTTCAAGCAGCACGACATCGGCCTTGTGGTCGCGCGCCAGGTGATAGGCCGTCGAACAGCCGATAATGCCGCCGCCGATGACGACGATGCCGGCATGTGTAGGCAATGTCATGACTGTGTCCCGTACTTCGTGCGGTAACTGTCCAGCGCCGCGTCGAGCCGCGTCAGGTTCTGCGCGGTGTAGGCGACGTAGTCGATGCCGGGCGCGTCGAGGTAAAGTTCGGAAACCATGCTCCACATCGCCTCGCGCAGCAGCGAGGCGCATTGCATGGCCGCGTGCGAGCGGCGGATCGCCTCATCCGGCTCGCGCATGAAATACGCCGTGAGGAAAGTGAAGGACTCCGCGTCGCTCATCTCGGCGTTGGAGGCAACGCCGGCAAGATCGAACATCGCGGTGTTGAAACCGGCATATTCGAAATCGATGAGCCACAACCTGTCGCCATCGTCGAGGATATTTGCCGGCAGAAGATCGTTGTGGCCGAATACGATCGGCAGCAGCTTCTGCGCCCGCTCCAACTCGTCGGCCAGAGCCAGCAGCCTGGGCAGCTCGTCGCGCTTGCGGCTGCCGCCTTCGCTCAGCGTTCGCGCATAGTCGCGGATGACATGGAAGACCCAGAACATGAAGCCGGCGCCGGAGATGTGATTGGGCATCTCGCGATGGAACCCGCGCATAAGCGCTGCGACGCGGCCGATATTGGCGCGCACATCCTCGGCGACATAGGTCTTCGCGCCGAGGAATTCCGTGACCATGATGCCGGGTTCGGAATGGTGGACCGCCGGCGCGAAGCCTGCGGCGTGCGCCGCGCGGGCCGTCATCACCTCGCGGTCGCGAAAGACGTGGTGAAATGGATAGTCCTGGCCGAAGCGCACGACATGCCGCCCGGCCGCGTCCTTGACCAGATAGTTGGCGTTGCTGAGGCCGCCCGGCAACGGCGCAATGTCGATGCTGCCATTCCAGCAAGGCAAGGTCCGGATGCGGTCTTCAGCAGTCACGGGACCATCCCTGACTTTTGCGGAGCTTTCTTGGGTGCCATGCGCCGCGCAACGAGCGTTGGGAAACGCAAAAAATCTCGTCGGTGCGGGACGCAGGAACTCCTATCCCGCGCCGCACCGACGAGCCCCTCTGGCCAGGTTTTGATACCCGGTCTCCGCCCCCGCGGATTTGAGAAACTTTTGTGCCAGTTCAAACCCAGACGGTCTGGCCAGACGGTCCGGTCCGTGAATTGCGGCTCTGCCATCACCCTCCCGTGGCAGTTCCGAAGCTGTCACGCCGTCAATGTCACGCCAGTGCCACCTAACTGTCAATGAAATGTTGTGACTTTTTTTGGGTGTTTTGCCCGAAACCACGAGCAATTCCTTTAAAAACGGCGGCATTGCCCTAAAACCGGGCAGGCCGCAAATTCAGGAAGCCAGATGATCCATTCGAAACGGCATGGCGAAATCCTCCGCCTCCTCAAGGAAGAGGGCACCGTCACCATTGCCAGCCTCGCCGACCGGCTGGGGGTTTCGCTTGAAACGGTGCGCCGGGATGTCAAGCCACTGACCGGCAATGGCTCGGTGCTCAAGATGCATGGCGCCATCGGCCTGCCGTCGATGGCCGGCGAAGCGCCGTTCGAGCGGCGCATGCGCGACAATGCGGAGGCCAAGCGGCTGATCGCCCGCATGGTCGCTGCCACCATTCGCGACGGTGAATCGGTCATGCTGGACACCGGCACCACGACCTCGTTCCTGGCCCGCGAACTGCTCGGCCACCGGCGGCTGACCGTGGTCACCAATTCATCCGACATCGCCCGCACGCTGGCCACCGTCAACGGCAACAAGGTCTATATGGCCGGCGGCGAATTGCGCAGCGATTCCGGAGCCGCCTTCGGCGCCTCGGCGATCGATTTCGTCAGCCGCTTCTCGGTCAGCCATGCGGTGATTTCGATCGGCGCCGTCGATGCCGCCGCAGGCCTTGCCGACTACGATCTGGAAGAGGCGGAGTTCGCCCGCATGGTGCTGTCGCGCGGCCAGCGCTCGCTGGTCATCACCGACCACACCAAGTTCGGTCGCCAGGGTCTGGTCCAGGTCTGCGGCTTCGACGGTTTTTCCGAACTCGCCACCGACCAGCCGCCGCCGCGCGACATTGCCTCGGCACTTGCCGAGGCTGGAGCGCGCCTCAGCATCGCTGCGGCCTAGCCAAACACCAGCGACTGGCGCGCCGCGATCCCGGCCATGCCGCCACCCGATACCGCGAAGGCGATGTTGTGCATCATGCGCGCCGCGTCGCCGGCCGCATAAGATGTCGTTCTGGTGAAAAATTGTTTTTCAATCATCCCGCTGTTCGCAATGTCCATGCAACTTGGCAGCCGCAAACAGCGCCTCGTCGAAATGCGGGCCGGGCGAATCGCCCGCATCAGCAATGAGGTCACCATGCTGCAAACGATGCCTTGTCTTTCCTCATGGCCTGGACGCTTGCGCGCTTCGACCTGGGAGCGGACCCGGCTTGGCCGGACATTCCGCAACTTTCCGCCGGCGACGGTGTATGACGGTGTATAAGGTGTCCAGGATCAAGAACCTCAAAACCTATGACTGGCGCTTCGCATGACTGATCCACTGTCGGCGATCCTGGGCTTCGGCCTGCTTGGTGTCGGCTGTCTCGCCTTCACTGAAAAGATCCTGCCGCTGCCGCCCTCGCATGTGCTGCTGCTGTTCCTCGGCATGACGGCAGCCTCCGATCTCCTGGCGCTGGCGATCCTGCTTCTGGTGACGACGCTGTCCGCCATCACAGGCTGCCTTGTCTGGTATAGTGTGGGCCGTAGGATTGGATTGGATCGTGCCGACAGGCTGGTCGAGCGTTTCGGCAAATATGTCTGCTTGCGCTATGCGACCTACAGCAAGCTTGGTCAGGCCTACCGCCGCCATCATGTCCGGGTCTCCTTGCTGGCGCAGTTCATCCCGACGGTTCGCAACTATCTGCCGATCGCGGCCGGCGCGCTCCGTCTTCCACTCTTGCCCTTCGCGGCGGCGACGCTGCTCGGCGCCACGCTATGGAACACCGGCTTCCTCGTCACCGGCTACCTTATGCGCGGCAGCGGCCGGGATTCCTATGCCATCGGCTTTCGCATCATCGTCATCGTCCTGGCGCTGGAGACGGCGTTCATGCTCGCGCTTCGCTACGGTCCTGCCTGCCGGCGGCGCCTCGGGTTCGGCTGACCAGGAGGCGCCTCAAGCCGTATGGGTATAAGCTCCGCCTTCGGCTTTCCTTCCCCGGCGCGCCGGTGTTTAGTCCGGCCATGGCTTTCACCATCCGCCAGCTGCAGTTCTTCATTGCCGTCGCCGAGCAAGGCACGGTGTCGGGCGCCGCACAAAACCTCTCCATCTCGCAATCCTCGGTCACCGAGGCGATCAAGGAGCTGGAGAGCGATCTCGGCGTCGAATTGTTCGAGCGCCATCCGCGTGGCCTCAACATTACCCACAAAGGCCACCAGTTCCTGCGCCATGCGACCAAGATCCTGGCCGACGTCTCCGACGCGCGCCGCGCTTTTTCCGACGACCAGGTGGTGGCCGGCGGGCGGCTGCAGCTCGGCGTCACCTCGCTGGTCGCGGGCTATGTGCTGTCCGATCTGCTGGCGCGCTACCGCCGCGCCTATCCCGGCGTCGATGTCTCGGCCATCGAGGACAATGGCGACTATCTCGAACATCTGCTGATCGGCGGCAAGCTCGACATTGCCGTCATGGTCACCTCCAATTTGCGCGACCGCACCGCTCTGCAGTCGGAAATCCTCGAGGTCTCGGCCTACCGGCTGTGGGTCCCGCTCGGCCACAAGCTGGCCAGCGCCGACATTATCGGCATAGGCGACATTGCCGGCGAGCCGCTGATCATGCTGACCGTCGACGAGATCGAGGAGAACACCGGCAAGCTTCTGGCGGCGATCGGCGCCAGGCCGCATGTCGCCTTTCGCACCCGCTCGGTCGAAGCCGTTCGCAGCCTCGTCGCCACAGGTGCGGGCGTGGCGTTGCTGCCCGACCTAGTCTACCGGCCGTGGTCGCTGGAAGGCGACCGCATCGAATCGCGCGACATTTCGGGTTCCCTGCCGGTCGTCCAGGTCGGCATGGTCTGGCGCCGCGGCTCCGGTCTGCCGCAGGCGTCGCGCGACTTCATCGGCCTTGCCCAGTCGCAGCGTATGGTACGCCAGCAGCGTTGATAGGGTGCGTGGTTATCTATCGGAAAAACCGATATCGCGTTTCTGATAAATGAATTTGCGAAACCGGAATTTTCCGAGCACTTTTCATGTCAGCGACGAAAGCCGCCATCAGAGCGGCAACGTGCCATCGGATGAACTGACGCTTTTCAGCCTGCGGCTGACCGCGGCGGCGACTCGCTTCGCAGTCAGGCGCCAAAATGGGAGATTGACGATGAATTCATTCCTGAAGACGTGCACCGCCTTGACGGTCGCGCTGACCTTTTCCGGTCAGGCCGTCGCCCAGGTCAAGGAACTTGGCAAGGGCGAAGGGGAGGTCAGCATCGTTGCCTGGCCGGGGTACATCGAGCGCGGCGAAACCGACAAGGGCTATGACTGGGTGACCTCCTTCGAGAAGGAGAGCGGCTGCAAGGTCAACGTCAAGACCGCGAACACCTCCGACGAGATGGTCTCGCTGATGAATGAGGGTGGGTTCGATCTAGTCACCGCTTCGGGTGACGCATCGCTGCGCCTCGTTGCCGGCAAGCGCGTGCAGCCGATCAACACCGATCTCATCCCGAGCTGGAAGGCGGTAGACGACCGTCTGAAGGATGCGCCCTGGTTCACCGTCGACAAGGTGCATTACGGCGTTCCCTATCAGTGGGGCCCGAACATCCTGATGTACAACACCGATGTCTTCAAGGAAGCGCCCAAGAGCTGGAACGTCGTCTTCGAGGAAATGAACCTGCCGGACGGCAAGTCCAACAAGGGCCGCGTCCAGGCCTATGACGGCCCGATCCACATCGCCGACGCCGCCAACTATTTGATGTTCCACAAGCCGGAACTCGGCATTAAGGACCCGTACGAATTGAACGAAGACCAGTACAAGGCAGCGCTCGAGCTGCTGCGTGTTCAGCGGACGCTGGTCGGCCGCTACTGGCATGACGCCGCCATCCAGGTCGACGATTTCCAGAACGAAGGCGTCGTCGCTTCCGGTTCGTGGCCTTACCAGGTCAACACGCTGGTTGCCGCCAAGAAGCCGGTCGCCTCGACCGTGCCGGAAGAAGGCGTCACCGGCTGGGCCGACACCACCATGATGGAGGCCGACTCCGCGCATCCCAACTGCGCCTATATGTGGCTTGAGCATTCGCTGTCGCCCAAGGTCCAGGGCGATGTCTCGGCCTGGTTCGGCTCGCTCCCCGTGGTGCCCGCTGCCTGCAAGGGCAACGAGCTGCTCGGCGAGGAAGGCTGCAAGACCAACGGCTACGAGAACTTCGACAAGATCAAGTTCTGGAAGACCCCGGTCTCCAAGTGCGCAACCCAGAACGACCAGTGCGTGCCTTACTACCGCTGGGTGTCCGACTATATCGGCGTCATCGGCGGGCGTTGAGCTCCCTTTAACCCACCCCCTTGTGGGGAGGGTCGACGCGCAGCGTCGGGGTGGGGGCAGCGCTGACGTCCGGTGCTAGTCACCCCCACCCGCGGCTTCGCCGCGACCTCCCCATCGAGGGGGAGGTGAAGTGCCGTGCCCGCTGGCCTGATTGGTGGCGGCAAGAGCTATTTCGACGAACCACAAACCGGCAACAGATCAGGACAGCCCATGACCTCGGCCGTTTCCTTCCAGAAAGTCTCTCGCCATTTCGGCAGCGTGCGCGCCGTCGATGCGGTCGATCTCGACATCGTGCCGGGCGAGTTCTTCGCCATGCTTGGTCCGTCGGGGTCCGGCAAGACTACCTGCCTGCGCCTCATCGCCGGCTTCGAGCAGCCGACATCGGGCTCGATCTCGATCTTCGGCGACCGCGCCGAGGGCGTGCCGCCCTATCGCCGCAACGTCAACACGGTGTTCCAGGACTACGCGCTGTTCCCGCATTTGAACGTGCTGGACAATGTCGCCTACGGGCTGATGGTCAAGGGCATCGCCAAGCCGCAGCGGCAGAAGGCGGCGGAAGAGGCATTGTCACTGGTGCGGCTTCCCGGCTATGGCGCCCGCCGTCCCGGCCAGCTCTCCGGCGGCCAACGCCAGCGCGTCGCGCTGGCCCGTGCGCTGGTCAACCAGCCCAAGGTGCTTTTGCTCGACGAGCCGCTCG
The DNA here is from genome assembly GCF_000502535.1 of Mesorhizobium sp. LNJC391B00. Taxonomy (NCBI): domain Bacteria; kingdom Pseudomonadati; phylum Pseudomonadota; class Alphaproteobacteria; order Hyphomicrobiales; family Phyllobacteriaceae; genus Mesorhizobium; species Mesorhizobium sp. LNJC391B00. The sequence goes on from NZ_AYWI01000001.1 coordinate 396,257, forward strand.
GCGCGCTCGACCTCAAGCTGCGCGAGAACATGCAGGAAGAGCTGAAGTCGCTGCAGAAGGCGCTCGGCATCACCTTCGTCTTCGTCACCCATGATCAGGGCGAAGCGCTGTCGATGGCCGACCGCGTTGCCGTCTTCAATGACGGCAAGATCATGCAGATCGGCACGCCGGAAGACATCTACCAGCGGCCCAGGACACGCTTCGTCGCCGATTTCGTCGGCTCCTCCAATGTGTTGCCGCCGGATTTCGTCCAGCGTTATTCCGGCCAGGACCGCTGGGGCAGCTTGCGCCCCGAATCGATCCGCATCGGCAGCATTGCGAAAGGCGAAGGGGTTGCCGCGCGCCTGGTCGGAACCAACTATCTCGGCGCCACGACCAGGCTGGCGCTCGACGCCGACGGCTTGAGGCTGCACGCCATCGTGCCGGCCGGGACAAAGCTGCCGGCGGAAGGCGAAGCGGTGGTGCTGACGTTCAACCGCGAGCATTTGCATTTGATGGACGAGCCGGCATGATTGAGGTTTGCGCCAAGCACCCCCCTCTGTCCTGCCGGACATCTCCCCCTCAAGCGGGGAGATTGGCTGTTCCTCCCGGTTTCGCCAATCTTCAACGTTGGGGATTTGGCGAGGCAGCGAAACTGCTGATCTCCCCCCTTGAGGGGGAGATGTCCGGCAGGACAGAGGGGGGTGTGAAGGAACCCGGCTTCTCAGGGTTCCTTCAGCACGCGGTCTCCCCATGACCATCGCCGCGCTCAACTCAACCTCCGCCCCCGCCATCCTGCCCGGCAGCGGCGGCGTGCGCGGTGCGCTGTCCGACCTGTTCTGGCGCAAGCCGCAACTGCTGCTGTTCCTCATGTTGGCGCCGCCGGTGCTGTGGCTCGGCGTCGTCTATATCGGTTCGCTGTTCGCGCTCTTGGCACAGAGTTTCTTCTCGATCGACGAATTTTCCGGCCTCATCAACCATGAGTTCACGCTGAAGACCTATGGCGACCTGTTCCAGCCCGCCAATCTCGACATCATCCTGCGCACGGTGACGATGGCGGTGCTGGTCACGCTGGCCTCCGCCGCCATCGCCTTCCCGATCGCCTATTATGCGGCGCGCTATGCCCGGGGCCGCTGGAAGGCGCTGTTTTATCTCGGAATCATGCTGCCGCTGTGGTCGAGTTATCTGGTGAAAATCTACGCCTGGAAGTTGATCCTCGCCAAGGAAGGCATTCTGACCTGGCTGCTGGCCAAATTGCATCTGCTCTGGGTGCTCGACGGCTGGCTGTCGCTGCCGGTCGTCGGCGGCAACTCGCTGTCGGTCTCCGCCACCGGCACCTTCATCGCCTTCGTCTATGTCTGGCTGCCGTTCATGATCCTGCCGGTGCAGGCGGCATTGGAGCGCGTGCCCGGCAATCTGGTCGAGGCGTCCTCCGATCTCGGCGCATCGCCGGGCCAGACCTTCCGCAACGTGCTGTTCCCGCTGGCGCTGCCCGGCATCGTCGCCGGCTCGATCTTCACCTTCTCGCTGACGCTGGGCGACTACATCATCCCGCAGATCATCGGCACGTCGCGGCTGTTTATCGGCCAGGCCGTCTATTCGCAGCAGGGCACCGCCGGCAACATCCCGCTCGCCGCCGCCTTCACCGTCGTGCCCATCGTCATCATGGGTTTCTATCTCTGGGGCGCCAAGCGCATGGGGGCCTTCGATGCGCTCTGACGGTTCGCAATCCGCCCCGCTCGGCCTCAAGATCGCAGCCGCTTGCGGCCTGCTCTTCCTGCACCTGCCGATCCTGCTGATCTTCGTCTATGCCTTCACCACGGAAGAGAAGAGCTTCGTCTGGCCGCCGCCGGGGCTGACCACACAATGGTTCGCCGTCACCTGGAACCGGCCGGATGTCTGGCAGGCGCTGTCGCTTTCGGTCCGCGTCGCCGCAATCTCGACCGCGATTGCCTTGATACTGGGCACCCTGTGCGCCGCCGCCGTGTCACGGACGAAATTCTTCGGCCGCGAGACGATCTCGCTGCTCGTCATCCTGCCGATCGCGCTGCCCGGCATCATCACCGGCATCGCGTTGCGCTCGGCCTTCTCGCTAGCCGACATCCCGTTCTCGTTCTGGACGATCGTGCTCGGCCACGCCACCTTCTGCGTTGTCGTCGTCTACAACAATGCGGTCGCCCGTTTCCGCCGCACTTCCGGCTCAATGATCGAGGCCTCGATGGATCTCGGCGCCGACGGCTTCCAGACCTTCCGGCACGTCGTGCTGCCCAACATCGCCACCGCTCTGCTTGCCGGGGGGATGCTCGCCTTCGCGCTGTCCTTCGACGAGGTCATCGTCACCACCTTCACCGCCGGCCAGCAGCAGACCGTGCCGATCTGGATGCTGGAAGAGCTGATCCGCCCACGCCAGCGTCCGGTCACCAATGTCGTCGCCATGGTCGTGGTGCTGGTGACGCTGCTGCCCATCCTTGCCGCCTATTACCTGACCCGCGACGGCGACCAGATCGCCGGTTCGGGCAAATGAAGAACAGCGAATAGGGAGTAGCGAATAGCGAATAGGGGAGATTGCACGACCAGCCCTATTCGCTACTCGCTATTCGCTACTCGCTCCTGACCGAGGAGAACCTGCATGGACACCCAGATGCTGATCGGCTCGAGCTTCGAGAACGGCACCGAGACCGAGGAGCCGATTCTGAATCCAAAGACCGGGGCGACCATTCTCAACCTGCCTGAAGCCAGCCAGGCGCAGATCGAGGCGGCTGTTACTGCCGCCGAGCGAGCGTTCGTCTTGTGGTCACGCACAACGCCGGCGCAGCGCTCCGGCTATCTCCTCAAGATCGCCGACCGCATCGAGGCCAACGCGCGGGAGTTCGCGGCGCTCGAGGCGCTGAATTGCGGCAAGCCGATCAACGCCGTGCTCAATGACGAAATCCCGGCGATCGTCGACTGCTATCGCTTCTTTGCCGGCGCGGTACGTTCGATGCCGGGCGTGGTCGCCGGCGAATATCTGCCCGGCCACACCTCGATGGTGCGGCGCGACCCGATCGGCATCGTCGCTTCCATCGCGCCGTGGAACTATCCACTGATGATGATGGCCTGGAAGCTGGCGCCGGCCATTGCCGGCGGCAACACCGTCGTCTTCAAGCCGTCGGAGCAGACGCCGCTGACGGCGCTGAAGCTGGCCAGGATCCTGGCCGAGGTGCTGCCCGAGGGCGTCGTCAATGTCGTGCTCGGCCGCGGCGACAGCGTCGGCAACACGCTGATCAATCACGCCAAGGTCAACATGATTTCGATCACCGGCGACGTCGCCACGGGCAAGAAGGTGCTGCAGGCCGCCGCCAAGTCGGTCAAGCGCACGCATCTGGAACTCGGCGGCAAGGCGCCGGTCATCGTTTTCGACGACGCCGACCTCGGCGCCGTGGTCAACGGCCTGCGCGGTTTCGGCTACTACAATGCCGGGCAGGATTGTACAGCCGCTTGCCGCATCTATGCCGGCAAGAAGATCTACGACAAGCTCGTCGCCGATCTCTCATCTGCCGTCTCGACCATCAAATACAACCAGCCCGACGACACCGAAAATGAGATCGGGCCGCTGATCTCGCGCCGCCAGCGCGATCGCGTCTCGAGCTTCGTCGAGCGCGCTTCGGAACTGAAGCACATCGAGATCACCACCGGCGGCAAGCCGGGCGAAGGCTCCGGCTTCTATTACCAGCCGACGGTGGTTGCCGGCGCGCTGCAGGAAGACGAGATCGTGCGCCGCGAAGTGTTCGGTCCGGTCGTCTCCATCACCCGCTTCTCCGAAGTCGATGAAGCCGTGAACTGGGCCAATGACAGCGACTACGGCCTGGCATCCTCGGTGTGGACCAAGAACGTCTCGCGCGCCATGGCGACGGCCGCCCGTCTGCAATATGGCTGCACCTGGATCAACACCCATTTCATGCTGACCAACGAGATGCCGCATGGCGGGCTGAAGCAGTCTGGCTACGGCAAGGACATGTCTCTCTATGCGCTGGAGGATTATACCGCCGTTCGTCATGTGATGGTGGCGCATGGGTAGAGGCCGCCACTATCTCTAAAATATTCGCCAACCCGTTTTCTGTACATTAAGCGAGAGTTACTTTTGCGGTACGGCGGGAGTTCACGATTTACTGAATATTCAACCTGAACGAGCAGCCTCTTGCCGGGAAACCGCGCGGCGAGGGGTTTGCGCATGAACACGACCAAGATCAAGCTGGTACTCATTGGCGGCTTCTGTCTGCTGATCGCTGTGTTCGGCGGCAAGGACATGATCAAGAAGAGCGGCTGGCCCGAGGCGCCTGCTGAAATCCTCGCGGTCAATGTCGAATGCGACATGGAATCGACCGCCCACAAGATTGTCTACAAGACCGTCAGCACCGCCACGATCCCGTGCGAACTGGTGGATGCGTTCAAGACGGTTCATGCTGACAAAGAGTGGAAGGTGACCCAGAAATTCACCGGCACCTTGCGCGTCGGCACCGGCGCCGACGCCGTCGAGGCCACGATGGAGCTGAACAAGAACGGTGCCCGCGAACCGCAGGTCGGCGACAAGCTCACCGTCGTCCAGAACCCCGCCAACCCCACCCAGATCGAACGCACCGGCATGACCGGCACGCGTTTGACGATCGTCATTGGGGCTGGACTGCTCGGCGCGTTGCTTCTCTATCTTGCTTTCAAACCCCGCCGGCGGATGTCGACCTCCGCCGTGGCGGGCAACCCTGCCGGAGATGCCGGCGCGGACCAGCGCGCGCGCCAGGCCGACGCCTTGATAGCGGCGGCCCTGGCCAAGCAGGCCACATTGCCCAATCAGCCGGCACGTGTCGCGGCTGCCGGATCGGTCAGGGAAGGGCGGTTTTCCGGGCAGCGGACGAGTTTCGGCCGCCGCAACTGATGGCCGAAAACTGCTGCACCTGCCACGGCTACTCCACGATGCGGTAGATGTTCCAAAGGCTGGTGCCTGAAACGACGTAGGGCTCCATCTCCTTGCCCCATTTGGCGTGCGCGTCGATCTTGCCGATCCTCGCGAAGAATCCCTCCAACTGGGCAAGGCTTTCGACCTGATGATGCGATTCGACCGTCGCTTCCCGAGCTCCGACCGAACCGGTCATGATCTGGAACTCGAGATCGGCAATGCCGACCTGAGAGCCGATCTCGCGTTCCCATTTCTTCAACAGGTCGAGCACGGTCTGCTTGTGCCCGAACTTGGCGTCGATCTGCCATCTGGCGCTGAACATTTTTGTCTCCTCCAGTTTTGCGGCCCAAACCGCGGTTGATCTTTCCGCGGTGGAACTACTCGTCCCAGGCCTGCACGACGGTCTGTCGTGCGATCCGCCCATTCTTCAGCTCCAGCATCGCCGCGCAGAACACTTTCGTTCCGTCCGGATAGGCGCAGGCCTGGGTGAAGGCGAGATTGTCGCCATCGGCGATGGTGGTGTCGACCTTGTGGGTCATCGCCCGGCTGCAGATGTCGTCCCAGAAGGTGCTGATCGCCGCCCGGCCGCGGATCTCGCGCGGCTTGCTCGGCGGATTGTTGCGGTCGATCACCCGCACCAGTGCGTCGTCGGCATAGAAGCTAGCGAGCATCCTGCCGTCCCGTCCTTCGATCGCTTTCTTGATCGCCGCGCCGTCCACGCTCTGCGTCTTGGTCAGCATCTTCTCCTCCATGGCCCGTTGATCGGGCGGTTGAATGATCACAAGCAATGCCCGGCGCACCGCCCGGCAGTTTCTTTCACTGCGACTTGGCTTTGACGGCTGCGAACACGCCGTCGGTCTGTTGTTTGAAGGTCGCGAAATCGACCTGGCTGCCGTTGAGCATCGTCGACCAGTGGCGCACGATGGCCGCCATCGCGATCGCCTCCTTGATCTCCTCATCGGTCGCGCCATTGAGCTTGGCGGCCTCGGTGTGGAAATAAATGCAGTACTGGCAGGGGATCTGCGAGGCGACGGCCAGCCCCAGCAGTTCCTTGGTCTTGCCGTCGAGCGCGGTCTTGGGGTTGAGCTGCACACCCTTGATCTCGGCCCAGGCGCCGGCAACCGCGACATCGGGCAGCGTCTTGAACATGTCCGGCACTGAGCCGAGCGTCGCCTCGATGTCCTTGTAGGCGGCGGCCGCCGAGGCATCCTCGGCTCTGGCGGGAGCGATCGTGAACAGCGCGCCAACGCCTGCCGCTATCACCAGCGATTTGATCGACCTGTTTGACTTCAGCATTGCATCCTCCATCCGCAGTGCCTTTCCCGGCGACATCCGCCTGGCCTGCATGGAGAGAATTGGTACGCCTCGACCCCACCTGGCCGCTTCGCCCGAAAGCGCCATGGTCCCTATGGCCCGTCCGGGCCAGCCTGCCTGGCGGAAAATGCCGCTGCCGCCGCCCGTGACGGCAAATCGAGCTTCAGCAATATGTTGGCGACATGACGCTTGACCGTATGCTCGCTGAGCCTCAGCTCGGCGGCGATCGCGGCATTGCTCTTGCCGTCGGCGATCAGGATCACCACCTCGCTTTCGCGCGCCGTCAGTTGAGCCGGCTCGGCGGGTTTCGCCTTGGGGCGGCAGGCCGGCTCCAGGTGCTGTTCCGACGTTGCCTGGACCAGCGCCAGCGGCTCGTCCAGCTCATCCACCGTGACACGCCCGGCATCGATGAAATGCAGGCCGGACCCCGCCGCCAGATCGGCGGCCAGCCGCGACGCCAGAATATCGCCGCGCCCGGCATGGGCGGCGATCTGCATCGTCACCCGTGCCATCAGCCCCACCGGCGGCCCGCGCATTTCGACCTCACCGACATGGGCGCCCTGGGCGCTTGCAATGCCCATATGTTGCGCCGCATCGCGCAGTGCCGCCGCGCAGCGTATGGCCCGCGCCGGCCCGTCGAAGCGCGAGATCATCAATTCGCCATGGATGCCGGCGACGCGTCCGCCATGACGGCCGACCAGCTGCCGCCAGCTCTCCTGGAAGCGCTCGCTACGTTCGCTCCACATGCGGTCGCCAACCCGCGCCGTGTCGTAGATGCGTGTCGCCAGAAGAGCGGCAAGCACGCGCTCCGCTTCGGCCACGGCACGCTCGCCGGTCAGGAATTCCTCGATCAGGTCCGCCACCCGGTCGACATCGCCGGTCCAGATCGGGTGGTCGCGCCCGGGGACCTCGACCAATCGCGCATTGGCGATCTCTTTCGCCAGGAAGCGGCTGGCGTCCGGGTCGACCCGCGCGTCGTTGCGGCGATGAATGAGCAGTGTCGGTGCGCCGATCGCCGAAAGCACGCCGCGCACATCGATTCCGGCATTCATCCGGGCAAGGGCTGCCGCTGCCGTCGGACTGGCCGACAGCCGCTCGAAGCGGGCCCACCACTGGGTGAAATGCGCATCATCTACCCGGCCGGGAGCGAAGTTGGGCAGTGTGGCGCCCGTGCCCCATTCCGTGCCGGCCGTCGCGATGAAGGCCTCGAGGCGCTCCGGCGACATCACCCATTTGTGGAAATGCGCATAACCGCCATAGAGCGCCAGCGCTCGTGTCCGTTCCGGACAGGTGGCGGCAAACAACATTGCCATCGGCGCGCCTTCCGAAGCGCCGAGCAAGGCCGCGCGGCCGCTGCCGGTGGCATCCATCACCGCGCGCACATCGTCCATGCGGGTTTCGAGGCTGGGCAGGTGGCGTGGGTCGACGCGGTCGGACAGGCCGGTGCCGCGCTTGTCGAACAGGATCAGCCGCGAGAACGCCGAGAGCCGTTTCAACAGCCTGGCGTAGCCCTCGTCTTCCCAATGCAGGTCGAGATTGGAGATGAAGCCGGGCACGAAAACCAGGTCGAACGATCCCTGGCCGACCACCTGATAGGCGATCCGCACGTCGCCGCTGAGGGCATATCGCGTCTCGATCGGCCTCACGTTGCTATCCCGTCCGGCCAGACGATTTCTGATCGCCGACCATAGCAGACGCCCGGCGGATGCGGCAGCCAAACTTTAGAAGACAGGAATATAGCCCGCGGCGAACCGTGTTCGCCCGCCATTTCTGGGGGAGGCTATTTCTGGGGAGCGGCGCTCTCTGCACCCGTGGGTTGGACGTAGCCGATGCTCACATCGGCCTGCTCCTCGGTCTTCGGCCGCTTGATCCTGGCCGAGGCCACGACGACGAGTTCGTCAAAACCTTCGCCGCCGCTGTCCAGCATCTCGAAGAACTGCCGGCGCATCCTGGGCTCCCAGAACTTGTTGATGTGCTCGGCCACGCCCGCCACACCTTCCTCGCGGGGCCTTGAATGGAAGAAGGCGGCGATCTGGTTGGCCATGCGCACCAGCTTTTCCCCGGTACTCGTGATGTGTTCTTCGTCATGCGACATGCTGGGCAACTCCCAAGACCACCCGTTCCGGGTGGGTGAAAACATCGAAATCGTCGCCGCGCACCAGCGCCACCAGCGTCATGCCGGCCTCTTCGGCGGTGCGGATGGCAAGGGCTGTCGGCGCCGACACGGCGATGATGAAGGCGGAGCCGATCGCCGCCGTTTTCTGCACCATCTCCACTGAGACGCGTGATGTCACCACCACCGCGCCCGATGCACCGTCAATGCCGGCCTTGGCCAGCGCGCCGGCCAGTTTGTCCAGCGCATTGTGCCGGCCGACATCCTCGCGCGCCATTACGATGCCCTTGCCGGGCACATAAAACCCTGCGGCATGCACTGCACCGGTCTCGGAATGCAGCGGCTGCACCTTCGACAAAAGCTTGACTGAGCGAACGATGTCGTCGGCTTCAAGCGTAAGCTTGGACGCACTAACCTTATCGACCGAGCGCATCGCTTCCTCGATGGATTCGATGCCGCACAGCCCACAGCCGACCGGGCCGGCGAGCCGCCGCCGCCGCGCCTCGAAGCGCGTATTGGCCTGGTCCTTCAGCCGGATCTGGATATCGATGCCGGCGCCATGGTCCTCGACCTCGATCGCCTCGATCTCGTCAGGCAAACCGATGATGCCTTCGGTCAGCGAGAAGCCGAGCGCGAAATCCTCGAAGTCGGCCGGGCTCGCCATCATCACCGCATGGGTGGTGCCGGCAAAGGAGAACGCCACCGGCGTCTCCTCCGGCACCATGCGGTTGGCCGCCGCAGTGCCGCTGGCGCGGTGGGCAAGGCGAGAGATTTGGGTGGTGGCTTGGCTTTTTCGGGTCACGAGGCGCGCCCCTCTGCCCTGTCCGTCCTTCGCAGTAGCTGTGGAGGCTCGCGCCTTTCCTCTCCCCCGTCGATCGGGGGAGAGGTGTCAAGCGAAACTTGACGGAGTGGGGGTCGACTGCTGCCCAGATGCGTCGGTTTGCCTGCTCCTTGGGTTGTGCGCGACTTTCGACGGCTGCGTGTTGCGGGGCCGGCTTCCCCCACTCCGTCGCCGCTTCGCGGCGCCACCTCTCCCCCCTCCGGAGGGAGAGGAAAGGCGCCAGGCGGCATAAGCTCGCGTCCTTCCTGACGGAGTAGGGGTCGACCAACCGTCAAGATTGAAGCTCTTATTGTCGAACGCCGTGGCAAGACTACTCCGCCGCTTCCAGCTTTGCGATGCGGCGGCTCTGCTCGGCCTGCTCGTTATAATCGCGCTGCCAGTCCGAAGGCCCGTTGGAGGCGCCGACCTGCACCGCGGTCACCTTGTACTCCGGGCAGTTGGTCGCCCAGTCGGAGAAGTCGGTGGTGATGACGTTGGCCTGCGTGTCGGGATGGTGGAACGTTGTGTAGACCACACCTGGCGACACCCGGTCGGTGATCAGCGCACGCAGCGTCGTCTCACCCGAACGGCTGGTCAGCCGCACCCAGTCGCCATCGCGCAGGCCGCGGTTCTCGGCATCGTGCGGATGGATTTCCAGCCGGTCCTCCGAGTGCCACATGACGTTTTCGGTGCGCCTTGTCTGTGCACCGACATTGTACTGGCTGAGGATGCGGCCGGTGGTCAGCAGCAACGGGAAACGGGGCCCGGTCCGCTCGTCGGTCGCCACATATTCCGTCCGGATGAACTTGCCCTTGCCGCGCACGAAGCCGTCGATATGCATGATCGGCGTGCCGAGCGGCGCCTTCTCGTTGCAGGGCCATTGCACCGATCCGACACGGTCGAGCAGATCGAAGGAGACGCCGGCGAAGCTTGGCGTCGTTTTGGCGATCTCGTCCATGATTTCGGAGGGATGCTGGTAGTTCCAATCCAGCCCGATCGCGCGGGCAAGCTCCTGTGTCGCTTCCCAGTCGGCATAGCGCGCCTTCGGCTCCAGCACCTTGCGCACCATGTTGATGCGGCGCTCGGCATTGGTGAAAGTGCCGTCCTTTTCCAGGAAGGTCGAGCCCGGCAGGAAGACATGCGCGTAGTTAGCTGTCTCGTTGAGGAACAGGTCGTGCACGACGACGCATTCCATCGCCGCCAGGCCGGCCGCGACATGCTTGGTATCAGGGTCGGATTGCAGGATGTCCTCGCCCTGGATGTAGATGCCCTTGAAGGATCCGTCGACGGCGGCATCCAGCATGTTGGGGATGCGCAGGCCCGGTTCGTCGTCGAGCTTCACCCCCCACAACGTCTCATAGATGTCGCGCACCGCCTCGCCGGAGATGTGGCGGTAGCCCGGCAGTTCATGCGGGAACGAGCCCATGTCGCAGGAACCCTGCACGTTGTTCTGGCCGCGCAGCGGATTCACCCCGACGCCCGGGCGGCCGATATTGCCGGTCGCCATGGCAAGGTTGGCGATAGCCATAACCGTGGTCGAACCCTGGCTGTGTTCGGTCACGCCGAGGCCGTAATAAATCGCGCCATTGCCGCCCTTGGCATAGAGCCGTGCAGCACCTCGGATCAGTTCGGGATCGACGCCGGACAGCTTGCCCACGATTTCGGGGCTGTTTTCCGGCAAGGCGACGAAAGAAGCCCAATCCTGGAACTCCGCCCAGTCGCAGCGATCGCGGATGAAGGCTTCGTCGAAAAGCCCTTCGGTAACGATGACATGCGCCAGCGCCGTCAGCACCGCCACGTTGGTGCCGGGCTTCAGCGGCAGGTGATAGTCGGCCTCGATATGCGCCGACTTGACCATTTCGGTGCGGCGCGGATCGAGCACGATCAGCTTGGCGCCCTGGCGCAGCCGCTTTTTCAGCCGCGAGGCGAACACCGGGTGCGCGGAAGCCGGATTGGCGCCGATGATGACGGCGACATCGGTGAAATCGACGGAATCGAAATCCTGCGTGCCGGCCGAGGTGCCATAGGTCTGGCCGAGGCCGTAGCCGGTCGGCGAGTGGCAGACGCGCGCGCAAGTGTCGACATTGTTGTTGCGGAAGCCTTGGCGCACCAGCTTCTGGACGAGATAGGTCTCTTCATTCGTGCAGCGCGAGGACGTGATACCGCCGATCGAGGTGCGGCCGTATTGATACTGGATACGGCGGAATTCCTTGGCCGTATGGGCGATGGCCTCTTCCCAGCTCACCTCGCGCCAGGGATCGCTGACCTTTTCCCGGATCATAGGCGACAGGATGCGGTCCTTGTGGGTGGCATAGCCATAGGCGAAACGGCCCTTCACGCAGGAGTGGCCGTGGTTGGCCTTGCCGTCCTTGTAGGGCATCATGCGAATGACTTCGTCGTCCTTCACTTCGGCCTTGAACGAGCAGCCGACGCCGCAATAGGCGCAGGTGGTGACGGCGGAGCGCTCGGGCATGCCTTTCTCAAGCACGGTCTTTTCACGCAGCGCATCGGTCGGACAGGCCTGCACGCAGGCGCCGCAGGATACGCATTCTGAGGCGATGAAATCCTCGTGCATGCCGGCGACCATGCGCGATTCGAAACCGCGGCCCTCGATCGTCAGCGCGAAGGTGCCCTGCACCTCCTCGCAGGCCCGCACGCAGCGCGAGCAGACGATACATTGCGCCGGATCATAGGTGAAATATGGGTTGGACTCGTCGCGGGCGATGTAGTCGACCGCCAGCGAGCCATGGCCGGGCGCGACGCCGTTTTCCTGCTTGACGTGGTTGCGGCCCTCGATGCCGAAGCGGTTCTCGGTCAGGCCGACCGATTTCGCCACAACGTCGAACTCGCTGGCGCCGGTGCCGGCCTTCTCGTCCCAGCCGGTCGGGTGGTCGGAGACGTAAAGCTCCATGACACCGCGGCGGATGGCGTCGAGCCGCTCGGATTGCGTGCGCACCACCATGCCTTCGCCGACGGGCGTCGTGCAGGATGCCGGCGTGCCGCCGCGCCCGTCGATCTCGACCAGGCAGACGCGGCAGGAGCCGAACGAGTCCAGCATGTCGGTAGCGCAGAGTTTTGGGATCTCGACCCCGCCTTCCATCGCCGCGCGCATGATCGACGTACCCTCCGGCACGCTGATGCTGCGGCCGTCGACGATCAGCGTAACCTGCTTTTGCGCCTTCGATTCCGGGGTTCCGTAATCGAGTTCTTCGATGAGTGTCGGGAAGTCGGCCTTGATATTCATCTGCCAGCTCCTATTCAGCAGCCACGCGCGCCGGCGCGGGCTTGAAATCTTCGGGGAAATGGGTGATCGAGCTCATCACCGGGTAGGGCGTGAAGCCGCCCAGCGCGCAGAGCGATCCGAACTTCATCGTGTTGCAGAGATCGGTGACCAGAGCCAGGTTCTTCTCCGGCTCGATGCCGGCGGCAATCCGGTCGATGGTCTCCACCCCGCGTATCGAGCCGATGCGGCAGGGCGTGCACTTGCCGCAGCTTTCGATGGCGCAGAACTCCATGGCAAAGCGCGCCTGCTTCAGCATGTCGGCCGTGTCGTCGAACACGGTGATGCCGGCATGGCCGATCAGCCCGTCGCGCTTCGCGAACTCTTCGTAGTCGAACGGCGTGTCGAACAGGCCGCGCGGGAAATAGGCGCCGAGCGGGCCGCCGACCTGCACCGCCTTCACCGGGCGACCAGTGGCCGTACCGCCGCCGATATCGTCGACGATTTCGCCCAGCGTCATGCCGAAGGCCGCCTCGAACAGGCCGCCGAATTTGACGTTGCCGGCGATCTGTATCGGGATCGTGCCGCGCGAGCGGCCCATGCCGAAATCCTTGTAGAAGGCAGCACCCTTGTCCATGATGATGGGCACGGAGGCTAGGCTGATGACGTTGTTGATCACCGTCGGCTTGCCGAACAGACCCTGGATTGCCGGCAGCGGTGGCTTGGCTCGCACCACGCCGCGCTTGCCTTCAAGGCTGTTCAGCAGCGAAGTTTCCTCGCCGCAGACATAGGCGCCGGCGCCGACGCGGATTTCCATGTCGAAGGCGTTGGGCGAACCCAGCACGCTGACGCCGAGCACGCCTGCCTTGCGGGCGACCTCGACAGCCTTGTTCATGACAGCCACCGCATGCGGATATTCCGAGCGGATATAGACGAACCCCTTGGTCGCGCCGGTGGCGATGCCGGCAATCGTCATGCCTTCGATGAGCACGAAGGGGTCGCCCTCCATAATCATGCGGTCGGCAAAGGTGGCGCTGTCGCCCTCGTCGGCATTGCAGACGATGTATTTGCGGTCAGATGTCGTATCGAGCACCGTCTTCCACTTGATGCCGGTCGGGAAGCCGGCGCCGCCTCGGCCGCGCAAGCCCGATTCCGTGACCTGTTTGACGATGTCGAGCGGCGCCATGGCCACCGCGTTCTGCAGGCCCTTGAGCCCGCCCAGTGACTTGTAGGCATCGAGCGATAGCGGGTCGTTGATGCCGCAACGCGCAAAGGTCAGGCGCGTCTGCTTGGCCAGGAACGGGATTTTGTCGGGCGCGCCCAGCCAGCGCTTGTGATGCCCGCCGGTGAGAAAGCCGCTGTCGAACAGGCTCTTGACGTCCGATGGCTTGACCGGCCCGTAAGCGACGCGGCCCTTTTCGGTCGCGACCTCGACCATCGGTTCGAGGAAATAGGCGCCGCGCGAGCCGTTGCGGACGATCTTGGCCTCGACGCCCCGTTCAGCCAGTTCCGCACGAACAGCCTTGGCGACCTTTTCGGCGCCGAGCGCCAGCGCGCCGGAGTCACCTGGAATGTAGATGCGCGGGATCATGAGCGTACCTCCGCGACGATCTCTTCGATCTTCTCGTCATCGAGCCGCCCGATCACCTCACCATCCAGCATCGCCGACGGTGAACAGGCGCACAGCCCGAGGCAATAGACAGGCTCAAGCGTAACCGATCCGTCGCGGGTGGTCTCATGGAAATCGATGCCCAACAACTGCTTGACCTTTGCGGCGATCGCATCCGAACCCATCGACTGGCAGGCTTCCGCCTGGCAGAGCTTGAGCACATGCCGGCCAGCCGGCCGGGCACGGAAATCATGATAGAAGGTCACGACGCCATGCACTTCGGCCCTCGACAGGTTCAGCCCATCGGCGATGACGGGCACGGCGTCCTGCGGCACGTGGCCAAATTCTTCCTGGATCTCGTGCAGGATCGGCAGCAGGGGGCCTTCGAGGCCCTTCAACTCCTGGATGATCGCCGCCGTGCGCGACTGTATCTCGGTACTTGCAGGCTGCATCGTCACGCAGCGCCCTCCCTATCGTAGCGATCGATGCATATAATCGTCCAAAAGCATGAAGCGGTTTTGGAACAACGACATGCCTACGCCGCTTAATCGCTAAGTGCTTAAGAAATCAGAGAAAACCTCTGAAATCAATAAAGCGGTTTCGTTGCACGATAGAAAATTTCTATCGTGCCGATTGACCAGTTATGACTAGCTCAGCGATTGGCGCGGAAATCGTCTGCCAGCGCCATCGCCTCGTCCAGCAGCGCCTGCACCAGCGGCGTGTGCGGTTCGCGCGGCGCGGCGACCAGCCCGACCGTGTGGCTGGCATCCGGTTCGACGATCGGAATGGCCCGGATCGGCTCGGAAAAACCGAATGTTTCCGCCAGGTTGAGCGGCATGATCGACGACCATTTGCCTGTCCGTATGTGGGAGAACAGCACGATCATCGAGTTGGATTCCAGTGTCGGGCGCACCTGCACGCCGGCCTCGGCCAGATGCTGGTCGATGATGCGGCGGTTCTGCATGTCCGGCGTCAACAAGCAGAGCGGCAGCTGGCTGATTTCGGCCCATGTCACTTTGTCGCGATCCGAATAGGGATTTCCGACCGCCGTGATCAGCTGGTAGCGCTCGTCATAGAGCGGCACGCTGGTCACCCGTCCGAGAGGCTCGTTGTCGAGATAGGTGATGCCGGCATCGACGTCGAAATTGCCGAGCAGCGACAACACCTCGATCGAGGTGCGCGACAGGATAGAGAAGGTGACGCCCGGATGCTTCTCGCGAAATGGCGTCGTAAGCCGCGCCACCATGGCGAGGGCGGTTGGGATGGCGGCAATACGGATACGCCCGGACAGGCCATGTCGCGCCGCCCGCATCTCTTCGCGCATGGTCCTGGAATCGCCGACGATGCGACGCGCCCACACCAGCACCTGCTTGCCTTCCGGCGTCAGCCCCTGAAAGCGCGAACCGCGATTGACCAGCATGACGCCGAGCTGGCCCTCCAGCTGCTTGATCCCGGCCGACAAGGTCGGCTGCGTGACGCCGCACGCTTCCGCCGCCCGGCCGAAATGCTCCTCCTTGGCCAGCGCGATGAAGAATTCGAGCTTGTCGATCATACCATCCGTCCGTTCGTTGCGCGCAAGGTCGGGGAAATTGCCTTTCGCCGCAAGCTCTACCCGCAATTGGCCATGCATCCACATCTTTGGGCCGGCTGGCTGTTTCCCCCGGCCGAACACGGCGCTATGTGGTTGGATGGAATACGAGGAGATCGGACATGCTGGGCTGGTTCCGCAAGCTTTTGCCGCGCGAAGATCGCTTCTTCGACCTCTTTGAACGGCATTCCCGCACCGTGGTCGGCGGCGCCGAGGCGCTGGAGCAGCTCCTGCAGGGCAAGGACATCGATCGTTGGTGCCAGAAGATCATCGATCTCGAGGACGAGGCCGATCATATCACGGCCGAAGTGCTGCTGGCGGTGCGGCGTTCCTTCATCACGCCCTTCGATCGCGGCGACATCAAGGACCTGATCCAGTCGATGGATGACGCCATCGACATGATGCACAAGACCGTCAAGACGGTGAAGCTGTTCGAAAAGAAGGAATTCGACCCGCTGATGCAGGAGATGGGCGGCGTCATCGTTGCCGCCTCCAGGCTGGTTGCCGAAGCAATCCCGCTGCTCAGCAAGGTCGGCACGCACACGGTACGCCTCAACGCCATCGCCGAAGAGGTGATGCGCGTCGAAAGCCGCGCCGACGATCTGCATGAGCAGGGATTGAAGGACCTGTTCAAGCGGCATGGCCGCAGCGATCCGATGGCCTACCTGATCGGCTCGGAGATCTACGGCCAGCTGGAGAAGGTGGTCGACCGCTTTGAGGACGTCGCCAACGAGATCAGCGGCATCGTCATCGAGAACGTTTAGGCAATGGAAGCCACCATCGCCTTTCCCGTGCTGATCGGCCTTGTCGCCGTCGCGCTGTTTTTCGATTTTCTCAACGGCCTGCACGATGCAGCGAACTCCATCGCCACCATCGTCTCCACCCGCGTGCTGAGACCGCAATATGCGGTCCTGTGGGCGGCTTTCTTCAATTTCATCGCCTTCATGTTCTTCGGCCTTCACGTGGCTGAAACTGTGGGAAAAGGTATCGTCGACGTCAGCATCGTCACGCCGGCGGTGATCTTCTCGGCGCTCGTTGGCGCCATCGTCTGGAACATCGTCACCTGGATTGCCGGCATCCCGTCCAGCAGTTCGCATGCCCTGATCGGCGGGCTCGTCGGCGCCGGCGTTGCAAAGGCTGGGCCCGGCGCCATCGTCTGGACCGGGCTTGGCAAGACGGTCGCCGCAATCGTCGTGTCGCCGGCGACAGGGTTTGTTCTGGCGCTGGTCCTGATCCTGGCCGTTTCCTGGCTGTTCGTGCGCCAGACACCGTTCGCCGTCGACAGCACCTTCCGCGTCATGCAGTTCTTTTCGGCCTCGCTTTATTCGCTAGGGCACGGCGGCAACGACGCCCAGAAAACCATGGGCATCATCGCCGTGCTGCTCTATTCGCAAGGTATGCTCGGCGGGACGTTCTACGTGCCGCTGTGGGTCGTCCTCACCTGTCAGACAGCACTGGCGCTCGGCACTTTGTTCGGCGGCTGGCGCATCGTTCACACGATGGGCTCGAAGATCACCCGGCTGAATCCGATGCAGGGCTTCTGCGCCGAGACCGGCGGCGCCATCACCCTGTTTGCCGCCACCTGGCTCGGCGTCCCCGTGTCGACCACCCATACCATCACCGGGGCCATCATCGGTGTCGGCGCCGCCCGCCGCGTCTCGGCCGTGCGCTGGGGCATTGCCGGCAACATCGTCATCGCCTGGATCGTCACCTTGCCGGCCACGGCTGCAATTTCGGCGCTCACCTACCTAGCGGTTGGCCTGGCAGGGTGAGGCGGACACCGGTGGTGCTTGGAGTCGCTGCCAATCTGCACTATCTGAGCCGCAGCCAAACGCCTTAGGGAATAATGCATGTCCGTCACCAAGGAAATCGTCACCGAGCGTCTGAAGACGGTCAACGGGCCGGACTTCACCGGCAACATCGTCGACCTCGGCATGGTTTCGGAGATTTTCATCGCCGATTCGAAAGTGTTTTTCTCGATCACCGTTCCCGCCGCCCGCGCACAGGAGATGGAGCCGCTGCGCGCTGCAGCCGAGCGTGTCGTCAAGGCGATCCCTGGTGTCGCCGGCGCCGTCGTCGCGCTGACGGCGGAGAAGAAGGGCGGCGGCATGGAGGCTCCGGTTGCGTCGCGTCCCGCGCCCAGGCCCGCACCGCCGGCTGCGCCAGGCGGGCCGCGCCCAGCTCCACACACTCCAGCCCCGCACGCCTCGGCCTCGCAAAGCTCGGGCAAGCGCGGCGTGCCCGGAATCGAGGCGATCATCGCGGTGGCGTCCGGCAAGGGGGGCGTCGGCAAGTCGACCACCGCTGTCAACATCGCGCTTGGCCTCGCCGCCAACGGTTTGCGTGTCGGCGTGCTCGATGCCGATATTTATGGCCCGTCCATGCCCAGGCTGCTCAACATCCATGGCCGGCCGCAGACCGTCGACGGCAAGATCCTGAAACCGATGGAGAATTACGGCCTTAAGGTGATGTCGATGGGCTTCCTCGTCGACGAGGAGACGCCGATGATCTGGCGCGGTCCGATGGTGATGTCGGCGCTGACGCAGATGCTGCGCGAGGTCGAATGGGGCCGCCTCGACGTGCTCGTCGTCGACATGCCGCCCGGCACCGGCGACGCCCAGCTGACCATGGCCCAGCAGGTGCCGCTGGCCGGCGCCGTCATCGTCTCGACGCCGCAGGACCTGGCGCTGATCGACGCCCGCAAAGGATTGAATATGTTCAAGAAGGTCGACGTGCCGCTGCTCGGCATCGTCGAGAACATGAGCTATTTCATCGCCCCCGATACCGGCAAGCGCTACGACATCTTTGGCCATGGCGGGGCGCGGCGCGAGGCCGAGCGCCTCGGCGTGACTTTCCTCGGCGAAGTGCCGTTGGAAATGGGCATTCGCGAAAGTTCTGATGAAGGTGCTCCGGTGGTGGCGTCGAAGCCAGACAGCGCCGAGGCGAAGATCTATCGCGGCATTGCTTCGAAGGTCTGGGACCGGGTCAACGAAGAACGCGGCGCGGCCGAAGCGGCGGTGCCGAACATCGTGTTCGAGTAGCTCGGATATCCCTCCCCTCAAGGGGGAGGGGAACCCACCTTCTCGCCAAAGCTTGAAAAGAACTGCAAGGCCAGCTTCTTCGAAGTCGATTCGATGAGCCGGCTGCCGAGTTGGGCGATCTTGCCGCCGACTTCGGCTTTGGCAAAGTATTTGAGGACCGTCGCATCCGGCCCGTCCGCCGTCAGCGTCACGTCGGCGCCACCCTTGGCGAAGCCGGCAATACCGCCCTTGCCCTCGCCCTGGATGGTGTAGGAGTGCGGCGGCTTCAGGTTCTTCAATGTCACCTCGCCGTTGAATGTCGCCTTGATCGGTCCGATCTTCAACACCACCGTCGCCGCCATTTCGGTCGGCGATTTCATCTCCAGGTGCTGGCAGCCGGGAATGGTCGCCTGCAAAACCTTCGGATCGTTCAGCGCGTCCCACACTTTCTGCAGGGGGGCGGCAATGCGTTCCTCGCCTTCGATCACCAAAGCCATCGACACCTCCCGGACAGACTTCGAAGGCCTAACGCACGGTCTGGTCTGTGTCTATCGCACCAAAGTCCGGTTGCGACGGTGCGCCCTCTTGCCTGCTTCCGCGCGTTGCCATATCGATTTGTCTTACAAATACGGAGACCATGATGGCAGGCGCCCCCACCGGAAAGAAGAAATTTCGCTCGCAGGAGTGGTTCGACAATCCCGACAATCCAGGCATGACCGCGCTCTACCTCGAGCGCTACCTGAACTACGGCCTGACGCGGGCCGAGTTGATGTCGGGCAAGCCGCTGATCGGCATCGCCCAGACCGGCTCGGATCTGTCGCCGTGCAACCGCCACCATATCGAACTCGCCAAGCGCGTGCGCGAAGGCATCGTCTCGATGGGCGGCATCCCCTTCGAATTCCCGTGCCATCCGATCCAGGAGACCGGCAAACGCCCGACCGCGGCACTCGACCGCAACCTTGCCTATCTCGGCCTGGTCGAAGTGCTTTACGGCTATCCGCTCGACGGCGTCGTGCTGACCATCGGCTGCGACAAAACCACGCCGGCGCTGCTGATGGCGGCGGCCACCGTCAATATTCCGGCCATAGCACTTTCGGTCGGACCGATGCTCAATGGCTGGCACAAAGGCAAGCGCACGGGATCCGGCACCATCGTCTGGGAATCGCGCCAGCGGCTCTCCGCCGGCGAGATCGACTATGACGAGTTCATGGACATCGTCGCCTCATCGGCGCCGTCGACCGGCTATTGCAACACCATGGGCACCGCCACCACGATGAACTCGCTGGCCGAGGCGCTCGGCATGCAATTGCCGGGCTCGGCTGCCATCCCGGCGCCCTATCGCGAGCGCGGCCAGATCTCCTATGAGACGGGCAAGCGCATCGTCGAGATGGTGCATGAGGATCTGAAGCCGTCCGACATCATGACGCGCAAGGCCTTCGAGAACGCCATTGTCGTCAATTCGGCGATAGGCGGCTCGACCAACGCGCCGATCCACCTCAACGCGATTGCCCGCCATCTCGGCGTGCCACTCACCAATGACGACTGGCAGACGGTCGGCCTCCATGTGCCGCTCATCGTCAATCTGCAGCCATCGGGCGAATATCTCGGCGAGGACTATCACCATGCCGGCGGCGTGCCGGCTGTGGTGGCCGAACTGATGAAGGCCAAGCTGCTGCCTTATCCCGAAGCGATGACCGTCAATGGCAAGACTATCGGTGACAATTGCAAGGGTGTCGCCAACGAGAACACCGACGTCATCCGCACCGTCGCCGAGCCGCTGAAGGCCAATGCCGGCTTCATCAATCTCAGCGGCAATCTGTTCGATTCCGCAATCATGAAGATGAGCGGCATCTCGCCGGAATTCCGCGAGCGCTATCTCTCCAACCCGAACGACCCGGAAGCCTTCGAAGGCAACGCCATGGTCTTTGACGGGCCGGAGGACTACCACGCCCGCATCGACGATCCGGCGCAAGGCATCGACGAGCACACCATCCTGTTCATGCGCGGCGCCGGCCCGATCGGCTATCCCGGTGGCGCCGAGGTGGTCAACATGCAGCCGCCCGCTTATCTCATCAAGAAGGGCATTCACGCGCTGGCCTGCATCGGCGATGGCCGCCAGTCGGGCACATCGGGCTCGCCCTCTATCCTCAACGCTTCCCCGGAAGCCGCCATTGGCGGCGGCCTGGCGCTGCTCAAGACCGGCGACCGTGTGCGCATCGACTTACGCAAAGGCACTGCCAACATCCTCGTCACCGACGAGGAAATCACGCGCCGCCGTGCCGAACTGCAGGACGATGGCGGCTACCACTATCCCAAGCACCAGACGCCATGGCAGGAAATCCAGCGCTCCATGGTCGACCAGTTCTCGGAGGGCATGGTGCTGAAGCCGGCGGTGAAATACCAGGACGTCGCGCACACCAGCGGCGTGCCGAGGGACAATCACTAAGCACCCGCTTGATATGAAAATGCCGGCCTGATCGGGCCGGCATGAAAGCCTTGGCGTAAGCTTGTTTGGATGGCGGCCTCAGGGTGGCGGCGGGCCGGACGAAGCGGCGATGGCTGTGATGCCGGAGAGTCGTCCTGCCTTGCGGATGACTGGTGTGTGATACTGTTTCTTCATAGGACCCGTTGCCCGTTTTAGATCACTGCTCGCACGCCAACTGATCCCACCTGTCAGTATGACATTGCAGTCCTCGTCAGTTTCGGGTTTTTTGACACGAAATCAAGAGGGGTCCAGAGAGTCGTCCATGATGATGGTTTTCCGCCACGGGCGTATCCTTGCCGCCTAGCCCGATCGACATTGCCCCGGTCGACATTGCTATTGTCGGCGCGGGCATGGCCGGTCTCTTCCTGGCGTGGCGCTTGTCCCAAAGTGAAAAGCCCGCAAGGATCGCTGTTTTCGAATCCGCCGGTCGCGTCGGCGGTCGGGCCTCCACGGTCTCATTTCCCGGAGAGCCGAACTTCGGCATCGATCTCGGCGCGATGATGCTGATGCCGCAACATCGGCTACTCAAAAAACTCATGGCGACGCTGGATGTAAAGCTGTCGGGTATGGACGTCGTCACCGGCGCCAACCGGCTCCATCTGCGCGGTAGGAGCCTGCCCTACGCCGCTATATCGCGCTTTGCGCCGCGCCGCCTGTTTGCCTATGACGTGACGCGTCGGCTGCAGGAAAAAGGCCCGTCCCGCCTGCTGCGAAAGGCGGCAGCACTGATCCTGCCGGGTTCGGAGGCCTTCGGCAGCGCCGAATGGAACGGCGCCGCAGGCTTCGTTTATGGCGGCCGCAAGCTGGCGGATTGGGCGACTTGGGATGTGCTGGCGACGGTCTTGACCCCGGAGGAAATGGCTTTTGCCGAGGACGCGGTGGGCTATTCGTTGCTCCTGCGTGGACCCAACGCCGCCGAGACGTTCAGGCTTGCGCTCGGCGAGCTGAGCGGCGGCCGCTCCTATTGTTCCCCCGATGGCGGGTTCCAGCCGGTTGCGGAGCGAATGGCCGGGCGGATCGCTGTCAGCGGCGGCGCCGTCCATCTCGATCACACCGTGACCGCCATCGCCCGCTCGGCGCAAGGGATGGTCTTGTCTGTCGAGGGGCAGGGCGGGACGGTCGAGGCGCGCAAGGTCGTGCTGGCGTTACCGGTCCGCCCCCTGCGGACCCTGCTGGAAAAGTCCGGCATCGAGCAGCCCAGCGATCTGCCGGCACCGGAACCCTGGCCGATGCTCACGCTGGCCGCCTGCTATGCCAGCCCGTGGTGGGCTCGAAACGGCATCGCGGCCGGCCACAGCGTGACCGATCTGCCGGCTCGCCAGATATGGCAGTTCACAAAAGCGGACGCTCGCGACGCGACGATTCGTCGGAGCGTCGCCATGGCCTATTGCGATGGCAAGCACATGGTATTCTGGCGCTCACTGCTGCCTGAGCTCGCTCGGCGCCACGGCTTTGCGGTTTTGGCCGAGGGACATTCCGCGCTGGAGGCCTTTCACGGCCAGATGGTCGAAGTCCATGGCAAACACGGCGCCATCTCGAAACCCATCGGCGGGTTTGCGCAGGATTGGGGTGCGCCGGCCTATGGCGGCGCGTCGCATGTCTGGGACCGTGGCATAGATATCTCCGGTATAAAACTGGCGAGCCATACGCTCGCTCCGGGCATTCATGTCTGTGGCGAAGCGTGGTCCAACAATCACGGCTGGATCGAGGGCGCGCTGGAAAGTGCGGAAGACCTGTTGCAGCGGGAATTCGGGCTCGACGCCTGGCTTGCCTGAGACTCCGCAAGGGCGATGAAAAACGATCCTACATTCCCATATATGAGTGGTCGGCTATCGGACGGAAAGTATCAACGTGACTAAACGGCGCTCTTCAATCGGTTTCCTCGGCATGTTCGGTCGCTCCGGCGATTTGCGGGAACTCGACACCGCGCTGCGCGGCGCCGATCTGCATCCGGCGCTTGTCCCTGAGGGGGTAAAGCTCACCATCGTCAATTTGATGAAGGATTATTGGCCGGACGAGCCGCCGCCGGACGCCTACCGGTCCGTGGCGCAGCTGTTTGGCTATTGCATCGCAGGCCCACAAACCTTCGAGCAGGCCAATGGGCCGGAGCGGCGGCTGGACGCTGAGCGCCGCATCGAGGCTGCGCTTGAAACCGGCGACAGCCTGGATGCCCAGATCGTGTTGATGGCGCTGCATGGCAAGCTGATCAGCGCCGAAGTCGTCGAGCGCTTTGGGTTAAGTGCGGATTGACATACGTAAGGTGAAGCTTACCCGCCCATGCCGCTGCGTGGCAGCTTGATCATCTCGCCGAAGCGGGCGCGCAATTTGTCGTCGAGCAGCTTCGGCACATGGCGCGGGAACCGCTCGGCAAGCACGCGCTTCTTTTCGATGATCGCCCGCTGCAAGATGTCGGGCCGGCCCTTCTCGTTCCATTCCTTGGGCGAAAAGCGGTCGCCGACGGCCGGATAAAAATACTCGGTCTGCATCAGGCGCAGCGTCTGCTCGTTGCCGAGATAGTGGCCTGGGCCATTCATGCAGACTTCGGTGATGGTGTCGATCGACAGCGCTTCGTCGGTCACTTCGATGCCGCGCACGCAGCGCAGGCAGTGGCCCAGCATGTCATTGTCTATGATCAGGCTCTCCAGGCAAAAGCCGAGCAGCGAGGCATGCATACCTGCCGATTCATAGACCAGATTGAGGCCGGCAAGACCGGCCATCACGTCGGTGATCCCCTTTTCATAGCCGGACTGGATGTCGGGCAGTTTCGAATCCGTCATGCCGGCGGCCGAACCGCCCGGCAGATCGTAGAACTGCGCCATCTGCGCGCAGGCCGAAGTCAGCACGGCCTGCTCGGCCGAACCGCCCGACATGGCGCCGGTCCTGAGGTCGGAGACGAACGGCCAGGTGCCGAAGATCGCCGGATGCCCCGGCTTGATGGCGTTGACATAGATGAGACCGACCAGCACTTCCGCCACCGCTTGCACCACAGTGCCGGCAATCGCCGCGGGAGCGGTGGCGCCGGCCTGGCCGGCCGATAGCAGCAGGATCGGGATGCCGCCTTCGACACAGGCTTCGAGCACGCCGCAGGCGTCCTCGGCAAACTTCATCGGCGGCACGACGAAGCAATTGGAGTTCGACACGAACGGCCGGGCGCGAAAGTTCTCCTCGCCGCCGGCGATCGCATAAAGCATTTCCAGCGCCGGCTGCACGTTCTCGCGCACCGTGAACGAGGTGCCGACATGCTTCGACGTGCCCATCACGCAGGCGTAGAGCGTGTTGAAGTCCATTTCGAGCGGATCGGGAATGTCGCGCGGCACCATCGGCCGCTGGAAGAAATGGATGTTGTCGAGCCCTTCGACGAGGCGAGCGGCATCATAAATGTCCTGCACCAGCGACTCGCGGTATTCGCGCTTTTCGACATCGACCAGATGCACCGCCGCACCCGCCGTGCCGTAATGCACGCGCTTGCCCTGGATCAGCATGTCATGCCTGGGGTCCTGGCCGTGCAGCATAAAATTCCTCGCCGCTTTCTTGATCGTGTCCATCACAAGCCCACGTGGGAAACGGATGCGGCCGTCATCGCCATAGACGGCGCCGACCCCGGTCAGCGCCTCGATGCAGGAGGGAATGGCATTGGCGAAGCCGACGGTCTCCAGCAGCGTCAGCACCGCTTCATGGATGCGCTCCTGGTCGTTCTGGTTGAGCGGCCCGTAGCTGCCGCCTTCGAGGCCGGCGCGCACCGGCCGGATATCGTCGGCAAGCGGTGCGGCGCGCATGGCGCGGCGCGCTTCGCGCCCGCCGGATCGGCGCGAACGCTGGTCGGCTGATGTATCTTTAGGAGCCGCATCCTGCTTCTCAACAGCCACTGACATGGGGGGCACTCCACCTTTAGCTTGCGAAACACGACGCGGTGATCGGTCCACCGTCGGCCTGCTTCGTCCCTCTGTCAGCCGACTATGCCGTTGCCATTGGCCCAGCCTATGGGCCAGTCAACGCAGCCGAGTATGCCAGAGAGCTAATGCAGAATGTTGGTGATCATGCCAAGGGCCGGGCTGTTCAAAGCCCCGGCACAGGCAAATCAGGCTGCAGCGGGCCTGCGTCCGGCTGCGGTCGCGAGCTCGCGAATACCCGGCTCGATGTGCTGCAGTGCGATCGAGGAAATGCCCAAGCGCATGAAACGCGACGGCTTTTCGGTGCGATCGAAGAAGCGATCGCCCGGCTCGATGATGACGCTGCGCGAGGCCGCGGCCTCGGCCAGTCCACGTGAATCGGTGCCACGCGGGCCTTCCAGCCAGAGCGATGTGCCGCCGGCCGAATCGGTCGAGCGCCATTCCGGCAGGAATGCGGAAATCGCATGGACCAGACGCTTGCGCCGCTCGTCGAAGGCCGACGACAGCCGCCGCACCAGGGCTTCGTGATGGCCGAGCGACAGGAACAGCGCGACCGCGCGCTGGTTGTTGGCCGGCGGGTGCCTGAGCATGAAGCGACGCAGCGCCCTGAGCTCGGAGATTAGTCCAGCCGAAGCGACGATGTAGCCAAGCCGCAGGCCCGGAGCCAGCGTCTTCGACATCGAGCCGACATAGACGACGCGACCCGAGCGATCGAGGCTCTTCAGCGCCTGCTGCGGCGCCTCGTCGAGAAGCTGGCTGTCATAGCCGTCCTCGATGATGATCTGGTTGTGGCGGTTGGCGCGCGCCAGAAGGTCCTGCCGCCGCTCCGCCGACAGCGGCACCATGGTCGGGCAGTGGTGGCTGGGGGTGACGAAGACAAAGCCGGAATCGTTGGGAATGGACGAGGTGACGATGCCGGACTGATCGACCGGAACCGGCTGGATTTCGGCGCCTGCCAAGCGGAAGATCGAGCGCGCGTCGGGGTATCCCGGGTCTTCCATCGCGACCTTGGAGCCCTTTGTCATCAGCAGTGTCGCCAGCATATAGAGCGCGTTCTGGGCGCCCAGCGTGACGATGATCTCGTCCGGATTGGCGAAGATGCCGCGCCGCGGCAACAGCCGCGCCTGGATCTGCTCGATCAAGAGCGGATCGTCACGATCGACCATGTCGGAGGCCCAGTTGCGGATTTCGAGCACGGCCAGCGCCATGCGGTTGCACTCACGCCATTCGGCGGTCGGGAACAGCGCCGGGTCGAACTGGCCATAGACGAAGGGGTAGGACGACTTGATCCAGTTGTCGTGCTTGGCCGGCGGCGGCATGTCGCTGGCGGCGATCTGCCGGCGTGCCTTCCAGTCGATCTCGTTCTGCTGGTCGGGCGCCTTCTGGTGCGGCTTGGCCGGGGTGGCCAGCACATCCGGATTGACGAAATGGCCGCGCCGTTCACGCGCCACCAGGAAACCCTGATCGACCAATTGCTGGAACGCCAGCACCACAGTGCCGCGCGCGACGCCGAGTTTTTCAGCCAGGATGCGGCAGGACGGAAGCGGCATCGAAGCGGCAATCTGCCGGTCGAGAATGGCGGCGACGATCGCCTGACGGATCTGCGCCTGCAGGGTCTGGCCCGATTCCGCCGAAATCCGGAACAGGCCGGACCATATGGCCGTGTCGTTACGCTGTGGCATGGAAGGTGTTCCTCGATGGCCAGTCTTTTTTGCTTGGCTGGACCAGCGGAAGGTAACCGTGGCACAAGGGGTTGCGCCAATCAATTTTTCTGATCGCTGGGATTTATGCCAGTGATCTATGCGCGACGCGCAGCGTCGTCGCATCCCCGGGTGACGCTTGCGTCATCCCGCAGCGCGGACGCCCGCGCGACGCGCAGCGTCGTCGCGCCTCATTATCCCCAGCGCGATGCGAAGCGTCGTCGCTACTCCCATCACATCATCAAGCGCGACGCGCAGCGTCGTAGCTCCATCACATCGCACTATGCTGCACTGCGTCATCCCCACGCATTGAAACATGCGGAATTCGGCTCGATAACGTCACCCCGACGACACGCGCCGGAAACATCCGGTCTGATAAGATGTCGTGAAAAAACGATCAGGAGCCGGCAGTGGATCATTCCTCCTTCGACAAACAGCTTGTCGCCTTGCGTGCTGCGCGCGCGGCGGCATCGGGCACGATGCGCGAGGCTTTTGCCGCCGACCCCAAGCGCTTCGAGACATTTTCGGCCAGCGACGGCGACCTTTTGCTCGACTGGTCGAAATGCGCGGTCGACCAGCGCACGATGGAACTGCTCGAGAAGCTCGCCGCCGCCGCCGATCTCGAAGGTCGCCGGGCCGCAATGTTTTCCGGCAAGAAGATCAACATCACCGAGGATCGCGCCGTGCTGCACACGGCGCTACGGAACCTCTCGGGCAAGGGCGTCACGGTCGATGGCCAGGACGTCAAGGCGGATGTGCTGTCCGTGCTCGACGCCATGGGCGCCTTCGCCGATGCCATTCGCTCCGGCAAGGCCGCCGGCGCCACCGGCAAGAAAATCACCGACATCGTCAACATCGGCATTGGCGGCTCCGATCTCGGCCCGGCCATGGCGACGTTGGCGCTGGCGCCCTATCACGACGGCCCGCGCGCGCACTACGTCTCCAACATCGACGGCGCCCATATCCACGACACGCTGAAGGGCCTGTCGGCCGAAACCACCCTGTTCATCATCGCCTCGAAGACCTTCACCACGGTTGAGACGATGACCAATGCCGAGACGGCACGCGAATGGGTGCAGAAGGCGCTCGGCAAGGAAGCAGTCGGCAAGCATTTCGCCGCCGTCTCGACCGCGCTCGACCTGGTTTCCAAGTTCGGCATCGAAGCGGATCGCGTGTTCGGCTTCTGGGACTGGGTCGGCGGCCGCTATTCGCTGTGGGGCGCCATCGGCCTGCCGGTGATGATCGCCATCGGCCCGCGCAACTTCCGCGCCTTCCTCGATGGCGCGCATGAGATGGACGAGCACTTCCGCACCGCACCCCTGCAGAAGAACCTGCCTGCGCTGCTTGGGCTGGTCGGCTGGTGGCATCGCGTGATCTGCGGTTATCCGGCGCGTGCCGTCATCCCCTATGACCAGCGACTGTCCAGGTTGCCGGCCTATCTACAGCAGCTCGACATGGAATCGAACGGCAAGGGCGTCACCCTCGACGGCACGCCGGTGACGACGCCGACCGGACCGCTGGTCTGGGGCGAGCCCGGCACCAATGGCCAGCACGCCTTCTTCCAGCTGCTGCACCAGGGCACCGATTTCATCCCGGTCGAGTTCCTTGCCGCTGCCGTCGGCCATGAGCCTGATCTCAAGCACCAGCACGATCTACTGCTTGCCAATTGCCTGGCCCAATCGGAAGCGTTGATGAAGGGCCGCACGCTGGACGAGGCGCGCGCGCAGATGCTGGCCAAGGGCATGAAGCCGGCCGATGTCGACAGAATAGCCCCGCACCGCGTCTTCTCCGGCAACCGCCCATCGGTGACGATCCTCTACCGCAAGCTCGACCCGCGCACCTTCGGCCGGCTGATCGCGCTTTACGAGCACCGCGTCTTCGTCGAAGGCACTCTGTTCAACATCAATTCCTTCGACCAATGGGGCGTCGAGCTCGGCAAGGAGCTGGCGACCGGCCTGTTGCCAGTCGTGGAAGGCAAGGAGAGCGCCGCCAAGCGCGACGCATCGACGGCCGGGCTGGTGGCGCGCATCCAGCAACTGCGGGGGGCGCAATGAAAAATCCGGCCGACATCAAGGGCATATTGTTCGACAAGGACGGCACGCTTGTCGATTTCAACGCGACCTGGCTCGGCATCGCCGATTTCATGGCCATGGATGCTGCCGAGGGCGATCGCTGGAAAGCCGACAGGCTGCTTTCAGCGGCGGGCTTCGATTTTGTCGCCAAGCGTTTCAAGCCGGATTCCATCTTCGCCTCGGGCACCAACATGGATGTCGTCGAACTATGGTTCCCGCGCCTGTCCGACGAGGACCAGATGCTGGCCGTCGCCCGTTTCAACGAGATCACCTCGGTGCAAGGCTCATCGATGGCGGTGGCCTTGCCCGGCATCGTCGCGGCGCTGACGGCTCTGCACAAGCGATCCTACCGGCTCGGCGTCGCCACCAATGATTCGACTGCCGGTGCCGAAAAGACCATGGTCACGCTCGGCGTCGCGCAGCTGTTCACCGCCGCCTATGGCTATGACGCGGTCGCCAATCCGAAACCGGCGCCGGACACGATCGTCGCCTTTTGCGACCTGACCGGGTTGAAGGCGTCCGAGATCGCCATGGTCGGCGACAACCGCCACGACCTGGAGATGGCGCGTGCCGGCGGCTGCGGCCTGGCGGTCGGCGTGCTCTCCGGCACCGGCACGCGGGAATCGCTGGCGTCGATCGCCGATGTCGTTCTGGATTCGGTTGCCGACTTGCCGGACTTTCTGTCGGCGCGGGTCAAGGAGACGGTCTGACGGGGGCCTGGGGCAAACTCAATTCGGCTCGGGATTTCCCCGCCAATGGCCGAGTTGGGGGAAGCAGCCATGAAACTATGGAGCTTCTGGTTTGTTTTCGGACATAGTGGGCTACTCATCAGCAGAGCAAACGTACCCGCATTTGCCGCACCTGATCT
This sequence comes from Mesorhizobium sp. LNJC391B00, assembly GCF_000502535.1. Taxonomy (NCBI): domain Bacteria; kingdom Pseudomonadati; phylum Pseudomonadota; class Alphaproteobacteria; order Hyphomicrobiales; family Phyllobacteriaceae; genus Mesorhizobium; species Mesorhizobium sp. LNJC391B00. The sequence goes on from NZ_AYWI01000001.1 coordinate 425,865, forward strand.
TGGCGCTTGCGTTATCGATGTCTTCGCCAGGCTGAAGCTCGAAGCCGCGATTTTCGCACTTTGGGCAAACTATGAAGCCGATATGTTGAACAACTTTAATCCACGCCATTCGACTTCTCCTATCAACGGCTAATCCAATCTATTTTCTGCCCCTTGAGGTTTGTCCACAATGAGTAGAATCCGGCCATTCAGAGCGACTGGGCTTTGCCGCGTCGCGCTAGCAATCTTCCGGCTCGAACCAAAACACACCGCTCGGCTTGGTCACATCACCCTTTGCGTCGCCGAAATCCGGCACCTGATATTCGGCGAGCAATCGTAGCCGCGACAGCGGCAGGTCGGCGCGGCGGGGATCGCCGACCAGCACCTCGATGCCGGCTGCCAGGCAGCGGTCGAGGAACGGGATCACCCGCAGAGCAACCTCGCGGCCGTAGAACACGTCGCCGGCAAGCACGAGGTCGACGGCCGGCGGCGGGCCTGTGGTGATGTCCTTGTCGACAATGGTGATCTCGACGCCGTTGGCCGCGGCATTGATGCCGATCGCGGCGACGCCGTTGCGGTCGATCTCGGCCGCGATCACCGCGCTGGCGCCGGCCTTGGCGGCGGCGATGCCGACAAGGCCCGAGCCGGCGCCGAGGTCGAGCACGCGGCGGCCGGCCACGCTTTGCGGATGGTCGAGTATATAGCGCGCAAGCACGGCGCCGCCGGCCCAGGCATAGGCCCAGTAGGGCGGCTGCGGCTCAGCTTCGTGCTCCTTGGTTTGGCTGCCGTCTTCCGGTCCATGAACTCGCCACTCGACAAGCCGCCTCAGGCCGCTGCCGGAATGAGCCGTATAGAGCTGGATTTCACGAAGGGCGGGAACGGGCGCAAGCCGCAGGTTCGCCTTGATGAACACTACTGCATCGGGACGCCGACTATCGTCCGCCATCCCGCCGTCGCCAGGCTCGCCGTTCAAACTATTCCCGCAGCGCCCGGCGCAAAATCTTGCCCACCGGCGTCTTCGGCAGCTCGGTCCTGAACTCGATGTATTTGGGTCGCTTGTAGCCGGTCAGGTTCTCGCGGCAATAGGCGGTCAGTGCCTCGACGGTCAGCGCCGGGTCCTTCTTGACCACGAACAGCTTCGGCACCTCGCCCGAATGCTCGTCCGGCACGCCGACCGCCGCCACTTCGAGCACGCCCGGATGCTGGGCGACGACTTCCTCGAGTTCGTTGGGATAGACGTTGAAGCCGGAGACCAGGATCATGTCCTTCTTGCGGTCGACGATCTTGGTGTAGCCGCGCTCGTCCATGAAGCCCATGTCGCCGGATTTGAAGAAGCCGTCCTTGGTCATCACCTTGGCGGTCTCGTCCGGCCGGTTCCAGTAACCGGCCATGACCTGCGGCCCGCGAATGCAGATCTCGCCGACCTCGCCGAGCGGCAGGTTGTTGCCGTCATCGTCGCGGATGACGATCTCGGTCGACGGCAGCGGCAGGCCGATCGTGCCGGTGAAATTGCTGTCGCTGAACTTGTTGGCGGTCGCCACCGGCGAGGTCTCCGACAGCCCGTAGCCCTCGGTGATCGAATTGCCGGTCAGCGCCTTCCAGCGCTCGGCAACCCCCTTCTGCACCGCCATGCCGCCACCCAGCGTCATGATCAGCGGCTTGAAGTCGAGCTTGCGGAAATCCTCGTTGTTGAGCAGCGCGTTGAACAGCGTGTTGAGGCCGGGGAAAATGTGCATCGGGTATTTCTGCAGCTCCTTGACGAAGCCGGGAATGTCGCGCGGGTTGGGAACGAGCACGTTCTGGGCGCCCTGCTGCATGCCCATCAGCGCGTTCACCGTCAGCGCGAAGATATGGTAGAGCGGCAGTGCGCAGATGAAGTTGAGATGCGCCGGTTTCGGCTTGATCGCGTAGGCGTCCTGCAGCCATAGCGTGTTCTGCGCGACATTGGACAGCACATTGGAGTGCAGCAGCACAGCACCTTTGGAAATCCCCGTGGTTCCGCCGGTATATTGCAGGAAGGCGATGTCGCCGGCCTCCATCTTGGCCGGTTTGAAGGCGATGCCGGCGCCGGCTTTCACCACCGCATTGAACTTGACATGGCCGGGCAGCGACCAGGCCGGCACCATCTTCTTCACCCGGCGCACGACGAGGTTGACGAGCGTGCCCTTGAGGCCGCCGAGCATGTCGCCCATCGCCGCGACCACCACATGCTTGACCGCCGTCCTGGCAATCACCGCCTCCAGGGTGCTGGCGAAATTCTCCAGAATGACGATCGCCTGCGCGCCGGAATCCTTGAGCTGGTGTTCGAGCTCGCGCGGCGTGTAGAGCGGATTGATGTTCACCACGACATAGCCGGCGCGAAGCACGGCCATCATCGCCACCGGATATTGCAGCACATTCGGCATCATCAGCGCCACGCGTGCGCCTTTCTGCAGGCCCTTCGATTGCAGATAAGCGCCGAAAGCGGCCGATTGCCGCTCGAGTTCGGCATAGGAGATCGACTTGCCCATGCAGACGTATGCCGGCTGGCCGGAAAACTGCTTGCAGGCGCCGACGAGGAAGTCGCCGATCGAACTGTAGGGCAGGGCGCCGATCTCCGCCGGCACGACTTTCGAATAGCTTTTTAGCCATGGCTTTTCCGGCAAGCCCGCGGCAAGCGCCGTCAGCGTATTCGGCAGTTTTTTGGCCGCGCCCGGCGACGGCTTCGAGGCGGGCTTCGCCGCGGCTGTCTTGGCGGCTGGCGGCTGGGCGGGCTTTGCAGCAGGTGCTGTCTTCGCCGCGCGCTTGACCGCAGGTTTCGCCGCCGGCTTGGCGCTTGCCTTCGCCGGCGTCGAGATTGCCGTTGGCTTGACGGCGGGAGTGGCTTTGGCCGGTGGCGCTTTCGACTTGGCGGCAGCGGCGGCCGGTTTTGAAGCTTTCGCCGCTTTTGCTTTCGCCGGGGCCGTTGTCTTTGTTGCTTTCGCCACCTCTAGCCTCCCTCAGTCGTTCTGTTGCCTGCTCCATGCTGCGCCGCCTCGATGTGGTGAGGCGTCCTCCGCTGCAGCGATGTCGCGGATTCCCGGAAAATCCAGCGTGTCACCTATCTATTGCGACTATCGGCGGCCGTGCAAGTCTTGCCCCAGCGGCAGGACGGCAAAGATTTGCCGTCGAAATCCTTCCCGCGACGCCGGCTCGGCAATGCCGTCCTGTCGTGTCGGTGGCGAAACCCAGGCTTGTGGATTTTTGGCTTACGATTGCTGCGATCAATGAAAAAATGCGGTCGTTAACAATCCCGTGATTAGCAGATTTTGCTATTTGTTTCTGCAGTTCGTCAAAGACCGAGAAATATTTTCTGCTTACGGTGGGGTAGGCAAACAGGGTGTTCCAAAGCCGGAAAAACGGTGCTTATATGCGCGCTTCGCGAGCCTATAGAGGGGCTTGGAAGAACATCAGGGAGTGCTCAATGAAAAAGAAACTGACTTTTGCAGCCGCGTTGCTGGCTGCAAGCGTCCTCGGCGGTGTGGCCAATGCCAAGACGCTGGTCTATTGCTCGGAGGCCTCGCCGGCCAACTTCGACCCGGGTACCACGACGGGCGGCAACGACTTCGACGCCTCGTCGCGCACCGTCTATTCGCGCCTGGTCGAGTTCAAGCATGGCGGCACCGAAGTTGTGCCCGGTCTCGCCGACAAATGGGAGATTTCGGACGACGGCCTGGTCTATACTTTCCACCTGCATCCGGGCGTGAAGTTCCAGACGACAGATTTCTTCAAGCCGACGCGTGATTTCAATGCCGACGACGTCGTCTTTTCGTTCGATCGCCAGTTCAACAAGGAAAACCCCTGGAACGGCGAGAAGTACCTGCCGAACCTGACCTGGGACTACTACACCGGCATGGACATGCCGAAATACGTCGCCAAGTGGGAAAAGGTCGATGACCTGACCGTGAAGCTGACGCTGACCGAGCCGAACGCGCCGATGCTGGCCAATCTCGGCATGGACTTCGCCTCGATCGTGTCGAAGGAATATGCCGACCAGCTGGAAAAAGACGGCAAGATGGCCGACTTCTCGACCAAGCCGGTCGGTACAGGTCCGTTCCAGTTCGTCGACTACCAGCTGGATTCGGTCATCCGCTATGCGGCCAACCCGGACTACTTCAAGGGCAAGGAAAAGATCGACGATCTCGTCTTCGCGATCACGCCTGACGCCACCGCCCGCATCCAGAAGGTGCTCGCCGGCGAATGCGATATCGCGCCCTATCCGAATCCTGCCGACATCGGCACGATCAAGGCCAACGCCGACGTGACCCTGATGGATCAGGCTGGCCTCAACATCGGCTATATGAGCTACAACACCACCATCCCGCCGCTCGACAAGCCTGAAGTGCGCCATGCGCTCAACCAGGCGATCGATCGGGAATCGCTCATCAAGTCGCTGTTCCAGGACGCCGGCGCCACGCCGGCCGTAAACCTGATCCCGCCGACCATGTGGTCGTGGAACAAGGACGTGAAGTCCGACGCCTATGATCCGGAAGCCGCCAAGAAGGTGCTGGCCGATGCCGGATTGAAGGAGATCCAGCTTTGGGCCTCCGACCGCGTCCGTCCCTACAACCCGAACTTCCAGCGCGCCGCCGAACTGATCCAGGCTGACTGGGCCAAGGTCGGCGTCAAGGCGGAGATCGTCAGCTACGAGTGGACGAAGTACCGCGAAGAAGGCAAGAAGAAGGAGCGTCCGGGCGCCTTCCAGATCGGCTGGACCGGTGACAATGGCGATCCGGACAATTTCTTCGCCACGCTGTTCGCCTGCTCGGCCATCGGCGTGTCGAACTACTCCAGCTGGTGCGACAAGGACTTCGAGGATCTGATCCAGAAGGCCAAGAAGACCAGCGACCAGGCCGAACGCACCAAGCTCTATGAAGAGGCGCAGGTTGTCTTCCAGAAGCAGGCTCCGGCCTTCCTCATGGCACACAGCCAGGTCTACGCAGTCGTGCGCAAGAATGTCAGCGGCTTCATGATGGACCCGCTCGGCATTCATCGCTTCGACGGCGTCGACAAGGCCGAATAGAACTGTTAGGCGGGCGGCGCGCAATCAGGCGCCGCCCGCTTTTCAAGATGCTCCGATATCTCCTAAACAAAATCGTCTTGGTGCTGCCGACGCTGATCGGCATCACCATCTGCGCCTTCGCTTTCGTCAGGCTGCTGCCCGGCGATCCCATTCTTGCCATGGCCGGCGAGCATGGCGTGTCGCCCGAGCGTTACGCGGAACTGAAGGAACAGTTCGGCTACAATTTGCCGATCTGGCAGCAATACGCGCATTATGTCCGCGATGCCGCGACCGGCAATTTCGGCGTGTCGATTTCGTCCAAGCGGCCGGTCATCGAAGATTTCATGACGCTCTTCCCGGCAACCATCGAGCTCTCAGTCTTCGCCATGATCTTCGCCATGGTGCTGGCCATCCCGGCCGGCATCATTGCTGCGGTCAAACGCGGCTCCTGGTTCGACCAGGGGCTGATGGGCACCGCCCTCGTCGGCTATTCCATGCCGATTTTCTGGTGGGGTCTGCTGCTGATCATCTTTTTCTCCGGCTATCTCGGCTGGACCCCGGTTTCAGGACGCATCGGCCTTCAGTTCTTTATCAAGCCGATCACCGGCTTCCTGACCCTCGACAGCCTGCTCTACGGCAAATGGGATGCTTTCCGCTCGGCATTGAGCCACCTGGTGCTGCCGACAATTGTGCTCGGCACCATCCCGCTGGCGGTGATCGCGCGCCAGACGCGCTCGGCCATGCTCGAAGTGCTGGGCGAAGACTATGTGCGGACCGCCCGCGCCAAGGGCCTGTCGTCGTCCCGCGTCATCGGCGTGCATGCGCTGCGCAATGCGCTGATCCCGGTGGTCACCACCATCGGCCTGCAGGTCAGTACCCTGCTCGCCGGCGCCATTCTCACAGAAACCATCTTCGCCTGGCCGGGCATCGGCAAGTGGATGGTCGAATCCATATCCAAGCGCGACTATGTCGTCGTGCAGTCAGGCTTGCTGCTGATCGCCCTTATCGTCATGGCCGTGAACCTGATCGTCGACGTGCTTTATGCCGTCATCAACCCGCGCATCAGGGCGGCATGATGAGCCAGTCGACCGAAATCGCCCCGATGGCCGCCGGCAACCCTGACCGTCTGACCGGCTTCAGGACCTTCTGGCACTATTTCTCGGTAAACCGCGGCGCCGTCATCGGCCTGTTCGTCTTCATCCTTTTGGTGCTGGCCGCGCTCTTTGCACCGCTGCTGGCACCCTATGCGCCCGACATCCAGGACAAGACAGCTTTCCTGCGTCCGCCGGCCTGGCAGGCAGGCGGCAGCATGGAATATCTGCTTGGCACCGACGCGGTCGGCCGCGACATGCTCTCGCGCCTGCTCTATGGCGCGCGTTTCTCGCTGCTCATCGGCGCCGTCGTGGTCACGCTGGCGCTTGTCGGCGGCATCACGCTCGGCCTTTTGGCCGGCTATTTCCGGGGCTGGGTCGACGTGGCGATCATGCGGGTCATGGATCTGATCCTGTCCTTCCCGTCGCTGCTCTTGGCGCTGGTTCTGGTCACCATCCTCGGCCCCGGCCTGTTCAACGCCATGCTGGCCATCGCGCTTGTCCTGCAACCCCACTTTGCCCGTCTGGTGCGCGCTGCCGTCATGGCCGAAAAGAGCCGCGAATATGTGGTCGCCGCCAAGGTCGCCGGCGCCGGCCATATAAGGCTTATGCTGCGCACCATCCTGCCCAATTGCCTGGCGCCGCTGATCGTCCAGGGCACGCTGTCCTTCTCCAACGCCATCCTGGAGGCGGCCGCTCTCGGCTTTCTCGGCCTTGGCGCCCAGCCGCCGACGCCGGAATGGGGCACCATGCTCGCCTCGGCGCGTGAATTCATCCTGCGCGCCTGGTGGGTGGTGACCTTCCCCGGTCTGGCCATCCTCATCACCGTGCTTGCCATCAACCTGATCGGCGACGGTCTGCGCGATGCGCTCGATCCGAAGCTGAGGAGGTCGTAATGGCGCTGCTCGACATCCGCAATCTCGTCGTCGAGTTCCAGACCGCATCCGGCCCGTTCCGCGCGGTCGATGGCGTCTCGCTCCATGTGAACGAACGTGAAGTGCTGGCCATCGTCGGCGAATCCGGCTCCGGCAAGTCGGTGTCGATGCTGGCTGTGATGGGGCTGTTGCCGTGGACGGCGACGGTCACTGCCGACGAGATGAGCTTCAATGGCCGCGATCTCCTGAAGATGAGCCCGGCCGACCGGCGCAAGATCGTCGGCAAGGACATGTCGATGATCTTCCAGGAGCCGATGGCCAGTCTCAATCCGTGCTTCACCGTCGGCTTCCAGATCGAGGAAGTGCTGCGCTTCCATATGGGCATGGACAAGGCCCAGCGTCGCGAGCGCGCCATCGAATTGCTGACGCAGGTCGGCATTGCCGAGCCGGCCGAACGGCTGAACTCGTTCCCGCACCAGATGTCGGGCGGCCAGTGCCAGCGCGTCATGATCGCCATCGCCATTGCCTGCAATCCCAAGCTTCTGATCGCCGACGAGCCGACGACCGCGCTCGACGTCACCATCCAGAAGCAGATCCTCGACCTGCTGGTGTCGCTACAGGTCAAATACGGCATGGGCCTGATCATGATCACCCACAATATGGGCGTCGTGGCCGAGACCGCCGACCGCGTCATCGTCCAGTACAAGGGCCGCAAGATGGAAGAGGCCGACGTGCTGTCGCTGTTTGAATCGCCGAAGAGCAATTACACCCGCGCACTTTTGTCGGCGCTGCCGGATAATGCCGTCGGCGACCGGCTGCCGACCGTCTCGGACATGCTGTTCGAACCGGCTGCCGGGGGCGTCTGATGAGCATCAAGGTCGTCGAAGGCAAGGACATCGTGCGCGACTATCACGTCGGCGGCGGCCTGTTTCGCGGCGCGCGCACCGTGCATGCGGTCAAGGGCGTTTCGTTCAGCGTCGACAAGGGCAAGACGCTGGCCATCGTCGGTGAATCGGGCTGCGGCAAGTCCACGCTGGCGCGCATCATCACGCTGATCGATCCGGCAACGTCGGGCGAGCTGTTCATCGACGGCAACAAGGTCGACATCGCAAGGAACGGCCTGACCAGGGAGATGCGCCGCAAGGTGCAGATCGTCTTCCAGAACCCTTACGGATCGCTCAATCCGCGCCAAAAGATCGGCGATGTGCTGGGCGAGCCGCTGCTCATCAACACCGACAAGCCGGCCGAAGAGCGGCGCGACCTCGCCATGAGGATGCTGAAGAAAGTCGGCCTCGGAACCGAGCACTACAATCGCTATCCTCACATGTTCTCGGGCGGCCAGCGCCAGCGCATCGCCATTGCCCGCGCGCTGATGCTGAACCCGAGCCTGTTGGTGCTTGACGAACCGGTCTCCGCGCTCGATCTTTCGGTGCAGGCGCAGGTGCTCAACCTGCTCGCCGACCTGCAGGACGAATTCCAGCTGACCTATGTCTTCATCAGCCACGATCTGTCGGTCGTGCGCTACATCGCCGACGATGTGATGGTGATGTATTTCGGCGAAGCCGTCGAATACGGCTCGCGCGAGGAGGTCTTCGCCGACCCCAAGCACAACTACACCAGGACGCTGTTCGCCGCGACGCCGCGCGCCGACGTCGCCTCGATCAAGGCGCGGCTGGCGAAGAAGAAGGCCGCCTGACCTCCCACCGAGAATTGTTTTTGAACAATCGGAAATGCGTCGCGGCGGTGGTTTGCCGGCAGGATTGATCGCGATCTGCGAGCTGCCCGGCGCAAGCCGCGTCGCAGGTTGGGGTGCGCCCCATCACTCACCCGCTCCGTGCTGGTAAAGCTCGTCCATGCTGAGCATTGCCAGGGTTGCGAAGGGGGCCTGTTTGTTCACCCGACCGCGGCTCAAGATCACCACGTCGTCGCAGAACGATATGGTGCTGTAATGATGACTGATGACAATGGTGGTGCGGCGGCCGGCCCGCGATTTCAGCGTCTCGACAATAGCGGCTTCTGACAACCCATCCACCGCACTGGTGGCTTCGTCGAGGATGAGAATATCGGGATCGCGCACCAGCGCCCGCGCCAGGGCGATCCTTTGCCTTTGTCCGGCTGACAGGTTGATGCCCCGGTATCCGACCAGCGTCGCGTAACCCTGCGGCAGGTGCTCGATGAATTGATGTGCCTCGGCCAGCCTTGCGGCGCGCATGGCGTCGCTGGCCGAGGCCGTGTCGTAGCCGTAGATAATGTTTTCAAAAATGGTGCCATCGACCAGTTCCAGCTCCTGACTGGCCAGGGCAATGTTCCGCCGCCACTGGCTTGGGTCGACTTCATCGAGCGGTGCCCCATCGACGAGGATCCTGCCGCTGTCGGGTTTGACGAAGCGGCACAGGAGATTGACGATCGTCGTCTTGCCGGCGCCCGAGCGGCCGATCAGCGCAGTCGAGCGGCCGCTGCGGATGTCGAACACCGCCTTATGCAGCACCGCCTCGCGCGCGTCGGGGCCTGACAGGGGACCGGAATAGGCGAAGCTCACATCATCGAAGCTGATCCCTTGGCGCAAGCCGTCGAACGGCAGGCTGCCCTGCGGCGCCTCGGGCTTGTCGGAAGGATCGAGCAGCCATTGTACCTCCTCCAGCGAGCCGCTCATGCCTTGCAACTGACTCCAGGACATCTGCAAGGCGCGCATATGCGGCTGCAGTCGGTAGAGCAGGATGAGGAAGGCGACGGTCAGCGGGAAGCTTACATTCGCGAGCCAGGCTCCGATCACCACCGCCAGGAACAGCATCGCGTGCAACACCTCGGTCAGTGGCGGTAAGACGCCCTGGCGGATTGAAAGCACGAAAGCCGCCCGCCGCACCCCGTCGGACGCTTTGGCGAAGACTGCCTTTTCGCGGTTCTCCTGCCCGAAGATGCGAATTAGGCGCCCGGCATGCACCAGATGCAGCATCTGCGACGCCAGTGCGCTGTTGCGCGAGACGACGCTGCGGCTCGGCGCCTTCAGATTGGACGACAAAACCCCGTGCGCCAGCTGGACGAGCGCCAGCCCTAGCGTCACCAGCAGCGTCATCTGCCAAGAGAGGAGCAGGAGGAAGGCGAGCAGGATGACGGCGGCCGAGGCACTGACGATCGCGCCGAGCAGGGCCTGGATAGCGTCGGATGCTCGCCACGATTCGTTGGAGATGATGTTGAGCAGCCGCCCGGGGCTTTGCTGCAGGAAAAAGGGGTAGCCGACCCTGAGCAACTGCTCCGACAGTGCGCTACGGATCGAATAACCTGCCTTGCCGTAGATGTAGCTGGTCAGCAGCGTGTTGGCGAAGGCAAAGACATTTTTCAGTACGATCGAACCGAGGATCGCGGCCGAAATGGCGATCAGCCGCTGGCGCTCGCCGAGGTCCGCTCCAACCTGCTGGAGGAGGGCGGAGAAACCGGCCATGCCTGATGTTTCGCCACGTCCCATAATGATGCCGAGCAGCGGAATGATGAGACCGATGCCGAGGCCTTCCAGCGCGGCGCCTGCAAGCCCGAGCCCCACCACGACGGGAACGAGCCGCAACAGCCTGCCACCAAGCGCGCGGCGCAGCATTGGCAGGGCTGACGGAATCAGTGACATTATCGCGCTCTGGCCTCCGCGTTGGCTTCGCTGGCTTGTCGGTCGTGGCGCAGCGGCAGCCGTTTTGGCCATCCCATCATGACGAGCAGCGCAAATCTGGCGGCACCTGCCAGATTCATAACGACAATAGGCCAGTGCGACAGATCGAGGTCGCGGTCAAAGCGAGGACGGCCCGCCAGTTCCCTGAACGCGGCCCGCGCGGACCAATAGACATGGCGAAGCAGCCAAGGGGCGTGGCGGACATGTTTCAGGCACAGCGCACCATTACCGAGGCTATAGTCGCGGTGCAGCCTGTCGATCGATTTGCGGTCTCGCCGGCCGTGATGATGCAAGACCGTCATGTCGGGCACATACTCGACCGGCATGCCGAGCAGCATCGCCCGCACGAGATAATCAGTATCTTCAGCCGAGCGTAGCGGGCCGCCAGCGCCGAAGCGTTCGTCGAACGAGCCGATGCGGGCCGCGACGTCGCGGTGCATGGTCATGTTGCAGCCGAGCACGAAGCCGCCGGGGTGGACCGCCGGGGTCAGCCGCTCGCTTGCCTCGCGGAGCTTTATGGTGAAGGGCAGGTCCCGGGCATCACCGAGCTCGACCCGGCCGCCGCGGATCAGCCACTTCTCGCCACTCCGGTAGTGCCGCTCCAGGTCGCGGAGATAGTCGCGGTCGAGCTTGCAGTCGTCGTCGACGAAGACCAGCACGCGGCCTCGCGCTCGCGCCAATCCGGCATTGCGGGCAGCGGCTAGTCCGGGGCGAGTCTCCGAGACGGCTGTGACTGGGATGTCGGAAGTTTCGGCGATAGCGGCCAGCCGCTTTGACGTGCCGTCCCGTGAACCATTATCGACCACCACCAACTCTGCCGCGAAGGTGGCGTGCACCCGGCATGCCGCCTGGATCGAGGCTATGCAAGCCTCCAGCACAGCGGCGCGGTCGCGCGTGCAGACGATGAAACTGACCTCGAGCGACGGCCGCTCCGATCGGGGAGATGTCGGGACAGGCGCACTCGCAAACTGGTGATCGCGCAGGAGCGGGTGGGGCCTGTCGGTCATACCAGTCCCCGCTGATAACGCGCAAGCACCGCTTCGGCCGGCGTGGTTTTGAAGAAGTAGGCCACCGCGTCCGCCCGCTTTCCGGCCCTTATCGAGAGCAGGCTGAGCCAAGGCGCCCAGACGCCGGGACGCAGCGCATATTGTTCGCGGCGCCGGATGAAATTCCATCTCGCCGTCCGCGTGAGCAATTCGTGGGTCAGCGGCGGTTCTCCTTCGTCGCCGACGAGTTGGTAGAGGAAATAGAACAGGTTCAGCGCGCCTGCCTCGAAGCTTGGCCGTGTGTCGGTCGGCAGCTCGGAAATCCGCTCTTCGAGCGCACGGATGAAATCGGCTGCGCGCGAAACCGTGTCGAAAGAGACGGCCTCGCCGATGTCGCGCAGATCCGCTGTGGTTTCCGCAAGCCCCTCACGCTCGAGATTTTCGGCCACGATCCGCAAATGCGTCCTGCGCATTTCCTTGGCATGCCGCATGGTTACGCTTCCCGGATGGATGCGATAGACGAGCAGGCTATCGGGCAATATGGTCGCCGGGAAACGGCCGGCAAGCCGTCTGAAGAGATCAAAATCCTCGGCATGTCTATATTTGGGATCGTAATAGAGATCGTTGTTCCCAATGACATTCCTGTTGTAGATCACCGTCGGATGTAAGAATATCGTAAAGAACATCGACAATATGTCGAGCCGGCCGAGCCGGAACACCGGGTCTAGCCTGCCTTTGGCGATACGGCCGTGAAGCAAGGTATCGACGCAGGCGCCGCAGAAGCCGAGATCGGGCCGCCGCTCGAACAGTGCGACCTGGCGCGAGAGGCGCCGGGGATAGGCGACATCGTCCGCATCCATTCGCGCAACAAGCTCGCCCTGGGCCAGTCGTAGCCCTTCATTGAGGGTGGCGACGAGGCCGCGGTTCTCACGCGAGATGACAGAAACGCGATTGTCTGCCCGGCGGTATCGTTCGAGAATCTCGAGCGAGTTGTCAGTCGATCCGTCATCGATAGCGATGACCTCCAGGCGATCGTAGTCTTGCCGCAGAATGCTCTCCAGCGCAGCGGTGAGATAAGGCCCGGCATTGTAGACCGGCAGCAGGACGGAGACGAGCGGCGCGGTGGTCATCTCTGCGCATCCGTTCGCCGGAGTTCGAGTGCGGCGCGGCCATCGGGGGATCCGCCGGGATAGGCGTCCGCCGCCCTGCCGAGCCAGCCGGCATCGCCAGAGCGTGCCTGGGAGCGGCGGCGCGCTACATAGGGGAAGCGGCGCTTGAGGCCGTTGAGCGGCTTTTCGAAAGCCGTCCACGAGATCGAAGCGACGGCGATCGTGGCGGCGCTCGCGACCAGGAAACGCCCTGGCCCCTGCTCCGAGACATTGAGCGGGATCCAGGGCTGTGACTTGACGGCGAGCGACAGAAGGATCGGATGGTAAAGATAGACGCCGTAGCTGATGCGGCCCAGTGACAGCAGCGGTGGCAGTTCGAAAACCCTGCCGAGGACGCCGCCAAGGCCGGCTGAACAGGCGGCGACAAAGGCCACCAGCGGCACCAGGGGCAGGATCTGCAGCAACGCCCAGCGGGCCCATTCCAGCATAGGATCGGCCGGCGCAGGGATAAGCCACTCAATCGCCAGGAAGACAGCCGCAAGGGCTGGCCAGCCTAGCCGCATCCATTGCGGCAGGCCGGCGCCTCTGGTCCGCCGGCAGGCAAGCAAAGCACCAAACGCCAGCGCGTCCATCGATGCTGGCGGCAGCAGGTCGCGCGCTAGCGCCGGGGTGGCGGTGATCGGCCAGTAGAAGCGATAGGCCAGCGACAACAGGATGACGCCGATAGTGATCGCTTCCACCCGCCGGCGGGGTGCGAGAAGCACGACCAGCGGCCAGGCGATATAGAACTGCTCCTCGATGCTCAGGCTCCAGAAATGGCAGAGTAGCCAGGGCGTCCATTCGTTGCGCAGCGCGTACCAAAAATTCGACAGGTAAAGCGCATGCCAGACGAGCGATCCACTGGACTGCTCCAGATCGGTCAGCCAGACGAACCCAAGCACGGCGAAATAGGGCGGGAATATGCGCAGCGCGCGCCTGATGTAGAAGGAACTCAATGCAGGGCCGGCTTTGAATTCGGCCGCGGCGCGCGCTTCGAGCAGCAGTCGTGTGATCAGGAAGCCGCTCAGCACAAAAAAAAGCCGCACCCCGATGTGGCCCCAAAAGGAGGACCCGTTGGGTGCAAGGAAATGGGAATAGAGAACCATCGTGACAGCGATGGCGCGCAGAGCGTCCAACTGATTGTCACGCGCGACCGCCATCAGCCATTTCCGCCGGTCTGAAATCTCCGATGAAGCCAGCGGCCCTGCATTCCGGGCCTCAGGTCGAGGCCTGCCAGCGTCGAGAGTGCGCCGACAACATCAAACCCCCGCCTTTTGCGCGGGGCAGCCTCGAAATCGGTGCTGGCCAGCGAAAAATTCAAGCTGATCAACTTGGCGGAATCCTCCACGGCGCACTTCCCAGTACCAAATCCCCCAAGAAATGGTGCAACCGGGCAATGGTGCAGTGCAACACAAAATATCTATCGAGCTGTAATATTTGTGTGAGTTAGTGCTAAAAATGGGTATGATTTGCGAGTGCGTTGCGTCGCTGAGGGTTTTTCACGTCCGCAATGCTGTACGAGAAGTGGTACCATGTCAGAAAAGACACGGTTTAATTACACAACTATAATCCGGAGTGTCTGATATAGGTCAAAATTGACGAAGATTATTCTAAGATAGTGGTTTTGTATCTTATAAATTATGCTTGTATTGTCGGGTTCTCTAGGCTGTCGATCTTGCGCGATGCAGCATAGTCGATGGTCAAGCGTCTGACGACGCAATCCTGTGGCGGCGGCCATATGGCGCATGTCGACGAGGCAGACAGGAAGTGCCGGTGTTGGCGTAGGGAGTGACGTGCATTAGCCTTGCACCTGCCGTCACGCTTGCGTCGGATGGAGAACTGGTGCCGCTTAGGTGACTCGAACACCTGACCCCATCATTACGAATGATGTGCTCTACCAACTGAGCTAAAGCGGCCCGGGAAGCGCGAGGTTCCAGGATCGGCTGGGTGATAGACTCAACCGGCCGCTAATTCAAGATGGGCAACCGCGATTTCGAGCCGGCATCCGGCAATTCGTCCCGGCATTTTCCATTGGCGCGCAATGAGCCACCGCCTCATTTGCTTTTTCGGCTACGCGGAGACGTCGCGGTGGACTGCGCACAAACTGCCCGGCAAGGCGGCAAAACGGACTGATTTTATTGCCAAAACGCATCGAAATGGGCCTTGAACAGGCCTGTAAGGCAGAATGCGGGCGCTCGCCCGTTGATTGATTGGTCGCCTGCGGCTAACGATCATGGCAATGTAAGCGAACGGACAGGGGAAATTCGCTTGGACGCGATCGAAAAAGCGATCCGCAACGCCTTCGAGAAAGGCAACGCCGAGGACCGGGCATTTCGCGAGAGGGTCTATCGGTCGGCTTTCGCGGCGCTCGACCGCGTGCTCCAGGCCAATCCCGGCGTGACGGTGGAAGCCGCCATCAAGCGCCGCAAGGCGGTGCAGGAAAAGATCGCCGAGATCGAATCCGAATTCCTGCCCGCGGTCCCCGATGTCGCCGCGCCGACGCAGAGCGCTGCGCAGACGCAGAGCGCTGCGCAGACACAAGATACCGCGCTGACGCAACGCGTTGCGCAGCCGCAAGACGCCGTACAGGGCGCCGCCGAAGCGCCCGCGGTCGATGCCCCGACAGGTGTCGCGGTCGGACCGTCGCCGGCGATCGTCGTTGATGGACCGGTTCAGCCCGAGGCATCCGACGCGCCGCGTTCGCGCGTGCTGCCGGTCGTCCCCGACATCATGCCTGACGCCACGCTGCCCGGCGCCCCGGCGATCGATATGGCCGATTCCGCGCCGGCCGAGGCCGCGGCGGAAGTGGCGCCTGACCGCGATGAAAGGCGGATAAGGGGCCGCCGCCTGCCGCTGACGGCGATCTTCTTTGGCGTGACGTTGCTCGCCGCCGCCGGCATCGGCCTCTATTTCGCCGTGCAGACCGGGGTCTTCAAGACGCCGGCGCAGCTCGACACGGCGCCGCCCGAAGCGCCGCCGACCGTCGACGATGACGACTTCACGCCGCCTGCCGATACAGCTGAGCCGCAGCAGCCTGGCGCGCCGCAGCAGCCTGGTGTCGCCGAACAGACGCGCGACTGGATCAACGTGTTTACACCCACCGATCCAACGCATGTGGCGACCCCGTCCGACGCCAAGGCCGATGTCGTGCAGGACGACACCGGCTCCTTCCTGCGCATCCGCTCCGGTGCTTCCGGCTCGGCCATCAGCTTCGATGTCGGGCAGGGCGTGCTGGAGAAGCTTGCCGGCAAACATGCCGTGTTCGACATCGTCGCCCGCGCCGAGGACGGCAAGGACACGCAGATCTCCGTCGACTGCAATTTCGGCGATCTCGGCGATTGCGGCCGCAAGCGCTATGCGGTCGGCCAGCAGCGTAACGAATATCTGTTCGACGTGAAATTCCCCGACAAGCCCCCGGGCGCCGCCGGCAGCATCGCCATCAACTCCGACTTCGACAAGCAGGGCAAGGCGGTCGACATCTACGAGATCCGCGTTTCGATCGAACCGTAAGCGCCGCCTAGCGATCAAGCAGCGCCTGCAGCGTCTCGATGCGGTCGGCTTCGGCGGTCGGCTTGTCCCAGCGCAGCCGTGAGATGCGGGGAAATCGCATCGCAACGCCGGATTTGTGGCGGGTCGAACGGTTGAGACCTTCGAACGCCACCTCCAGCACCAGGCCTTGGCTGCGGTCGGCGCGCACCGAGCGCACCGGGCCGAAACGCTCGACCGTATTGTCGCGGACAAATTTGTCGATCTGCTTCAACTCCTCGTCGGTGAAGCCGAAATAGGCCTTGCCGACCGGCACCAATTCCTCCGCGCCTTCCGGCCCCGACCAGACGCCGAACGTATAGTCGGAATAAAAGCTCGACCGCTTGCCATGGCCGCGCTGCGCATACATCAGCACAGCATCGACCGTGTGCGGATCGCGCTTCCACTTGAACCACGGCCCTTTCGGCCGTCCCGCGAGATAGGGCGAATCCCAGCGCTTCAGCATCACGCCTTCGATAATCGGGTGCGGCGGCGCGCGGCGCAGTTCCTCCAGCGTTTGCCAATCCCGGAATTCGACGAATGGCGACAGATCGAAACGGTGCGGGTCCAGCGTTGTGATGAAGGCCTCAAGACGGGCCCGCCGCTCGCGGAAAGGTAGCGCGCGCAAATCTTCGCCGTTGATCTGCAGCGCATCGTAGCAGCGCATGAAGGCCGGGTATTGCTGCTGTATCTTCGGGGCCACGCTCTTGCGATTGAGCCGCTGTTGCAGGTCCGAAAACGTGCCGGTCGCCGCGGGCTCGCCGACCAGCAATTCGCCGTCGAGCGCGGCGGAAAAATTCATCGCCTGGGCGAGATCGGGGAATGCGCCGGACACATCGTCGCCGGTGCGCGAACAGAGCCGGCGCACGCCGCCCTCGCACACCGCCTGAACGCGGATGCCGTCCCATTTCCATTCCGCGGCATAGGCGGCCGGATCGAGCTTTTCGAGGTCGCCGTCGCCGACCGGGTTCGACAGCATCACCGGACTGAACAGGGCAAGTGCGGTCCGCTTCGGCTTCTCGGCCTTGCCTTCCAGCCACGCGAACAGCGAGATATAGGGCGGCGTCAGCCCGTGCCACAGCTCCTCGATCTCGGCGACATCGACCTTGCCGAAATCGGCCAGCGCCTGTTTGGCCAGCCGCGCCGAAACGCCGATACGCAAGCCGCCGGTGACGAGCTTGATGATGGCAAAGCGCGCCGAAATGCCGGCGCTGTCGAGCAGCCCGGCCAGCACCTTGGGTCCGTCCGAGCGGCTCGCCGCCTGCAGCTTCGCCACGACATCGCCAAGCGTCGGCTCCCGGTTGGGGATATGTCCCGGCGTCTGCGGCCAAACCAGCGAGACGGTTTCGGCAAGGTCGCCGACATAGTCGTAGGAATAGCCGAACAGCACCGGATCCATGCGCTCGGTGACCAGCGTGCGCAGCATCGCCGGCTTCACCGCCGCAATGTTGAGGTCGCCGGTGATCGCCGCCAGTGCCAGCCCGCGGTCGGGGTCCTCGACGCTGCGGAAATAATCGACGAGCAGTGTCAGCTTGCCATTGCGCGACGGCGTCAGCACCAGGCGGTCGAGGAGTTCGGCGAAACGGTTCATGCGTCGCCCCACGCCAATGGTGAAAACCGGCGCGAGGCACCCCCCTCTGGCCTGCCGGCCATCTCCCCCTCAAGGAGGGAGATCGGATGTCGCGCCGGCCTTGGCCAATCTCCGATATTGGCGGAGATGAGCCGGCATTGGAGCTGCCAATATGCCCCCTTGACGGGGAGATGTCCGGCAGGACAGAGGGGGGCGCAACGGGTCGCGGCGCTGGTGATCACCATCAATCGCCCTCGTCCTCATAGCCCACAAGGTGCAGTGGCCTGGCGGCGATGCCTTCCAGCTCGCACCAGCGCACCAGCGCTTCCTCGCGGCCGTGCGTCACCCAGATTTCGCCGGCGCCCGTCTCCTTGACGGTAGCGGTCAGTTCATCCCAGTCGGCATGGTCGGAAATGATCAGCGGCAGTTCGACGCCGCCTTGCTTGGCGCGCTGGCGGATGCGCATCCAGCCCGAGGCGAAGCATGAGATCGGGTCGGGAAAGCGCCGCGCCCAGCGGTCGGCGAAGGCCGATGGAGGGCCGACAACGATGGCCCCGGTGAAATCCTGCTTGCCGCCGCTGTCGACGGTTGCCGGCTCCAGCGTGCCGAGGTCGATGCCCTGGCTCTGGTAATATTCGCTGAGCTTGGCCAGCGCGCCGTGGATATAGATCGGCCTGTCATAACCGGCATCGCGCAGCAGCCGCATCACCCGCTGTGCCTTGCCCAGCGCATAGGCGCCGACCAGATGCGATCGCTCGGGAAACTGCGCCGCCGATTTGAGCAGCCGGGCGATCTCCTCCGTGTCGGGCGGATGGTGAAACACCGGCAGGCCGAAGGTCGCCTCGGTGATGAAGACGTCGCATTGGACCGGTTCGAACGGTGCGCAGGTCGCGTCCTTCTGGCGCTTGTAGTCGCCGGAGGCGACGATGCGCCTGCCCTTGTGCTCGACCGCGATCTGCGCCGAGCCCAGCACATGGCCGGCCGGATGGAAGGTGACGCTGACATCGTTCAGCGCCATCGCTTCGCCAAGCACGGCCGCTTGCGTTGTCCCGGCAAAATCCTCGCCATAACGCAACCCCATAATGTCGAGC
Organism: Mesorhizobium sp. LNJC391B00; assembly: GCF_000502535.1. Classification (NCBI taxonomy): domain Bacteria; kingdom Pseudomonadati; phylum Pseudomonadota; class Alphaproteobacteria; order Hyphomicrobiales; family Phyllobacteriaceae; genus Mesorhizobium; species Mesorhizobium sp. LNJC391B00. The sequence goes on from NZ_AYWI01000001.1 coordinate 444,805, forward strand.
GTCTGCTGCGTCGCCAGCACCGAACGATGGCCGGATCGGGCATGGTCGGAATGGCCATGCGTGATCAACGCCCGGTTGACTGGCCGCACCGGGTCGATGAAGAAATCGCCGCATGGGCAATAAAGGCCTTCAGGCCGGGGATGAAGCAGTTCGCTGGCGCGCATCCACTCAAGATAGTGGCTAATTCCAGCGCGGGAAGCCTGTTGCAAGAGACTGCTGACTCGGCCTACAGCCAGCCACCGGCCGCATCAGCCGGCGGGGCCATCGCCATGCAACCGCTGAAAATCTCGTCCGGCGACCTGACCGCCGACCGTCGCGCCGATTATGCCGAGATGCTTTTCGGCTCGGGCGAGCACGCGGCAGCGGCGGAGCTGCTGCTCGGCGCGCTGGAACTGGCGCCGCAATGGGCGGCGGGCTGGTTCCGTCTTGGCGAGATGCAGGAGACGGCCGAGCGGCTCGACGTGGCGGCTCAAACCTGGGCGACGGCGCTGAAACTCGACCCGGCGGATCGCCTTGGCGCTGCGCTGAAGCTGCAACTCATCGGCAAGGCGCCGGCTGCCGCAGCGCCACCCAGCGCCTTCGTCGAGACGCTGTTCGACCACTATGCCGAGACTTTCGAGGACTCGCTGGTCGACAAGCTCGGCTACCGGCTGCCGGAGTTTCTCGATCGCGCCATTCGCGCGGCAAGACCGGGCCGCTTTTCGCTGGCGCTCGACCTTGGTTGCGGCACCGGTCTGATGGGCGAGAAACTGCGGCCGGTCGCCGAACGGCTGGAGGGCTACGACATCTCCACCGCCATGCTGAAAAAGGCCCGCGCCAAAGGCGTCTACGATCTGCTCGCCAAGGCCGATCTGCAGCATTTCGCCTATGCCGGACCGAAAGCCGATCTGGTGGTGGCGGCCGACGTGTTCATCTACGTCGGCGCGCTCGATCGCGTGATGAAGACCGTCGCGGGCATTCTGGCCACCAATGGCCTGTTTGCCTTTTCCGTCGAAAAGCCAGCCAAGGGCGGGGCGGGCGGCGACGCCGGTTTCGCGCTGCAGCCGTCTCGTCGCTACGCCCATTCTCAAGCCTATGTCGAGCGGGTGCTTGCCGCAAACGGCCTGTCGGTGCTGTCGATGCAGCCGACCGTCATCCGCTGGGATCGCCGCCAGCCGGTCGACGGGCTTGCCGCGCTGGCGGTGCCTTCGTCCAAGGGTTGATGTCTCGTCTTGTTCGAAAACGTGAATAGGATTTTTGCGGCTGGCGCGGCATCAGGTAGGATACAAGCCGGGAAAAGCCCTCGGCAGGCATTGAGGAGGAACACATGCGCTGGAACATGATGGTCTTGGTGTCTTGCCTGGCAATGACCGGCTGCATGGGCAGTTCGATGTCGGAGCGGCAGGACCAGGACGTGCAATCGTCGCTGCAATATGACAACGTGCCTTGCGACCAGTTGCTGGCGCAGCGCAACGAACTGGCGCAGCAATACCATCTATCGACGGACGCCAAGCCGAGCTTCTCCAATCCAGCGATGGGCTTCGGCCCGTTCACGCCGGATATGCGCTCCAAAAGCAAGCGCGATACTGATCTGGCAAGTGGCAAGATCGACGCCATGAACCGCTCGATCGTCCGCCGCGACTGCGGCAAGCCCAACAAGCAGAAGAAGTTCACCCTGCCGAGCTGAACCTGAACTTCCTCAGTACCCCGCCTTGCGGTCGACCACGTTATCGAGCTTTTCGCCGCGCTCGAAGGCATCCATCTGCCGCAACATGCTCGGCGCCAGGTGGACAGGGTCGGAGGTCGCCGCCGCGTGCGGCGTCACGAACACTTTCGGGTGACTCCAAAGCGGACTGGTCTTCGGCAGCGGCTCGACCTCGAACACGTCGAGGCTCGCCTCCTTCAGCGTGCCGTCGTCCAGCGCTCGCAAGATGTCGGCGTCCTTCTGCAGCCGGCCGCGCCCGGCATTGATCAGCACCGAGCCGCCGAGGCCGTTTCGCTTGCGCAATTCCTTCAGCACGCCGTAATTGATGATGCCGTGCGTGTCCGGCGTCAGCGGCAACAGCACCACCAGTATGTCGGTGGCGTTGAGGAAGGGGATCAGCCCGGCCTCTCCGGCATAGGTCGCAACGCCTTTCATGGCCTTGTCGCTGCGCGACCAGCCATTTACGGCAAAGCCGAGCGACAACAGCACCGACGCCGCGGCGCGGCCGAGATTGCCGAGCCCCATAATGCCGACCGAGATGTCACCGGCCGGCCGCTGCGGCGGTTCGTGCCAGGTCTTCTTCGGCTGCTGCGCACGATAGAGCATGCCCTGGCGGTGATGGTCGAGCACGCGCCAGACGACATATTCGGTCATGTACTGCGTCAGGTTGTCAGCGACCACTTTGACGATCGGCACATCGGGCAGGCCGGGATCGGCGAAGATATGGTCGACGCCGGCCCCGATCGAGAAGATTGCGCGTAGATTCGGCAGCCATTTCAAGAGGTTCGGCTTCTGCTTCCACACCACCGCATAGGTGATCGACGGGTCCGAGGCGCCGTCCGGCTCCAGCACCACTTCGCGCTCGGCCGACAGCAGCTCGCGCCAGCGCTGCGGATGAAAGCCGGTGACGGCAAGCAGGATTTTGCCTTTTTCCATTTGCGGATTGTATTCCCTGTTATTCGCTAACGATACCGACCGGCGCCGTCTCGATCTTGAACGCGGCCGAGATCAGCGCCTTGGTATAGTCGGTCTGCGGCCGCTCAAAAATCTGTTCGGACGGGCCAGCTTCGACAATCTTGCCATTGCGCATCACGATGACGTCATTGGCAAGGGCGCGAATGACTTTCAGATCGTGGCTGATGAACAGATAGGCAAGGTCGTGCCTGGCCTGCAGATTGCGCAAGAGGTCGACCACTTGCGCCTGCACGCTCATGTCGAGCGCCGAGGTCGGTTCGTCCAGCATGACGAAGCGCGGATTGAGCACCATGGCGCGCGCAATGGCGACGCGCTGGCGCTGGCCGCCGGAGAATTCATGCGGATAGCGGTTCCTGGTCGCCGGATCGAGCCCGACCTCCTTCAGCACGGCGACGACCTTGTCGTCGCGTTGGTCGGGCGACAGCTTCGGCTCATGGATCTTCAAGCCTTCCTCGATGATTTCCGAGACCGACATGCGCGGGCTGAGCGAGCCGAACGGGTCTTGGAAAACGATCTGCAACTCGCGGCGCAGCGGCCGCATGGCGTTGAAGGAAAGCTGGTCGATGTCGCTGCCATTGAACTGGATGGTGCCGTTCGATGAGATCATCCGCGCCAGCGCCAGCCCGAGCGTCGTCTTGCCGGAGCCGGATTCGCCGACGACGCCTAGCGTCTGGCCGGCGCGTACGGTGACGTCGATGCCGTCAACTGCCTTCACATTGTCGACGGTGGTGCGAAAGAAACCCTTTTTGATCGGGAACCAAACCTTGATGTCCTTGCCGGTCATAACCGGTTTGGCGGCGTCGTTGGCGGCCGGCGGCTTGCCCTTCGGCTCGGCGGCGAGCAGGTGCTTGGTATAGGCGTGCTGCGGGTTGGCGAAGATGTCCCTGGTCGGCCCGGTCTCGACGATCTTGCCTTTGGTCATCACGCAGACGCGGTCGGCGATCTTTCTGACAATGCCGAGATCATGGGTGATGAACAGCATCGACATGCCCTTACGGCTCTTCAACTCCGCCAGCAATTCGAGGATCTGCGCCTGCACGGTGACGTCGAGCGCCGTCGTCGGTTCGTCGGCGATCAGCAGTTCCGGTTCGTTGGCCAGCGCCATGGCGATCATGACGCGCTGCCGCTGGCCGCCGGACAATTGGTGCGGATAGGCGTCGAGCCGCTTTTCCGGTTCGCGAATGCCGACCTCGTTGAGCAGCGCCAGCGTGCGCGCCTTGGCCTGGCGGTCGCCCATGCCCTGATGCAGCGCCAGGATCTCGACGATCTGCTGCTCGATCGTGTGCAGCGGATTGAGCGAGGTCATCGGCTCCTGGAAGATCATGGTGATCTTGTTGCCGCGCACGCTGCGCAACTGCTTTTCGTTCATCGCCAAAAGGTCGGCGCCCTGGAACAGGATCTTGCCCGAGGGATGGCTGGCCGTCGGGTAGGGCAGCAGCTTCAGCACCGACAGTGCCGAGACCGATTTGCCGGAACCGGATTCGCCCACAAGCGCCACCGTCTCGCCCTTGGCGAGATCGAAGGAGATGTGGTCGACGGCGGTCGACTCGTTGCCGCCTTGGGTGAAGGCAACGCTGAGATCGCGGACGGAGAGCAGGAGTTCGCTCATCGGAACGCCTTGCGCGGGTCGAAAGCATCGCGCGTTGCTTCACCGATGAACACCAACAGCGACAGCATCAGCGAGATGACGACGAAGCCGGATATACCAAGCCAGGGAGCGTTGAGATTGCTCTGCGCCTGTTTAAGCAGTTCGCCAAGCGAAGCGGTGCCTGGCGGCAGGCCGAAACCGAGATAGTCGAGCGAGGTCAGCGTCGAGATCGAGGCGCTGACCAGGAAAGGCATAAAGGTCAGCGTCGCGACCATGGCGTTGGGCAGAAGATGGCGCAGCATGATGGTGCGGTTGGACACGCCAAGGGCGCGGGCAGCGTTGACATATTCGAAGTTGCGAGCGCGCAGGAATTCGGCTCGCACCACGCTGACCAGCGACGTCCAGGAGAACAGCAGCATCAGCCCGAGCAGGATGAAGAAGCCCGGGGGCAGGATGGCGGCAACGATCAGCAAGAGATAGAGCAGCGGTATCGCCGACCAGATTTCGATGAAGCGCTGAAACAGAAGGTCGGTCCAGCCGCCGAAATACCCTTGCAGCGCGCCGGCGGCGACGCCGATAACCGACGAACCCGCAGTCAGGATCAACCCGAACAGCACGGAAATCCTAAACCCGTAGATGATGCGCGCCAGCACGTCGCGCGCCTGGTCATCGGTACCCAGCCAGTTCCAGTTGCCGACAATGCAGTCAGGATCGGCATCGCCTTGCGGATATTGGCTGCATCGCCTCTGCGCGTCGTATTCCCATGACGGTTTTGCGGGAGCGGCGTCGGGGATCGCATTGTTGACGGTGCGGTAGGAATAGCGGATTGGCGGCCAGATCATCCAGCCATTGGCGTTGATCTCGTCGCGGATGACCGGGTCGCGATAGTCGGTGACGGCGTAGAAGCCGCCGAATTTTTCCTCGGGGTAGGCGACCGCCACCGGGAACAGGATCTCGCCTTTGTAGTAGGCGACGATCGGCCTGTCGTTGGCGATCAGTTCGGCAAACAGCGACAGCACGAACAGAGCGAGGAATATCCACAACGACCAGTAGCCGCGCCGGTTGGCCTTGAAGTTCTGCCAGCGCCGCTTGTTAAGCGGCGACAGCCAGGGGCGGGCGATCCTTGTCGGTGTGATCTCGGCTGCAGCCTGCGTCATCAGACGTCTCTCCGCTCGAAATCGATGCGCGGATCGACCCATGTGTAGATCAGGTCGGACAACAGCGTCACGAACAAACCAAGCAGCGAAAATATATAGAGGTTGGCGAACACGACCGGATAGTCGCGCGCCAACACGGACCTGAAACCGAGCAGCCCGAGACCGTCGAGGGAAAAGATGTTCTCGATCAAAAGCGAGCCGGTGAAGAAGGCCGAGATGAAGGCCGCTGGAAACCCGGCAATGACGATCAGCATTGCGTTGCGGAACACATGTCCGTAAAGCACCCGCCGCTCCGACAGGCCCTTGGCACGGGCCGTCACCACATACTGTTTGCGTATCTCTTCCAGGAAGGAGTTCTTGGTCAGCAGCGTCGTCGTCGCGAAGGCCGACAGCACCAGCGCCGTCAGCGGCAAGGTCATGTGCCAGAAATAATCGACGATCTTGTCGGGCCACGACAATTGGTCCCAATTGTCGGAGACGATGCCGCGCAGTGGGAACCAGTCCCAGAAGGAGCCGCCCGCGAACAGCACCATCAGCAATATGCCGAACAGGAAGGCCGGTATGGCATAGCCGACGATGATCACGCCGCTGGTCCAGACGTCGAAGGCGGAGCCGTCCTTGACCGCTTTGCGGATGCCAAGGGGGATCGAGATCAGATAGGACAACAGCGTGATCCACAGCCCAAGCGAGATCGACACCGGCATCTTCTCCAGGATCAGGTCAAGAACCGAGATGTCACGGAAATAGCTGTCGCCGAAATCGAAGCGGGCATAGTTCCACAGCATCATGCCGAAGCGTTCGAGCGGTGGTTTGTCGAAGCCGAATTGCTTTTCCAGCTTCTTGATGAATTCCGGATCGAGCCCTTGCGCGCCGCGATACTTCGAGCCGACGTCACCGGCCACATCGAAATTGCCGCCGCCTCCTGCATCGCCGCCGCCGCTGCCGAGGCGGTCGCTGCCGCCCTGGTTGGTCAGGCTGGCGATGACCTGCTCGACCGGTCCACCCGGTGCGAATTGAGTGACGACGAAAGCAACCGCCATGATGCCGAACAGGGTCGGTATCATCAGCAGGATACGGCGCAGTATGTAGGCGCCCATCAGCTTTCACCCTCCCCCTTGTGGGGAGGGTCGATCCGCGAAGCGGAGCGGGGTGGGGGTAGTCTCGATCCGGCGTACGCCGTCACACCCCCACCCCGGTTCGCCATTCGCGCTGCGCACGAAGTGCTCACCGACCCTCCCCACGAGGGGGAGGGTAAAGTGCCGCGCAACAGCCTACCCTTTGCCAATTTTTGCCGCCTTGCCCTTGTCGACCCACCACAGCGCTTCGACCGGGAAGTCGAAATCGGGTTTCCGCTCGGGAAAACCGAACATGTCCCAATAGGCGCTTCGATGATTCGCCAGGAACCAACTTGGAATCCAATCCCTCCGTGCACGCAAGACCCGGTCGAGCGCGCGCATGGCAATTGTCAGGCTTTCGCGACCCTCGGCGGCACCTGCGGCGTCAACCAGGGCGTCGATGGCCGGGCTCGACGTTCCCGGCAGATTGCGAGAGCCCGATACGGTAGCTGCTCGCGAATGGAAAATGGTTTCGAGGTCGTCACGGGTTGGCGTCGCCGGAAACGAGGCCGCGACCGAGACGAGGTCGTAGTCGAACGAATTCTGCCGCAGCTGATATTGCGCGGCATCCACCAGCCGGATCGAGGCATCGATGCCGACCGCCTTCATGTTTTCGACCCAGGGCGAGTAGACCTGTTCGAAGACTTCGTCGTCGACAAGAAACTCTGCGGACAACCGACCACCCTTGTCGTTCACGACGAAATTGCCGGACCGTTTCCAGCCGGCCTCGGCCAGAAGCTTGGCCGCCTTGCCAAGCAACTGCCGGTCGCGGCCGGAGCCGTTCGACGCGTCCTGGATCACGGCTTCGCCAAAAGCCTCGGCGGGAATCTGCTCACGCAGCGGCTCAAGAAGAGCCAATTCTTGTGGCGACGGTCTGCCCTCGGCGCGAAATTCGGATTTCTCGAAGCAGGATTGCGAGCGCTCATAGGAACCGTAGAAGAAATTGCGCCGCGTCCATTCGAAGTCGAAGCAGAGCCCGATCGCCTGCCGCACGCGCGAGTCGCGAAACTGCTCGCGCCGCTGGTTGACGGCGGTGCCCTGCATCGAAGGCACCGTTTCGGCCGGGAATTCGTGCTTCACCACCTTGCCGGCAGTGAAGGCTGGGAAGTCGTAGCCGGTCGCCCAGACGCGCGAGGTGAATTCCTCCCTGTAGAGGATTTCTCCCTTCTTGAACGCTTCGAAGGCAACGCTACGGTCCTGATAGAACTCAACGCGGATCCGCTGAAAATTGTTCTGGCCGCGATTGACCGGCAGGTCGTTGCCCCAATAATCAGCCACACGCTCATATTCGATCCAGGCCCCTGCCGACCAGCGACCGACCTTGTAGGCGGCTGACCCCAACGGCGGGTTCATCTGCGAGGAATCGAACGGGTTGGCCGTGTAGAACGCCTTCGACAGGACCGGGAACTCGACGACGTTGAGGATGGTGCGGCTTGTCTGCTTGCCGGAAAACCTAAGCTGCAGCGTGTGGGCATCCACGGCAATCGCGTCATCCAGATGCGTTAGCGGCAGGGAATAGTACGGGTGCCCCTTGTCCTTGAGCAGCTTGAAGGTGAAGGCGGCATCCTCTGCCGTCAATGGCGTGCTGTCATGGAAGCGGGCCTGCGGGCGCAGCGAGAAGGTGAAGTCGTTGCGGTCGTCGGAAATCGTCACGCTGTCAGCGATCAGCCCGTAAACGGCGTCAGGTTCGTCGTACGCTCTCACCATCAGTGAATCGAAGCACATCTCCGTGCGCTGGGGCGAATCGCCTTTGGGAACGAACGAATTCAGCGTGTTGAAGGTCAGCGGCGTCTGGTTGGCAAGCCAGTTGCGCGGCAGGAAGTTGAAGACGCCACCTTGCGGCGCATCGACATTGACATAGTCGAAATGAGTGAAGTCCGGCTTGTATTTGAGGTCGCCGAAAGCCGACAGTCCATGCAGTTTCACGCCGGTTGGGCTGGCGGCGAAAGCCTTGCCCGGCAGCAGCGCAGCAACGGCCGCGGCGCCACTGAGGGCCAGGAAATCGCGGCGAGGGAGCCCCGCCATCAATTGCTGCCCTTGTACTTGGCGGCCAGGGCCTTTTCCTTGTCCGCATCGATCCACCAGGAATCGATATCGGCGCCACGGTAGCCGGGCTGCTTTTCCGGGATGCCGAACTTGTTCCAGTAAGCCAGCCACACAACGGCGCGATAGTATTGCGGCACCACATAGTAATTCCACAGCAGCACGCGATCGAGCGCATGGGTGGTGGCGACGAGGTCATCGCGATCCGTGGCAAAAATGATGCGGTCGACAAGGGCGTCAACGACCGGGTTCTTGATGCCGGAATAATTGCGCGATGCCGGTGTGTCGGCGGCCTTGGAGCTCCAGAAATCGCGCTGCTCGTTGCCGGGCGATTCCGACTGTTGGAGCTGTCCTGTGATGACGTCGTAATCGAAGTTTCTGACGCGGTTGGTGTACTGGCTCGGGTCGACGATGCGCAGTGTCGCATCGACGCCGATCTTGCGCAGATTGGCGATCCAGGGGCTGGAAATGACCTGGTCGGTTTCATTCGAGCCTAGGATTTCAAACTTGAATGGCTCGCCGGTCTTGGCGTTGACCATCTTGCCGCCCTTGATCACCCAGCCGGCCTGGGCGAACAGGTCGACCGCCTGCTTCAGATATTTGCGCTCCGCCTGCGGCGAATCGTAGACCGGCAACTTGAATTCCTGGGTGAATACTTCCGGCGGCAGCTTGTCGCGGTACTTCTCCAGGATCTCCAATTCCTTGCCTTGCGGCAAGCCGCTGGAGGCTAGGTCCGTGCCCTGGAAATAGCTGTGGGTGCGAGTGTTGAAACCGAAGAACAGCGTGCGGTTCATCGATTCGAAATCGAACGGGTAGGTGAGCGCGGCCCTCACCAGACGATCGGCAAACAACCTATGTCTCTGGTTGAGCATGAAAGCCTGCATCGGCTCGGGCGAGGTGGTCTTGAACTCCTGCTTGATCACATCGCCGGCCTTGATCGCCGCGAAATCATAAAATGTCGCCCAGCGCTTCGAGCTGTTTTCCGGCTTGATATCGTCGAGGCCACCTTTCTTGAACGCCTCCCAGGAGGCGTTGTCGTCAAGAATGTAGGTAAAGTGCTGCGTGTCGAAATTCTCCCGACCGATTTTCACAGCCAGCTTGGCGCCCCAATAGTCGGGGACGCGCTGCCAGACGATTTCCGACCCCGCCTTGAAGCTGGCGATCTTGTAGGCAGCCGAGCCCAGCGGCGGCTCCAGCGTCCCCTTGGTGATGTCGCGCTTCTTGCCATTGGCGTCGGTGCCTTCCCACCAATGCTTGGGCAGCACGACAAGGTCGCCGAGGATCTTGGGCAGTTCGCGATTGCCCTTCTGGTCGAAGTGGAACTCGACCTCACGGTCCGAGACAGCGACGGCGTCGGTGACGTTTTCGAAATAGCGGCTGTACATCGGGCTGTTGGCCTTCAGCACCTGGAACGACCAGATCACGTCGTCAGTGGTGATCGGCTGTCCGTCATGCCATTTCGCCCGTGGGTCGAGCCGGTAGGTGGCCGAGGAATAGTCGGTAGGGTACTTGTAGGCATCGGCGATGAGCGGGTGGCTGACGCTGCCTTCGTCAGTCGCCTGATCCATCAGCGTGTCGTAGAGCAGGCCGCCGCCAAATGGCTGCAGGCCGGCCGCCGGCGATCCCTGAACGATATAGGGATTGAAGCTGTCGAACGTGCCGGAAACGACCGAATTGTAGGTACCGCCCTTCGGTGCATCCGGATTCACATAATCGTAGCGCTGGAAGTTCTCGCCATATTTGGAGGGGCCGATCAGCGAAGAGGTGGTGTGCCATTCCTGGGGGAAGGCTGCCTGCAGGCCGCCTGCGAGGGCGCCCACAACCAGAAAGGACCTCAGAAGCGTTCGGCCAACCGTCATGCGTTCTCCTCTTCGCGATGCCCGGCAATCCTAAATGATTTGACGCCGGTGAAAACCGCCATGCGGCGGCTTTGTCGCCGCATATGCGATTTTCCTAACAAAAAGCCGGGCTGAACCCGGCTTTTTTGAGATCATGGAGATGACAATTCGGTTATTTGGCGGGCGCCGGTGCCGGCGCCACAGGGGCGGGAGCTCCACCTTCAGCCGGCTTGGCCGGAGCGGCACCCTCGGAAGGCTTGGCCGGCGCCGTTGCATCGGCGGCGGCACCTGGCGTCGGCAGCGGCTTCGGACTATCCGACAGCGTGCGCAGATAGGCGATGACGTTGGCGCGATCCTCGTCCTTCGGCAGGCCGGCAAAGCCCATCGCAGTGCCCTTCACGAATTTCTTCGGCGAGGTGATGAAGTGGTTGAGGTTGTCATAGGTCCACTTCTCGGCGCCGCCCTTGGAAAACTCCTTCATGCCGGCCGAATAGGCAAAGCCCTCATGCTCGGCGACGGGGCGGTCGACGATGTCCCAGAGATCCGGGCCGACCTTGTTGGGGCCGCCTTTCTCGCCGGAATGGCAGGCCTGGCATTTCTTAAAGACGGCCGCACCTTGCTCGACATTGGCGGTGGCCAAAAGGTCGGCGATCGGCTTGGCCTCTGCCGCGGGTCCGGCGGCGCCGCCTTCGGCAGGCTCCGTCGCCTCGATGGCAAAGCCGGGTTTTTCCGGCGCCGGCGAGGCAAACAGGGCGTCGGACACCAAACCGACCGAGAAGACGACGAAACAGGTTCCAAGCAACCCGGCGAGCAGTTTGTTGACTTCGTTGGAATCCATACGCCCCAGGGCTCCCTTTTCCGGCGGACCTCTCCGTCCACTCCGTCCGTCGGTATCGTGACCCACCCCGTCGAGCCGGTCAAATCGGGCGGAAACTAGGTCTTTTGCTTGGGCGTTGCAACACCTATAAGGGCGCTTCCAGTGAGACCTTTTGCCACTTTCCCCATCCTCTTTCGAACGCCTTGCAACCTCGATGTCCACGCTCATCCTGATCCCGGCCCGCATGGCCTCGACGCGCCTGCCGGGCAAGCCGCTGGCCGACATAGCCGGCGCGCCGATGATCGTCCATGTCGCCCGCCGCGCCGCTGAGGCTGGGCTTGGCCGGGTGGTGGTGGCAACCGACACGCGCAACGTGGCCGAAGCGGTGCGCGCGCACGGTTTCGAGGCGGTGATGACGCGCACCGACCACGAATCCGGTTCCGACCGTATCTTCGAGGCGCTGACCGCCCTCGACCCCGATCGCAAGGTCGAAACCATCGTCAATGTGCAGGGCGACCTGCCGACCATCGATCCCAAGATCATCGGTGCGGCGCTGAAACCGTTCGAGGACGCTGCGGTCGACATCGCCACGCTCGGCGTCGAGATCGTCCGCGACGAGGAAAAGGCCAACCCCAACGTCGTCAAGATCGTCGGTTCGCCGTTGTCGGCGACGCGGCTGAAGGCGCTCTATTTCACCCGCGCCACCGCGCCCTGGGGCGAGGGGCCGCTCTATCACCATGTCGGCCTCTACGCCTATCGGCGCTCAGCCCTCGAACGCTTCGTCGCGCTAAAACCGTCGCCGCTCGAACGGCGCGAGCGGCTGGAGCAGTTGCGGGCGGTGGAGGCCGGTATGCGCATCGATGCCGAGATCGTGCAATCGCTGCCGCTCGGCGTCGACACGCCGGAAGACCTCGAACGCGCCCGACAAATTCTTTCCTGAGACCTTCAACCTGAGATATCGGCATGCCTGACAAGACCAACAGAATATCCTTCCAGGGCGAACCGGGCGCCAATTCCGACACCGCCAGCCGCAACATGTTCCCTTCGATGGAGCCGTTGCCGTGCCCCACCTTCGAGGATGCCTTCAACGCGGTCGAGACCAACAAGGCCGACCTCGCCATGATCCCGATCGAAAACACCATCGCCGGCCGCGTCGCCGACATCCATCATCTCTTGCCGGAATCGAAACTCCACATCGTCGGCGAATATTTCCTGCCGATCCATTTCCAACTGATGGTGCTGCCCGGCGTCAAACGCGAAGAGATCAAGACCGTGCACAGCCATATCCATGCGCTGGGACAGTGCCGCAAATACATCCGCAAGAATGGCTGGAAGCCGGTGATTGCCGGCGACACGGCGGGTTCGGCGAAGCTGGTTTCCGAGCTCAAGGACCGCACCATGGCCTCGCTGGCGCCTGCGCTCGCCGCAGAACTCTATGGCCTCGACATCATCGAGAAAAATGTCGAGGACACGGACTCGAATGTCACCCGCTTCGTCGTCCTGACCAAGGACAAGCGATTGGCCGAACGGCCCTCGGCCGACACCAAGATGATGACGACCTTCATGTTCCGTGTCCGCAACGTGCCGGCTGCGCTCTACAAGGCAATGGGCGGTTTCGCCACGAACGGCGTCAACATGACGAAGCTGGAGAGCTATCAGTTGGGCGCCTTCACCGCGACGCTGTTCTACGCCGATATCGAGGGCCATCCCGACGATCCGCTGGTCAAGCTGGCGCTGGACGAACTGCGCTTCTTCTCGCGCGAAGTGCGCATTCTGGGCGTCTATCCCGCCAGTGAGTCGCGCGAGCAGTGGAAGGTCGCGGACTAAGGTTCCCCTAAACCAGCAGGGTCAGCGGCACATAGTCGATTTCCATGAAGGTTTCGACTTCCGGGATCCAGCGGTCACGCACGAAGGCGACGTGGTCCGGGTGCTCATTGTATCTGGTGTAGGCGGCCTGATCGACGAACTCCATCGAGAAGCCGAAGTGATAGTCGTTCTTCGGGCTGACTTGCCGCAGCGGCTCGAAATGGGTGACGCCCTTGATTGCGCTGAGAATGCGCTTGGCATCGGAGAGGAACCGCTTTTCCTCCAGCGAGTACTGCGGGTGCTTCAGGGTGAAAACCACGGTGTGACGGATCATTTTTTGCTCCCGTTAAGCATTCCAGGAAAAGTGTGAAGCGGTTTTCCGTCCGGAATTGCGTAAAATAACAACTCTTATTCGCTGTCGACCCAGGCGCGGATCAGATGATGCGCGATCGCGCCTTTCGGCGGCGTGACCAGATTGTCCTTGTGCGTCCTCTCCAGCATGGAACGCACCTCGTCGCGAAAAAACCAGCGGCAATCTTCCAACTCGTTGAGATCGGCCTGGATGTCGTCATTGAGCGGTTCGCCGAAACAGCCGATCATCAGCGAATAGGGGAACGGCCAGGGTTGGCTGGCATGGTAGACGACGCGGCCGAGCCGGATGCCGGCTTCCTCCAGCGTTTCGCGGCGCACCGCCGCCTCGATCGTCTCGCCCGGCTCGATGAAGCCGGCAAGCGCCGAGTACATGCCGGGCCCGAAATGTCGGCCGCGGCCGAGCAGGCATTTTTCCCGCGTCGCCGTCAGCATAATCGCCACCGGATCGGTGCGTGGAAAGTGCTCGGTGCCGCAATTTGGGCAATGGCGCTTGTAGCCGCCGGCCCGCATTTGCGATTCATGGCCGCATTTGCTGCAGAAGCGATGGGTGGCATGCCAAGCAAGCAGGGCGGCGCCTTGCGCCAGCGCGCCCGCTGCCGCCTCGTCGATCAGCCCCTGAATATAGACCGAGCGATAATCGATCGCCTTCATGGTCTCCGGTAGCTGTTCGGGATCGAGGCCGACCGGCACGGCAAGTACCGGGCCGCTCTCGGCAAAGCCAAGCAGCACGCCTTGTGCGAGTGATGGCTGCAGCTTCTGGCTCTCAGCCAGATCGAACCAAGGGTCGAAGCTGCCATCGTGCAATTTCAGATACAGCCGTCCGCCATGCATCGGCAGAAGACGTGCCGAGGGATCGGCTAACGCCCTTTCGACGGAATCGTCGGCGCGGTTCTCGGATTGCCGATCAATCGTGTTTCCGGCGAAGCCGACGAACTGGCTCGGTTCGCGCAAGGGCGCGTCAAAAAGGCGAAAGGTCATGGAAGCTCGAACGTCTAGGAATGGACACAGGCGGCTTATAGCGCCGCCTTGATCTGTTGCGCAAACTGGCGGATGCCTGAACGCTCATAGGGCTCGCGCATGCCGTGCCCCCACACCGGCCCCGGCCAGCCCGGATCGCCTTCCGAGCGGGCGATGACGTGGACATGCAATTGCCGAACGATGTTGCCGAGCGCGCCGGTGTTGATCTTGGTGCAGCCCGTGGTTCTTTTCAGCGCCTGCGCCACCATGTTGGTTTCGAAGGTCAACATCGCCTGGTCGAGCGGCGTCATGTCGTGGATTTCTTCGGCCCCCGGCCGCTGCGGCACCAGGACCAGCCATGGCCAGCGGCTATCGTTCATCACCCTGAGCTCGCACAGGCCGAGCCACATCAGCTGCTCGCTATCCGCCTCCAGCCTGGAGTCGAGCGTGAATCCGGCCTTGAGGCCCGGTAGCATTGGCGTTTCCCTTGCGCTTCTCGCATTATTCCCAAACTCATGACGCTAGAGCGGCTGCACGGGGGCTGCAAGCGATTCATTGAGCGGCGGAGTTCACGGGCATCCGATTCTCAATGCACCCTTGCATTTGATCGCTGAATTGCCGATATGGAACGCGGGAGGTTGGTGGTGGACGATCCACTCGCCAACCGGGTCAGGTCCGGAAGGAAGCAGCCCTAACGAGCCCGGAACGGGTCATTGTTCCAGCCTCCCACCTCATCGGCCCCTCTCGCGACATTGACGACGCATTGCAGCGCGGGCGAGACTATTGGAGCAATTCCAGGGAAAGTGTGAGCGGTTTCCCGTCCGGAATTGCGTTAAAGCAAAGGGTAGAGCGGTTTGCCGTTTCAGAAAACGGTGAAACGATCTAGCAGGAATCGGCTACGCTGAGACGCGGCCTTTTGGAGCTTTACGGGCGAATGAGCGAAGCCGGAAATTCGGACCCCGAAAACCTGGAGAAGCAAAAGGCCGTCGCCTATCGCGTGCTGGCGCGCAAATATCGTCCGTCGAATTTCTCCGAACTGATCGGCCAGGAGCCGATGGTCCGCACTTTGACCAACGCTTTCTCCACAGGCCGCATCGCCCAGGCCTGGATGCTGACCGGCGTGCGCGGCGTCGGTAAGACCACGACGGCGCGCATCCTGGCACGGGCGCTCAACTACAAGACGCCGACGGTCGACCATCCCTCGGTCGACCTCGCCTTCCTGGGCGAGCACTGCCAGGCGATCATGGAAGGCCGCCATGTCGACGTCATCGAGATGGACGCCGCGTCGCATACCGGCATCGACGACATCAGGGACATTATCGAGCGCGTGCGCTATGCCCCGGTGTCGGCGCGCTACAAAGTCTACATCATCGACGAAGTGCACATGCTCTCCACCCAGGCCTTCAACGGCCTGTTGAAGACGCTGGAAGAGCCGCCGCCGCACGTCAAATTCATCTTTGCCACCACCGAAATCCGCAAAGTGCCGATCACCGTGCTGTCGCGCTGCCAGCGTTTCGACCTGAGACGCATCGATGCCGGCGCACTGGTCGCGCACCTCTCCTCGATTGCCGGCAAGGAAGGCATATCGGTCGACGACGACGCGCTGGCGATGATCGCGCGCGCCGCCGAAGGCTCGGCCCGCGATTCGCTCTCCATCCTCGACCAGGCGATCGCCCATGGCGGCGGCGCCGTCAGCGCCGAAGCGGTGCGCGCCATGCTGGGTCTCGCCGACCGCGCCCGCATCGTCGACCTGTTCGAACATGTCATGAAGGGCGATGTGGCGGCCGCCCTTGCCGAATTCCGCAACCAGTACGACACCGGCGCCGATCCGACTGCCGTGCTGACCGATCTGGCCGAATTCAACCACCTCGTCACCCGGCTGCGCTTCGTGCCGACGGCTGCCGACGACGCTTCCCTGTCCGAGGATGAGCGCCGCCGCGGCGCCGACTTCGCCAGCACGCTGTCGGTCAAGGTTCTGTCGCGAACCTGGCAGATGCTCTTGAAAGGCATTCCCGAGGTGCAGTCATCCAACCGACCGGTCAGCGCCGGCGAGATGGTGCTGATCCGGCTGGCGCATGCCGCCGACCTGCCGACGCTGGACGAGGCGCTGAAATCTCTAGAGAGCGGCGCTCCGGCGTCCGGTGGTGTTTCACGCCCGAATGGTGCGCCGGTAAATGCCGGCAATGGCGGCGGCGCCAGCGCGGTAGCGCAGACCCGGATGCCGTCCGGGCCAGCCGGTGCGCAAACCATGCGATTGGTCGACGCGCCCCCGGTCGCCTTTGTCGCGCCTCCGCAGCCGGTCGTCGAGCCGCAATCGCCGCCGCTGAAATCGCTGGCCGATATTGTCGCTCTTGCCGACGCGCAGCGTGACATCGCCTTCAAGGTGCTGGTCAAGAGCTGTATTCGCCTGGTGCGCATCGAGCCCGGCCGTATCGACGTCGGCCTGACCGCCGATGCGCCCAAGATGCTGCTCAACGACTTGACGACGAAGCTGCGGGCCTGGACCGGCCGCAACTGGCTGGTGTCATTGTCGAAGGAAGAGGGCGGCCAAACGCTGGCCGAGATGGAATCGACCAGGCGCGAGACCGCTTTCTCCGACGCGAAAAGCGATCCGGCGGTGGCCGCCATCCTCGCGCGCTTTCCCGGCGCCAAGATCATCGACGTGCGCATTCCCGACGCGCCGGAAGTCGACACCGACAAGGCCGAAGCGCCGGTCGAGCCGCCGTCCGACGACGACGAAACCTGACCATAGCCACGAATCCGCAAAGGACCCGACCATGAAAGATCTTCTCGGCCTGATGGGCAAGGCGAAGGAAATGCAGGCCAAGTTCCAGGCCATGCAGGACGAGATCGCGACGATTGAAGCAAGCGGGCAGGCGGGCGGCGGGCTGGTCAATGTCACGCTGACCGGCAAGTTCGAAATGAAGTCGCTGAAGATCGATCCGTCGCTGTTCAAGGAGGACGAGGTCGAGATTCTCGAAGACCTGCTGCTGGCCGCTCACAATGACGCCAAAAATAAGGTCGAGCAGATTATGCAGGAGAAGACCAAGGCGCTGACGGCAGGCTTGCCGATCCCGCCCGGAATGAAATTGCCGTTCTGAGCCGGCTCCAACCAGTTAATTGATTATGAAGGGAAATCGGCTGCGGGGGCTGTTGTTAAGACTTTCTCCGGCTTTGCTCACGCGGACATATCCGGGCATTTATAAAGTTTTACCTATGCTGCACGAAAGCTAATCCTTTAGCCATCTTTTTGCCTTTAAGAGTCTCATTCTTGCCACATCTTGGGGCGGGCTGGCATCTGGACAATGAGGCATTTTTTGTTGATCGCGACGCGATGGAAGACGCCGCTTCTGCTCGGCATCATCTTCTCCCCTATGTTCCTGGCCGGTTGCAGCCAGACCACGTCTTCGCACGGCCTGTCGGTCGCCAGCCTGACCGACGCCATCACGCCCAGCTTCCTTTCGACGCGCGCCTACCGCAACACGCCGAAGGAGAAGGAATGCCTGGAGCGGGCGATGTTCTTCGAGTCCAACCGCTCGAGCCGTGACGGCATGATCGCCGTCGGCACGGTGGTGATGAACCGGCTGCGCTCCGGCAATCATGGCAGCACCATTTGCCAGGTGGTTGGCGAACCGGGCCAGTTCGCGCCCGGCGTGATGACGCGGGCGATGAATTCGAAAGCGATGCCCGATGTCGAGGAGGCCGCCGATGCGGTGCTCAAGGGCGAGCGCAAGGCCAAGCTGAAGAACACGATGTACTTCCACACCGCCGGCCTGAGGTTCCCCTACAAGAACATGCATTACACCATGGTTGCCGGCGGCAACGCCTTCTACGAGAAGCGCGGCCGCAACTGGCAGCCGCTGCCGGATGAATCCACGACCATGGTTGCCTCGGCGCAGCCGCGCGCTCCTGTGCCTGAAGCGCCGGTGCAGGTTGCCTACGCCGAGCCGGTGGTGAAGACCATTGTCCGTCCAGATCCTGCCAAGCAGGCCGCGGCGGTTCGCGCAGCCAAGGCGACACGTGCCCCGGCCGAGCAGACCTATGTGACGGCTTCCGCGGCGCCCGCTAAGAGCGCCCGCGTCGCCGCCAAGCAGACGGAGGTGGCGATGCAGGAGCCGATGGCCGAGCCCGATGCCTCGCGTTTCGGCGGCACGCTGAACGCCCGCTACGTCACCTTGGTGCCATCGGCGACGCAGGAAGCGTCGATGGGCTTCCAGTCGACGCCTGAGAACACCGACGATATCGGCGCAATGATCGTCGATCAAACCCGGCCGCTCTCAGCCTACTGACGCCCAGAACATTTTCCGAGCCCGCCATGGCAGCATGGCGGGCTCGGTGCGTATGCGCATGTTTCAAAGCGCGCGGAAAAATCCTAGATCAGTGCGATGTCAAAGCGAATCGCCGGTCCCGAGATCGAACGCCTGATCCAGCTCCTGGCCAAGGTGCCGGGGCTAGGGCCTCGTTCGGCCAGGCGTGCGGCACTGCACCTGATCAAGAAGAAGGAGCAGCTTTTGTCACCGCTCGCCGCCGCCATGGCTGAAGCCGCCGACAAGGTGCGCATCTGCACGACCTGCGGCAATGTCGATACCTCCGACCCTTGCATGATCTGCACCGATCCGCGCCGCGATGCCTCGACGCTGATCGTCGTCGAGGATGTCTCCGATCTCTGGGCGCTGGAGCGGGCGGCGGCCATGAATGTGCGCTACCACGTGCTCGGCGGCACGCTGTCGCCGCTCGACGGCATCGGTCCCGAACAGCTCAACGTGCGCTCGCTGGTCGACCGCGTTGCCGGCGGTGAGGTGAAGGAGGTGATCCTTGCCGTCAATGCCACCGTCGAGGGCCAGACGACGGCGCACTATCTCACCGACCAGTTGTCGGGCTTCGAGGTCAAGGTGACACGACTTGCCCATGGCGTGCCGGTTGGCGGCGAGCTTGATTATCTGGATGAGGGTACGCTGGCAGCCGCGTTGCGATCGCGGACGGCGTTTTGACGCAATTGGCGGGGATGCTCCGGAGATGACAGCATTCCTTCGGGCCCCCCTCTGTCCTGCCGGACATCTCCCCCTCAAGGGGGGAGATCAGCAGCTTCTCGGGCGGCATTCTTCTTTCAACGCTGGTGGTTGGCGAAAACCGAAGCGACAGCCAATCTCCCCCCTTGAGGGGGAGATGTCCGGCAGGACAGAGGGGGGCGCGACAGAACGCGGATCTTTCGGATTGGCGCTCGTTGCGCTCCTCGCATCCCTTGTTGCCCTGCTTTTTGTAGCCCCCGCCTCCGCCGCCAAAATCGACGACCAGTTCCGCGCCTGGCTGCAAACCGATCTCTGGCCGGAAGCCCAGACCAAAGGCATCTCCAAATCCACTTTCGACGCCGCTTTCGACGGCGTGAAGCCGAACCTCAAATTGCCCGACCTCGTCCTGCCCGGCGAGAAACCCAAAACTCCGCAAAAACAGCATCAGGCCGAGTTCGGTTCGCCCGGCGCCTATTTCGCCGAAAAGACGGTGCGCGCCGTCACATCAGGCGGGCGCACGCGCGAGGCGGCCAACGCCAGGACGCTGGCTGCGATCGAAAAGCGCTACGGTGTCCCGGGCGAGATACTGTTGGCGATCTGGGGCCGCGAGACCGGCTTCGGCGCGGCGAAAATGCCCTACGACGCCTTCGAGGTTCTCGGCACCAAGGCGTTCATGTCGACCAAGAAGGACTTCTTCCGCACCGAGGTACTGGCGGCGCTCGAGATCGTCGAGCGTGGGTTGGCGCCGGTCGGCGCCATGAAATCGTCCTGGGCCGGCGCGCTCGGCCAGCCGCAATTCATGCCGACCTCGTTCCTGAAGCACGCCGTCGACTACGACGGTGATGGGCACCCGGACATCTGGAATTCGACGCCGGACGTGCTGGCCTCGATCGCCAACTATCTCGTCCGCTATGGCTGGGTGAAGGGGCGTGTCTGGGGTTTCGAGGTGACGGTTCCGGAAAGCGTTTCCTGCTCGCTCGAAGGTCCCGACCAGGGCAAGAAGATCTCAGCCTGGGTGGCGATGGGAATCAGCCGCGTCGGCGGCAAAGCCTTTCCGGCCGGCGAACTGAAAGCGGAAGGATTCCTTTTGATGCCGGCCGGACGCAGCGGCCCCGCCTTTATCGCCACGCCCAATTTCTACGTGCTGAAACAGTACAACACCAGCGACCTGTACGCCCTGTTCATCGGCCATGGCGCTGACCGCATTGCCCATGGCGATGCTGATTTCGTCGGCAGCTGGGGTGCGGTTGGCCGCCTGCATCGTTCCGACATCGCCGCGCTGCAACGGGCGCTGGAGGCCAAGGGCTACGATGTCGGCAGCGCCGACGGCCTGCCCGGCTTTAAGACCCGCCGCTCGATCGGCAGCTGGCAGGAAAAGAACGGCCGCCCCGCCACCTGCTTCCTCGACGCCGATCTGGTCGCTGCCATCAAGTAACACCGAAAAGAGCAGATTTTCCCCATCGGCGGCTGCAATTGGCTCGCCCATGCTTCGACGCGCACAGCATATTCCGGTCCAGTATGCCGGCTCGCAAAAATGCCCGTTGCCGGTTGGAGGGCTGCCGGATAGGGTGTTGACCAACTGGAAAAAAATCAACACGGTATGGGGTCTAACGGTCGTCCTCCGGCCGCGAAAAAGATTACTGCAGCCCTGAGCCGGGAACTCGGGGTCAACAATCAACAAAACAGGGAACAATCATCATGATGATGGAAAAGTTTGCTCTACGTTCGCGCGCCTGGCTCGCAGGTGCTGCCATGTCCGCTCTGCTCATTGGCGTCGCGCCGGCCTTTGCCGTGACCCCCGCCGACACGCTGGTCGAAGGTTTTGCCATCGACGACATCATCTCCATGGATCCGGGCGAGGCGTTCGAACTGTCGACCGCCGAAGTCACCGGCAACACCTATGATCTGCTGGTCCGCCTCGACCTCAGCGACACCTCCAAGGTCAAGGGCGACCTTGCCGAGAGCTGGACCGTCTCCGACGACGGCCTGGTCTATACGTTCAAGCTCAAGCCCGGCCTAAAGTTCGCTTCGGGCAATCCACTGACGGCCGCCGATGTCGCCTATTCCTTCGAGCGCGCCATCAAGCTGGATAAGCCGCCGGCATTCATCATCAACCAGTTCGGCATCAGCGGCGACAATGTTGCCGACAAGGCCAAGGCCGTCGACGATACCACCTTCCAGTTCACCGTCGACAAGGCCTATGCGCCGAGCTTCGTGTTAAACTGCCTGTCGGCAACGGTCGCTTCGGTCGTCGACGCAAAGCTGGTGAAGGAACATGTCGCCGCGGTGACGCCGAGTGCCGACTACAAATGGGACAACGATTTCGGCAACGCCTTCCTGAAGACCGGTTATGCCGGCTCCGGCGCCTACAAGCTGCGCGAATGGCGGGCCAATGAGGTCGTCGTGCTCGAGCGCAACGACAATTACAATGGCGAGAAGGCCAAGCTCGCGCGCGTCATCTACCGCAACATGAAGGAGAGCTCGGCGCAGCGCCTGGCGCTCGAAGCAGGCGACATCGACGTTGCCCGCAACCTCGAGCCGAACGATCTCGACGCCATCGCCAAGAATGCCGATCTCACCACGACCAGCGCGCCGAAGGGCACGGTCTTTTACATCAGTCTCAACCAGAAGAATCCGAACCTCGCCAAGCCCGAGGTTCGCCAGGCGTTCAAATATCTGGTCGACTACGATGCGCTGAGCACGACCATCCTCAAGGGCATTGGCGAGATCCACCAGACCTTCCTGCCCAAGGGCGTGCTGGGCGAACTGGACGAAAATCCGTTCAAGTTCGACGTCGCCAAGGCCAAGGAACTGCTGACCAAGGCCGGCCTGGCCGACGGCTTCAGCGTAACCATGGACGTACGCACGGGACAGCCAACAACGGGCATGGCGGAATCGATCCAGCAGACGCTTGGCCAGGCCGGCATCAAGCTGGAAATTATCCCGGGCGACGGCAAGCAGACGCTGACCAAATACCGCGCCCGCAATCATGACATCTATATCGGCCAGTGGGGCCAGGACTATTTCGATCCGAACTCCAACGCCCAGACCTTTGCCTCAAACCCGGACAATTCGGATGAAGGCAAGACCAAGACGCTGGCCTGGCGCAATGCCTGGGACATCCCGGACCTGACAAAGCAGACCGAAGCAGCCTTGCTGGAGAAGGATGCCGGCAAGCGCGCCGATATGTACAAGAGCCTTGAAAAGACGATCCTCGACACCAGCCCCTTCGTCATCATCCACCAGCAATTGGAAGTGGCAGGCCTGCGCAAAAACCTGAAAGGCTTTGCGCTCGGTCCGAGCTTCGACACCAACTTCGTCGGCCCGGTCTCCAAGGAATAGCGCCGGCGGACGCGCCCTGATGAGCGCGATTGAAAACCAGGCGACGGCGGGGCAGGGAAGCGCCCGCGCCGTCGCTATCTTGTTGGCGATCGGCCGCTTCCTGGTCATCGCCGTCACCACCTATCTCGGCCTGCTCGCGGTGACCTTTTTCATCGGCCGCGTCATCCCGATCGATCCGGTGCTGGCGGTGCTCGGCGACCGCGCACCGGCCAATGTCGTCGAGCGCACCCGCCGCGAGATGGGGCTCGACCTGCCGTTGATCGAGCAATTCTATATCTATCTCAAGCATGCGCTGAACGGTGATTTCGGCACCTCTGTGCTGACCACCAATCCTGTGATGACCGACATCCGCCGTGCCTTTCCGGCAACGATCGAACTGGCGACTTTGGGCACTTTGATAGGCTCGTTGATCGGCGTGCCGCTCGGCGTGCTGGCAGCGGTAAAACGCGGCAGTCTCATCGACCAGATCGTTCGCATTGTCGGCCTGATCGGCTATTCCGTGCCTATCTTCTGGATCGGGCTTTTGGGGCTTGTCCTGTTCTACGCCAAGCTCCAATGGGTGGCTTTTCCCGGCCGCCTCGACATCGTCTACGAGTACACATTCACACCGATCACCGGCTTCTACCTGCTCGACGCCGCGCTGCAGGGCCAGTGGGATGTCTTCTACGACGCTTACCGCCACATCATCCTGCCGGCAGGGCTGCTGGGCTATTTCTCGCTCGCCTATATCAGCCGGATGACGCGCTCCTTCATGCTGAACGAGCTGTCGCAGGAATACATCGTCGCCGCGCGCGCCAAGGGCCTGTCTGAAACGCGA
Source organism: Mesorhizobium sp. LNJC391B00 (assembly GCF_000502535.1). NCBI lineage: Bacteria > Pseudomonadati > Pseudomonadota > Alphaproteobacteria > Hyphomicrobiales > Phyllobacteriaceae > Mesorhizobium > Mesorhizobium sp. LNJC391B00. The sequence goes on from NZ_AYWI01000001.1 coordinate 468,325, forward strand.
ATCATCTGGGGCCATGCGCTGCGCAACGCCGCGGTGCCGATGGTCACGGTGATCGCGCTGTCCTATGCCGGGCTGCTCGAAGGTTCGGTGCTGACCGAGACGGTGTTCTCCTGGCCCGGCATCGGCCTCTACATCACCAATTCGCTGCAGAACGCCGACATGAACGCCGTGCTCGGCGGCACCATCGTCATCGGTTCGGTGTTCATCGGCATCAATCTCCTGTCCGATGTTCTCTACAAGGTGCTCGATCCGAGGACGAAGACAGGATGAGCGCCGAAGCAATCCAAACGCGCCGCGATTGGCTGCTCAGCGATCGGCCGGCCTCGCGCATGCAGGCACGGCTCGGCCGCGCCTACGTCGCTTGGCGGCGCTTTTCCGCCAACCGGCTGGCGTTTCTCGGCCTGCTCATCATCATCGCGCTGCTGCTGGTCGCAGCCTTTGCCGATGTGCTGGCGCCCTATTTGCCGACCATCGGCGATCTCAAGAATGCCCGGCTTTTGGCGCCGAGTGCGGCGCATTGGTTCGGCACCGACGATCTCGGCCGCGATATCTATTCGCGCATTCTTTTTGGCTCACGCTGGACCCTCTATGTCGTCATTCTTGTCGCTGTCATCGCAGCCCCCATCGGCCTTTTGGTCGGCACCGTCGCCGGCTATGCCGGCGGCTGGACCGATGCCATTCTGATGCGCATTACCGACATCTTCCTCGCCTTCCCCAAGCTGATCCTGGCACTGGCCTTTGTCGCCGCCCTTGGCCCCGGGATCGAAAACGCGGTGTTGGCCATCGCCATCACCTCGTGGCCGCCTTACGCGCGAATTGCGCGGGCCGAGACGATGACCGTGCGCAATTCCGATTACATCAAGGCGGTGCAATTGATGGGCGCCTCGCCGTTCCGCATCGTGCTGCGCCACATCATGCCGCTCTGCATCTCTTCGCTGATCATCCGGGTGACGCTCGATATGGCCGGCATCATCCTCACCGCCGCCGGCCTCGGTTTCCTTGGCCTCGGCGCGCAGCCGCCGCTGCCGGAATGGGGCACCATGATCGCGTCCGGCCGTCGCTTCGTGCTCGACCAATGGTGGGTGGCCGGCGCGCCCGGCTTCGCCATCCTGATCGTCAGTCTCGGCTTCAACCTGCTGGGCGACGGCCTGCGCGATGCGCTCGATCCCCGGAGTGGCGACCAATGAGTGGTGACCAATGAGCGGTGCACTTCTCGATGTCGACGACCTGCGCGTCACCTTCCCGACTCGGACCGGCCTCATCCAGGCGGTGCGCGGCGTCACCTTCTCGCTCGGCCGAGAGCGGCTGGGCATTGTCGGCGAAAGCGGCTCCGGCAAGTCGCAGACCGGCCGCGCCATCATGGGGCTGACGCCGCCGCAGGCTCTGGTTTCGGCCAAGAAGCTCGCCTTGGACGGCATCGATCTTTTGGACATACCCGCCCGCCAGCGCCGGGCGCTGCGCGGCAAACGCATCGCCATGATCCTGCAGGATCCGAAATATTCGCTCGACCCGGTGATGAGCATCGGCCGCCAGATCGTCGAGACGCTGCGCACGCATGAAAAGGTCTCCAAGGCCGAAGCGCGCGAGCGGGCGCTGGCCATGCTGGAAGCTGTGCAGATCCGCGATCCCTCGCGTGTCTTCGACCTGCATCCGCACGAGGTGTCCGGCGGGATGGGCCAGCGCGCCATGATCGCAATGATGCTGATCGCCGGACCGGAACTGATGATCGCCGACGAGCCGACCTCGGCGCTCGACGTCACCGTTCAGCTCGATGTGCTCGGCATCCTCGACCGCTTGGTCAGTGAGCGCGGCATGGGTCTGATCTTCATCTCGCACGATCTGCGGCTGGTCGCCTCCTTCTGCGACCGCGTCATCGTCATGTATGCCGGCAAGGTGGTCGAGCAGCTCAAGGCGTCGGAGCTGCGCGACGCCCAGCATCCCTACACGCGCGGCCTGCTCAACTGCATGCCCAGGATCGGTTACGAACGCCACCCGCTGCCGGTGCTCGACCGCAAGCCGGAGTGGGCGGCATGACGCCAGCCATTTCGATTGAAGGGCTGGAGGTGGTGTTCGACCGTTTTCGCGCGCTGAAAGGGGCGAACCTCGAGGTGAAGTCCGGCGAATCCTTCGGCCTGGTCGGCGAGAGCGGTTCCGGCAAGTCGACGCTGCTCAAAGCCATTGCCGGCCTGGTGCCTGTCGCATCCGGTACTATCACGGTCAATGGCAAGACGCTGGGAGCGCGCCGCGACAAGGCTTTTTATCGCGAAGTGCAGATGGTCTTCCAGGACCCCTATGGTTCGCTGCACCCGCGTCAGACCGTCGACCGCCTGCTACAGGAGCCGCTCGCCATTCACGGCTTTGCCGATGGCGAGCAACGCATCCAGCGCGCCCTCGACGAGGTCGGATTAGGCAACGGTTTCCGTTTCCGCTACGCGCACCAGCTCTCCGGCGGTCAGCGTCAGCGCGTGGCGATCGCGCGGGCGCTCATCCTCGAACCGTCGATCCTGCTGCTCGACGAACCAACCTCGGCGCTCGACGCTTCGGTGCAGGCGGAAGTGCTCAACCTGCTGGAAGAGGTTCGCCGTCGGCGCAAGCTGACCTTCCTGATGGTCAGCCACGACCTCGCCATCATCACCCATATGTGCGAGCGCCTGATGGTGATGCAGAATGGCGAAGCGGTGGAGAACCTGACGGCGGGCCAGCTGATCGGGCACCGCGTGGAGAAGGATTACACACGCAATTTGCTTAGGGCGAGCGAGGGGTTTGTTCGGACGGCGTGAACTAGTTTCTTCCGCAGAATAATCGCTTGGGGAATTCCATGGAAGAATGGAAGTTTGCAGATCCGCCCAATGTCGCGGTGCTATCGGACAAGAGCATATTCAAACGGGGCGACTGGATCGCATACGTTGTGCATGAAGCTGACGATGACGAGAACTACAACGATGAAGGGGGCAGTTGGCAATTCTATAGCAGCGACTCTCGAGATTGGGATGAACGCGAGATAATGCTCGTTGGCCTGCAAGAGGTGGTGCAGCAGGATGAAAGCATCCTGGCATTGGCCGACTTGCCAAAAGGCTGGCATGCTTGGCGGACGTCAAAATCATCGCCATGGCAGCGAGCGAAATCGCGCCCCGAACCCTCTAACGATAACGAATGATCCGGCAAAGCCTTAAGCGGGGTCTTGCGCCAGTTCGCCGTTCTCCGGAACAGATGGTTCGTCCCCCTGCTCAGGCTCCTTGATCCTGAACCACGTCACATAAAGCGCCGGCAGGAACAGCAGCGTGATCGCCGTGCCGGCGATGATGCCGCCCATCATGGCGTAGGCCATCGGGCCCCAGAACACTTCGCGCGCGATCGGGATCAGCGCTAGGCTGGCGGCCGCGGCCGTCAGCGCGATCGGCCGCATGCGGTGCTCGGTCGCTTCGATCACGGCTTCCCAGCGGTCTTGGCCCTCGGCCACCAGATCCTCGATCTGCACGATCAGGATCACCTGAGTTGCGGATCAGGATGCCGATCAGCGCCAGGACGCCCAGAATGGCGACGAAGCCGAGCGGTGCGCCGCTCGGCACCAGGGCCGCGACCACGCCGATCAGGCCGAGCGGCGCCACCGCCACGACCAGGAACAGGCGCTGAAAACTTTGCAACTGGATCATCAGGATGGTCGCCATCACGAACAGCATCAGCGGCACCACCGCTGCGATCGGTCCCTGGCTTTTGGCGCTTTCCTCGACCGAGCCGGCGGTTGCAACGGAATAGCCGGGCGGCAGTTTGGCGATGAAGGCGTCGACCGACGGCTTCAATTCGTTGACGACGGTGGCCGGCAGCACGTCGCCAACGAGGCCTGCGCGAACGGTGATCGTCGGGATGCGGTTGCGCCGCCACACCGTCGGCTGTTCGAGGTCGTAGCGGAAGTTCGCCACCGCGGCGAGCGGGATCGCTTCGCCGTTCCCGGTGACGGGTGAGCTGTCACGGACTGCCCCGTACGTGTATCGGTCGGCTGGTTAAGACCGGTCTGTCGAAGTGGCCCGCATCGACGACAGGCCCAATCGCCCGGCGGCGGTGCCAACTTGAGGAAAACGTGAAATAAGGTCAGAAGAGGCCTTGGCATTCATCTAACGAGAACGGGCGTCGGCCCGATGAGGGACGAAATGAAGAACGCAGCCATTTCTGAGCGCAAGAACCAGTCGATCTCGCGCGGCGTCGGCATGACGACGCAGATCTATGCCGACCGCGCCGAGAATTCGGAGATCTGGGATGTAGAAGGCCGCCGATACATCGATTTCTCCTCCGGTATCGCCGTCGTCAACACCGGCCACCGCCATCCCAGGGTGATCGAGGCGGTCAAGGCACAGCTCGACCGCTTCACCCATACCTGCCACCAGGTCGTGCCCTATGAGAGCTATGTCAGGCTGGCCGAACGGCTGAACGGCATGCTGCCCGGCAAGTTCGAGAAGAAGACCATCTTCGTCACTACGGGTGCTGAAGCGGTCGAGAACGCCATCAAGATCGCCCGCAACGCCACTGGCCGCCAAGCCGTCATCGCCTTTGCCGGCGGCTTCCACGGCCGCACCTTCATGGGCATGGCGCTGACCGGCAAGGTCGTGCCCTACAAGGTCGGCTTCGGCGCCATGCCGGGCGACGTCTACCACGCGCCGTTTCCGGTGCCGCTGCACGGCGTGTCTACAGCCGATTCGCTGGTCGCACTCGACAAACTGTTCAAGGCCGATGTCGATCCGGCTCGCGTTGCCGCCATCATCATCGAGCCGGTCCAGGGCGAGGGCGGCTTCTACGACGCGCCGCGCGAATTCCTGACGGCGCTGCGCAAGCTCTGCGACCAGCACGGCATGCTGCTGATCGCCGATGAGGTGCAGACCGGCTTTGCCCGCACCGGCAAGATGTTCGCCATGGATCATCATGAGGTCGCGGCCGACATTACCACCATGGCGAAAAGCCTGGCCGGCGGCTTCCCGCTGGCGGCGGTCACCGGCCGCGCCGAGATCATGGATGCGCCCGGTCCTGGCGGGCTCGGCGGCACCTATGGCGGCAGCCCGATCGGTGTCGCCGCAGCACACGCCGTGCTCGACGTAATCGAGGACGAAAAGCTGTGCGACCGCGCCAATACGCTGGGCGCCCGGCTGAAACAGCGGCTGCAGTCGATCCGCGACGATGTGCCCGAGATTGTCGACATCAGGGGTCTCGGCTTCATGAACGCGGTCGAGCTCAACGACGTCAAGAGGGGCCTGCCGTCGGCCGAGATCGCCAATGCGATCCGGCTGAAGGCGCTCGACAAGGGGCTGATCCTGCTGACCTGCGGCGTCTACGGCAACGTCATCCGTTTCCTGGCTCCGATCACCATCCAGGACAATGTCATGAACGAGGCGCTCGACATTCTGGAAAGCTCGATCCGCGAAGTCTGCGCTGCCTAGCGCAAAACCCTACCTCCCCCTTGTGGGGAGGTCGGACCGCAGGTCCGGGTGGGGGGCCTCGCGCCGACCCCAACCCCGCTGCTTCGCAGCGACCCTCCCCACAAGGGGGAGGGTAAGTGCGTCTAGCCCGCAGCCCGTGCCGGCTCATCCTGCTGGAACGCTGCCAGTGCAGCCTTCAGCCCGTCAGGTCCCTCAGCAATCGTCTGCGCCATCGGCGAAAACCCGGCCCCGAGCATCTTGCGGCCCAGCATATGGTCGCCCGGCCTGTTGACGGATTCGATGCCGAGCAGCCGGCTTCCAGCATAGTGGTAGATCGAGAACTTGTTCTCAGCGAGGTCGCCCAGCACGACATGGCTGTCGCCGCCCGAGGTCAGCCCGACCATCTGCAGTTTCATGTCGCCGATGTCAGACCAGAACCACGGCACCGCCGCATAGGCGTCCGTATGGCCGGTGATCGTGCGTGCGGCAAGCCGCGCCTGGTCGGTGGCGTTCTGCACCGATTCCAGCCGCACGTCGCCGCCGGTCGACCAGTGGCGGTAGGAAGCGGCGTCGCCGATGGCCAGAATATCAGGCACTGAGGTGCGCATCTGTTGGTCGACGCGGATGCCATTGGCGACAGTCAGTCCGGCAGCCTGCGCAAGTTCGACATTCGGCACGGCGCCGATGCCGACGATGACCATGCGCGCGGGCAGCCTTTCGCCGGTGGAGGTGATGGCAGCGCAGACATGGCGGTTTTCCCCTTCCAGCCTGGCAATGGTGGTGCCGGTGAGGATACGCACGCCGATCGCCTCCAGCCGTTGGCGGACATGGCTCGCCACCACCGGCGCCACGGCGCGGCCAAGCAGCCGGTCGACAGCCTCGACCAGGGTGACGTTGCGGCCGGCGGCCCTCAGCGTTGCCGCGATCTCCAGCCCGATGAAGCCGCCGCCGAGGATGACCACGTCTTCGCTTTGGGCGCTGAGCGCGCGGATCAGCCGCGCATCGGCGATCGAGCGCAGCGACAGCACGCCCGAGAGGTCGGCGCCCGGCAGCGGCAGAAGCCGCGGCCGCGAACCGGTGGCCAGGATGAGCCGGTCGAACGGCAGCACGCCGCCGCCCGCTATGTCCAGCTTGCGGCCTGCCGTATCGATGCTGTCGATTCGGACGCCCGGCCTGAAGTCGATGGCGCTGCCGGTGTAAAAGGCCTCGCCGCGCAAGGGTTGCGGCTTGGCATCGGCGTCCTTGATGAAGGTCTTCGACAGCGGCGGCTTGTGATAGGGCAGATCGGTTTCGTCGCCGATCAGTATGACAGGCCCGTCATAGCCTTCCTCGCGCAGGCTGGCGGCCGCTTGCACGCCCGCATGACCCGCACCGACAATGACGACCCCGTTCTTCATCGCAACCCGAATTCCTGTTTCAAATCTGGAGCATGATGCCGAAAAGTGTGAAGCGGTTTTCGGACGACATCATGCTTTGATTGTGAGCCGTTCCGCCAGATGGCGATTGTCTGCCGCCGTCGCAAGAGCCCCGGTCCGGGTCGCACCCGGAACGGTCGCTTGTCAATCGCGGCGTCTCTCACCTTGGCTGCTGGCTACGATTTAAAGTTGATAGTGCTAGTTTAGAATAATTCTAAACTGTTGTTTCAATTGAATTTTCTAGGGTTCACCAGTTGACTTCCGGCCTCGCCATCGTTTTATGGAGGCTCGCGCGTCAGCGCATCCCTTTGATGTTTGGGCCTTGAACCCGTTCGATTGGAGGCATTTGGTGTCTTTCTCCCGTGAGCCGCAGAGCGGCGCGGCATCTGTGGTGTCCTACGGCATGCCTATGTCCCGGCACCGTTTGGCACGCGCGCCTTTTACCGAATCCCCTTTGAACTGGAGACTGATGATGACAGCGCGATATGGCGGCAGACTGGCTGCGATCGGTGCCACGGCTATGTTGACGGCGGCGGTTTTCATCCTGCCGGCCAAGGCGGCGGAGATCGATGCCAAGGCGGTCATCAAGACCTATTCCGACATCGCGCTGGCCAAGTACGAGGATTCGCTGACCACGGCGCAGGCGCTCGACAAGGCTGTCGACGCGCTGCTTGCCAACCCGTCGGCGGACACGCTGAATGCCGCCCGCGATGCCTGGAAGGCGTCGCGCGTGCCCTACCAGCAGACCGAGGTCTACCGCTTCGGCAACAAGATCGTCGACGACTGGGAAGGCAAGGTGAACTCCTGGCCGCTCGACGAAGGCCTGATCGACTACGTCGCCAAGAGCTACGGCACCGAGTCCGACGCCAACGCGCTCTACACCGCCAATGTCATCGCCAACAAGGACATCGAGATCGACGGCAAGAAGGTCGACGCCTCGAAGCTTTCGCCGGAGTTCCTCGCCGGCACGCTGCAGGAGGCCGGCGGCATCGAGGCCAATGTCGCCACCGGTTATCACGCCATCGAATTCCTGCTCTGGGGCCAGGATTTGCACGGCACCGGCCCGGGCGCCGGCGAGCGTCCGTACACCGACTACGACCTCAAGAACTGCACCGGCGGCAATTGCGATCGCCGGGCCGAGTATCTGAAGTCGGCCAGCGATCTTCTGGTCTCCGACCTGCAGGAGATGGTCGGCAACTGGAAGGAAGACGGCGCCGCCCGCAAGAACCTCGTCGATGGCCAGCCGAACACCGCTATCTCGGTGATCTTCAACGGCATGGGCTCGCTGTCCTACGGCGAACTGGCCGGGGAGCGCATGAAACTCGGCCTGCTGCTGCACGATCCCGAAGAGGAGCACGACTGCTTCTCGGATAATACCTACAACTCGCATCTCTATGACGCCATCGGCATCCGCGCCGCCTATCTCGCCAGCTACACGCGCATCGACGGCACCGTCGTTTCAGGCCCGTCGGTGCACGATATGGTCAAGGCGGCCGATCCGGCGATCGACAAGGAACTGTCCGACAAGCTCGATGTCTCGGTCGCCAAGATGGAGGCGATCAAGGCGCGGGAAGTGGCCGGCGAGGCCTACGACCAGCAGATCGCCGAGGGCAACACCGAAGGCAATGCTACCGTGCAGGCGGCAATCGACGCGCTGGTCGACCAGACCAAGTCGATCGAACGCGCCGTCGGCGCGCTGAACCTGAACAACATAGCCTTCGAGGGGTCCGACAGCCTCGACGCACCGGACAAGGTGTTCAAGTAGCACCCCAACCAACTACCAGCCAAACGGCGCGGAGGGGCGCCGTCAGCCAGAGCCAATCCATGCTGATCTGCCATTGCAACATCATCACCGAAAAGGAGATTGAGCAGACGATCGTCGATCTGCTGGATCAGGACCCCTGGCAACTGATCGTGCCGGCGAAGGTCTATCACACGATGCAAAAGCGCGGTCGCTGTTGCGGCTGCTTCCCAAATGTGGTCGAAACGATCATTCGGGTCACCGAAAATTACCACACCCGTTCGGAGGCGAGCGGCGTGGACATCGTTTCACACCTGGATCGCGTCAGAGGCCTGCGCGTCCAATATGGGAGCAGAATCCATGAAAGGCGAACCGCAGATCATCGAGCGGCTTAACGAGGCTCTGTTCCTGGAGCTTGGCGCCGTCAATCAATACTGGGTGCATTTCCGCCTGCTCGAAGATTGGGGATATGCCAAGCTGGCAAAGAAGGAACGCGCCGAATCGATCGAGGAGATGCACCATGCCGACCGGCTGGTGGCCCGTATCATCTTCCTCGAAGGGCATCCCAATTTGCAGTCCGTGGCGCCGTTGCGCATCGGCCAGAACGTCAAGGAAGTGCTCGAATCCGATCTCGCCGGCGAATATGACGCACGCACCGCCTACAAGCGTTCGCGCGAGATCTGCAACGAAGCCGGCGACTACGTGACGATGAAGCTGTTCGAGGAATTGCTGGCGGATGAGGAAGGTCACATCGACTTCCTCGAGACGCAGCTCGACCTCCTTGCCTCGATCGGCGAGGAAAAATACGGCCAGCTCAACGCCGCATCGGCGGACGAGGCGGAATAGGACCATGCAGGAATGCGGCGCCCCATAGATATTCTGCGCCGCTTGCGGCGGGCCGCCGGCCCGCTGCTCCTCAAAAACCCGCGATATCAGGCCTTTCGCGGGCTTTCGGTTGTAACCCTGGCGGCAATTTTGGCCCCGGCCCTGGCCGGATCGTCGGAACCGGTCGGCCTCGCCACGAGCCGCACCGACCTGACGCCGAAGGACCGGTCCCGCGTCCTTGCCGTTACCAGGCCAACCCAGGATTTCTCCAAGCCCGAATCCTTCGAAACGATGCAAGGCGGCGCCGGCACGTCGCGCAAGCAGGTCAACCGCGACGCCTTCTCGCAACCCTCTGAAAACATCACCTTCGAGGAACAGGGCAATTTCAAGCTCGGCAATGCGCTTTTCCGCAAGAACTGGGTGTCGTCGCCATCCTCGACCCAGGCCTCGGATGGTCTCGGACCGCTGTTCAACGAGCGCGCCTGCCAGAATTGCCATTTGAAGGATGGCCGCGGCCGACCGCCGGCCGCCGACCGCCGCACCACGTCGATGTTCCTGCGGCTGGCGCGCGATGCGAGCACGGCCGAGGAAAAAGCCGAGATTGCCGTGCACAAGGTGCTGAACTTCCCCGATCCGGTCTACGGCGCGCAGTTGCAGGAACTGGCGGTGCCCGGCCTCAAGGGCGAAGGCCGCATGTATGTCGATTATCGCGAGGAAAAGGTCACGCTCGGCGACGGTAGCATCGTTTCGCTGCGCAAGCCGAGCTATTCGCTCGACGGGCTTGGCTACGGCCCGCTTGACCCGCGCACCACGCTGTCGCCACGTCTGACCCCGCCCATGATCGGCCTTGGCCTGATCGAACAGATCGCGCCGGCCGACATCCTTGCCCATGCCGATCCCGACGACCGCGACGGCATTTCCGGCAAGCCCAACATGGTGCGTGACCTCAGCAGCGGGCAACTGACGCTTGGCCGCTTCGGTTGGAAGGCGCAGACCGCATCGATCCGCCAGCAGGCGGCGGACGCCTTTGCCGGCGATATCGGCATTTCGACGCCGGAAGAGCCCAGCCACTGGGGCGATTGCACCGCAGCCGAAGAGGCCTGCTTAGCCATGCCCAATGGCGTGCAGAAGCGGCTCGGCCCGGTCGAGGCGCCACCACCGGTGATGGACCTCGTCACCTTCTATTCACAGAACCTTGCGGTGCCGGCGCGGCGCGATGTCGGCGCACCCGCCGTGCTCGCCGGCAAGAAGCTGTTCTACGAGATGGGCTGCATTGCCTGCCATACGCCGAAATTCGTCACCATGCGCGGGAACAAGGCGCAGGCGTTCCAACTGATCTGGCCCTATTCCGACTTTCTGCTGCACGACATGGGGCCTGGCCTTGCCGACGGCCAGGCGGTGGGCGATGCCACGGGCAGTGAATGGCGCACCCCGCCGCTATGGGGCATCGGCCTGACAAAGACCGTCAACGGCAACGCTTTCTTCCTGCATGACGGGCGTGCGCGCACGCTTACCGAAGCGATCCTGTGGCATGGCGGCGAGGGGCAGAAGGCGCGCGATCGCTTTGCCGCCGCCAATACGGCCGACCGCGATGCTCTCATCAAATTCCTGGAGTCATTCTGATGCTCAAGCGGGTTTTGCCTGTTCTACTCCTCCCATTGGCTCTGTTCGGTGCGTCCCCGGCATCGGCCTCGGTGAAAGCCTCCGATGTCATTCAAAGAGCGATCGACGGATTTGTCCGCCCCGCCTATGCCAGCCTGCATGGCCATGCCGGCACCTTGGCGAAGGCCATGGACGCGCTCTGCCAGGCGCCGTCGCAGGGCAACCTCGATGCCGCGCATGCCGGATTCTCGGCCACGGTCGCAGCCTGGTCGTCGGCTGAAATCATCGGCTTCGGGCCAATCAAGGAGAACAACCGGCTGGAGCGCATGCTCTACTGGCCGGACCGAAAGAGCATCGGCCTGAAGCAGGTGCAGGCGGCGCTGGCCGGCAAGGATCCGACCGCCACCGATCCGGCGCAGCTGGCGGGCAAGAGTGTCGCGATGCAGGGATTAGGGGCGCTTGAGTTCGTGCTTTACGGCGACGGCGCCGAGACGCTCGTCGGCAAGGACGAGCCCTATCGCTGCGCCTATGGCGCGGCAGTCGCCAAGAACATCGAGACCATGGCGGCCGATGTCGACGCGGCCTGGAAAAAACCGGACGGTTTTGCAGCCTCGTGGGCTAATCCCGGACCCGACAATGCGCTTTACCGCGACGGCACCGAAGCGGTGACCGAACTGGTCGGCGTCTTCATCAACGAGCTGGAAATGGTCCGCGACGTGCGCCTCAAAGGTTTTTTCGGCGCCAAGCCGGAGGCTGACAAGCCAAGGCAAGCGATCTACTGGCGGTCGCAAAACACCGGCCTGTCATTAGCCGGCAACCTCTCCGGCATTGATGCGCTGTTCCAGGCCTCGAAGCTCGGCGACGCGCTGCCCGAGGATAGCAGATGGATGGCGGAATCCATCCATATCCAGCTCATCAATGGCGTTGCCACTGCCAAATCCATCCAGGGTCGGATCGACAAGACGCTGGCCGATCCCGCGGAGCGCGGAAAACTCGAACATTTCGCGCTGATCACCTCCAGCCTGTCGGGCTTGATCGGCACCCGGCTAACCGCCGAGTTCGGCCTGACCGCCGGCTTTTCGTCACTGGACGGGGACTGACCAATGGTTGCGACACGCAAGCCGCTGATGGACCGCCGCGATTTTCTCAGAGCTGCCGGCGCCGGCTTCGTCGCGTCAATGGCGCCGCGGGCCTGGGCGGACACGCTTGCCGCCGATGCCGTCTTTGCCACCGCCTTCGTCAAGCGCGACGGCAGCTTTGGCGCCGCTGTGTTGTCCGAAGCCGGAAAAGTATTGCATGCGATCGACCTGCCCGACCGTGGCCACGACGTCACCTTCGATCCGGTCTCGAAGCGCTCCGTGGTCTTCGCCCGGCAACCCGGCACCTTCGCCGTGGTCTTCGACCATGCCGGCCGCGAGCCGCCGCTGACCATCGCCAGCATCACCGGTCGGCATTTCTTCGGCCACGGTGTGTTTTCCACCGACGGCGCGCTGCTTTACGCCACCGAAAACAATTTCGACAATGCCGCCGGCGTCGTCGGGATCTACGACGCACGGGCCAAGTTCAGCCGCATCGGCGAGTTTCCGACCTATGGCATGGGGCCGCATGAGCTCTTGCTGCTCGGAGACGGCCGGTCGATCGCCATCGCCAATGGCGGCATCGAGACCCATCCCGACTATGGCCGCGCCGAGCTCAACATCGCCACCATGAAGCCGTCCTATGTGCTGGTCGATCGCACAACCGGCTATCTCATCGAAAAGCACGAACTGCCGCCGGCTCTGCACCAGCTGTCGATTCGCCACATGGATGCCGACCCCACAGGCACCATCTGGTTCGGCTGCCAGTACCGCGGGCCGGGCACCGAGCGGCCTCCGCTGGTCGGCCGCGCCACGCGCGGCAAGGGGCTGCAACTGCTCGACATGCGGCAGGACGTGCTATCCGGCTTCCGGAATTACATCGGCTCGGTCGCCGCCAACCCGATTGCCGGCACGGTCGCGGTGTCTTCGCCGGAAGGCAATTCGCTGGCCGTCATCGACGCCGCCAGCGGCAAGATCGTCGCCACCAAGGCGCTGGTCGAGGTCTGCGGCCTGGCGCCCGACGGCCCGGGCTTCATGGCAACCACGGGTGCCGGCGAAATCATCGAAGGCAGCGGCGCGACGCGCTCCGAGCCCGACTATGTCTGGGACAACCACATGCTGCGCATCGCGCCGGCGGCGTAAGCCGTCCGGCCTGCACCGAAGCGAAGCCGCTTAACAATTTACGCGCTGGCTCTTGCGGCGGCGCGCCGTGGCGGGCAGAGGGAGACTGTTTTTCGAACCGGTCGCCCATGAAACTGCTCGCCATCGACTGTGCCGCCAATCTCTGCGCCGCTTGCGTCTATGACGCATCGGGCGACAGAGAGCTCGGCCGCTCGGTACTCGATCTCGGCAAAGGCCACGCCGAACACCTGATGGCTGTCATTGACGAAGCGTTGAAAGCGGACGGCACCGATTATGCCGGCCTTGGCGCCGTTGCGGTCTCCATCGGTCCGGGTTCCTTCACCGGCCTGCGGGTGGGCGTCTCGGCGGCGCGCGGCCTGGCGCTGGCGCTGAAGATCCCGGCGATCGGGGTAACGACACTGGAGGCGCTGGCGGCCGAGGCGAGGGCGGCATTTCCCGGCCGCCCGATCCTGGCCGCTCTCGATGCAGGCCGCGAGGAGATCCATGCCGCGTTTTACGATGCGGAAGCGATTTTGCGCTATGGTCCGGCTGTGACCACACTTGCCCAAGCCGCGGGAATGGCGGCGGACAATCGTCCGGTGCTTGCCGGCACGGCCGCCGTGCAGATCGCAGCCGCGGCCGGTCGCGATTTCGATATCGGCCCGACGGCTGCCACCGCCGACATTGCCGTCTACGCCCGGCTCGCCGCTGCAAAAGGTGAGGGCGACAGGCCGAAGCCACTCTATCTGCGCGGCGCCGATGCCAAGGCGCAGGCCGGGTTCATCCTGTTGAGACAGGAAAAGTGATGCGCATCCCTTTCCTCCAGCCGCGCCGCAGGGACTATGCGCTCGAGCCGCTGACCATCGCCGACAGCCCGGCAGCGTCGGTGCTGCATCGCGAGGATTTCGTCCGGTCCTGGACCGATGGCGAGTTCGCCGCGTTGCTCGAACAGGAAACCGTGTTCGGCTATGCCGCGCGCGAAATCGGCCAGGGCGCCAAGCCGCCGGTCGGCTTCGTGCTGGCCAGGCTTGCAGCCGGCGAGGGCGAGATTCTGACCGTGGCGGTGGCGCGCTCGCATCGCCGCCAGGGGCTCGGCTGGCAATTGATGGACGCCGTGCTGCGCGAACTGCATGCGCAGCGCGCCGAGGCGCTGTTCCTTGAGGTCGACGAGACCAATGTCGCTGCCATCGCCCTCTACCGGCGGCTGGGCTTCCGCCAGGTCGGCCACCGCGCCAATTATTACCGCTCGACCGAACATGGTCCTACCGGCGCGCTTGTCATGCGCCGCGATCTTCGCTAGCCAAAGTTTTGGGGCAGGGCCAAGCTGCATGATCGGAAAAATCAGGATTTTCCTGGCGCTGAGCCTCGTTGTCGTCGGTTCGCTGGTCCTTGTGCCTTTGCAGCTGCTGTCGATGAAGACCGGAATCTGGCGCGAGACGGTCATTCTGAAGGTCTGGCACAGCCTCATCGTCCGGACGCTCGGCCTGCGCATCCATGTCAAAGGCGCACTGTCCAGCCAGCGCCCGCTGCTGGTCGCCTCGAACCATATCTCCTGGACCGACATCATGGTGCTGGGCTCCTTTGCCGATGTGACATTCATCGCCCGGGCGGACATGGAGGGATGGCCGCTGATCGGCTGGCTGTCGAAACTGCAGCGTACGGTCTTCATCGAACGCGAGCGCAAGCGGACAGCTGGCGACCAGGCCAGCGAGATCGCCAGCCGCATGGCCAAGGGCGACGCCATGGTGCTGTTTGCCGAGGGCTCTACCGGCGACGGCAACACCATCCTGCCGTTCAAGAGCACCTTGTTCGGCGCCGCCTCGATGGCGATTTCGGAAGGCGCGGCCGAGCAGGTCTTCATCCAGCCGCTGGCGATTGCCTACACGCGGGTGCACGGCGTGCCTCTCGGCCGTCGCCACCGGCCGCTCGCTGCCTGGATCGGCGATCAGGACCTGATGCCGCATCTGAAGGTGCTGATGGCCGAAGGCGCCATTGACGTCGAGGTGCATTTCGGCGAGCCCATCGCCTTTTCCAAGGGCTCGAACCGCAAGGAAACGTCGAGGATGATGGAAAGCAAGGTGCGCGCCATGATGCAGGCCGCGCTCGCCGATCCCCGACCGAGCCGCTAGCGCAGGCCGAGCGCCTACAGGCCGATGCCCGAGAATCGTCTGTTTTTTGTCACGGAAAGGCGTTAGAAGCCGCCGGATGGATTTGAACACGATAGAACGGAACGAAACCGACAGCGCCTCGCAAAGCGCTGCTGCGGCGTCCGCCCCGGCCAAAAAGGTCTTCGTCAAGACCTATGGCTGCCAGATGAATGTCTATGACTCACAGCGCATGACCGATGCGCTGGCCGCCGACGGCTACACCGCGACCGATGTCATCGCCGACGCGGATCTGGTGCTGCTCAACACCTGCCATATCAGGGAGAAGGCGGCGGAAAAGGTCTATTCCGAGCTCGGCCGCATCCGCGACATGAAGGCTGAACGCGCAGCAGTTGGGCGCGAAATGCTGATCGGCGTCGCCGGTTGCGTCGCGCAGGCCGAAGGCGCGGAAATCATCCGCCGTTCGCCTGCTGTCGATCTGGTCATCGGCCCGCAGACCTATCACCGGCTGCCCGATGTGCTGGCCCGGGTGCGTGGCGGCGAGAAGATCGTCGAGACCGAATACGCCATCGAGGACAAGTTCGAGCATCTGCCGCAGCCGAAGCGCGCCGAAATGATCAAGCGCGGCGTCACCGCCTTCCTCACGGTGCAGGAAGGCTGCGACAAATTCTGCACCTTCTGCGTCGTGCCCTATACCAGGGGCTCGGAAGTGTCGCGGCCGGTGGCGCAGATCGTCGCCGAAGCCGAGCGGCTGGCCGATGCCGGTGTGCGCGAGGTGACGCTGCTGGGGCAGAACGTCAATGCATGGCACGGCAAGGGTGAGGATGGCATGGAATGGGGGCTTGGTCGCCTGCTGTTCCGGCTGGCCGAAATTCCTGGCCTGGCGCGGCTGCGCTACACCACCAGCCATCCGCGCGACATGGACGACGAATTGATCGCTGCCCATCGCGATCTCCCGGCTTTGATGCCTTATCTGCACCTGCCGGTGCAATCCGGGTCAGACCGCATCCTCAAGGCGATGAACCGCAGGCACACGGCCAAGGACTATCTGGCGCTGCTCGAGCGCATCCGCGCTGCACGCGGCGACATCGCGCTGTCCGGTGACTTCATCGTCGGCTTCCCCGGTGAAACCGAGGCGGATTTCGAGGCCACGATGGGTCTGGTGCGCCAGGTGAACTACGCCTCGGCCTTCTCGTTCAAATATTCGCCGCGTCCCGGCACGCCGGGCGCCGATATGCCCGATCACGTGCCGGAAGCGGTCAAGGATGAACGTTTGCAACAGCTGCAGGCATTGTTGCTCAAGCAGCAGCAGGATTTCGGCTTGGGCCTGGTCGGCAGCACCATCGACACGCTGATCGAGAAACCCGGCCGTCAGGCCGGCCAGAAGGTCGGCCGCTCGCCCTGGCTGCAGCCGGTTATTGTTGATGAAAAGGCCGGGGAAATCGGTGACATTATCCGGGTGCGAATCACGAAGACGGGCTACAATAGCCTGTTCGCCGAGTTGGTTTGATGGCCTCGGCAGATGAGGAGAGACGGTTGAGCGCTGCTGAAGTGAAGACTCTGCCCCAGAACCAGACATCCGGGGCCTCTGACATGGCGCACATCGTTCTGACTTTCGACAACAACAAGCTTGCCAGCGCCCTGTACGGCCAGTTCGACGAGAACCTGGCCCGGCTCGAGCAGAAGCTCGGCGTCGACATCCGCTCGCGCGGCAACCAGTTGACCATCAAGGGCTCGGCCTCGGCGGCCGAACAGGCGCGCCGCGCACTCGACAATCTCTACGGCATTCTCCAGAAGGGCACCGATATCGGCCAGTCCGACGTCGATGGCGCCGTGCGCATGGCGATTGCCGCCGACGACCAGCTGACGCTGCCGACGCTGGAACGCAAGGGCAAGGTTTCGGCCGCCCAGATCTCCACCCGCAAGAAGACGATCTATGCCCGTTCGCTCAACCAGGACGCCTATATGCGGGCGCTGGAGCGTTCGGAACTTGTCTTCGGCATTGGCCCCGCCGGCACCGGCAAGACCTATCTGGCGGTGGCGCATGCGGCGATGCTGCTCGAACGCGGCATGGTCGAGCGCATCATCCTGTCACGCCCAGCGGTCGAGGCCGGCGAGCGGCTGGGTTTTCTGCCCGGCGATATGAAGGAAAAGGTCGATCCGTACCTGCGGCCCCTCTATGACGCGCTCTACGACATGATGCCGGCCGACAAGGTCGAACGTGCTATCGCTGCCGAGGTCATCGAAATCGCGCCGCTGGCCTTCATGCGCGGCCGCACGCTGGCGCATGCCGCCGTCATCCTCGACGAGGCGCAGAACACCACGCCGATGCAGATGAAGATGTTTTTGACCCGCCTCGGCGAGAATTCGCGCATGATCGTCACCGGCGATCCGACGCAGATCGATCTGCCTCCAAGCACCAAGTCGGGCCTCGTCGAAGCCTTGCGTGTCCTTGACGGCGTGGCCGGCGCGGTAACCGTGCGCTTCAACGATGTCGACGTTGTGCGCCACCCGCTGGTGGCCGAAATCGTCAGGGCCTATGACCGCGACGCCAAGCTGGCACGCGGCCTCGGCGCCGAGAGCTGATGTGACGATGCGGGCTCATGCCTGAAGACATAAGACCTGGCGGCGGGGACAGTTCGGTTCCCGTCGAGATCGATATGTCGGTCGAGGCCGGCGACTGGCCCGATGAGGCGGCGCTGACGCGTCTGGTCGATCGCGCCGTGTCGGCTGCCTTTGCCGAAACCGCTGCTGCCGGTCCTTCCGAACTCAGCATCGTCTTTTCCAACGATGCCCATATCCGTACCCTCAATGCCGGCTGGCGCGGCAAGGACAAGGCGACCAACGTCTTGTCTTTCCCGGCTTTTCCGTTCCCCAGGGGTGGCAAGCTGCCGCCCATGCTGGGTGACATCGTGCTGGCCGCCGAGACGGTGGCGCGCGAAGCCGCCCTGGAAGACAAGCCCTTCGAGAACCATATCACCCATCTCGTCGTCCACGGCCTGCTGCATTTGCTGGGCTACGATCACGAGACCGATGCAGAGGCCGAGGAGATGGAAGCCATCGAGCGCTCGGCGCTCGCAAGGCTTGCCATTCCCGATCCCTACACGTAATGACAAAAGACCAATTGACCGGACGACGATGAACGACAAACCAGAAACTGCCGCCCGCCCCGAGGCTGGCAGTGCGACAAAGCCTTCCGATACGACGGAAGAGGGATCGAGTCCGAGTCCCAGTTCCGGCAGCCCTGCTTCTGGTAGCATTGCCAGCGAGCCATCGCCTGCCGGTCCGTCCCTGTTCGACCGCGTCTTGGGCCTTTTCAGGCAGCGGAACGGCACCAGCCTGCGCGAGGAAATCGCCGGCGCGCTTGCCGAAACGACCAGCGATGCCGGGTCTTTCTCGCCTGGCGAACGCGCCATGCTCAACAACATATTGCGCCTGCGCGAGGTACGCGTCGAGGACGTCATGGTGCCGCGCGCCGATATTGAGGCCGTCGAGATCACCACGACGTTGGGCGATCTGCTCGGTCTGTTCGAGCAGTCCGGCCATTCCCGCATGCCGGTCTATTCCGAGACGCTCGACGATCCGCGCGGCATGGTTCACATCCGCGACGTGCTGGCCCACATCACCAAGGTTGCCCGCGTCAAGAAGGGCAGAACATCCAGGAAGACGCCGGCAACGACGCTTCTCGACCTCGCCCAGGTCGATCTCGGCCGCACCATCGGCGACCTCAATCTGATCCGCCCGGTGCTTTTCGTGCCGCCATCGATGCTTGCCTCCGACCTGATGGGCCATATGCAGACGACGCGAACCCAGATGGCGCTGGTCATCGACGAATATGGCGGCACCGATGGTCTCGCCTCGCTGGAAGACATCGTCGAGATGGTCGTCGGCGATATCGAGGACGAGCATGACGAGGACGAGCCGCTGATCACCCAGACCGGCGAGGGCGTATTCGTCGTCGACGGCAAGGCCGAGATCGACGAGGTCGCCAAGATGATCGGCGAGGACTTTACCGCCGGCGAGCATGGCGAGTATGTCGACACGATCGGCGGCATGATCTTCAACACGCTGGGCCGCGTGCCCGCGCGTGGTGAGGTTGTGCAAGCCATCCCCGGCTTCGAATTCCACGTGCTCGACGCCGATCCGCGCCGCGTCAAGCGGGTGCGCATCGTCCAGAACCAGAAGGGCGAGCGTCGCCGCCGCGTGACCGCCCCCCGCACCGAGCAGGCCTAGGACAGAACGTTGCCCGGCCGATGACGATCGACGATCCCTTCAAGCACTCAACCTTTGGCTCGGGTGTCTTCTACAAGGACCCGCCAGCCGCATTGAAATGGCTCGAAACGGCCTTCGGCTTCGAGCCGAGCATGGTGGTCAGCGACGCCGACGGACGGCTGGTCCATGCCGAAATGCGCTTTGGCGACGGCTACATCATCGTCGATTCCGAATGGGCCGATCATATTGCCAGTCCGGTAAGCGTCGGCGGCAAGAACACTCAGTCGGTCTGTGTGCGTCTGAAAGACGGCCTGGACGTGCATTGTGAGCGGGCAATGGCGGCTGGAGCCCAAATCGTCGAGGAGCCTGCCGACCATTTCTACGGCGAACGGCAGTATCGGGCGCGCGACCCCGAAGGCCATGTCTGGACCTTCACCCAGACCTTGCGCACCGTGCCGCGCGAGGAGGCCGAGCACCTGAGCGGGCTCACCATCGAGGGATGGCACCGATAGCGCAGCGATCGGCCGGTTCGCGTTTCAATAAATCTGATAAATCTTGGCTCCTGATTCGCGCGACCTGGGAAGTCTGTATGGAGCGCCTTGCCGGCCGGATAATTCTGCTTTGGGGCTGGCGGCGCGCGCTGGTGGCGTTTCTTGCCGGGGCGCTGGCGGTGCTCGCCCAGGCGCCTTACGATTTCTTCGCCGTCTGTTTCGTCTCGTTTCCACTGCTGGTCTGGCTGCTCGACGGCGCCACCGGCCAGGCTTCCGACGGCTGGCTCAGGCGCCTGCGGCCGACTTTTGCCATCGGCTGGTGGTTCGGCTTCGGCTATTTCCTCGCCGGCCTGTGGTGGATCGGTGAGGCGCTTCTGGTCGAGGCCGACAGTTTCGCCTGGGCCTTACCCTTCGCGGTCGTCGGCATTCCTTTGGCGCTGGCATTTTTCTACGGCTTCGCCACCGTCGTCGCGCGGCTGTTATGGACCAACGACATTGGCCGCATTGCCGCCCTTGCCTTTGCTTTTGGCCTGACGGAATGGCTGCGCGGCTTCCTGTTCACCGGCTTTCCCTGGAATGCCGTCGGTTATGCGGCGATGCCCGTGCCGCTGTTGATGCAAAGCGTGTCGGTGACCGGCATGGTCGGCATGAACGCGCTGGCGGTCTTTGTCTTCGCCATGCCGGCCTTGCTTGCAGCACGCCGGCATGTCCGTCTCGGTGTGGTCCTGCTTGCCATTCTCGTCGCCGCCCATGCCGGCTTCGGCTATGTCAGGCTCGCGACCCCCGACAAGCCGGCAACCCGCACTCTCGATGTCCGTATCGTGCAACCGGATGTCGACCTCAGCGAAAAATGGGACGCCTCGGTGCGCGACCGCATCTTCGCCACGATGATGGGCCTGTCGGCCGCAGCGCCCGACCCCGGTCATGACAAACCGCAGTTGATCCTGTGGCCGGAGACCTCGGTACCGTTCCTGTTCACCGAGCGTCCGGACGCGCTGACCGCGCTCGGCGACATGCTGCAGCCTGGTCAGATGCTGATTGCCGGCGTCGTGCGCGAGGAGCGCGGATCGGGGGCGGATGCCGACAGCCGCTACTACAATTCGGTGGTGGCGATCGATGACAAGGGCGAAATCGCTGATGCCGTCGACAAGGTCCATCTGGTGCCGTTCGGCGAGTATCTGCCGTTTTCCGGTCTGCTCAGCCGCTTCGGCATCGGACAGCTCGTCGCCGGGCCGATGAATTTCGCCGCCGGCAACGAGCGCCATCCGATCGCTTTGCCCGGCGGCATCAGCGCCTTGCCGTTTATTTGCTACGAGGTGATCTTTCCTGATCTTGTGGCTGTTGACGCAACGTCATCCCAGCTTATTGTGAACGTCACCAACGACGCATGGTTCGGCGACACGCCCGGGCCGTACCAGCATTTCAGGCAGGCTCAGATTCGCGCGGTGGAAAACGGATTGCCGCTGTTGCGCGCCGCCAACAACGGCATTTCCGCCGTTGTCGATACGCGGGGACGCATCGTCGACGCATTGGCGGTCGATGCACGTGGCGCCATCGACGTGCGGGTGCCGATCTCCGGCCAAGCCTTCATCTCCGCCGCGGGGCGGCGCATTAACGGAATGCTGATCATGTTGGTGTTTGCCGCAATCGCCCTCAGCTTGAACGTAAGGCAACGGCTACGGGTGAATTGACAGTCGACACATTAGAAACTCATACTGTTACCGCCTAATTTTCTCGAAGTCGGTTGGTGTTTCTGTTGGGGCAGTTGGCTCCGGCTTCGTTTGGGCGAGAAAAATAGAAAAGGCCGGAAAAATTCGGCGAGGAAAAAATGACAGAAGAAAACAAGAAGAAACCGAATCCGATCGACATCCATGTCGGAAGTCGCGTCCGCCTTCGGCGCAATATGCTTGGAATGAGCCAGGAAAAGCTTGGTGAAAATCTCGGTATTACGTTTCAGCAGATCCAAAAATATGAAAAAGGAACGAACCGCGTCGGCGCCAGCCGTCTGCAGGCAATAGCCTCGATACTCAGCGTGCCTGTCGCCTTCTTTTTCGAGGATGCGCCAGGGCAGGAGCCGGTGGGTAATAGAGGATTTGCCGAGGACACTTCGATGGCTTTCGCCGTCGAATTCTGCGGCAGTCCGGAAGGGCTTCAGCTCAACCGCGCGTTCGTCAAGATCGCGGATGTGAAGGTGCGCCGCCGGATTATCGACCTTGTGAAGTCCCTTTCTGCCGAAGATGCCGAGTGATTCGGTGGGTCGATTGACCCATTGGCCCCAGTAATCCCCCGGGCCCGAGTAGCCCAGAGGCTCGACTGCCGGCGGTGCCAAGCCGCCGGTGGTACAAGATATATTGCTGCGGCACTCATGCCAGAACCGCGGCACCGCTTGACGAGCGGCGCCCGGCACCGTTAACACGTGGCGCGCCAAAATCGGCAGTCCTGCCGATCGTTTTTTCAAGAGGGGACACCCGTGACGCGGCAGAACTACTTCTTCACCTCGGAATCCGTGGCCGAGGGTCATCCCGACAAAGTCTGTGACCGCATCTCGGACGAGATCGTCGATCTGGTCTATCGCGAGGCCAAGAAGACCGGCATGGACCCATGGAAAGTCCGGGTCGCCTGCGAGACGCTCGCAACCACCAACCGCGTCGTCATCGCCGGCGAAGTAAGGGTTCCTGATACTCTGCTGAAGCGGGACAAAGCCGGCAACATGCTCAAGGACGCCGCCGGGCATTCGGTCGTCAACCCGGCCAAGTTCAAGTCGGTCGCCCGCAAGGCGATCCGCGAAATCGGCTACGAGCAGGCCGGCTTCCACTGGAAGACGGCAAAGATCGAGGTTCTGCTGCACGGCCAGTCGCCCGACATCGGCCAGGGAGTCGACAACGCCGCCGACCGCCAGGGCGAAGAGGGTGCCGGCGACCAGGGCATCATGTTCGGCTATGCCTGCCGCGAGACCCCGGACCTGATGCCGGCGCCGATCTATTACAGCCACAAGATTCTCGAACTGCTCGCCGCTGCCCGTCACGAAAACAACGGCGAAGCCGGCAAGCTCGGACCCGACGCCAAGAGCCAGGTCACCGTTCGCTATGTCGATGGCAAAGCCGCCGAAGCGACGCAGATCGTGCTGTCGACGCAGCATCTCGACGCGACCTGGGATTCCAAGAAGGTCCGCAAGGTCGTTGAGCCTTACATCCGTGAGGCGCTCGGCGACCTCAAGATCGCCGACGATTGCATGTGGTACATCAACCCGACGGGCAAGTTCGTCATCGGTGGACCGGACGGCGACGCCGGCCTGACCGGCCGCAAGATCATCGTCGACACCTACGGTGGTGCTGCCCCGCACGGCGGCGGCGCCTTCTCCGGCAAGGACACCACCAAGGTCGACCGCTCCGCCGCCTATGCGGCGCGCTATCTCGCCAAAAATGTAGTGGCGGCCAAGCTCGCCGACCGCTGCACCATCCAGCTGTCCTACGCCATCGGCGTTGCCCAGCCGCTGTCGGTCTATGTCGACCTGCACGGCACTGGCAAGGTCGACGAGGCCAAGCTCGAGGAAGCGCTGCGCACGGTGATGGATTTGTCGCCATCCGGCATCCGCAGGCATCTCGACCTCAACAAGCCGATCTACGCAAAGACCTCGTCCTACGGCCATTTCGGCCGCAAGGCCGGCCGAGACGGGTCCTTCTCCTGGGAAAAGACCGATCTGGCCAAGGCGCTCAAGGACGCGATCGCTGCTTAGGCATGATTCGAAAAAGTGGGTACCGGTTTTTTGGAAAAGATCGTGCTCCAACAAAGGATTAGATTGAGATGAGATTTCAGCCAAATCTCATCTCAATCCCAAATCTCATCTCAATCTAAGCGCGGCGCGCGACCAGGCCATGGATCCACAGGACAGGCGGAGCCGCGCGACCGAAGGGTTCTTCGGCCGCCGGCACGGCAAGACCATTCGCCCGCAGCAGGCGGCGGCGCTGGAAAGCGGTCTTGGGGCCTATGGCCTCGACCTCTCCGTCCAGGCGCCGGCAGAATTGCGCGCGCTATTCTCAGCGGATGTTTCAACGGTTCGGCTGGAAATCGGCTTCGGCGGCGGTGAGCATCTGCTGCACCGTGCCACGGAGGCACCGGCGACCGGCTTCATCGGTGTCGAGCCGTTCGTCAACGGCATGGCCAAGCTGATGATGGCGGTGCGGGAAAAGCCGCTTGCCAATCTTCGCGTTTATGATGACGACGCCACGCGCCTGCTCGATTGGTTGCCGCAGGCGTCGCTCGACGGCATCGATCTGCTCTACCCCGATCCCTGGCCGAAGAAAAAGCACTGGAAGCGGCGTTTCGTCAGCCCGCTCAACCTCGATCGGTTCGCGCGCGTGCTGAAGCCGGGCGGAAAATTCCGCTTCGCATCCGACATCGACACCTATGTGAACTGGACCTTGTTGCACTGTCGGGCGCATGGCGCGCTCCTCTGGCAGGCGCAAGGTGGGGCCGACTGGCATCGGCCCTATGAAGGCTGGCCGGGCACACGCTACGAGGCGAAAGCCATTCGCGAGGGCCGACGGCCGGCCTATCTCACCTTCATCAGAAAATAGTTCGATGCGGGAAAGTGTCCCGCATCAACAGCCGGTCTGGCTTCAGAAACGGCCGATCTTGCCGAAAGCGGTCGGGTCCATGCCGAGCCGGCGCAGATCGTTGGCGCGCGGCTTGCGGCCGGCTTCGACGGCCCGCGAGGCGGCAACGGCGCTGCCGAACAGGGCAAAGGCGTCGCCTATGGCGGAAAACACGGTACGGTTGCTCATTGTCTTGACCTTTCGCGCGCCACCGCGCGCTCATCTTTGATTTGTGCAGTGCAACATAGATAGGGATGTGAAATCCGGGATCACAGGGCCGTTACCGCATAGCCGGCATGCGCCGCGCGCAATCCTGCCAGCCGTCCCCGGCTGCACTCTGCCCGGCCCGTCAACAGACTTGAAACACCGGCCGGGATCGTCTATATCAGCCTCAAATTCTTGGTCGGTATGACGAAGAGTGGGTCCACCCGGTCCCGCTCTTTTTTATTACCTGCCGGTCAGCCATCAGCAAAGAGATGGTTCGGGACGACGATCATCCTGATCCAGAGAACGACAGGAACCGCATGACTGCAACGGCAAGCGAAGCCGACGACCGCATCATCCGCGAAAGCGGTATCGATGCGCGCATCGCGCTGATCGTTCAGCCGGTGTTGCGAGGCATTGGCTTCCGCCTCGTGCGGGTGCATCTGTCGGGCCAGAACGGCCTGACGCTGCAGATCATGGCCGAACGCGAGGACGGCACCATGACCGTCGAGGATTGCGAAGAGGTCAGCCGCGCTGTGTCGCCGGCGCTCGACGTCGATGACCCGATCGAGAAGGCCTATCATCTCGAAGTGTCGTCGCCGGGCATCGACCGGCCGCTGGTACGCAAGTCGGATTTCGTCACCTGGACCGGCCATCTGGTGAAGATGGAAACCTCGGTGCCGGTCGCCGACCGCAAGCGCTTCAAGGGCAAGATCGCCGAAGCCGGCGAAGACGACATGCTGCTCGAGCGCGACAAGGCCGCCTACGGCGAAGAGCCGACGGTTCGCATTCCTTATGACGCGATCGCCGATGTGCGGCTGATCCTCACCGACGACCTTATTCGCGATGCCCTTTCGAAGGACAACCGGGAACGCAAGGAAGCCAAGAAACGCCGCGGCGAAGCTGATGATGCACCCGAAGGTGCTGAAGGCGGCGCGGAAGACGAAATCGAACAGGAACTATGATGAGCGGCCGGGCCTAAAAGCTCGGCAACAAGCTCGGGAGAAATAAGATGGTTGTAAGCGCCAACAGACTTGAACTGCTGCAGATCGCCGACGCGGTGGCGCGTGAAAAGTCGATCGACAAGTCGATCGTCATTGCCGCCATGGCTGATGCGATCCAGAAGGCCGCGCGCTCGCGCTACGGCCAGGAAACCAACATCCGCGCCGACATCAACGCCAACACCGGCGAGATGAAGCTGCAGCGGCTGATGGAAGTGGTCGAGAAGGTCGACGACTACGCCACCCAGATCGCCATTTCCTCGGCCCGCGAGCGCAATCCGGACGCCCAGCTTGGCGACTTCATCGCCGAACAGCTGCCGCCAATGGATTTCGGCCGCATCGCCGCCCAGTCAGCCAAGCAGGTCATCGTGCAGAAAGTGCGCGAGGCCGAGCGCGACCGCCAGTATGACGAATACAAGGACCGCATCGGCGAGATCGTCAACGGCACCGTCAAGCGCGTCGAATATGGCAACGTCATCGTCGATCTCGGCCGTGGCGAGGCGATTATCCGCCGCGACGAGCTGATCCCGCGCGAAAACTACAAGTACGGCGACCGCGTCCGCGCCTATGTCTACGACGTGCGCCGCGAACAGCGCGGCCCGCAGATATTCCTGTCGCGCACCCATCCGCAGTTCATGGCCAAGCTCTTCACCATGGAAGTGCCGGAAATCTATGACGGCATCATCGAGATCAAGTCGGTCGCCCGCGACCCAGGCTCGCGCGCTAAGATCGCCGTCATTTCGCGTGACTCGTCGATCGATCCGGTCGGCGCCTGCGTCGGTATGCGCGGCAGCCGCGTCCAGGCCGTGGTCGGCGAATTGCAGGGCGAAAAGATCGACATCATTCCGTGGTCGCCTTCGGCCGCCTCCTTCATCGTCAACGCGCTGCAGCCGGCGGAAGTCGCCAAGGTGGTGCTCGACGAGGATGCCGAGCGCATCGAAGTGGTGGTTC
The DNA here is from genome assembly GCF_000502535.1 of Mesorhizobium sp. LNJC391B00. NCBI lineage: Bacteria > Pseudomonadati > Pseudomonadota > Alphaproteobacteria > Hyphomicrobiales > Phyllobacteriaceae > Mesorhizobium > Mesorhizobium sp. LNJC391B00. The sequence continues at coordinate 495,070 of NZ_AYWI01000001.1, forward strand.
CCGACGACCAGTTGTCGCTGGCCATCGGCCGTCGCGGCCAGAACGTGCGTCTTGCCTCGCAGCTCACCGGCTGGGACATCGACATCCTGACCGAGGCCGAGGAGTCTGAGCGCCGCCAGAAGGAATTCGTCGAACGCTCGTCGCTGTTCATGGAAGCCCTTGATGTCGACGAGATGGTCGGCCAGGTGTTGGCCTCCGAAGGCTTCACCAGCGTCGAGGAAGTTGCCTACGTCGATTCGGGCGAGATCGCCTCGATCGACGGTTTCGACGAAGACACCGCTTCGGAGATCCAGACCCGCGCCCGCGAATATCTGGAGAAGATCGAAGCCGAGCATGACGACAAGCGCAAGGCGCTGGGCGTCACCGACGAACTGCGCGAGATCCCTGGCGTCACCACCGCCATGATGGTGACGCTCGGCGAGGATGGCGTGAAGACGATCGAGGATTTCGCCGGCTATGCCGCCGACGACCTGACCGGCTGGAAGGAACGCAAGGACGGCGAGACCAAGGTATTCCCGGGTGTGCTCGCCAATCACGGCGTGTCGCGCGCCGACGCCGAGCAGATGGTTCTGGCAGCCCGCCTCAAGGCCGGCTGGATCACCGAAGACGAGCTTGCAGCCGAACAGGTCCCGGCTGACGAAGCCGTTGGTGCGTGAGGTGAAACCGCATCGCACACAACCCGCCCCAGGACGAGATGAACGATCGCACCTGCATCGTCACGCGCAAGCAAGCCGAGCCGGATGAGCTGATCCGTTTCGTCGTCGGCCCGGATTCGGCCGTCGTTCCTGACCTGAAGAGAAATCTGCCCGGCCGTGGTTGTTGGGTGAGCGCCGACCGCCTACATATCGACAAGGCGGCGGCGAAGAACTTGTTTGCCCGCGCCTTCAAGGCGCAGGTCGTCGTGCCGCCCGATCTCGGCGGCATGGTCGACGGACTGCTTGCACGATCCGCTTTGGGTATGCTTGGCCTTGCCCGCAAGGCTGGCTCGATCGCACTCGGCGCAACCAAGGTCGAGAGCGCGGTGCGCTCGGGGTTGGCGCTTTTCGTGCTCCACGCGACCGAGGCATCCGACGATGGCGTGCGCAAGATCAGTCAGGCGCGGCGGGCAACTGTCCACCTCGGCGGGCCGGCAGTCCTTGCCTACAAACTTTTCTCCGAGGCCGAGTTGAGCTTGGCATTGGGGGGTACAAATGTGATACATGCTGCCGTTCTCGCGGGAGACGCGGGCAAGGCGGTTGAGAGGCGCATGGTTGCGCTCGACCGATATCGGGGCGGAACCCCCGACGATCTGGCAATGCTTGCGGCCGTTGCTGACGAAGATGATGCTGCAGAGGATATGGAATGAGCGATACGAAATCGGGCGACGACAAGACGTTGAGTGTTACACCGAAGAAGACCTTGACGCTGAAGCGCCCCGGTACCGAGCAGAGCGTCGTGCGACAGAATTTCTCGCATGGCCGCACCAAGCAGGTCCAGGTCGAGATCAAGAAGCGCAAATTCTCCATGCCCGGCGACAAGCCGGAGCCGGTGGCTGCACCCGTATTTACGCCCAAGCCCGCGGTAGTGGCAGCCCCCGTCGTGCAGGAAGCGCCCAAGGCGCCGCCTCCGCCGCCGCCGGCCGAACGCGGCGGCATGGTGCTGAACGAACTGTCGCGCAATGAAATGGAAGCGCGCCGCAGGGCGCTCGAAGGCTCCAAGGTTCGCGACGTCGAGGACCGCCAACGCGCCATCGAAGAGGCCAAGCGCCGCAACGAGGATGAGGAACGCCGCAAGCGCGAGCGCGAGGAATCCGCGCGCCGTCAGGCCGAGGAAGAAGCCCGCCTGCAGACCGAGGCCGAGTCCCGCCGCCGCGCCGAGGAAGAAGCGCGCCGCCGCGCGCCGCAGGCTGCCGAGCTTGTGGCATCGGACGACGAGGAAGAGGTCAAGCCGAAGCGCACCGCCGCCGGCGCCCCGGTACGCCGTCCGGTTACGCCCGAAGTGGCGCGCCCGGCCAAGCCGACCAAGGCCGAGGAAGACCGTCGTCGCGGCAAACTGACCCTCAACACGGCGCTTTCCGACGAGGACGCGCGCGCCCGCTCGCTGTCGTCGATGCGTCGCCGCCAGGAAAAATTCAAGCGCGCGATGCATAATGAGCCGCGCGAGAAGGTTATGCGCGAAGTGATCCTGCCTGAAACCATCACCATCCAGGAACTGGCGCAGCGCATGTCCGAGCGCGCTGTCGATGTGGTCAAGTACTTCATGAAGCAGGGCCAGATCCTGAAGCCGGGCGACATCATCGACGCCGACACGGCCGAGCTGGTCGCCACCGAATTCGGCCACACGGTCCGCCGCGTCGCCGAGTCCGACATCGAGGAAGGCCTGTTCAACATTGCCGACAATGCCGAGGACCTGGTGTCGCGGCCGCCTGTCGTGACCATCATGGGCCATGTCGACCACGGCAAGACCTCGCTGCTCGACGCCATCCGCAATGCCAATGTCGTCTCCGGCGAAGCCGGCGGCATCACCCAGCATATCGGCGCCTACCAGGTCGAGAAGAACGGTCAGAAGATCACCTTCATCGACACGCCCGGTCACGCCGCCTTCACGGCGATGCGCGCCCGCGGCGCTCAGGCGACCGACATCGCCATCCTGGTGGTGGCGGCCGACGACAGCGTCATGCCGCAGACCATCGAATCGATCAGCCATGCCAAGGCGGCCGGCGTTCCGATCATCGTGGCGATCAACAAGATCGACAAGCATGATGCCGATCCGCAGAAGGTGCGGTCGGAACTGCTGCGCCATGAGGTGTTCGTCGAATCGATGGGCGGTGAAGTGCTGGACGTCGAAGTGTCGGCGACCAAGGGCACCAACCTCGACAAGCTGTTGGAAGCGATCCTGCTGCAGGCCGAAATCCTCGACCTCAAGGCCAATCCGGACCGTACCGCCGAGGGCGTGGTCATCGAAGCCCAGCTCGACAAGGGCCGTGGCCCCGTCGCCACCGTACTGGTGCAGACCGGCACTTTGATGCCGGGCGACATCCTCGTCGCCGGCAATGAGTGGGGCCGGGTGCGCGCTCTGGTCAACGACCGTGGCGAGCAGATCAAGGAGGCGCCGCCGGCTATGCCGGTCGAGGTGCTCGGCCTGCAGGGCACGCCGCAAGCCGGCGACCGCTTCGCTGTCGTCAACAACGAGGCCCGCGCCCGCGAGATCACCGAATATCGCCAGCGTCTGGCGCGCGAGAAGGCAGTGGCTCGCCATGCCGGCCAGCGCGGCTCGCTCGAACAGATGATGTCGCAGCTGCAGACGAGCGGGTTGAAGGAATTCCCGCTGGTCATCAAGGGCGACGTGCAGGGTTCGATCGAGGCGATCAACGCCGCTCTCGACAAGCTTGGCACCGACGAGGTGCGTGCGCGCATCGTTCATGCCGGCGCCGGCGCCATCACCGAAAGCGACGTGTCGCTGGCGGAGACCTCGGGGGCCGCGATCATCGGCTTCAACGTCCGTGCCAACGTGCAGGCACGTGCGGCCGCGGCGGCCGCGGGCATCGAAATCCGCTACTACTCGATCATCTACAACCTTGTCGATGATGTGAAGGCAGCACTTTCCGGCTTGCTGTCGCCGGAACGCCGCGAGACCTTCATCGGCAATGCCGAGATCCTCGAGATCTTCGACATCACCAAGGTCGGCAAGATCGCCGGCTGCCGTGTCACCGAAGGCAAGGTCGAGCGTGGAGCGGGCGTGCGCCTGATCCGCGACAACGTCGTCATCCATGAAGGCACGCTGAAGACCCTCAAGCGCTTCAAGGACGAAGTCGCGGAAGTTCCGGGCGGCCAGGAGTGCGGCATGGCCTTCCAGAACTACGAGGACATGCGCGTTGGCGACATCATCGAGTGCTTCCGCGTCGAGATGGTGACCCGGACGCTCTGAGTTCGTATACTGTCGATACGACCGGGCGGTGGTCGAAAGACTGCCGCCCTAACTTTAATGCCTGTCGCCCAAAAGTGCGGGATAAACGATATGCATAGAAACAAGTATGAGACATGCGGCACGGTCCCATCCCGCGCCTCACGCTTTCCGGATTGAGAAAAATGCCCCGTCCAACCGCCTCCAGCCCATCCCAGCGCATGCTTCGCGTCGCCGAACAGGTGCGCCATGCGCTGTCGGAAACCTTGCAGCGCGGCGAGATTATCGACCCGCTGATCGAGAACACCGTGGTTTCGGTCTCGGAAGTGCGCATGTCGACTGATCTGAGGGTCGCAACGGCCTTCGTTTCGCCGCTCGGCGCCAAGGACACGGGTGCGGTCATCGACGCGCTCAACAAGCATGCGAAGTTCGTCCGTGGCCGCGTCTCCGGCGCGCTCCGCCAGATGAAGTTCATGCCGGAGTTCCGCTTCAAGCTCGATACGTCCTTCGACAATTTCGCCAGGATCAACGATTTGCTGAAATCGCCCGAAGTCGCGCGAGACTTGGGTGCCGATGGCGAAGACAACGACAAGGACGAGAAATAGTGGGGCGCCGCGGCAAGAAGAAGGGACGGCCGATCTCCGGCTGGGTGGTGCTGGACAAGCCGGTTGGCATGGGTTCGACCGAAGCCGTCTCCAAGATCAAATGGCTTTTCCAGGCAGAAAAGGCCGGCCATGCCGGCACGCTCGACCCGCTGGCCTCTGGCATGCTGCCGATCGCGCTCGGCGAGGCAACCAAGACCGTGCCTTATGTGCAGGACGGCGCCAAAATCTACCGGTTCACCGTCGCCTGGGGCGAGGAGCGTTCGACCGACGATCTCGAAGGCCCGGTGACGCAAAGTTCCGACCGCCGTCCGGCGGAAAACGATGTCAGGGCGCTGCTGCCGAACTACACCGGCGTCATCATGCAGACACCGCCGCAATTCTCGGCCATCAAGATATCAGGCGAACGCGCCTACGATCTCGCCCGTGGGGGCGAGACAGTCGACATCCCCGCGCGCGAGATCGAGATCGGCCGTCTGGACATCGTCGAGCACGCTGCCGACCACACTTCGTTCGAGGTCGAATGCGGCAAAGGCACCTATGTGCGCTCGCTGGCCCGCGACATGGGCCGCGACCTCGGCTGCTTCGGCCACATCGCCGAATTGCGCAGGGTCGAGGTCGAGCCGTTCACCCAGGAGGATTTCGTCACCGTCGCCGAACTGGAAGCCGCCCGTTTCGGCGAACAGCGCGAAGCTGACAAAGAGGGCGACGCCGATGTTTCCGACGCGCCGATCGACTTTGGCGCCATCGATGCGCTGCTTGTCGACACGGCCGCCGCGCTCGACTGCCTGCCCCAGATCGCCATCAGCGACGAAGCGGCGACCAAGATCCGCCTTGGCAATCCCGTCATCATCCGCGGCCGCGACGCGCCCGTGGAAGCCGAGGAAGCCTGCGCCACCGCGCGCGGCAAGCTTGTCGCCATCGGCGCCATCGAGCAAGGCATGTTCAAGCCGAAGCGGGTCTTTGTCGGCTGACCACTCTCGTCTAGTCTTACGTCGACGTCACATCCGAGGGGCACATGGCAAAGGCTGAGGCGGTGAAGAAGCGGGCGCCAGTGACAACGCGCCGGCCGCCGGTTGGCGCCTCGCCCGGCACGCTGATCGCCGATCCGGCGGCGCGACGGTCCGAGCTGCGGCTGACGCTGATTTCGCCTGAAAAATTCAAGACCATCAACGATGCCAGCATCGACGATCTCAACACCCATTGCGACAACTGGCCGGTCGTCTGGTTGGACTGCACCGGTCTCGCCAACATCCAGCTGATCGAGGAGATCGGCCGGATCTTCAACCTGCATCCACTGGCTCTGGAAGATGTCGTCAACACCGGCCAGCGGCCGAAGGTCGACTTCTTCGAGGACCACGCCTTCGTCGTCATGCGCATGATCGACGACGTCAAGGTGCATCGCTATGAGCAGATCGCGGTGTTCTTCGGCAAGAAATTCGTCGTCACCTTCCAGGAGCGCGAAGGCGATCCGTTCGACCCCGTGCGCAAGCGCATCGCCGCAGCGTTGCCCAACCGCTTGCGGATGCGCGGCGCCGACTATCTGGCCTATGCGCTCATCGATTCCATCGTCGACAGCTATTTCCCGCCGATTGAGGCCGCTAGCGAGGAGGTCGATGGCATCGAGGACGAGATGCTCAACACGCCTCACAAGCATCAGATGCGCCAGCTGCACGAATTGCGGCGCGACGCCAATGTGCTCAAGGGCGTGCTGTGGCCGATGCGCGACGCGCTGGCGACGCTGATCCGCAACGACGTGCCCTATGTGAAGCCGGAGACGAAAATCTTCTTCAATGACACGCTCGACCACGCATTGCGGCTGATCGAGCTGGTCGAGAACCAGCGTGATATGCTGACCGGCTTGATCGAAATGCATTTGTCGCTGAGCCAGGCGCGCACCAACGATGTGATCTCTTATCTCACCATCGTCTCGGTGATTTTCATGCCGCTAACCTTCCTGGTCGGTATCTGGGGGATGAATTTCGATCCCGAGAGCTCGCCGTGGAACATGCCGGAACTGAAAGCCTACTATGGCTACCCGGCTTCGCTGCTGTTCATGCTGGCCGTTGCTGTCGGGCTGATCGTCTTCTTCAAAAGCAAGAAGTGGCTGTAAGCTTCAGGTGTCAGGGGAATCCTGGATTCCCGAGCAAAGGGCTGCGACAAGCCGGCTTTATGAATGGGCTGGTGTTTTCCGGGGAATTGCCCTATATGCGCCGCAGCATCGCGCCATGTCGCTTTGCTTGCACCGGCCCCTGCTGGACGACATCCCGGCTAAGGGCGACCCGTTTCCTCAAACAGATAAGGAAAAACACGATGTCGATTACTGCCGAGCGCAAACAGGAATTGATGGGTGAATTCGCAACCGCCAAGGGCGATACCGGGTCTCCGGAAGTCCAGGTGGCCATCCTTTCCGAGCGCATCAAGAACCTGACCGACCACTTCAAGGACCACAAGAAGGATAACCATTCCCGCCGTGGTCTGCTCGCTCTCGTCTCCCAGCGCCGCAGCCTGCTTGATTATCTCAAGCGCAAGGATGACGCGCGCTATCAGACGTTGATCGAGAAGCTCGGTCTGCGCCGTTGACGAATTGACCGGCGGGCTTTCGAAGGAGAGCCCGCCGGTCGCGCATTCTGCCAGTCGCATCGATTGGCCAGACCCGGTTTCGAGCGTGCAGAGGCCACTCGAAACCGCCCATGGACGGTCATGGGGCAGGATTGCAGGACGCTCGTGCGCTAACCAGCGCCGAATCTACCCGAGCTTCCCGTTGTCTTGCCCGTGGCTGCCCGAGAAAGGAAGCCAGGGAAAGGGCATCCGCGCACCGTGAAACGGCGCGGCCCTTTCCGCTTACTAAGGACAAGATATGTTCAACTACCACAAAGTGGAAATCGAATGGGGCGGCCGTCCGCTCATCCTGGAAACTGGCAAGATCGCACGTCAGGCTGACGGCGCGGTGCTTGCGACCTATGGCGAAACCAAGGTTCTCGCCACCGTCGTTTCGATGAAGGAGCCGAAGCCAGGCCTCGATTTCTTCCCGCTGACCGTCAACTACCAGGAAAAGACCTACGCCGCCGGCAAGATCCCGGGCGGCTACTTCAAGCGCGAGGGACGTCCGAGCGAAAAGGAAACGCTGGTTTCCCGCCTGATCGACCGCCCGATCCGCCCGCTCTTCGCCGACGGCTACAAGAACGACACCCAGATCGTCGTCACCGTCGTCCAGCATGACCTCGAGAACGATCCCGATATCCTGTCGATCGTCGCCACCTCGGCCGCTTTGACGCTGTCGGGCGTTCCCTTCATGGGCCCGATCGGCGGCGCTCGCGTCGGCTACATCAACGGCGAATACGTGCTCAACCCGCATGTCGACGAGATGCAGGAATCCAGGCTCGACCTCATTGTCGCCGGCACCGCCGACGCCGTGCTGATGGTCGAGTCCGAAGCCAAGGAACTCGGCGAAGAGCTGATGCTCGGCGCCGTCATGTTCGGCCACAGGGGCTTCCAGCCGGTGATCGACGCCATCATCAAGCTGGCCGAAGTTGCCGCCAAGGAGCCGCGCGATTTCACAGCGCCGGACTACTCCGCGCTCGAAGCCGAAATGCTGAAGATCGTCGGCGACGAGCTCAGCAATGCCTACAAGAACGTCGACAAGCAGAAGCGTTACGCCGCCGTCGACGCCGTCAAGGCGAAGGTCAAGGCAGCGTTCGCTCCGGCCGAAGGCGAAGACGCCAAGTACACCTCCGAGCAGATCGGTTCGGTGTTCAAGGAACTCCAGGCCAAGGTCGTGCGCTGGAACATCCTCGACACCGGTTCGCGCATCGATGGCCGTGACCTCAAGACCGTCCGCAAGATCGTCTCGGAAGTCGGCGTCCTGCCGCGCACGCACGGTTCGGCGCTGTTCACCCGCGGCGAGACCCAGGCGCTGGTCGTTGCCACGCTGGGCACCGGCGAGGACGAGCAGTATGTCGATTCGCTGACCGGCATGTACAAGGAGAAGTTCCTCCTTCACTACAACTTCCCTCCCTACTCCGTCGGCGAGACCGGCCGCATGGGTTCGCCGGGCCGCCGCGAAATCGGCCACGGCAAGCTCGCCTGGCGCGCCATCCGTCCGATGCTGCCGAGCGCGGACCAGTTCCCCTACACGCTGCGCGTCGTCTCGGAGATCACCGAGTCCAACGGTTCGTCGTCGATGGCCACCGTCTGCGGCACATCGCTGGCGCTGATGGATGCCGGCGTTCCGCTGGCCAAGCCGGTTGCTGGTATCGCGATGGGCCTGATCAAGGAAGGCGAGCGCTTCGCGGTTCTGTCCGACATCCTGGGTGACGAAGATCACCTCGGCGACATGGACTTCAAGGTTGCCGGTACCGAAGGCGGCATCACCTCGCTGCAGATGGACATCAAGATCGAGGGCATCACCGAGGAGATCATGAAGATCGCGCTGGACCAGGCCAAGGACGGCCGCCAGCATATCCTCAGCGAGATGGCGCATGCTCTGACCGGCGCCCGCCCCGAACTCGGTGAGTTCGCACCGCGCATCGAGGTTATGCACATCCCGACCGACAAGATCCGCGACGTGATCGGCTCCGGCGGCAAGGTTATCCGTGAGATCGTCGAGAAGACCGGCGCAAAGATCAACATCGAGGACGACGGCACGGTCAAGATCGCTTCGTCGAACGCCAAGGAGATCGAGGCGGCCAAGAAGTGGATCCATACCATCGTCGCCGAGCCGGAAGTCGGCGAAATCTACGAAGGCACGGTCGTCAAGACCGCCGACTTCGGCGCTTTCGTCAACTTCTTCGGTCCGCGTGACGGCCTCGTCCACATCTCGCAGCTTGCCAACGACCGGGTCGCCAAGACCTCGGACGTCGTCAAGGAAGGCGACAAGGTCTGGGTCAAGCTGATGGGCTTCGACGAGCGCGGCAAGGTCCGCCTGTCGATGAAGGTCGTCGACCAGGCCACCGGCAAGGAAATCGCCCGCGACAAGAAGGCCGAAGGCGAAGAAAACGCCGCCTGAGTGGTCTGACAATAGAGTTGAACGGGCGCGGCTTATGTCGCGCCCGTTTTCGTTTAATACCCGTCTACGACATGAGAATCGAAGAATGGCCGCTGAGCCGCTGAAGACACTGTTCCATCCCTTCGAGGCCGAGGGGCTCCCTCTGCCGCAAAAGGGCGAGCGTGTGTTGTTCCTGGGTGCGGAGCCCGGCTTCCGCTTGCCGGAAGGCTTCGAGGCAGAGCTCCATCTTGCACAGGGTTTCCGGCCGCATCTCCGAGCGCTGGAGCGTGCCGGTCACAAGGTAACGCCCCGCTCGGAAGGCGATGCATTCGATGCAGCGCTCGTGCTTGCCGGCCGCCATCGTGGGCTAAACGAGATGCGTATTGCCGAGGCGATCGAACGCGTCACGCCGGGCGGTCTGATCATTGTCGCCGGCGGTAAGGACGAAGGCATCGCCAGCCTGCGCAAGCGCATCGACGAGCTTGTCCCCATCGAAGGGCATCTGCCGAAATATCACGGCATCGCCTTCTGGCTTCGCCGTCCGGTCGATCTGGCGCCTGCGGAAAAACTGCGCGTCGCCAATCCTGCCTTGGTCGTAGAGGACCGCTTCCGCACTGCGCCGGGCATGTTCTCCTTCGACCGGATCGACGCCGGCTCGAAACTTCTGGTCGACAACCTGCCCAAAGACCTGCGCGGCAACATTGCTGATTTCTGCGCCGGCTGGGGTTATGTCGCCGCCGAGGTCGCGGCACGTTCATCCGGTATAACGGGGCTCGACCTTTACGAAGCGGATTTCGACGCGCTTGAGGCGGCCAAGGGCAATATCGGCCAGACAGGCTTCGAGCCCGGCTTCTTTTGGACCGATCTGCTGAGCGAGCCGGTCGAGCGGCGCTATGATGCCATCGTCATGAACCCGCCCTTCCATCGCAGCCGGGCGGCCGAGCCGGAAATCGGCGCCGGCATGATCCAGGCGGCGGGCAAGGCGCTGAAGCCGGGCGGGCGGCTGTTCATGGTGGCGAACCGTCAGCTGCCTTACGAACCGGTTCTGAAGGCCGTCTTCTCCAGCCATGCCGAGCTCGCCCGCGACGGCATGTTCAAGGTTTTCTCCGCGCGCCGATAGGACGGTGCCGGTCGCCTCAATGCATGCTGACGATGCGCGCCGGCTCGTGGACGGGAATGGTCGGTCTGATATCGCCAGGCTTGATCTTGAGCGGCGCCGGCCTGCCGAACAGATAGCCCTGCACCATCTCGCAACCAGCTGCTCGCAAAAGCGTCGCCTGGTTCTCGGTCTCGACGCCTTCGGCGATGATGCCGACGCCGAGCGCCCGCGACAGGCCGACGATGGTAGAGACGACGGCGCCCGAATTCGAATCGGTGTCGATGCGGCTGACGAAGGAGCGGTCGATCTTCAGCTTGCCGAAGGCGAAGTCGATCAGGTAGCTGAGATTGGAATAGCCGGTGCCGAAATCGTCGACGGCCACCGAAATGCCCATGTCGGCAAGCTGCTGCAGGATGGTGGCGGCGCGGTCGCGGTCCTGCATCATCGCCGTCTCGGTCACTTCGAGCTCCAGCCGCGACGGCTTGATGCCGGTGCTGGCCATCGTATCGCGCACGATGCCGACGAAATCCTTGGTCATGAACTGGACCGGCGAGATGTTGACGGCAACGAAGCAGTCCTCGGGCAAATGACGGGCATCGCTGCAGGCCTTGTTCAGCACCCAATTGCCGATCGGGTGGATCATGCCGGTCTCTTCGGCGATCGGAATGAATTCCATCGGCGGGATCATGCCGCGTTCCGGGTGCTTCCAGCGGATCAGCGCCTCGTAGCCGACGATACGGCCGGTCGGCAGGTCGAGCTGCGGCTGGTAGTGAAGGTCGAAATCGCCACGGACGAAGGCGATGTGCAGTTCGGATTCGATCCAGTGGCGGTAGTCGGCGACCTGGCCCATGTCGGAATGGAAGACCGACCAGTTGCCCACGCCGCCGGCGCGGGCATTCTGCAGCGCCAGGTTGGAGCGGCGCAGGATGAGGACCGGATCGACGCCATCCTTTGGCATCGCCACGATGCCGACCGACAGGCCGACCGACTGCAGGTGGGAATCGAGCTGGTACGGCTTCAGCATCTCCTCGATCATGGTTTCGACGGTGCTTTCCATGGACCTTTGGAGTTGGTGTTCCCAGACAAGGATAGCGAACTCGCCGGCGCCGATGCGCCCCATCACCGCGCCTTCGGGCATGCAGGCCTTCAACCGCTTGGTGAAGCCGCGGATCAGTTCGTCGCCATGGCTGTAGCCGATGGCGTCGTTGATCTGCTTGAAGCGGTCGATGTCGATGTCGATGAGGAACACCGGCTCACCGGTCCTGATCGTCGCGGACGCCGCGTCGGCAATCCTGCCGACCATCGCCGGCCGCGCAAAAAGCCCGGTCAGCTTGTCGAAATGGGTTTCGTTGAAAACGTAGTCCACCGATTCATCGACGCCGGCGAAGAAGGACAAGGCAGCACCGGCGGCGGCCAGCGCGCATAGCGCCGACGCGATGCCGATCATGGTTTCCGCCTGCATGCCGGCAAAGCCGTCCCCGAAACCATGCCGGAGGCCCCAAAGCCCAAGGATGAAACTGCCAAGGCCCGAACTGGCGACGGTGAGCAGCCGGAACACAGGCGTTCGCTTCGGGTTGCTGACAGCAGGCATTGCTCAGTCCCTGTCGCATGATCCCGAAATCAACTCGACTTTCGGAAATATCAAGCGCAAATTCATAAAGGCTAAAGCATCCTTTGCGCCCAGCAAGAACGCGCAGAGCCCAAGCCCATAAGACTTCTAGCGGATATCTCCTTAAAATGAGTTTCCGCCGATGCATCTAATTTTACTGGTGAGTTAATCGCGTACGCTGTCGGTCTGCTTCAACTCATCCAGGGTTGGCATCGACACGATGTGATAGCCGGAATCCACATAATGGATTTCGCCGGTGACGCCTGACGAGAGGTCGGACAAAAGATAGAGCGCCGAGCCGCCGACCTCGTCGATGGTCACCGTGCGGCGCAGCGGCGAGTTGCGCTGCTGGTAGGAGTACATGTGGCGGGCGTCCGAGATTCCGGCGCCGGCCAAAGTACGCACCGGTCCCGCCGATATGCCGTTCACCCGGATGCCGCGCGGGCCATAATCGTTGGCGAGATAGCGCACGCTGGCTTCCAGCCCGGCCTTGGCGACGCCCATGACGTTGTAGTTCGGCATGACGCGGACAGAGCCGGCATAGGTCAGCGTGATCATCGCGCCGCCTTCGCTCATCAGCGGGGCGGCATGGCGGGCGACCTCGGTGAAGGAGTAGCAGGAGATGACCATGGTGCGGACGAAATTGTCGCGGCTGGTGTCGGCGTAGAGCCCTTTGAGCTCGTTCTTGTCGGAAAAGCCGATGGCGTGGACGACGAAGTCGAGCCCGCCCCATTCCTTGCCGAGCGTCTCGAAGGTGGCGGCGACCGATGCGCTGTCCTCGACGTCGCACGGCACCACCAGTGACGCCCCAAGTTTCTCGGCAAGCGGCTTGACGCGGCGCCCGAAGGCGTCGCCCTGATAGGTGAAGGCAAGCTCCGCCCCGTGTTCGGACAATTTCCTGGCGATGCCCCAGGCGATCGAATGATCGTTGGCGACGCCCATGACAAGCCCGCGCTTGCCCTTCATCAGTCCGTCCATGGCCGGCAATCCCCCTACAATAAAACGCTGGCCTTATGCGGAATAGCGCTGGAAAATCAGCGTTGCGTTGGTGCCACCGAAGCCGAACGAGTTGGACAAAACCGTGTCGATCCTGGCGTCGTCGATGCGCTTGCGCACGATCGGCATGCCCTCGAATTCGGGATCGAGGTTTTCGATATGGGCGCTCTCGCCGATGAAGCCGCCTTGCATCATCAGGATCGAGTAGATCGATTCCTGTACGCCGGCGGCACCAAGGGAATGGCCGGTCAGCGACTTGGTCGAGGTGATGAACGGCATCGTGTCGCCGAACACCTCTCGGATGGCGCCCATTTCCCGGGAATCGCCGACCGGCGTCGAGGTGCCGTGGGTGTTGATGTAGTCGACCGGCGCGGACACCGTCGCCAGAGCCTGGCGCATGCAGCGCACCGCGCCTTCGCCCGACGGCGCCACCATGTCGTAACCGTCCGACGTCGCGCCATAGCCGACGATCTCAGCGTAGATCTTGGCGCCGCGCGCCTTGGCGTGTTCGAGCTCCTCCAGGATGAGGACGCCCGCGCCGCCCGCGATGACGAAGCCATCGCGATTGGCGTCATACGCGCGGGAAGCTGTTGACGCCTTGTCGTTATACTTCGACGACATCGCCCCCATGGCATCGAACAGGTCCGACATCGTCCAGTCGAGGTCCTCATGGCCGCCGGCAAACATCACATCCTGCTTGCCCCACTGGATCAGTTCGTAGGCGTTGCCGATGCAATGCGCCGAGGTCGAGCAGGCCGACGAGATCGAATAGTTGACGCCGTGGATCTTGAACCAGGTGGCGAGCGTCGCCGACGCGGTCGACGACATCGCCTTCGGCACCGCGAACGGACCGATGCGCTTGGGGCTGTTGTTCTTGAGCGTGGTCTCGGCCGCCTCGACGATGGTGCGGGTCGAGGGGCCACCCGAGCCCATGACAATGCCGGTGCGCTCATTGGTGATGTCGCTTTCGCCAAGCCCGGCGTCGGCGATCGCCTGGTCCATCGCGACATGGTTCCAGGCCGCGCCCTGGCTCAGGAAGCGCATGGCGCGCCGGTCGATCATAGGGGTCGGGTCGAGCGTCGGCGCGCCCCAGACCTGGCAGCGGAAGCCGTGTTCGGCGAAGGAATCGGAGAAGCTGATGCCTGATTTGGCATCGTGGAGCGAGGATTGCACCTCGTTGGCGTTGTTGCCGATCGACGATACGATGCCGAGGCCTGTGACGACGACCCTTCTCATTCGCAACTCCTTCCAGCGGATGATCCCGAAACCCTAGTCGGTTTTCGCCGGCGATCATACGCAAAATCAAAATGCCGCAGCGTCGTTGCGCGTCCGGGAACGCCCTGCTGCAGTGGCGCCGGTCAGGCGGCCGATTGCTTGGACAGCCCCACCTTGAGGTCCGTCGCAGCGTATATGGGTTCGCCGTCGGCCTTAAGCCAGCCATCGGCGATACCGAGCACCAGGCGTCCACGCATGACGCGCTTGAAATCGATGCCGTATTCCACCTTCTTGACCGAAGGCGTCACCATGCCCTTGAACTTGACCTCGCCGGTCGACAGCGCCATGCCCTTGCCCGGTTCGCCGAGCCAGCCGAGGTAAAAACCCGTCAATTGCCACATGGCGTCAAGGCCCAGGCACCCCGGCATGATCGGATTGCCGATGAAATGGCAGGCGAAGAACCACAGGTCCGGCTTGATGTCGAATTCGGCGCGGATGAAGCCCTTGTCGTGGGCGCCGCCGGTCTCGCTGATCTCGGTGATGCGGTCGAACATCAGCATGGGCGGGTAGGGTAGCTGGGCGTTGCCGGGCCCGAACAGCTCGCCGCGGGCGCAGGCAAGCAATTCCTCATAACCGTAGCTGGATTTCGAACCCGCCATATGTCTCGTCCCCATAATGTCCCGGGCGGTGGGGCGCCCTTGTCGTTGGTTTCCTAACACAATCCCTTTCGGGCCGGAAACCGGCGTTTGCGCTTAACCCGCCCGTCTGCCCGGGTCAATGCGCGCTCTCGCATCGGCCCGAAATCGATTTCGATTCCGGAAAGCACGATGCGACGCCAAAAAAGCGATAGAGCGCACTTAGTGCGTCCAACTGGACGCACGTCGCTCTATTGATCGTATTCCGCCAACAGAATATATGTCGGGAGGTATCCAGTTTCGGCCGATGACGTTTTTTCGCCACTCTGGGCGTGTCTTGAGGCAGAACTGTGGGCTTGGACGGATAGATGGATCTGGGCTGCCGGAAGGAAAATGTCGCTGTGGACAAGCGGGTTCGCGAAGCCGGCCTTAGGCCGACACGCCAACGCATTGCGCTGGCCGATCTGCTGTTTGCCAAGGGCGACCGCCACCTTTCGGCCGAGGAACTGCATGAAGAGGCGGTCGCCGCCGGCGTGCCGGTCTCGCTCGCCACCGTCTACAACGCGCTTCACCAGTTCACCCAGGCCGGCCTGCTGCGCATCCTGGCGGTCGAGGGGTCCAAGACCTATTTCGACACCAACACCTCCGATCACCATCATTTTTACATCGAAGGCGAAAACAGGATCTTCGATATAGAAAGCGGTCCGGTGACCGTCTCCAACCTGCCGGAGCCACCCGCAGGCATGGAGATCGCCAATGTCGACATCGTGGTGAGGCTGCGCCCGAAGCGCAACGTTTAAGCCCCACCCCATGAAGCCTGTCGATTTTGCAATCCGGCTCGAATGGGTTGCGGTCGCGCTCGTGGCTATAGTCGCCTATGCCGCGTCAGGCGTTTCCTGGTGGCTGTTCGCCCTGCTTATTCTGGCGCCCGACCTGTCGATGCTGGGCTATCTCGCCGGGGCACGGATCGGCGCTGTCGCTTACAACGCGTTGCACATCCTGATCGTCCCGCTGTTGCTGGCCCTCGCCGGATATGTTCTGGCCAATTCGACGGCGACCGCGATTGGTCTGATCTGGATCATCCACATCGCCGTCGACCGCGCGCTCGGCTACGGTCTCAAACTGTCGACCGGTTTTCAGGACACCCATCTCGGCCGTATCGGCCGTTAGGCCTCCAGCAATCTCAATTCTTGACGTGCTCGCCGGGATAGGCGCCCCACACCTGCGACTGGGCGATCCAGCCGGTGTGGCCGTCGAAGGTCATTTCGCACCACTGGCCATCGCAGGTTTTGATCGTGCCCGTAACGCCCGGCTCGATGATGGCGATGACGCTGGCGTCCTTATCGGCATCGTCGAGCAGATTGATTCGGCCACCTTTGGTGCGCTGCCAAGGGGCGACGATCGCGGTCCGGCGGCCCGACAGCAGCGACTGGTTGATCCAACCCTCCGAGCCATCGGCATCGCGCACGCGCCGCCAGGTATCGAATTCCTGGATGATTTCCATCGGCAGGCCGGCCTTTGTGTACATCCAGTCGACGGAATAGTTGGCGCCGGGGCCAACGCGCGAGTTGACGCGAGCCGATTTCAGGCTGACGAAACGCGGCAGCGGCAGGCCGCTCGGCCCGAGCGTGACCGTCTGCACAGGTGCGGCGGCACCTTGCGCCGCGGCTTGCGGGGAATGCAGGAGAGCGCCGAGAAGCGCTGCGCTGAGGATCAGGCGAAGCGACGCGAAACCAGACACTTTCATTCCTTTCGGCGCGTGCCCTTTGGTCCGGGCGCCCCTTTTTCTTTGTCTTCGGCGGCACCGCTTGTTACAGGAGTGGCAGGCACCGCGACCGGTATTCAGTTTCGCCTGTCTTGGTTAAAGAGGTCTCAACGAGATCGGGTTCGAGGAAACAATGGCAGGCAAAAAACGGCCTCTCGTCGTCATCACGCGCAAGCTGCCCGATCCGGTCGAGACCCGCATGCGCGAACTCTTCGACGCCAGGCTGAATGTCGAGGACAGGCCGATGACGCAGCCGGAGCTGGTCGCGGCGATCAAGGAAGCCGATGTGCTGGTGCCGACCATCACCGACCAGATCGATGCGGCGCTGATTGCCCAGGCCGGCGACAATCTCAAGCTGATCGCCAATTTCGGCAATGGCGTCGACAAGATCGATGTCGCTGCGGCGGCCAGGAAAGGCATTACCGTCACCAACACGCCGAACGTGCTGACCGAGGATACGGCCGACATGACCATGGCGCTGATGCTGGCCGGCCCGCGGCGGCTGGCCGAAGGCGCCAATGTGCTCACCAGCGACAAGAAATGGGCCGGTTGGTCGCCGACCTGGATGCTCGGCCGGCGCATCTGGGGCAAGCGCCTCGGCATTGTCGGCATGGGCCGCATCGGCACCGCTGTTGCCAGGCGCGCAAAGGCTTTCGGCCTGTCCATCCACTACCATAACCGCCATCGCGTGCTGCCGGCGGTCGAGGAAGGGCTGGAGGCGACCTATTGGGAAAGCCTCGACCAGATGCTTGCCCGCATGGACATCATCTCGATCAACTGCCCGTCGACGCCGGCGACCTTTCATCTGCTTTCGGCGCGGCGCCTGGCTCTGCTTCAGCCCACCGCCTATGTGGTCAACACCGCGCGCGGCGACATCATCGACGAGGAAGCGCTGGTCAAGCTGATCCAGGACGGCAAGATCGCCGGCGCCGGCCTCGACGTCTATGAGCACGAACCGGCGCTGAACTCGAAACTGCTGAAGCTTGCCGCCAAGAACAAGGTCGTGCTTTTGCCGCATATGGGTTCGGCGACGATCGAGGGCCGCATCGACATGGGCGAGAAGGTGATCATCAACATCCGCGCCTTCTTCGACGGGCACCGGCCGCCGGACCGCGTGCTGCCGCTACGGACTTGAAGCGGGCCGCGTTCAGGATGCGGTTGTGAGGGCGCCATCCGCCGCGACACTCACACGCTTGCCGCGATAGGCCTCAAAATCGTCGCGCTCGAGCCTGAGCGCTACCGGCGTCCGCCAGCCCATTTCCCTGGCCACGATCAAGCCAAGCAGCAGGATCGCGTCCGGCTCGTGCAGCACGAGTGCCGTCGGCGCATGGCCATTGTGGACGAGTTCCATCAGCACGGCTGACGCTGAGGACGAGCCGATCGTGCCGGGCAGGAACAGCACACGCCCGGAAATGGTCTCGCCATGCTGCGGGTGACGGACATCGGCGATGCGGCCGCTCTTCGGATCGACGCCGCCCCAGAAGCTGATCGGCGCCGTCAGCACCAAGGCCAGCCCTTCGCCTCCGCTGCCCGGCACCAGGATTTCAGCGACGGCGCTCATGCGGCGATATCCGTAAACCTGGGCTTACCGGCAACCGCGCTTTCCACGCAGTCGGCCAGCGAGCCGTAAAGCACGGCGTAACCGGTATTGCCCGGCGCGTAGTGCGCGAATTTTCCCGAATTGGTCATCAGCACGCCGCCGGCCAGATTCGGCAGGATCGGCGTCACCACCACGCAGGTGTCGGCGACGATGATGACGCCGCTGGCTTCGAGCATCTTGCGCTTGCCGTTCTGCTCCAGCCTGGTGAGCACGTGGCGGCCGGTGCAGGCGTAAATCGGCACGCTGAGCCGCCGCCCGCCAATCAGCCGCTCAAGTGCATCGAATTCGGCCAAAGACAGATGCGGACTGCCGATCGCCACGGCATCGATGGCGGTCTGCGTGGCTGCGGTGGACAGGCCGGCGCGGGCCTTCATGGCCATCTCCGGCGTTACGCGGATCATCGTTTCCGGCCTGCCGCCCACCAGGATGGTCTCGGCGTCGGGCGCTTCTGGCGTTACCCCAGCGATATGGAACAGGCCGACGGCGCCCGACGATGCCGCCGCCGCGCCGAAGGCCTTCAGCGCATCCTCGCCGGGATGGCTGGATATGCCGGTGACGACGCCGACCGCGTTGCCGACCTCACGGCCGTAGAGGTTGCCCAGCACCGGCCAGGCGATCTCCGAACCAAGGAACGAGGCGGAGAGGCCGGACACATCGAACACCAGCCGTGCCTGCCGGTTCTCGGGGCGATGCAGGCCGTAATCCGGCGCGCGGCCCGATATGGCGCAGGCGATGTCGAGGAAGTCGCCATAGCGGTTGGTGCGTGCCCCCAGCACCGAATTGCAGAACACCACCGCGTTGGATTCACCCCAGGCGACATCGCTGCCAAGCGCTGGCCTGTGGCCGGCCTGATAGGGCGCGCAGGTCCAGCTCTGCTCGCAGCCCAGTTTGCGGTAGGCCTCCATTATTCGTCGCGCCATGCCGCGCGCCGGCTCTTCGAGGCGCACGCGCGAGCAGCCCATCAGGTCGAGCGCGCCGACATTGAGCGTCGAGCGCACCGCGACCCTGGCGCCGCCATCGACCAGCCTTTCGGCAAACAGCGTGCCGGAATCGCCGTGATAGAGCGCGCCGTCTATATGCGTCGAGGCGATCGGGATCAGTCGCGGCGCGCCGAGCAGCGCAGCGCTTTCGGCAACGATGCGCATCGCCATCGCCGCCCCGTCATGGCCGGAGGCGATTGTCTGCTCCTGTGCGCTGAGGGCGAGGCTCACGCGAACTCCTTGCGCATGGTGATCGAGGTCGGCCGGTCATAACCGTCATGCGCCGTGCGCGCGGTTTCGCGGAAGCCGAGACGCGCAAAGGTTGCGTGATTTGCCGTGAGCTCGACCCGCGTCTGCAGTTCGATGGCGGGTTTGTTGCGGTTGCGGGCAAGGTCCTCGACAGCCTGCATCAATCGTCTGCCGATGCCTTGGCCCTGAAGCCCGAGTTCGACGGCGAACTTGCCGACATAGAAATCATCGGGTCTCTCCAGCGCAAAAACGCAGCCTGCGATCTGGCCGCCCTGCAGAGCCACGAACACCGTTTCCCGCCCAGCCTTGTCCCTCAGGCTTTCGACGCACAGCAGATGCGCAGAGGAGGGCGGGTCGATGACGCCGTCCATCGGTGCAAAGGCGCGCATGATCAGGCTGAGCAGTTCGTCCCAGCGGTCGAAGCCGGGGGCGAACTGCGTGACCAAAACACTGGCAGGCTGATCCATGCGGTCAGCTTCTCTTGTAGCGGATCGTGTCGAAGCGCGCCGACAGCGCATCGTAGAGCAGCAGCCGGCCGACCAGTGGTTCGCCGATACCGGTGATCAGCTTGATGGCTTCCATTGCCTGCAAGGTGCCGATGACGCCGGTCAGCGCACCGACGACCCCGGCCACCGCGCAGGACGGCACCAGTCCTTCCGGCGGCGCTTCAGGAAAGAGGTCGCGATATCCAGGGTTCGGTCTGCCGTCGGCGCCGGTCCCGAACGGCATCAACACCGTCACCGAGCCGTCGAAGCGGCCGACGGCGGCATGCACGAGCGGCCGCTTTTCCGCCGCGCAGGCATCCGCCACCACATAGCGCGTCTCGAAATTGTCGGAGCCGTCGACGACCACGTCGTAGCGCGCGACGAGAACGGCAGCATTGTCGGCCGTCAGCCTGAAATCGTGCAATTCCACCGCGACATGGGGATTGATCCGGGCGATCGCTGCTTTGGCGCTCTCGGTCTTCGCCGTGCCGACCGTATGGGTGGCGTGGATCACTTGCCGCTGCAGATTGGACAGCGAGACAATATCGTCGTCGACGATTCCAAGCGTGCCGACGCCGGCGGCAGCGAGATATTCCAGCACCGGCGCGCCGAGGCCGCCGGCGCCGATCACCAGTACCCGCGCCCGCTTCAGCCTCTGCTGGCCGGCGCCGCCGATCTCGGGCAGCACGATGTGGCGGGCATAGCGTTCGAGCTCTTCGTCGGTGAGGGCGGCAGGGGTCATTGCCGGACCATATAGCGGAGCAAAAAGCTTGTCAGGTCTCCTCGGTTGGCCCAACCGTGCCGTGGTCGACGGTGAGGAACTGCGCGCGTCCCCTCAGGCTGGAAAACAGCGCGGCGTCGGTTCCGGTCATGAAGGCCTGGCAGCTCAGCTCTTCCAGGATCGAGAACAGCGCGGCGCGCCGGCCGGCATCGAGATGCGCGGCAATCTCGTCGAGCAACAGGATCGGCGTCATCCCCGACATCTCGCCGGTCAGCCTTGCGTGCGACAACACGATGCCGACCAGCAGCGCCTTCTGCTCTCCGGTCGAGCAGAGTTCGGCCGGCATCGCCTTGGGGCGGTGGCGCACCAGCAGATCCGAACGGTGCGGGCCATCGAACGTGCGTCCGGCGGCGCGGTCGCGCTCGCGGCCGTCGGCAAGGGCGGCGCGATAGCGTTCCTCGACGTCCACGGCGGGTGCTGTGGCGACGTCGCTTTCAAGGTCGCCGGAGAGGCTGATGTCGGCCTGCGGAAACGGCCCGCTGGAAGGCAGCCTGTCGATCATGGCGGTAAGCAGGCGTACCAGTTCGGCGCGCGCAGCCGCGATCGCCACGCCGGTTTCGGCCATCTGCATCTCGATGGCGTCGAACCAGGCGCCATCGCGCGAGCCTTCCGTAAGCAAGCGGTTACGTCCGCGCATCGCCTTCTCGTAATC
Organism: Mesorhizobium sp. LNJC391B00; assembly: GCF_000502535.1. Classification (NCBI taxonomy): domain Bacteria; kingdom Pseudomonadati; phylum Pseudomonadota; class Alphaproteobacteria; order Hyphomicrobiales; family Phyllobacteriaceae; genus Mesorhizobium; species Mesorhizobium sp. LNJC391B00. The sequence goes on from NZ_AYWI01000001.1 coordinate 516,607, forward strand.
GAGCGCACGCTGGCCGTGGCCGGGATCGACAGCCAAAACCAGCCGGTCGAGAAAGCGCCGCCGGTCGGCGGCAGGTCCGGGGAACAGGCCGTCCATGGCCGGCGTCAGCCAGACGACGCGCAGCCATTCCAGCATGGCGTCTGCCGACCGTGCCGGCGCGCCATTGATGCGCACCTTGCGACCGCCCTCGCCGGCCGCTTCACCCCCGGTGATGCCGGTGCCGATCTCGACCTGTCCCTCCGGCCCGTCGAGCCTTGCGTGGAGCGCAAAGCCGCCATCGCCGCCTTCGCGGGCCACGTCGACATAGGGCGCACGGCGCAGGCCGCGGCCCGGCGTCAGCAGGGAGATGGCTTCCAGAAGATTGGTCTTGCCGGCGCCATTGTCGCCGGAAAACACCACAGGGCCGGGGGAAAAGCCGATCGACAGCGCCGCATAGTTGCGGAAATTCGTAAGTGTTAGCTTCCTTATGTGACTTTGTTCCGGCAACCGCTATCCGCCTGTAGAAGTCGCCGCAATCAATTATGCTGCAGTGTGCCGCAGTGCGGCTGCTACACCCGCATCGGCATCAGCACGTAGAGCGCGGTCTCATCGGCCATGTCGTGGATCAGCGTCGGCGAACCGGCATCGGCCAGCATGAACTTGGCTTCCGTGCCGGTCAGTTGAGCAGCGACGTCGAGCAGATATTTGGCGTTGAAGCCGATCTCGATCGGGTCGGACGAATAGTCGGCCGCCAGTTCCTCGGTGGCGCTGCCCGAATCCGGATTGTTGACGGCAAGCGTCACCTGGCCTTCGGTGATCGAAAGCTTCACCGCGCGGCCGCGCTCGGAGGAAATGGTCGAGACGCGATCGACGGCGGCGGCGAAGCTCTGGCGGTCGATGATCAGCTTCTTGTCGTTGCCGGTCGGAATGACGCGCTGGTAGTCCGGGAAAGTGCCGTCGATCAGCTTCGAGGTCAGAACCACGCTGCCGATGGTGAAGCGGATCTTGGTGTCGGACAATTCGGTGGTCACCGCGACATCGGGATCGTCGACCAGCTTCTGCAATTCGCTGACCGTCTTGCGCGGAATGATGATGCCCGGCATGCCTTCGGACCCGGCCGGAGCGTCGATCTCGGCGCGCGCCAGGCGGTGACCGTCGGTCGCCACCGAACGCAGCTTCAGCTTGCCGCCAGTTTCATGCGTGTGCAGGTAGATGCCGTTGAGATAGTAGCGCGTCTCTTCGGTGGAGATGGCGAACTGGGTCTTTTCGATCAGGCCTCTCAGGGCGACGGAATCGAGCCGGAAGATGTGTGAGAAGGACCCCGCCGAAAGCTCCGGGAAATCGGACTGCGGCAGGCACTGCAGGCGAAAGCTCGAGCGGCCCGACGTCACCGTCATGGCGTTGCCGTCCTCATCGGTCTTCAGCATCACTTCGGCGCCGTCGGCCAGCTTGCGCACGATGTCGTAGAGGAGGTGCGCCGGAACCGTCGTCGCCCCGCCGCGCTCGACCTTTGCCGGCGTCGCTTCGGTCACTTCGAGGTCGAGGTCGGTGGCTTTCATTTCAAGGCTGGCGCCCTCGGCGCTGAGCAGCACGTTCGACAGGATCGGTATGGTATTGCGCCGCTCGACCACGCGATGAACGTGGTTGAGCGACTTCAGGAGATTGGACCGTTCCAGGATAACACGCATGACGAAACAGGCTCGCTTGAATGAATGGACGGGTCACCAGTGGGCGGCGCCCCGCGAAAGGTCTGAACAGGCTCAGAATCTATGCAAACTGACAGGAAAAAGCCAGCAAACGCAAGTCCGGGCCACCGGTTCGCGCCGGTTAAGCGGGCTTTCTGGGGATAAAGCGGACGTTGGCCGGCAACCGATGCATGTCGCCGAAAACTGCGCAGCGGTTTTGGGACAACGACATGCATCAAAACAAGAAAATTTAAAGCGCGACGACCGAATACTCTAACCCGGCGCGCTCCGTTTGCCGCGCCGATCAGGCTTGGTCGTTGATCAGCCTGCGCAACAGTTCCAGTTCCTGCGCCAGCGTGTTGTCGACGCCGGAAAGGTCCTCGATCTTGCGCACCGCATGCAGCACCGTGGTGTGGTCGCGCCCGCCGAACCGCCGGCCGATCTCCGGCAGCGAGCGCGGCGTCAATACCTTCGACAGGTACATGGCGACCTGCCTGGGCTTCACGATGGTGCGCGTGCGCCGGTTGGACAGCAACTCGGTCTTCGACACATTGTAGTGGCGCGCCACGATGCGCTGGATGTCCTCGATGCGCACCCGCTTCGGCTCGCCAGAGCGATAGATGTGCCCCAGGATCTCGTCGATGCGGTCGATGGTGATCGCCGGCTCGAACGACTGACGAAACAGCAGTTGGTTGAACGCGCCTTCCAGCTCACGCCCGCTGCCGGTGACGGTACGGGCGACATGGTTGAGGATCTCCTCCGAAATATTGAGCGACGCATCGTCGACCTTGGCCGTGGCAAGCCGCAGCTTGAGCATGCCGATGCGCATGGCGAAGTCCGGCGCCGACATTTCCAGCGCGACACCGCCATTGAGGCGCGAGCGCACCCGCGGTTCCAGCGATTCCAGTTCCGACGGCGGCCTGTCGGCGGCAACCACCACTTGCTTGGCGCTGTCGAGCAGCATGTTGATGAGATGGCAGAATTCGTGCTGGATCGACTTGCCCTGCAGGAACTGCATGTCGTCGATGATCAAGAGGTCGATGTCGCGCAGCTGTTCCTTCAGCGTCAGCGCATTGTTGTCGCGGATCGCGGTGGCGAAGCGCCACATGAAATATTCGGCCGTCAGATAGACGACGCGCGATTTCGGGTTCTGTTTCAGGGATTCGGCCGCAATCGCCTGCAAAAGGTGCGTCTTGCCGAGCCCGACGGTCGCATGAAGGAACAGCGGGTTGAAGCGCACCGCGCTCGACTGCGATTCCGCCACGGCTTTGGCTGCGGCGAAAGCCACCCGGTTCGACGGGCCTTCGATGAAGGAGCCGAACGTGTAGCGCGGGTCGAGCGGCGACCCCAGCACATTGTGCCGGAATTCGCTCTCGATCGGCGTGCCGGGACGAGGGGCGGGCGCCCGCTCCACCCTGCCGGGGCCGACCGTGCCGGCCGCCAATGCGGTCTGCGTATGCTTGGTCATCTTGCGCGCCGGCACGGCCTCGGGTTCGACGCCATTGCGGGCAGGACGGGTCGCGGTGCGCACGACCATCTCGATCTTGAGGATTTCGGGATCCTCGTGCTTCCACAGATCGGCGATGAGATCGAGATAATGGCCATTGATCCACGAGCGCAGGAAGGCCGTGGGCACCGAGATGCGTACAATGCCCCGGGAAGCCTCAGCCACCTTCATACGGCCGAACCAGCTCGAATAGACCTCGGTTCCCAGGCGCGCCTTCAACTGGGCCTTGACCCGGTCGAACTTCTGTTCCGCGTCGCTGGAAGCCGCCATATCGTGCGCTCCGACCAATGTTCCGGGAAATGGCAGGTCGCCCGTAAGCTCCCGCTCGATGCCGCTCTGCATGATTGTGCGTCCCTTTTCCTTTGTACCTTTTTTCCGCCGGGAGTGCGCCTCCTGCACCCATGTTTCCGGCGACCGTATCTTCGCTACAACACCACCGCCGCCGCCGGCGGATGACGTTGCCTCGTCAGAATGGGATGGGTCCCGGCTGCTTAAAGCCAGTCCGTCTGACATGTTCGGGCAAAGCGGTGCTACCCGGCGAAAACGCCGGTGCGCCATCAAGCTGCCATGTACAATTACGCCAGTCCCCTATCGTATCGAAAAGGCAAGCCATACCCGTTCGCGGAATTGATCCACGTCATGAATTCTGCCACTGTTAGCTGGCCGATTCAGGCTGGGTTAAGGGCTAATGGCCCGTCCCTTTCGATAGACCGACATTACCGAAATCGCTGTGGATAGGGCAAGGCCACCTCTAACGGATTTTTAAGGAATCTGGTTAGTGAACAACGGTTCGGGCTCCGTGCTGGAAGCGCATATTTTGACAAAGCCATTGGGATTCAAACCCTTTTGCCGCGAATATGAAAATGGCTGTGCGGTTTGAAATTTTCTGAAATAATTCGCTTGACACCAACTTGCTGCCTATCGCCCACAGGCGATGTGAACAAGCTGTGGATCACTTCCAGCAAGTCGTTGAAAAATATCAGCAATTTGTGACAGCCAAATTTATTGGCGTGGGCCGTTTCGGCGGATTGGAATATCAGTGGGAGTGTATGTGCCGGCAAAGCATTTCCAGACTCTGGAATGCGGCTCGGGCGTGCTTTGCGGCCGTTCTTTTTAAGTGCTTGCCGGCAAACGAAAAAACCCGGCACGATTGGCCGGGTTTGAAAGAACGACAGTTCAGGAACGGTCAATCAGGCCGACAGCACCTTGAGGCGGTGAGCCAGACGCGACACCTTGCGCGATGCCGTATTCTTATGGATCACGCCCTTGGTCGCGGCGCGCATCAATTCCGGCTCTGCGGTCTTGAAGGCTTCCAGCGCGGCTGCCTTGTCGCCGGCAGCCAGTGCCTCTTCGACCTGGCGGACATATGTACGCACGCGCGAGCGGCGGTTCTTGTTGATCGCTGCGCGGCGGGCGATCTTGCGCGTTGCCTTTTTGGCCGAGGAGGTATTGGCCATGATGCCTCTCTTCTGATCTGGTGGGCGCATGCGGGATGCCGCAGGGCGCAAAAAACAAACGGGCAGCCAACGGCCGCCTCGGTTGGAGCGGCTTATAGTTCAGCTTTTCCGGCGCGTCAACGCCGCTTTGGCTTCTTTTTGGTCCTCGCCGCCGCCACTCTAGCGATTGGTGAAATTCGGCTTCCGCTTCTCGGCAAAGGCTGCCATCCCTTCCTTCTGGTCGTCGAGCGCAAACAGCGAGTGGAACAGCCGGCGTTCGAAGCGCAGTCCCTCCGCCAGCGTCGTCTCGTAGGCGCGGTTGACTGCCTCCTTGGCCATCATCACCGATGGCAGTGAAAACTCTGATATCCTGGCCGCGGCCTTCATCGCCTCCTCGATCAACTCGCCGGCCGGCACGACGCGCGAGGCCAGGCCGCTGCGCTCGGCTTCGGCGGCATCCATCATCCGACCGGTCAGGCACATGTCCATGGCCTTCGACTTGCCGACAAAGCGGGTCAGCCGTTGCGAGCCGCCCATGCCGGGAATGACGCCAAGCGTGATTTCGGGTTGGCCGAACTTGGCCGTGTCGGCGGCAATGATGAAATCGCACATCATCGCCAGTTCGCAGCCGCCGCCCAGCGCATAGCCCGCGACAGCGGCGATCATCGGCTTGCGCGCACGGGTAAACTCTTCCCAGCCGACGAAGAAATCCTGCACATAGGCCTCCGCGTAGGTGACGGCCTGCATTTCCTTGATGTCGGCGCCCGCCGCAAAAGCCTTCTCGGAACCGGTGATGACCATGGCGCCGATGCCGGGATCGGCGTCGAACCCCTTTGCCGCCGTCAGCAAATCCGCCAGCACCTGCGCGTTCAGCGCGTTGAGCGCCTTAGGCCGGTTCAACGTGATCAGGCCGACCTTGCCGCGCGTCTCGACGATGATGGTTTCATAGCTCATGGGCTGGCCTCCTGGTTGCGGCACTGAAGGACCGTCTAGCTTACCGCTGGCAGGTCCGGCAATAAAAGGTCGAGCGGCCGCTTTGCACGATGCGCTCGATGTGGCCGCGACAGCCGGGCGTCGGACAGGGCTCGCCTTCGCGATCGTAGACCGCGAAGGAATGCTGGAAATAGCCCAGCGACCCGTCTGTGTGCACATAGTCGCGCAGCGAAGACCCGCCGGCGGCGATCGCATCGGCGATCACCGAACGGATTGCCTCGGCCAGTCGTTCGCTCTGTTCCTTGGCCTTCTTGCTGGTCCCGGCGATGGTGCCTGCCTCGCGCAATGGCGAAAGGCCGGCGCGCCACAGCGCTTCCGACACATAGATATTGCCGAGCCCGGCAATCAGCTTCTGGTCGAGCAGCGCCGCCTTCAACGGCGATCTGCGGCCCTTCAGCAGAGAGGCGAGCAGGGCGCCTTCCAGCGCATTGCCGGTCGGCTCGACGCCCAGTCCCGCGAGCATCGGATGCGCCTCGGCCAGGCCTTCCGCAAACAGCATGAAGCCGAACCGACGCGGGTCGTTGAAGACCACGCGAGACTGGACGCCGACAGGCGACACGACATGGAACACCACATGGTCGTGCTTGGCATTCCTCGAGCGCTCTTGATGGAACGTGCCGGGCGTCTCTTTCTCATCGGCGGTCTCGATGCGGAACGAGCCCGACATGCCGAGATGGCAGATCATCACCGGGCCATCGTCCAGGTGTATGGTGAGATATTTGGCGCGGCGGCCAAGCGCGATGACCGTCTTGCCGGTCAGCCGCTGCGCAAATCTCGCCGGAAACGGAAATCTGAGATCGGGCCGGCGCGCCTCGACGCGTACGATCCGCGCGCTTTCCAGAACCGGCTGCAGGCCGCGCCGGACGGTTTCGACCTCGGGCAGTTCAGGCATGGCCGCCTATCGCCGCATGGAAGGAAGCGCCGTGGCGGCCGCGCGCCAGCTTGAGGTGTTCGGCGACCGTCTCGCCGATATCGGCGAAGGTGGTCCTGAGCCCGATGTCGCCGCCCGTGAGACCCGGTGCGGTGCCGATGACCGGGACGCGTTCGCGCGTGTGGTCGGTGCCTCGCCATGTCGGATCGTTGCCATGGTCGGCGGTGAGGATGAGCAGATCGCCCGGCTTCAGCTTTGCCAGTGCCTCGGGCAGCCGGCGGTCGAAGGCTTCGAGCGCTGCAGCATAGCCGGCGACGTCGCGGCGATGGCCGAAATCGGTGTCGAAGTCGACGAAATTGGCGAACACCAGGTCGCCGTCGCCGGCATCGTCCATCGCACCCAGCGCCTTGTCGAACATTGCCATGTTGCCGGGCGCCTTGCGTACTTCCGAGATACCGCGATGGGCGAAGATGTCGCCGATCTTGCCGACCGCGATCACCCGGCTGCCGCGCCCGGTCAAGCGGTCGAGCAGCGTCGGCTCAGGCGGCGGCACGGCGTAGTCATGGCGGTTGTAGGTGCGCTCGAAGGTGGCCGATGTTTCGCCCAGGAAAGGCCGTGCGATCACCCGTCCGATCTTCAGCGGATCGACCAGCCGGCGTACCGTCTTGCAGAACTCGTAGAGCCGCTCCAGGCCGAAATGAACTTCGTGCGCTGCTATCTGCAGGACGGAATCGACCGAGGTGTAGCAGATCGGCTGGCCAGTGCGGATATGCTCCTCGCCGAAGCGCTCGATGATCTCCGTGCCGGGCGCATGGCAGTTGCCGAGAATGCCCGGCACCTTACCCTCGCGGATCATCGCTTCGGTCAGTTCGGCAGGGAAGGTGGGCACCTTATCGGGGAAATAGCCCCAGTCGAACCGCACGGGCAGCCCGGCGATTTCCCAGTGACCCGACGGCGTATCCTTGCCGCTCGAAATCTCCTGCGCGGCGCCGTGGAAAGCGGAGGCTGAAACAGCGGCTTTGCTGTCGAATTGGAAGCCGGTTGCGGTTTCTGCTGCGCGGCCGAGACCGAGCGAAACCATGGTGGGCACCTTCAGCGGTCCCTCGCGCAGGCCCTCGCGATCGGCGCGGGCTTCCGCGCAGGCCAGCGCGATATGTCCGAATGTGTTCGAGCCGGCGTCGCCATAGGGTTCGGCATCGGCGGCGCCGCCAATGCCGAAAGAATCGAGAACGAAGAGGAAAGCGCGTGCCATCGGTGCCGTCATTGCCAGTCTGGTTGACCAGACATAAGGTCCCGTCGCGGCATTGGCAAATCGTAAACCAGGCGGCAACGGCCTGACGCGATGGTCGCGAAGTCGGGCAGGCGCGCTGTACGCATCCTTGAGACATGCGATGCGCTTCAAGGAACGGCGTGCGGGGCATGGATCGATGAGACGGGCTGACCTGGGTTGGAGTGCACTGGCGACCACTGTAGCGCTGCTGGCCTCGCAGCTCGCCGCGCACGCCGACTGGCGCGACCAGATCGGCACGTTTCGGATCGGCATCGTTGCCGAGCCGGGCGCCGGCAACACGGTTCCGGGTCTGGCCATGCTGACTGACGCCTACGGCAGGGCGCTCGGCATGAAGGTGGAATTCGTCGTCGCGCATGACTATGCGGCGCTGATAGAGGCACAGGCCAATGGCCGGATTCAGTACGCGGTCTATTCGGCGACCGCCTACGCCACCGCCTCGGAGCGCTGCGGCTGCGTCGAACCTCTTGTGGCGCCGGTCGATGCCGACGGTGCCACGGGCATCCGCTCCGTGCTTTTGACGCGCGACGGCAGGCTTTCCGATCTCGCGGCCCTGGAAACGCACCGCATCGCCATGGCGCCTTCCGACAATGTCGGCGGTTCGCTTCTACCGCTCGCCGGGCTGGCGGCCGACGGCATCAAGATCAGCCAGGATGCGCCATTCCTCGCTCATGCCGGCTCGGCTGCCGCCGCAGAAGCGATGCTGGTCGATGGCCAGGCCGATGCCTTGTTCGGCTGGGAGCGGGCCACGGCGGAAAACCGGACGGCGATTGCTGGCGATCAGCCGGCTGATCCGGACGGCACGGCGGCGCGACTGGAGGCGGCGGGCATTCCAGAAGCCGCGCTCCAGATCATCTGGACCTCCGGCGTGCTCAGATACGGCCCTCACGCCGTCCGCAGCGATCTCGACCCCGAAGCCAAACGCCGACTGACCGTCTTCCTCACCAATCTCAGATCGCAGTCGCCGGAAGTCTACGATTTCGTGGAATCGAAACATTCGGGAGGGTTCACGCTCGCCGCTGCGAGTGACTATGCGATGGCCGATTCCATCGTGCGCCTGGTGTCGGGCAGCACCGACAGCGGCGCGCAATAAAGCCGGGGTCGGATGGGCCAGAGCTGCTTCAGCAATCGCTGCAGGGGATCGACGTGGTCCGGCGCGGCCTGAGATAGTAGGTTTCGCTCATCGTTATCTTGCCTTCGTTGAAGGCCGAGATAAATCCGAGCGGCTTTTCGGAGCCTTCCGACCAGGAGATGATCGGTTGGTATGCTAGAGTGGTTTTGACACGAATGAGGAAAGTCCCCGCAACATTGAGCGTCGCCGGAACGGTGGTGGAAGTTGTCGGGTTGGAGTCGCGGCCAGTCTTCCCATCCAGCACGCTCCAGGACCACGCCACCTTTGCTTGCGGTATCGGATTGTTCGGGTCGGTTCTGATGTCGATTGCCGTAATGGAGATATTGGCGACCGAGCGGTTGTAAGGCTGAAGGCTGGAGTTGCCGATCTTCATGATGTCGGTGAGATCTGCGTTGACCACCGACGTTTGCTGCGTGACGAGGTCGGCAACCATGGAGCTGATGCGGCTGACCTTCTTGCTGGCCTCGATGGCTTGCGAGGCCTCCATCGTAATGAAATACATGATCAGCAAGACAGGCACGATGAGGGCAAACTCGACGGCCGCTATGCCGCGCCGATCGGAAAAAAACCGCTCCGCTCTCTTCCAGCTAACCGACATCCCCGGATGTGCCCCCGCACGAAACATGCACTTTTCCTTTTGCTTACACGTGCAATTTCAGTTGTCGAATGGCTCGTTTTGCCACGTTGTCGTCGCGTAATGCAGAGTCTTGCCGCCATCCATATTCGACATGTATTGAGCCATGAAATCGGTCATGACCGGCCAAGGGTAAAAGACCCGCAGCATGTTCTTTGATTCTGCCGGACCTATTGTAGGGGTCCCGAAAGCCGGGTCCTTGCCTGTATCCGGATCCTTGCCCGTCAGCGTGATGGTCGAGCCGGAAATCGTGAAACCCGCACTGGCTGCCCCGGCAAAGGTCTTGAACGGGCGCAGATCCACCAGCAAACCGGGGCAACCCTTCGCGACAATGATCTCGAGTCTGGCGCAGACCAAGCCCTTCAGCTTCTCTTCCGTCACATCCGCTTGCCTCAACTGGCCAGTACGCAACTGACGGGCGATATCATCGGTGATGTTGGCCATCACCTCCTGTCCGGCAAATGAAACGCAGCTCTCGAGGATGGCGAAGACGAGAGCCGCAAACGGTAGCGCAAGCATCGCGAATTCTATCGCCGTGCTGCCGCGCCGATCACGAAGGAAACGACGGGCAAACGTCACGCGCCCTGCCTTGGCCTTGCAGATCTCGCGTTCTGAATCCTCGTCCAAAACGTCGCCCATATCCCGTTCCTGCGATCCTGATGCGGTACCGTCAGCACCACTATCAAGAACCCATTTAGCTCCGGTTTGAATGACCGTTAAATTCGACCAGGCGACATTAACCGGCCGCTAACCGACGCGGCTTTCCCGAGACAATCGAGCCAACTGAGGCGCTTACTGCCCAGCGCTCATCTCGGCCTCGGACGACTTTTCCGAGTCGCTCTTGTACGAGCTTTCGCAATATGGCGTGCAGGACATGGTCTGGACCGAGGCGCGCCTGTAGATACGCACCGACGACGCGTCCTGGCGCACTACGGTCACCTGCTCGTCGACGATCGGGCTGCCATCGTGGTCGAGGACAACCAGATTGGTCACGCCGAACCCCTTGCCCGTCAGCACGATCGTTGATGCATCCTGGACGGAGGCGTCGGCGATCGCCGGATTGCCGACGACGATGGTGTCGGCGGGGCGTGTCAGTTTGACGATCTTGGCCTGGTTCATCGTCACTTCGATGCCGGCTCCGGCCTTGGCCGGCAGCACGAAAGCCGGGACGGCGAGAAGCGCGACAAGCAGGAATGACGATTTCATGGCGGTCATCAAGGCGCTCCACAGCGGCAAAACTTGTTCACGGAACATGAAGGAGATTGGTGAACCAACGGTTAAACCCTTGACCGGCGCCGGGTATTCGCTCCAATCTTGCTGCCAGCTGATATAACAATGCGTCCTGCCGATAGCCGTGAAATTACAGCTTTTCACGGGCAGGCGAGCTACTGTCCAGCGTTTAGTTTACGGTTAACCACGCAAGCTGTTCGAAGCGGGAAAGGAATCGGTAAGGCTGTTTATTAAGCCGATTGAAAGAGCTTCTCCGTAGATTGGCAGCATCCGATCAACCACCACAGAAGTTGACGGAAGTGCTGTAACACGTGGAGTAGGAGCTCTCGAATGTCTAATCTCATCGCACGTTTCGCGAAGGACGAATCCGGCGCGACCGCTATCGAATACGGTCTGATCGCCGCTCTCATCGCGCTTGCCATCATTTTTGGCGCTGGTCAGCTCGGCAACGCCCTGAACAACAAGTTCATCGCCATCGCCGGTAAGGTGAGTGGTTCGTAATACCCTGGTTGCCTTAGAGATAGGGGCCGCCTGACTGGCGGCCCTTATTTCATCGCGTCGGGCGGTTTTGAGTAACCCAGTCTCATCGATCGTTAATCATATATGTCTAGGCTGAGGCTGGACACAGTTGGCAACAGGGTGTCGCGCCCATGCTCGAAGCGTTGATCTTCGTCATCTTTCCTTTTTGCATGCTCTTCGCCGCGATCTCCGACATGCTGTCGATGACGATCGCCAACCGCGTACCGGTGCTGCTGCTGGCGGTGTTTGCGCTGGTTGCGCCGCTGACGGCCATGGACTGGGCAACCTATGGCTGGCATTTCGCCGCCGGCGGCCTGGTGCTGGCCGTGACGTTCGGTCTGTTTGCACTCGGCGGCATGGGTGGCGGCGACGCCAAGCTGCTCGCCGGCACCGCCGTCTGGATGGGGTTCAACATTCACCTTGTCGAGTATCTCGTGATATCGACGTTCATCGGCGGACTGCTGACGCTCGCCATCCTTCTCTACCGGAAATCGCCGCTGGCGATTTACACCAGCCACAATCTATTCCTGCGCCATTTCGCCGACGACACGACTGGCGTTCCCTACGGCATTGCACTCGGCATTGGCGGGCTGCTGACCTATCCGGATTCACCCCTGATGGTTTGGGCACTGGCAAAGCTGGCGAACTGAAACAGCAAGCAACCTTTGCCGCTCCGACATCGGTCTGAAAAGATGCCGCTGGTCGCCCTTTCTGTCGTCGGAGCACGGGTCCGTCCAATTTATGTAAACCTTAAATTAATCACGATCGTAAGCATTGCATTAACCTTGTTTTGACGATTGCCGCTGCAAAGTCCGGCCTGGCTAGTTGGTTGCCTAAAGGCGAGGGTTCGGACAGATGCCAGCATCCCGACTGATTATTCTGGGCGTGGCGGTGGCTGCGGCGGGTGGTGCAGGTTATGTCGCCAAGAATATGGTGGCGGTCCCGCCCCAGCAGGTCGTCGCCGATGCCCCGCAGGCGCCGGCCATTGCCTTGCAGGATGTGCTCGTGCTTTCCGGCGACGTGCCGATGGGCAGCCCACTTGAGAACAATCTCAGCTGGGAGTCCTGGCCGTCCGATGGCATCAATGCGAATTTCATCACCCGTGCCGCCGAACCCGAAGCGCGGGAGAAACTGAAGGGCTCCGTCGCCCGCATGGCGATGTACACCGGTGAGCCGCTGCGGCGCTCCAAGCTGATCGGCGAGGGGCAAAGCTTCATGTCTTCGATCCTGCCCACCGGCATGCGTGCCGTCGCCACCGCGATCTCGGCTGACACGTCGGCAGGCGGGTTCATCCTGCCCAACGATTTTGTCGACGTCATCATGACCCGCAGATCCGACACCGGCAACGGCGGCAGCGGATTCACCACCGAGACCATCCTCAAGAACATCCGCGTCCTGGCGATCGATCAGACCATCCAGGAGGACGAGGAAGGCAAGAAGACCAGGGTCGGACAGACGGCGACGCTGGAGCTGACGCCGCAGCAGGCCGAGATAATAACCGTCGCCCAGCAGATGGCCGATCGCCTGACGCTGGCGCTGCGCTCGATCACCGACAACAAGGAAAAGGGTACCGATGAAGCCGACTACCTCGTTTCCGGCAGTGGGCGGCGCGGAACGGTGCGGTTGATCAAATCGGGCGAAGTTTCCGAAGTAGGGGCAAGGAAATGAGGTTAGTCGCTAAACTGCCGGTCACCATGGCTGCAGCCGTCGGCCTGCTTTTCCTCGGAGCCCATGCAAGTGGCCTCGGCGACGCCAAGGCCGCCGGAAAGAGCGTCGGGGTCACGGCCTCGACCGCCACGCAACGTGTCAAGCTCGGCCTCAACAAATCGGTCGTCATCGATCTGCCGAGCGACGCCTACGACATCCTTGTCGCCAATCCCGCGGTCGCCGATGCGGTGACCCGCACCGCAAGGCGCATCTATCTGTTCGGCAAGTCGGTGGGCGAAACCAACATCTTCGTCTTCGGTCCCAATGGCGAGCAGATTGCCAGCCTGGATCTGGCCGTCGAACGCGACGTCGCCGGATTGGAAGACTACCTCAAGCGCTTCCTTCCGAATGCCGAGATCAAGGTCGAATTGCTGAACGACAACGTCGTCCTGACCGGGACGGTGGATACGCCGCTCGATGCCAAGCGCGCCGTCGATCTGGCAACCATCTTCGTGTCCGGAGGTGAAGCGACGACGGGCCAGTATTCGCAGACCGCGGCCGGCGGCAATGCCAATGGGGGCGTCGACATCAACAACCCGGATGCCGAACGCCGGGTCTCGAAGATCGTCAACCTGCTACAGATCATCGGCGACGACCAGGTGACGCTGAAGGTGACCGTGGCCGAAGTCAGCCGCTCGGTGATGAAGCAGCTCGGCGTCAACATGGTTGGCAGCGGCAGCATGGACGGCATCGCTTACGGTGCGCTGAGTTCGCCCAACTACGGTTTGGGAAAGCCGCTTTCGCAGAATTCAGGCTTTAACTTGGGCGGCAGTGGCCTCAAAGCCTACATCAATGCCATGGAGCAAAGCGGCGTCATGAAGACGCTTGCAGAACCGACCCTCACCGCGGTTTCGGGCGAGAAGGCAACGTTCAGGGTCGGCGGCGAATTCAATCTCATCACGGCACGTACGAACAACGTTTCGACCGACAACCAGACCGGCCAGGTCACCTACACCAACGAAAAGCTGGAATACGGCATAGGTCTCGAGTTCCAGCCCGTTGTGCTGTCGGCGGGCCGGATCAGCCTCAAGGTCAGAACATCGGTTTCGGAGCCGACCTCGGAAGGTGCTACCACCCTGGAAGGCGGCGGCAGCTTGCCCGGCCTGACGCTTCTGTCGATCCGCAAGAGACTTGCCGACACCACCGTCGAATTGCCGTCGGGCGGTTCGATGATGATTGCCGGCCTCGTTCGCGACGACGTCCGCCAGGCTGTATCGGGCTTGCCCGGCCTGACCAAGATCCCGGTGCTCGGCACGCTATTCCGCAGCCGCGATTTCGTCCGCAATGAAACTGAACTGGTCATCATCATCACGCCTTATCTGGCTCGGCCGGTGGCGCGCAACGACCTGGCTAAGCCGGACGACAATTTCAATGCCGCCGGCGATGGTCCGGCCATGTTCCTTGGCCGCGTCAACCGCGTCTACGGCACCATGCAGACCGACAAGCCCAACGGCCGCTACCACGGCGTTGTCGGCTTCATCTACAAGTAAGCGGGGAAGCGGACATGTCTCAGTCAGCATCAAAGGTACTGGCGATTGCCGCAACGGCATGGTCTGGCCGTGGCCGGATCCGCCGATCGGCAATGCCGATCCTGGCGGTCGCGATCGCCGCCTCGCTTGCCGGTTGCGCTAAGCGCGACAGCATCACGGTTGGGGCGATTCCCGATGATTATCGCACCACGCATCCGATCGTAATTGCTGAGAAGAACCAGAAGCTCGACCTCCCGGTCGGCGCCGACGATCGCGGCATGACCGGCTCGCAGCGCGACACGCTTCTGGGCTTCCTAGACGGTTACGACAAGAGCGCTGCCCCGGCGCTGACGATCGCAACCCCGATCGGCTCGGCTAATGAGGTCGCGGCGACTGCCGCGGCGCGCGATTTCGCAAGGCTGGCGGTTGCCAGCGGCATCAAGCTAAACCGGATCGTGGTGACCTCCTACCAGTCGGTTTCCCCGGAAGCGTCGGCGCCTATCCGCGTTTCCTATATTTCGGTGAGAGCCCAGACCGACAAATGCGGGCGCTGGCCCGAAGACATCCTCGAAACCTCCGAAAACAAGCACTACGCCGATTACGGCTGCTCGTCTCAAAACAACCTCGCCGCGCAACTCGCCAATCCGACCGATCTGCTCGGGCCAAGAAAGTCGTCCGACATCGACGCCGAGAACCGCGGCGCGGTGATCGACGTCTACCGCGGCAGAGGTATTTCGGACGAGTTCCTCGGCAATTCGGAAGTGACGTACTAGGAGCGCCGGTCCCGCGTAGAGACCGGAAGAGAAGTCACGGAAAAGAGCATGACAATGAGCAATCTTGCCTACGATACGCCCGTAGACGGCGGCGACAGCTCGCAATTGGATATTGCCGCGATGCAGGCGCTGCGGCCGGTTCCGCGTATTTCCATCCAGGCATTTTGCGAGACGGAAGGTGTCGCGCATCCGGTAGAGCGGGCCGGCGAGGATCGCCGCATGGCCAAGGCGCATCTGAAAGTGCATATGGGCGGCATCGCCACGGCGATCGAATTCTACCAATCCGCGCCGACGCCGAACCTCATCCTTCTGGAGTCGCGCAGCGAACCGAAGCAGTTGCTGGAGCAGCTTGCCCAGCTTTCAGAATATTGCGATCCCTCCTCTAAAGTCGTGGTGATCGGCCACTACAACGATGTCGGTCTTTACCGCGAACTCATCCGCTTCGGTATTTCCGAATACGTCATCGCGCCCGTGTCGATGGCCGATATTGTCTCGGTGGTTTCGTCGATCTTCGTCGATCCGGAAGCCGAGCCGATCGGCCGCTCGATCGCCTTCGTCGGCGCCAAGGGTGGCGTCGGCTCCTCGACCATCGCCCACAATGTGGCGTGGGCGATGTCATCGCTGTTCAAATCGGAAGTGGTCGTCGCCGATCTCGACCTGGCTTTCGGGACGGCCAACATAAACTTCGACCAGGACCCTGCGCAAGGCATCGCCGAGGCCGTGTTTTCGCCCGAACGCGTCGACGAGGTTTATCTCGACCGTCTGCTTGCCCAGTGCGCCGAACATCTGTCGCTGCTCGCCGCGCCCTCCACCCTCGAACGTGTCTATGATTTCGATCCCGATGCCTTCACGCAACTCATCGATACCGCCCAGCGCAGCGTGCCGCTGCTGGTGCTCGACGTCCCCCATATCTGGACGGGCTGGACCAAGAACACACTGATCAAGGCCGACGAGATCGTCATCACTGCGACGCCGGAATTGGCCAATCTGCGCAACACCAAGAATCTGGTCGATATGCTGACGCGGCTTCGCCCGAACGATCCGCCGCCGAAACTGATCATCAATCAGGCCGGCGTGCCGAAACGGCCCGAGATTTCCGCGTCCGACTTCGCCGAGCCGCTCAGCCTCACGCCGATGTCGGTCATCGCCTTCGACCCGTTGTTGTTTGGAAATGCCGCGAACAACGGCCGCATGCTGGGCGAGATGGATCCCAAGAGCCCGGTCGTCGGCATGATCAACGAAATCGCGCACGTGCTGACCGGTCGCAGCGAAATCAAGGCCAGGAAGAAGGCAGGCCTTGGCGGCCTCCTCGGCAAGCTCTCGCGTAACAAGAAATGACGCTTCTCAAGCGAAATTGGTAGTCGATCATGTTTGGAAAAAGAGGCTCCGACGACGGCGGCCGGTTCACCCCGGAGTTCCGTCAGCCAGCGTCAGCGGCGCCGGCTGCTGCAACGCCTGCGGACATGGCGGTACTTGCCCGACCCCCGGCAGCGCCGCCGCCGGGAGCGCTGGCAACGCCGCCAACTCGCCGTGCCGTTGAGGCGCCGTCGATGGCGCCGGAGCCGCCAAAAAAGATCCAGCGCGAAAAAAGCGAAACCTACTACGACACCAAGACCCAGGTCTTCTCCGCGCTCATCGACACCATTGACCTGTCGCAACTTGCGAAACTCGATCCCGAGAGCGCGCGCGAGGAAATCCGCGATATCGTCAACGACATCATCGCCATCAAAAATTTCGCAATGTCGATCGCCGAGCAGGAAGAGTTGCTCGACGACATCTGCAACGATGTGCTAGGCTACGGGCCGCTGGAGCCGCTGCTCGCCCGCGACGATATCGCCGACATCATGGTCAACGGCTCCAAGAACGTCTACATCGAAGTCAACGGCAAGGTCGAACAGACCGGCATCCGCTTCCGCGACAATCAGCAGCTGCTCAACATCTGCCAGCGCATCGTCAGCCAGGTTGGCCGCCGCGTCGACGAATCGAGCCCGATCTGTGACGCCCGTCTTCCTGACGGGTCTCGCGTCAACGTGATCGCGCCGCCGCTCTCCATCGACGGCACCGCGCTCACCATCCGCAAGTTCAAGAAGGACAAGCTGACGCTCGATCAGCTGGTCAAGTTCGGCGCCATCTCGCCGCAGGGCGCCGAGATACTCAAGATTATCGGCCGCGTCCGCTGCAACATCGTCATCTCCGGCGGTACCGGCTCCGGCAAGACGACGCTGCTCAACTGCTTGACCAACTATATCGACCGCGAGGAACGCGTCATCACCTGCGAGGACTCGGCCGAACTGCAACTGCAGCAGCCGCACGTGGTACGTCTCGAAACCCGCCCGCCCAATCTCGAGGGCGAAGGCGAGGTGACCATGCGCGACCTGGTCAAGAACTGCTTGCGCATGCGGCCCGAACGCATCATCGTCGGCGAAGTGCGCGGACCGGAGGTTTTCGACCTGCTGCAGGCGATGAACACCGGCCATGACGGGTCGATGGGAACGATCCACTCCAACAGCCCGCGCGAATGCCTGAACCGTATCGAATCGATGATCGCCATGGGCGGCTATTCGCTGCCGCAGAAGACCGTGCGTGAAATCGTCGTCGGCTCCGTCGATGTCATCATCCAGGCAGCACGCCTTCGCGACGGCTCGCGCCGCATCACCCACATCACCGAGGTGATCGGCATGGAAGGTGACGTCATCATCACGCAGGACATCGTGCTCTACAACATCAAGGGCGAGGACTCGAACGGAAGGCTGCTTGGCGAGCATGTGTCGACCGGCATCGGCCGTCCGCATTTCTGGGATCGCGCCCGCTACTATGGCGAGGAACAGCGCCTCGCCAATGCTCTGGAATCGATGGAGAAACGCGCTGACTAACGCATATCGAGGCGTGGGGACTGAGGTCGATGTTCGGAATTGATACCACCGTACTGGCGTTCATCGTGCTCGCCGGCTTCAGCGCCGGTGCGGTCGCCTATGCCTTCCTGTTCACCAAGATGAGCAACGAGAAGCAGGCCGGCAAGCGGCTCGAGACGATCAAGGCCGCCGAGACCGATCGTTCGGTCGTCAAGGCTTCGCGCGACCGTGTCGCGGAGGCGGTCAAGCGGCGTAAATCTGTCCAGGACACGCTGAAACAGCTCGACGAAAAGCAGAAAACCAACGAACTCGCCGTCAAGAAGCCGCCGTTGAAGGCCCAGATTCGTCAGGCCGGCATGCAGGTCTCGATCGAGCGTTTCTATATCTACTCCGTCATTTGCGGCATCGCGCTGACGGTGCTCGCCTATCTCGCCGGCGCGCCGCTACTTGTCCTGCCGGGTACGCTTCTGGCCGGCGCGCTCGGCCTGCCGCGCTGGTTCGTCTCGTTTCGCCGCGCGCGCCGGGTCAAGGCGTTCCTCAACGAATTTCCCAACTCCCTCGACATCATCGTGCGCGCCGTCAAATCCGGCCTGCCGCTCAACGACGCCATTCGCCTGATCGCCAATGAATCGCCGGAGCCGGTCAAGACCGAGTTCCGCCGGATCGTCGATTCGCAGCAGGTTGGCATGTCCATCCCCGACGCCACCTTGCGCATGGCTGAGACCATGCCGTGCAGCGAGGCAAGTTTCTTCGGAATCGTTATCCAGATCCAGTCACAGGCCGGCGGTAATCTCTCCGAGGCGCTAGGCAACCTTTCGCGCGTGCTTCGCGATCGCAAGAAAATGAAGGCCAAGGTCCAGGCGCTGTCCATGGAAGCGAAGGCGTCGGCCGTCATCATCGGCGCGCTGCCTATTGTCGTCGCCCTTCTCGTCTATCTGTCGAGCCCGAACTACATCATGCCGCTGTTCACCACCAGCACCGGCAATCTGATCCTTGGCTGTTCCGGCGTGTGGATGTCGATCGGCATTCTGGTGATGCGCAAGATGATGAACTTTGAAGTTTAGGCCCACCTTGGAAAGCTCGAACGAAAAGACTGAAAACGGATGACCGACCAAGTCGTAAAATCGCTGACCGATCCTGCCTTCCTGATCGCATTGCTGGTCGGCGTTGCGGTGTTCGCGACCGTCTTCACGTTGCTGCCGGCGCTTGGCGGCAATCAGCTCAAGGCGCGCATGAAATCGGTGGCGCTGGAGCGTGACGAATTGCGCGCCAAGCAGCGCTCGCGGCTTGCCAACGAAGCCGATCGTCGCCGCAAGGGGCTGCGCGAAGAGCAGTCGATCGGCATGCGCAACATCGTCGACAGGCTGGACCTGCGGCGTGCGTTGGCCGATGAAGGCACGTTGCAGAAGCTCAAGGTGGCGGGCTTTCGTGGCCAGAACCCGCTGACCCGCTTCCTGTTCTTCCGCCTGATCCTGCCTTTTGTCGGTTTCGCGCTGGCAGCGATCTATCTGTTCGTGCTCGGCGGACTGCCTGACCGGCCGGCCTTCGTGAAACTGTTCGTCTGCATCCTTGTCGCCTACGCCGGTTTCTACGCGCCGATCCTTTACGTCAACAATCGTGCCGCCAAGCGCAAGCAGTCGATCCAGGCGGCGTGGCCGGATGCGCTCGACCTGATGCTGATCTGCGTCGAATCGGGCATGTCGGTCGAGGCCGCCTTGCGCAAGGTCTCCGAGGAGATCGGTTCGCAGTCGGTGGCGCTGGCGGAGGAATTCGTGCTGACCAACGCCGAACTCTCTTATCTGCAGGAGCGCAAGCAGGCTTATGAAAACCTCTCGGCTCGTACCGGCCTGGAGTCGGTGAAGTCAGTGTCCCAGGCGCTGGTCCAGGCCGAACGCTACGGCACACCCGTGGCGCACGCATTGCGCGTGCTGGCCTCGGAAAGCCGTGACATGCGCATGAATGCCGCCGAGAAGAAGGCCGCCGCCCTGCCGCCGAAGCTTACCGTGCCGATGATCCTGTTCTTCCTGCCGGTTTTGTTCGCTATCATTCTGGGCCCAGCCGGCATTCAGGTCAGTCAGCGCGGCATCTTCGGCGACCAGCACAATTCCTCAAGCCAGTAGGCCTCGTTGCAGCCATACAAAAGAGCCGCACTGCCAATGCAGTGCGGCTCTTGTTTTCAGCTTTGAGATGTGGACGGATTTTGCGCTGTGCGGAGCCGGCGCCCATGCGGCGCTCAGTTGGTCGCCGGCTTTGCCTTGTCCTGATCCTTGAGCTGACTCCAGGCGTTCTGCTGGGCAAGCATCTGGCGAAGATAGGCTACATTGGCTTGCGCCTGTTCGGGTGAAAGCTCCTGCGACGCGATCTTCTCGGCCTCGTCGAAGCGGCCCTGCAGTCCCACGACCAGCGCAAGGTTCTGGCGCACCCGGCTGTCGGCATTCGGTTGCTGGGCTGCCGAGCGCATATAGGTCTCGGCGGTGCGCAGATCGCCTTCCAGCACATAGGACATACCGAGATTGGAAAGGATCGAGGGTTCGTTCGGCTTTAGGTCCAGCGCCTTGCGGTAGTTCTGGCGCGCTTCATCCTTCTGGCCAAGCTGGTCGAGAATGGCGGCCTCGGCCGACATCAGCCGCCAGTCCGGATATTCCGGCGTCTGCGCCCGGCGCACGGCGTCGAGCGCCGGCTCGAACTGGCCGTTGGCGGCCAGCGCCTTGCCGTAGGCGGCAAGCACGTCGCGATCCTTGGGGTAGGCGATCGCCAGCTTGCGCATCACGGCAAGCGACTGGTCGGCATCGCCGTCCATCTGGAGCGCCGCCGCAAAATTTGTCGCCAGCCGCTTGTCGTTGGGGTTCTTTGCGTAGGATTCGCCCAGCCGCCCGGTCGCCCCGTGCAACTCGCTGGCCGACATGGTTTCCAGCGGTTTGCCGCTGGTGCGCCCGATCGAGCCGGTCGTGAGCTTGCTGGTTCCGCACCCGGCAACACCGGCCGCCAGCGCCATCAGCAGTGCCGTGGTGACCAACCGTTTGCCCGTGACGTTCATCCTGCGGTTGGTGGGCATCGGCACGGGGCTCTCCATTCCTGCGCGTGGCCATTCACGTGGCCATCTTCATCCCCGCAGAAATATTCTGTTAACCCTAACGGACAGTTAAAAAGTGAGCCGTCGGATCGGTGAACGGCCCGCCGGAAGCCTTTGGCCTGGCAGTCCCATGCCGGCCCCTGTGCATAGATGTTGAAATCATCCGACGTCCCTGTCACTTGACTGAGGACGACCTGCAAGCCTCCCGGAGACCATCGAATGCCCGTCGAACTCGTCGAGACACTAAACACTGCCCTGCCGGTCCATCTGGTCGCGAGCGATGGACTGGAGGCCTTGGGGCTTTCGCCTTCCATGACCGCATGGGCGGCCGCCAACGGCTTTTCCGGCGAAGCCGGTAGGACGCTCGCCGTCCCCGGCGACAACGGTTCCCTTGCCGGCGCCTTGTTCGGCGTCGGTGATGGCGAGGGCGCGCTGGCGGTCGGCATGCTGGCGAGAGCCTTGCCGGAAGGCGACTGGCATTTTGCCGCCGCTCCAGCCGAGCCGGAACTCGCGGCCATAGCCTTGGTGCTCGGCGGTTACGTCTTCACTCGCTACGGAAAGAAATCAGGCAAGACGCTGCGTTTTGCGCTGCCGCTCGGCGTAGATGCAGGACGCGTCCGGCGCATCGCCGACGGCGTCTTCCTGGCGCGCGACCTCGTCAACACGCCGACCAGCGACATGGGACCGGACGAGTTGGAGAAGGCCGTGCGGACCCTGGCGGCCACTCACAAGGCCGAGGTGTCGGTGATCAAGGGGGATGATCTCCTGAAGCAGAATTTCCCGATGATCCATGCGGTCGGCCGGGCCTCGGTCGGAGCGCCGCGACTGATCGACATGGTTTGGGGACCGGAAGGCGCGCCGAAGGTGACGCTGGTCGGCAAGGGTGTCTGTTTCGACACTGGCGGCCTCGACATCAAACCGTCGTCGGGCATGCTCTTGATGAAGAAGGATATGGGCGGCGCCGCCAATGTGCTGGGCCTGGCCTCGATGATCATGGCTGCCGGGCTGAAGATCCGGCTGCGCGTCCTGATCCCGGCGGTCGAGAATTCGATTGCCGGCAACGCCTTCCGGCCTGGAGATGTACTGACCAGCCGCAAGGGCCTCACCGTCGAGATCGGCAACACCGACGCCGAAGGGCGGCTGGTGCTGGCCGATGCGCTGGCGCTGGCCGATGACGAGGAGCCGGAACTGCTGATCGACATGGCGACGCTGACCGGGGCAGCGCGTGTCGCGCTCGGTCCCGATCTGCCGCCTTTCTACACTGGCGACGAAGCGCTGGCGTCCGAACTGGCTGCGGCCTCGGTGGCCGTCGAGGATCCGTTGTGGCGCATGCCGTTGTGGCGGCCCTATGACGGCAGGCTGGCGTCGAAGATCGCCGACATCAACAACGTCACCACGGACGGTTTCGCCGGCTCGGTCACCGCGGCGCTGTTCCTCAAGCGCTTTGTCGAACGGACAACGGGCTGGGCGCATTTCGACATCTTCGCCTGGAACCCGTCCGATCGCCCCTATGGACCCGCCGGCGGCGAGGCGCAAGGCATCCGTGCACTGGAGCGGGTCATTTCGAGGCGCTATGCCTAGGGTCGTGAGCAAAGCACACTGCCTCTAAACTGAAACGGAACCGAAACAATTTGCCGTCATGCTCGCGCGATGTCGATTTCGATGCGTCCGAGCCAGGCGATGCGACTATGGCAGCAGGTGATGTTGTCCCAGGTGCGCGCCGGCGCGCCAGATCTCACCATGCGCCAGACGGCGATCCTGTTCACCATCTATCTCGACCCGCCGCCGCACACGGTGCGCGGCCTGGCAGCCCGCCTCAATGTCACCAAGCCGGTCATCACCCGCGCCCTCGATACTATGGGTGCGCTGAAACTGGTGTCACGCCATCGCGACGAGCTCGACAAGCGCAATGTGCTGATCCGGCGCACGGTCGAAGGCGCGCTCTTTGTCGAGCGCTTCGGGGATGGTATCGTTGCCAGGGCTCATGAACTGCCCATCTGATCAATCCATGAATTGAACGAGTACCGATTTGACTGCCAGGGATGCCCGCCTCCACGCCTTCCGTTCCGACCTCGCCGATGCAAGGCTGAAAGGGAAGGTTTCGGCCGATCGCTTCGTCACCGGCCGTCCGGCTCGGATCACGGCCTCCGTGGCTGACGTGCGCAAGGCACCGCGCCCGGATGCCGGCGTCAACACGCAGGTACTGTTCGGCGACGATGTGCTTGTCTTCGAGGAAGCCGAGGGATGGGCCTGGGTCCAGGCCGAACGCGACGGCTATGTCGGCTACGTCGGCGCCACCATGCTGGGCGCACGCGAGCATGCGCCAACCCACATCGTCACGGCGCCGCGCACCTTCCTCTATCCTGGCCCGGATCTGCGCTTCCCGATCAGCGGCCAATTGTCGATGGGCTCGACGGTGACGGTAACCGGTGCCGCCGAAACGCGCGGCACGCACTATGCGCTGTTGCCCTCCAGCGAGGCGCTGATCGCCGGCCATATTTGCCCGGTCAGTGACATCGCCGCCGACTATGTCTCGGTCGCCGAGATGTTTCTCGGCACGCCCTATCTCTGGGGCGGCACCTCCGGCTTCGGCATCGACTGTTCGGGCCTTGTGCAACTGGCCATGCGCATGGCCGGCCGCAATGTGCTGCGTGATTCCGACATGCAAGCGGCAGGCCTCGGCGAGCCGCTCGATCCGGGATTCGATTATGCCGGACTGAAACGCGGCGACCTGGTGTTCTGGAAGGGCCATGTCGCGATCATGACCGACGCCGAGACAATGATCCACGCCAACGGCCACACCATGCTGGTCTCGCGCGAAGGGCTGAAGGATGCGGTTGATCGGATTGGGTATCTGTATGGCGGGCCGACTGGGTTTCGGCGGCCCTAGCGCCTCTTCCTCGCCCGTTCACGGGGAAAGGTGCCCGAAGACGGATGAGGGGCGACGCCAGCGACTGAAAGGTCGCGCTGCGCCTCACCTGCCTGCCGGCATCCTCTCCCCGTAAACGCGGCGAGGGATAGCTCACCCGATCACCTTTTGTTCCGATTTTCCTTGGCGATCGCGCGCCATCGCGCTACCTCTTTCGCGTGACCGAGCAGCC
Source organism: Mesorhizobium sp. LNJC391B00 (assembly GCF_000502535.1). Lineage (NCBI taxonomy): Bacteria > Pseudomonadati > Pseudomonadota > Alphaproteobacteria > Hyphomicrobiales > Phyllobacteriaceae > Mesorhizobium > Mesorhizobium sp. LNJC391B00. The sequence continues at coordinate 540,856 of NZ_AYWI01000001.1, forward strand.
GCGCCTTGCCAAACAGAATGCCGCCGTCCTTCTGCCCGAACCATTCATCAGATGGTTCGGCGAAAAAGGCTGGTCGCCNGCTGGTCGCCGCGCGCTCATCAGATCGAGCTGCTGGCGAAGGCTCAAGCGGGGCAATCGATGCTCTTGATCGCACCGACCGGCGCCGGCAAGACGCTGGCCGGCTTCCTGCCGTCGCTTACCGAACTGGCCAACCGTCCCAAGCGCAAGCCTGGCGCGGCACGGCGCGGTATGCACACGCTCTACATCTCGCCACTCAAGGCGCTGGCCGTCGACATCGAGCGCAACCTCGGCAAGCCGGTGGAGGAGATCGGCCTGCCCGTCACCATCGAGACGCGCACCGGCGACACGCCTTCCCACAAGCGACAGCGCCAGAAGCTGGCGCCGCCCGATATCCTGCTCACCACGCCCGAGCAATTGGCGCTGCTGATTGCGGCCGGCGATGCCGGGCGCTTCTTCGAGGATCTGCGCTATGTCGTGCTCGACGAGCTGCATTCGCTGGTGACATCGAAACGCGGCCATCTGCTGGCGCTCGGGCTGGCGCGGCTGCGCAGCATCGTGCCCGGCCTGCAGACGATCGGTCTGTCGGCAACGGTGGCCGAGCCCGACGAGTTGCGGCGCTGGCTGGTGAGCCAGAATCCGCCCAAAGGCCTGGCAAGTCCCGATATGTCTGAGCTCATCGTCGTAACCGGCGGCGCGAAGCCCGAAATCTCGATCCTCGATTCGGAAGAGCGCGTGCCATGGGCCGGCCATTCGGCGCGCTATGCGACGCCGGAAATCTACCGCGAGATCAAGCGCCACAAGACCACCCTGCTGTTCGTCAACACCCGCAGCCAGGCCGAGCTGCTGTTTCAGGAATTGTGGCGGGTCAACGAGGATACCTTGCCGATCGCGCTGCATCACGGCTCGCTCGATGTCGCCCAGCGCCGACGCGTCGAGAAGGCGATGGGGGAAAACGCGCTCCGTGCCATCGTCGCCACCTCGACGCTCGACCTCGGCATCGACTGGGGCGATGTCGATCTGGTCGTGCATGTCGGCGCGCCCAAGGGCGCCAGCCGGCTGGCGCAGCGCATCGGCCGCGCCAATCACCGCATGGACGAGCCCTCGAAAGCGATCCTCATCCCGGCCAATCGTTTCGAAGTGCTGGAGTGCCGGGCAGCCCTGGACGCCAACTACCTCGGCGCGCAGGATACGCCGCCATTGGTCGATGGCGGGCTCGACGTGCTGGCGCAGCATGTGCTGGGCTGCGCCTGCGGGGCGCCGTTTCGCGCCGACGATCTCTATGAGGAAGTGCTGACAGCAGCGCCCTATGCCAGCCTCGACCGGCCGACATTCGACCGCGTCATCGATTTCGTCGCCACCGGCGGCTACGCACTGAAGAACTACGAGCGCTACGCCCGCATCCGCCTCAACAAGGACGGCATGTGGCGGGTCTCCAATCCCCGCGTCGCGCAGCAATATCGGCTGAACGTCGGCACCATCATCGAGGTGCCGGCGCTCAATGTGCGTTACGTCAAGGCCGGCAGCAAAGGCTCGGCTCCGCACGGCGGCCGGGCTCTGGGCAAGATCGAGGAGGCCTTCCTCGAAACGCTGACGCATGGCGACACCTTCATGTTTGCCGGCAAAGTGCTGCGCTTCGAAGGCATCCGCGAGAACGAATGCTTCGTCTCGAGTGCGCCGGGAAGCGACGCCAAGGTGCCTTATTATGGCGGCGGCAAATTTCCGCTTTCGACTTACCTCGCCGAGCAGGTGCGCGCCATGCTGGACGACCCGCAGCGCTGGAAGAAGCTGCCGGAGCAGGTATCGGACTGGCTGCGGTTCCAGGCCGACAAATCGGTATTGCCCAAACGCGACGACCTGCTGATCGAAACCTTTCCGCGCGGCAACCGTCACTATCTCGTGGCCTATCCATTCGAGGGCAGACTGGCGCACCAGACGCTCGGCATGCTGCTCACCCGCCGGCTGGACAGGGCCGGCGCCAGGCCGCTTGGCTTCGTCGCCACCGACTACGCCCTGGCCATCTGGTCGCTGGGCGATATGGGCGCGATGTTCAAATCGCGGAAACCTTCGCTTGGCGCTCTGTTCGACCAGGACATGCTGGGCGATGACCTCGAGGCTTGGCTGGCCGACAGCTGGCTGCTCAAGCGCACCTTCCGCAACTGCGCGCTGATTTCAGGCCTGATCGAGAAGCGCCACCCGGGACAGGAGAAAAGCGGCCGTCAGGTCACCGTCTCGACCGATCTGATCTATGACGTGCTGCGCAGCCATGAGCCCGACCACATCCTGCTGCAGGCGACGCGCGCCGACGCGGCGACCGGTCTGCTCGATGTCAGCAGACTTGCCGACATGCTCTCGCGTATCCAGGGTCGAATCGTGCATAAGGCACTCGAACAGATATCGCCGCTGGCCGTGCCGATCATGCTCGAAATCGGCAAGATGCCGGTGAACGGCGAGGCCGACGAAACGCTGCTGATGGATGCCGCGACTTTGGTCGAGGAAGCCATGGGTCCTGGGATGGTTGAGGAATGAATTTTTCGCTGGCGCGGGCATCGCTGATCGCCGAGGCCGATTTTGTCGGCATCGCGGGCGAGCGCGCGGTCTGTGATTCGCGCGGCGTGCTTTATTTCCCCGATCTGAGGCTGCTCGCGGTCTCCGACCTGCATCTGGAAAAGGGCTCGTCCTTTGCCAGGCGCGGCGCACTGATCCCGCCCTACGATACCGGCGCCACTCTGCTCCGGCTGCAGGCGGTAATCGCGGACTACCAGCCGGCCATCGTCATCAGCCTGGGCGACTCCTTCCACGACGGCGGCGGCGCCGAGCGCATGCATCAAACCTTCCGCGATCGGCTGGAAGCATTGATGGCCGGCCGCGACTGGTTCTGGGTCGCCGGCAACCATGACCCGGAAGCGCCGGCGGATTTGCCCGGCGAGACGGTGCGCGAACTCGCCATCGGCTCGCTGCTGTTCCGCCACGAGCCGTCGAAGATAAGAACCGAGGGCGAAGTTGCCGGCCATCTTCACCCTTGCGCCCGCATCGTCCAGCAGGGCCGCTCGGTGCGGCGGCGCTGCTTTGCCGGCGATGGCGGCCGCATGATCATGCCGGCCTTCGGCGCTTATACCGGCTCGCTCAACGTGCTCGACCGCGCCTATGCCGGCCTGTTCCGCCGCGAGACGTTGATGGCCTACATGATGGGCGCCGCGCGCATCTTCGCCATTTCCGGTTCGATGCTGCGGCCGGGCTAAGTTTCTACGGTATAAGCACGGTTGCGCCTGTCGTCTGCCGTGCCTCGAGCCGGCGATGCGCCTCCGCCACTTCGGCAAGCGGCATGCTTGTGTGCACCGGGATTTTCACTGCGCCGCTGAGGACGACGCTGAACAGATCCTCGCTCATGGCGACAACGTCCTCACGCATGGCGAGATGATGGAACAGCAACTGCCAGGTGGCGAACAGCGAACCCTTTTGCATCAAAAGCATGATGTCGAATGGCGGGATCGACCCCGACGCCGTGCCGTAGCTGACGAAGGTGCCGAACGGCCGCAGGCAGTCGAGCGAGGCGGGGAAGGTCGCATTGCCGACGCCGTCATAGACGACGTGGCAGCCTTCGCCGTTGGTGACCTCTTTCACCCGTGCGGCGAAATTCTCTTTGCTGTAGTCGATGACATGGTCGCAGCCATTGGCGCGCGCAAGTTCGGCCTTTTCGGGTGAACCGACCGTGCCGATGACGGTCGCGCCGAGATGTTTGGCCCATTGCGTCAGGATGAGGCCGACGCCGCCCGCCGCGGCATGCACCAGGATGGTATGGCCCGCCTCGACGCGAAACGTGCGGCGCAGCAGATATTGAGCCGTCAGCCCTTTCAGCATCATCGCCGCACCTGTCTCGAAATCGATGGCGTCGGGCAGATGCACGACGAAATGCGCTGGCACGATGCGTTCTTCGGCATAGGCGCCGAGGGTCTCGACATAGGCGACTCGGTCGCCAGGCGCGAAGCCGCTGACGCCTTCACCGACGGCGACGATTTCGCCGGCGCCTTCATTGCCGGGAATGAATGGCAGAGCGGGCGGCGCGTATTCGCCGGTGCGAAAATAGATGTCGACGAAGTTGAGACCGACCGCCCGGTTGCGCACGCGCACCTCGCCCGGTCCGGGCTGGCCGATGTCGACATCTTCGTAGGCGAGCACATCTGGTCCGCCATGGCGGTGAACACGGATCGCTTTCATGGTTTTCTTCCCTGCGCTGTTTCTCTTGAGTGTGAGATAGCGCGTGGCGAGATATCATTGTAGACTGATACCTATGACATCAGAGTTCAAACAAAATGATATCTGAGCAGATCGGCCTCGACCTTCTCCGCACCTATGTCGCGGTCTGCCGGCAAGGTAGCCTGAGCAGGGTCGCCGCGCAGACCGGCAAGACCCAATCGGCGATGAGCATGCAGATGCGCCGGCTGGAGGGCCTGCTCCAACGGCACTTGTTCCAGCGCACCGGCCGTGGTGTCGTACCGACTGCGGCGGGAGAGCTCTTTCTGGGATACGCGACCCGCATCCTCGCTCTCGGCGACGAAGCGGTGGCGCGTCTGCAGCAGGCTAGCATTGGCGGCGGCGTGCGTATTGGTCTTGCCGAAGAGGTCACCACGGCCGCGCTTTCGGCCGCGCTTGGGCGGCTGCATCGCACCTATCCCGACATCAGCCTCGACGCGATGGTCGAGCACAGCGTCGCGCTGGGACGGCTTTGGAGCGAGGATGCGCTGGATGTCATGATTGCCCCGACATCCGTCGTCGCGGCCGATGCCGTGACGACATGGAACGTCGAACTGCAGTGGGTCTGCGCCCAGGACTATGTGCTGGACCATGACCGGCCACTCGATCTCGCCGCCTTCGGCGCAACCTGCCCTTGGCGCAGGCGGATGATCGAGGCGCTGGTCGCCGCCGGCCGGGAGCACCGGATCGTCCTGTCGTGCCAGAGCGTCACCGGCCTTCAGGCCGCGATCGAGAACGGACTGGGCGTTGGACTGCTTCCGCCCGAATCCGTGCGCACCGCTTCGATGCGGGTGCTGAAGACGTCAGCCGGCCTGCCCGAGCCGCTCACGGTCCAATACGGCCTTTACGCGCACGACCGCAGGACAGCTGTAATCGATGCCGCGATCGAAATCCTGCTTAAGGATTTGCCGGCGGCGCCACGAGCACGGGCCGCCTGACGGCGGGACGCTCTACCGGCCGTAATAGAGGGTGACGGTGTGCTTGGCCTCGGCGAAGAACAGCCAGCGCTCGACCAGCATGCCGGCGAACTGGACGATTGCCGCAAGCACCGACAGCACCGCTGCGAATGGCCAGGGCAAAGCGAATAAGACAGAAAGCAGCAGCAGGGCAGGCAAGGCGAAAGCCAGCAACTGCGTGATCAGCCGCAGCTTTGCGCCATGTTTGCGCGCGATCCGAAAACCCATTTCCTTGAGCAGGTAGTTCTCCTCGGTGTGCGGCCATTCCAGCGAGCGCACTGTGCCGCCAGTGAGCCCTGTCGCCGTGTTGGCGGTGGTCGCGATCTCCAGCGCGTCATTGTATCGCCACGTCGCCAGCTTCCAGCCCCAGCCGAGCAAGGTCAGCAGCAAGGCGGCTACCGCAACGGCGGTCGGGCTGATGGCGAAAGCCTGCAGCAGCGCGTTCAACAGCACGCTGCCGGTCATCGCCGAAAAGATGAGATAGCCCGGCAGCGTATACGGGCTATGCCACTGCGCGATCGGCTTCAGCGAGGCATAGATCATGCCGGTGGTGCAGACGGTGACGATTGCGCCGATAGTTGCGAGAAACCCGGCGATGGCCATCCAGCCTCCGGTGCGGCCAAAAAACACCCAGCCGATGCCGAACAGCCCGGCGGGAATGAAGGTTGCGACCGACGATACACCCTCGCGTGACAGCCAGGAGCTACGCCATTGCGAAAAGGCGCGCCAGGCGCGTTCGGGCCGGCCGAGATGGCCGGTCGACGACAAAAGGCCGGCGGCAATCAGGCCAAGCGCCAGCCCCATGCCGATAAGGCCGAGCCAGAAATGGGCCGGGATAAAACCCAGTCCGCCAAGCACGCCGAGCAGCGCCAGCAGTCCGTAGCCCGCTCCTGTAGCAGTGGTGAAGAAAACGACGGAAAAGGCTGGATGCATTGGTCAGTTCGAAAGCATGCGGTCGATCCAGCCAAGAAAACCGCCTTCGACCGTGACTGGCTCGAGCCTTGGCGCCGGCACCGATGCGGCGCGCTGGGCGCGCGGCGGCAGATATTTGTTGGTCGGCTTGTAACCCATCTCCGGCATCAGGTCGACGCCGCCACGCTCCGCCACCAGTTGCGATACCGCCGAGGTGGGATCGCCGAGGTCGCCGAAATGCCGGGCGCTGGTCGGGCAGGCGGCAACGCAGGCCGGCACGCGGTCTTCCTCGGCCAGATTGTCGTTGTAGATACGGTCGACGCACAGCGTGCATTTCTTCATCACGCCGACGTCGGTATCGAATTCGCGCGCGCCATAGGGGCAGGCCCAACTGCACAGTTTGCAGCCGATGCATTTGCTTTCGTCGATCAGCACGATGCCGTCCGACGCCCGCTTGTAGGACGCGCCGGTCGGGCAGACAGTGACGCAGGCAGGCGTCTCGCAATGCAGGCAGGAGCGCGGAAAGTTGACCGTGCGCCCGCCCGCCTCGGTCGTGTGCTCGTAGCTGTGCACGCGGTTGAACCAGACGCCGTCGACACGGCCGCCATAGGGGTCGATGTCGGTCAGTGGCGCCATGTGGCCGCCGGTGTTCCACTCCTTGCAGGCGGTGACGCAGGCCTGGCAGCCGACGCAGGTGTCGAGGTCGATGACTAGGCCAAGCTTCTTGTCTGTATGGGCGGGAAGGCAGGTCATTCCACGGCTTCCCTATGGACGCGGAACTCGGCGCCGAAGCGAAGGATGTCGGGCGAAGGCTCGACATTTGGCGGCTGGCTGAAGCGCTCGAATTGCGGCTCGGTGAAGCCGGCTTCTTCGGAGGCGCATTTGACGATGCGAACCCTGAGATCGAACCACGCCGCCTGGCCGGTGACCGGATCGGAATTCGAATAGCGTTTACCGTTCGCATCGGCCGAGGTCTGGTCGCCGATGATGTGGTTGAGCAGGAAGCCGCGATTGCTCTCGGCGGCGTTGTCCTTCAGCCCCCAGGCGCCGCGCCTTTTGCCGATGGCGTTCCATGTCCAGACCGTATCCGCATTGACCCCGTCGACCAGCTTGATCTGTCCCTTCACCCGGCCGTTGATGCTTTCGATCCACACCCAGTCGTCGTCGGCCAGGTCGAGAACTGCCGCGGTCTGGTGGTGCACGAACAGGCGGTTCTGGCTGGTGATTTGCCGCAGCCACGCATTCTGCGAGCCCCAGGAATGATACATGTGCATAGGCCGCTGCGTCAGCGCATGCAGCGGGTATTTCTGCGGATCGACCGCGGCCTCTTCGAACGGCGTAAACCAGAACGGCAGCGGATCCATATAGGTCTCGATGCGCTGGCGTTCGCTCTCGGGCGGCTGGACGCGACCATGACCGCGCGCGGCGAGGCGAAAGCGCTGCATCGGTTCGCAATAGAGCTGGAACACGATCGGCTCGGCCTTGGGGATGAACCCCATCTGCTCTGCGAAGTCGAGATAGGAGCGGTTGGCCATCTTGTAATAGCGCTGGTCCTCAGCAAAATCCTGGTGCCAGAAGCCGCCATTGCCGATGTAGCGCTGCAACTGGTCGGGATTGACTTCGCCCTTGCCGACGGAAGTGCCGTCCTTGCCGCGCCAGCCGGCCAGCGGGCCGATGCCCGGCGTGCGTTCGTGATTGACGATGTAGTCGGCATAGTCGGCATATCTGGCCAAGCCACCGTCCTCGACGAAGCCGGGCAGGGCAAGCCGAGCGCCAAGTTCGATCAGCACCGATTGGAACGGCCTGACATCTCGGTCCGGTTCGACCACCGGATGGCGGATCGCGTCGCCTGGCCCGTCGGCATGGCTGATCGGCCGGTCGAGCAGGCTGATGCAGTCGTGACGTTCGAGATAGGTGGTGTCGGGCAGCACCAGGTCGGCGAACGGCACCGTCTCGGAATAATAGGCGTCGGAATAGATGATGAAGGGGATCTTGTAGTTACCCGCTTCGTCATGGTCGGTGAGCATGGCAATGGTCTCGACGGTGTTCATCGAGGAATTCCACGCCATGTTCGACATGTACATCATCAGCGTGTCGATTGGGTACGGGTCACCGGCCCACGCATTGCGGATGACCGTATGCATCAGCCCATGCGCGGCGAGCGGCGCATCCCAGGAATAAGCCTTGTCGATGCGCAAAGGCGTGCCGGCCTCGTCGACCAGGAGATCGTCCGGCCCGCAGACGAAGCCGAGCGGCATGCCGTCGAGCGGCGTCATCGGCCTGACCACCTTGCCGGCCGGCTTCGGTCCCGGGGGCGCCGAGCGCGGGTAGGGGGGCTTGAAACGGAAGCCGCCGGGCACGTCCACCGTGCCGAGCAGCACCTGCAGCAGGTGGATGGCACGGCAGGAGTGAAAGCCGTTGGAGTGGGCCGAGATGCCGCGCATGGCATGCATCGACACCGGCCGTCCCTTGATCGTCTCGTGCCGCCGTCCGGCCCAGTCGGTCCACGCAACCGGCAGTTCGATCGTCTGTTCGAAGGCGACGTGGGCGAGTTCGGCAGCGATCCGGCGGATGGTGTCGGCCGGAATGCCGCATCGTGCCGCGACCGCATCGGGTGCGTAGCTGTCGTCCATGTAGCGGTCGGCGATAAGCCGGAACACCGGCACGCAACGGCGGCCGGCGAACGTGAAGCTGCCGGTCAGCGCCGGTTTCGCATCCGCATCGGCTGCGTTGATGGTTGTCTTCGCCACTCTGTCCCAGGCGAGAAGATTGTTGTCGCTGTCGCGCAGGAACAGCCCGTCGTCCGCCGCACCCGGCTCCTGGACGACCAGCACATGGGCGTTGGTGTAGCGCAGCAAATAATCGAGATCGACGCGGCCTGCCTTCAGCAGTTCATGGATTAGGGCGAAGACGAAGAGGCCGTCGGTGCCGGGCCGGATCCCGATCCAGTCGTCGGCAATCGCGTTGTAGCCCGTGCGGCACGGGTTGATCGACACCACCTTGGCGCCGCGCGCCTTGAGTTTACCCAAGCCGATCTTGATCGGGTTGGAATCATGGTCCTCGGCGACGCCGAACAGCATGAAGTATTTCGTATTGTCCCAGTCCGGCTCGCCGAACTCCCAGAACGAGCCGCCGATCGTGTAGAGCCCGCCGGCCGCCATGTTGACCGAGCAGAAGCCGCCATGGGCGGCGAAGTTCGGCGTGCCGAACTGGCTCGCCCACCAGCCGGTCAGCGACTGCGACTGGTCGCGCCCGGTGAAGAAGGCGAGCTTTTTCGGATCGGTTCGGCGGATATTCGATAGCCGCTCGGTCGCAATCGAAAACGCTTCCTCCCACTCGATCTCGCGGAATTCGCCCGAGCCGCGCAGGCCGCTGCGCAACAGCGGCTTCTTCAGCCGCGCCGGGCTGTAGTGCTGCATGATGCCGGAGCTGCCCTTGCCGCAGATTACGCCGCGGTTAACCGGATGGGCCTTGTTGCCGTTGATGTAGCGCACCTTGCCGTCCTTGATGTGGACGTCGATGCCGCACCGGCAGGCGCACATATAACAGGTGGTCTTGGCGATGCTGTCGGAGATAGCGGGCGAGGTGTCGACGCCGTCGCCTTCATCAGGCGCGCGTGTATCGCCAAGCGGCCGTTGCGACGGTGCGGAATTGGCTCCGCGCGGCGCAGCTGGGTTCATGATGCCGGCGTGCTTTTGCTACCTGCGAATTTGGCCCGCGTCTTCGGTCCGGGGCCACGCATATAGTGTTCTTCAGGATGATATCGATCGCCGGCCAGCCGCCGCCTGAGGCCACGGGTCCAATGCGCAAACAGGGATCTGAACCGCCCGATCATTTTGTTGGCCGCGATTTGTTGGCGAATTCTTTCTAACTTCGACTGAAAAAGTAGAATAAAGCTATCGATCCGTCTAATCAGTTGTTCTTGTAAATTCGATCGGAATTGGTTCTTAATGCACACATGACGCTGGACCAGTTGCGCATTTTCGTTGCCGTTGCCGAACGCGGCCATATGACCAAGGCGGCGGAGCTTTTGGGCATCTCCCAGTCGGCGGCGTCGGCGGCCATCCGCGCTTTGGAAGAGCAGCATGGCGTTCATCTGTTCAACCGTGTCGGCCGCAACATCGAGCTGGCTCAGACCGGCCACCGTTTCCTGCCCGAGGCCAAGGCGGTGCTGGAACGCGCCGCCGCCGCCCGAAATGTGCTGGAGCATGTCTCGCAGACGGTCGCCGGCAGCCTGTCGATCGCCGCCAGCCTGACCATCGCCAGCTACTGGCTGCCGCGCAGGCTGGCCTCTTTCCATGAAGCCTACCCGGCGGTGCGCTTAAGCGTCAGCATCGGCAACACCAGGCAGGTCGAGGCCAATGTGCTCGACGGCACCGCCGATCTCGGTCTGGTCGAGGGGCGCACCGAGTCAGACATCCTCCGCCGCACCAAGGTCGACGTCGACAGGTTGATGCTGGTCGTCGCCGCCTCGCATCCCGAAATCGCCGAGATCGCGCCGGGCCGCCCGCATATCACAGGGCTGCGCTGGATCATCCGTGAGGGTGGTTCGGGCACGCGCGAGGTGCTGGAGGACCTGGCCCGCCGCGAGGGGATATCGCTTGGCGACCTGCAGATATTTCTGGTGCTGCCGAGCAACGAGGCGGTTCGCCAGGCGGTCGAGGCCGGCGCCGGCGCCACCATCATCTCGGACCTCGTCGTCGGACGCGCCGTCGCCGAGGGCAGTCTCCGGTCGGTGCCGCTCGAACTGCCGAAGCGCGACTTCGCCATGATCACCCATCGCGACCGCCAGGCAAGCCTGGCCCAGATGGCGCTCAAGGCGCATCTCGGCGCTGAAGCCGTCAGCAATCCGGCGTAAGCGATCAGGCGAACTTCCGCTGCGCATCCAGCGCCAGGCCAAGGCCGACCGAGCCGAACATGTCGCCCTCGATAACGGCGGCTTGCGGCACCAGCGACAGGATTTCACGCCGTGCCAGCGGGATCGCGGTCGAACCGCCGGTGAGGAATACGGCGGTGATCGCAGAGGCCGTTATGCCGGCATCGGCAATCGTCTGCCGCACCGTAGCGGACACCCGCTCGATGTCGGCGGCGATGGTCTCTTCCAGGCCGGTCCGCGAGATCTCGGCGGCGAAATGCGCGCCAGGCAGCGCCACCGTTACATCGGCCGAAGCCTGATCCGTCAGCGCGATCTTGGCTCGTTCGACGAGGCCGGCCAGCGCATGGCCGTAACGGTGCTCGACAATATGGATGAAGCGGTCGACAAGGTCGGCGCGGACGGCCTCGAAGCGGATTTGCCTCAGATGCGTCATCGCCTTGGCAGTATAGACGAGGTTGATGCGCTGCCACGTCGCGAGATCAATGAAATAGCTCGCCGGCAGGTTGCGCTTGCCGTCTTTTGTGGGCGAGAGATAGCCGAGCTTGGGCATGACATGGGCGATGCTGAGCAGCCGGTCGAAATCGGTGCCGCCAATATGAATGCCTCGGTTGGCGAGGATGTCGTCCTTGCGGTCGCGTGAGCGGGCGCGTTGCGGCGAAACGCGCACGATCGAGAAGTCGGACGTGCCGCCGCCCATGTCGACGATCAACGCCAGTTCCTCGCGCTTCACGTCCTGCTCATAGTCGAGTGCTGCCGCAATCGGTTCGAACTGGAAGGCGATGTGCTTGAAGCCTTGCGCGCGCGCCGCTTTTTCAAGCTCGCTTTGCGCCTTGGCATCGGCTTCCACATCGTCGTCGACAAATTGCACCGGCCGGCCGAGCACAACGTTCTCCACCGGAGCGCCGGCATCTTCCTCAAGCCGCTTCTTCAAATGGCCGACGAACATGCCGACAATGTCGATGAAACCGATCTGCCGGGCCTTGATCCGCGTCTTCTCATGCGCCAGCGAACTGCCGAGCACGCTCTTCAGCGACCGCATCAGCCGGCCTTCGATGGCATCGGTGTAGTCGGCAATGGCGCGGCGGCCGAAATAGGTGTGACCGTCCTCGAAGTTGAAGAAAACCGCGCTTGGCAATGTCGGCTGTTCACCTTCCAGCGCCACCAGCCGTGCCTGGCCGTTGCGGATCACGCCCACCGTAGAATTGGACGTGCCGAAATCGATGCCGCCAAATGCCTGGTGCATTGCAGCCTCCTGTCATTGGGTCGTCGCTGTGGCAGGCGTCCGCAAGACGCGCGCCGTCCAGAGGCCTGACCGCTCTGCCGAATGATTGTGCGTGTTACCCGAGGGTTGGGAGGCGGCGGTCTATCGCAAGACTGAGAAAAGGGGAACCCCTTTTCCCCGGAAATGGGTCCTGCGCGTCAATCCCTGCGGAAAATCAGCCTGCCCAGCCAGCCGGTGATCATGGCCAGCGACACGGAGAAGACGCCGTAGAGAAACGAGTAATCATGCGCGACGCGGAAGATCGACTGTTCGAAGCCCGATTTGCGGATTTCGAGCTGGGCCGAGCTTTCCTTGAGGAACAGACCGCTCTTGAACAGGAACGCGCGGGCTTTATGGGTTCCAACCGGGACGTTGGGCGCCAGCCGCACCGTGGCGCGAAACAGGTTCTGCGACAAGAACTGCACGCCGCCGACATTCTCGCTGTAGAGGCCGGTCGCCGCCTTGCGCTCGCGCAGCGCCACGGTGAATTCCTCGATCGTCGCCGGACTGTCGGTTACGTCGCCCGGTTGCATGTAAAGGTTGGAGGCGCCGAGCGACAGCTGCTTGTAGCTGTTGGGTTCGGTGATGTCCTGCAGCGGCCGTGTCGTGGCGACGGAGTAGGAGACCGGCACGTTCTCGAAGGTCTCGGATTCCAGGTTGACCCAGACGCCGAGCACCCGGTCCTTGCGGCGCACCACAACCGGCCGCGGCGGCCCTTCGAGCACGACGATGACGTCATAGCGCCCCTGCCGCGCGACCAGCGGGTCGGGGTTTTCCAGCGAACCGAAAATGGTCAGGTCGGCGCCGGAAAAGCCGGCCGTGATCGACACCGCGTCGGTGGAGAGACCGATCTGGATGCCTTCCGGCAAGGGGTTCGGCGATTGCGCTGCCGCCGGCAGAGCGAGGGCGAAAAGCAAAACGGCGGCTGAAAAAATCCCCCACCGCAGCATCAGTTCAGGCCCGCGGCGGTCAGCGAATAGAGGTTTGGCGGCGTGACGAAGAGATCGATGGCAAGCCGGATCGCGACCGCCAGCACCAGCAGCGCCAGCAGTGCCCTGAGCTGTTCGCCGCGCAGCTTCTGTCCTGCCTTGGCGCCATATTGCGCGCCGGCAACGCCGCCCGCCATCAGCAGGAAGGCAAGCATGACGTCGACCGTCTGGTTGGTGGTGGCGTGGACAAGCGTGGTGTAGGCCGAGGTGAAAATAATCTGGAACAGCGAGGTGCCGATAACGACGTTGGTCGGCACTTTCAGGAGGTAGATCAGCGCCGGCACCATGATGAAGCCACCGCCGACACCCATGATCGACGACAGGAAGCCGATGCCGGCGCCGAGCCCGAGCACCGGAATGACGCTGACGAACAGCTTCGAGGCCCTGAAGCGCATCTTCAGCGGCAGCCGGTGGATCCAGTTGTGCTGGCCGGATTTCTTCAAGACCGGCGCCGCACCGCTGCGCGTCGCGCGCAGCGCATTGATGCTCTCGACCAGCATCAGCCCGCCGACGGTGCCAAGCAGCACGACGTAGAGCAGCGAAATGAACAAATCGAGCTGGCCGAGCCGACGCAGGAAGGCAAAGACAAAGATACCGCCGGTCGAGCCGACGATGCCGCCGGCCAGCAGCACCCCGCCGAGCTTGAAGTCGAGCGTGCCGCGCTTCATGTGCGACAGCGCGCCGGAGAAGGAGGAGGCGATAACCTGGTTGGCGCCAGTGGCAACGGCGATTGCCGGCGGGATGTTGTAGAAGATCAAGAGCGGCGTGATCAGAAAGCCGCCACCGACCCCGAACATGCCCGACAGGAAACCCACCGCCGCGCCCATTGCCAGCAGCACGAAGACGTTGACGGAAATTTCCGCGATCGGGAGATAGATGCCCACCCGTCAGTCTCGATCAGTTTGCCTGTCGGCGATTGCAGCCATTCCAGGGCATTGTCGCACCGAAAAGCCAATTCTTTCTTGCACCGCCGGGGCAGTGGGATCAAACCCCGCCGCCCTACCGAAACAAAAAACATCTCAAGCAGTTAACAGGCAAATGTATGGCAAGGGCGTCGCGTTAGCGACGCATCTGCCGTTATTTGTGCGCCAGCAGCGCCTTCACCAGCTTTTCGTCGATTTCGCCGGTCGCCTGCATCTTGTTGTCGGTCTGGAAAGCCATGATTGCGGTCTTGGTCTTGCCGCCCATCACGCCATCGGCGCCGCCGGCATCGTAGCCGTTCTTGTTGAGGATGAGCTGGATGTTCTTGACCGCCTTCTTCATGTCGACGCTGGCGGTGGTCTGCGGCGTGCCTTCCTGCCAGGATTCAGGAATATCGGCCGAGTTGGACGCCGGGTCGAGCGGCTTCGGCTTCCACAGTTCCGTGGCGGCGCGCGCCCGCTCCAGCTGTTCGGGGCGCAGCGCAGTGGCGACCTCGTCGCGCTTTGCAGCCGCATCCTTGTCGCCGGTCTTGGCGACGAGCGCGAACCATTTGTAGGATTCCTCCAGGCTCTGCTTCATGCCGACGCCCTTTGCCGCCAGGATGCCGAGATTGAACTGGCTGTCCTTGACGCCGACATCGGCCGCCGCCTGAAACCAGTGCGCGGCCGATTCATTGTCGGTCACGCCGTCGGCGGCCATGGCAAACAGAACGGCCAGATTGTGCATGGCGCTGGCATTACCCTGCGCGGCGGCGAGCTGGTAGAAGGTCTTTGCCTTCTTGACGTCGCGCGTGACGCCGATGCCCTTCTCGTAGAAATTGCCGATGCGGTATTCCGCCGGTGCGAAGCCGAGCTCGGCCGACTTTTCGTACCATTTGGCCGCTGCCGCCATGTCTTCCTTGACGCCGCGCGATTCAGCATAGCGCGAACCGAGCTCGAACAGCGCCTTGGCGTCACCGCCGGCAGCCGCGTCGCGCAAGGCTTGCGGGCCGGCATCGGCCGGAACGTCTATCTTGGCCACGACAGGTGCTACCGCGGCATCAGCCGGCGGAACGGCGCCGGTAGTATCCGACGCCGTCGTATCCGAGGCCGAGGGCGCCACGACGGCGGCCGCAGGCTGCGCGTCGGCAGCCGCCGGTTCCGCAGTGGCGGTCGTCGGCAGCATTGCATTTGGCGCGGGGGCCGGATCGGCCAAAGCCATCGGCGCTGGCGCGGGCTCCACCGCCGGCACTTCGGGCCCAGCGACCGAGGCCGCATTCATTGGCGCATCGTTGCCAGCTGCCGGTTCCGTGGGCTCCGCCTGCCTGACGATCCGGGCCGGCACGTCCTGAACGGCCACCTGCTGTTCTGCCTTGGGTTGGCTGGCAGCGTTGACCGAGGCAGTCTCGACCGGCTGCGAGGCGACGATCGGCGCTGTATCGTTGCTTGCGACCTCGACCGGGTCGGCGAAGAAGGCCTTGCCCAACTGGAGGCCGGCAAGCGCCAGCATGATCGCGACCGCTCCCATCAGGATCGGCTTGCGCCGCGCCTTGAGCAGGTCGCCGATACGAAGCGCCTTGACCGGGCCCTTCATGGTAGACTGGCGTTTCAACGCGTCGGCCTCGGCGGCCGCGGCCTGCGCCGCGCGCCTGGCCGCGGCAATGAAGTCGGATTTCGACGCATCGCCGGAGTTTTGGCGCACCGGTGGGCCACGTTCGTCGCGTACGCGCTTCATGATGGCGTTGAGGTCGGGCGCGCCGGAGCCCGGCTCCAACGGCCGGTTGGCGAGCTTCGGATCGAGCGGCTCGTCGAGATCGACGCTCGGCAGGTCGACATTGGGCCCCGAGCCGGCAAGCGGCGGCATGTCAGCCGGCTTCTTGCCCCTGAAGGCGCGCGCAAATCCACCGAACAGCGACTTCTTGGCCGTGGCTTCGCCTTTCTCGGCAATCCTGTCGGAACCGAGCGCTGCCTGGGCAGCGGCCGCGGCAGCCTCGGCTGGCGAGCGCCGTACGGGTTCGCTGCCCATGACCGGGTCGCTACGCGTACCCGGGTCGGCGCGCATATCCGGCTCGCTGCGCATGATGGCGGCGGCGCGGCCGTCGAGATCGGCCATGTCTCCGGTCAGCGGCAGCGGCTGGTCGATATCCATCGACGGCGCGTCCTGCACCGAAATCTTGGAGGCGCGTGCAGCGCGGGCCCGCCGCGCCGGCTCGGCCTGGGCATCCAGAAGCTCGCTCACCGCCTCGGCCGGTTCGCTGGTCTCCAGCGAGCCCAGACGATCGACGATCTTGAGCAACGTGTCGTGGATAGCCTCGAATGTCCGTGAATTGCGCTCGTCCGAACGGCGCGTCAGCGCTTCCAGCGTCTTCAGATCCTGAGCAAGGCCGGTAACGGCCGCGGTGTTGGCGTTGGAATCTGCCAGCGAGCGCACGGCGCTCTCGGCTGCTTCGCGTGCCGCGCCCATGATGGATTCGCGGGTTCCGGCCAGCGACTTCTCGATTTCGTTGAGGCGCGGGCTGATGTCCTCGAATTCCGGCAGCGGCGTGCCGGGCTTCGACAGATGCGCCGATAGGCTGGAGACCTGCGCCTCAAGGCTGCGGATCAGTGCCGGATCGATGCCGGCGACCTGCGCGGCCGACGATTCCAGCCGGCTTGAAATGTCTTCGAGCCGGCTTTCCAGGCCGCGGATCGCCGCCTCGTTGGCAGGATCGGGAATGCGCGTCTCCATGCGTTGGGCGAGCGCGGTGAAGCGTGCGTCGATGGCGTCCATGATGCCGGCGCTGTCAGCCTGCGGCTGGCGCTGGTCCAGCCGGTCGGCAACCTCGTCCAGCCGCCGCTCGAGATCGCGAAACAGCATGTTGCCCTGTTCGATGGCATCGCCCTGCCGACGTTCCATCATGCCCGACAGCACGTCGAAGCGCTGTTCCAGACCCTGGAAGATATAGTCGGCGTCGGGCATGGCCGGGGCGCGGTCGATCTTGTCGGCGATCATCGCGATCTGCTTGCCGAGGCGCTCCATCGCCTGTTCCGGCAGATTGGCGCGGCCGGCAAGCTCGTCGACCCTGTTCGACAGCGTGCTGAGACGGTCGAGAACCTCGCCGCTCGGACGAACCTGCACGACTTCCTCGATCTGCTGCGCCAGCGAGGCGATCCGCTTCTCGATGCGTTCAAAGGGTTCGGGGTCGAAGGAATTGGCCTGTGCGGCGACGGTCGAGGCGACGATGGCGCGCGAAATCTCATCAAGCCGTTCGTCGATCAGGCCAAGCGTGTCGCCGCCGCGGTTGCTCTGCTGGCTGACGAAATGATCGACGGCGCCGGCAAGGGTGCGGACCTTTTCTTCCATCGAGCGCAGCGACAGCGATTCCGGCAGATTGTGGACGGCATTGCTGATCTGTTCGAGCCGGTCGGTCAGGGCCGAAAATCCGGGGCCGTCGGCACGGTTGCGCTGGTCGGCGTCGACACGGTCCTCGAACGCGCTCCAGCGGCGGTCGAAATCGTCCCAGCGGCGGTCGACCTTCAGCACGCTTTCCTCGCGCGCCAATGTGTCGAGCGCCGTCTTTACCTGCTCGAGCTCGAGCCGCAGCATGTTGACGCTTCGGTCGTCGCTCTTCTCGGCCAGCGTCTGGATTGCGCCGGACAGCCGCTCGAATTCGACGCCGAGTTCGGCGCTGCCCTTGCCGGGCAAGCCGCCTGCCTGACCACCCGATTGGTTGCTCGCCTGGAAGGCCCGTTCGATGTCCTTGCGCAACGCGGCGAATTCGCGCTGCAGGCCGGCCGTCATCTGATGGCGCAGTTCCTCGCGCAGGCCACGCAATTCGCCGGCGATCTTGCCGACCACGGCGACGCTGTCTTCCTGGCCGCGCACGCGGTCGATGTCGCGCGCGATCGCCTGATAGTTCTGGTCGAAGCCGGCCGGCCCGGCGCCTTTCGGCCGCGGCGTGGGCTGCGGGTCCTCGTACCAGCGCGGCGGGGCGTAGGGCTGGGCGCTTGCGTAGCGCGGCTCTGCCGGCGGCCGGCGCGGATCGAAGCGCTCGGCGGCGTCCTCGCGCTTGCGCTCCAGCCGCTGCTCCAGCGTTTCCAGCGAGCGGTTCAATTCATCAAGTGTGGTGTTCGGCCTGCGCGGCCTGCCGGCGTTGAGTGTATCGAGATAGGACCGCTTGCTGTTCATCGATGCATCCGTTTTTCAGAATGGCCGGCTTGCTGCCAGTTTCCCAAGTCCTTGTCGGGAACGAAGGCAGCCGCGCGGCACTGCTGCGGCGGAAGACGAGCTTCCCGGGCCAGGCCCGCTCTCCGAAAAACCGTGAAAAATTCGCTACAGGATAAACACGGGTGACCGACATCCGCACATTTCACCCATCGTGGTAAACAAGGTGTTAACCAAGCTTAAGAAGTTACGGCATTGCTGAAATACAGGCGGTGCCCGTTCGGACCCGGCGCCGGGGGTGCGGCATAAGGTTTCGCAATCCCAGAACGCCCTTGCGTCATGCGGCGGCTATCGATATAGAATTGACGTAAACGTAAGAGGGGCGCCGTTCGTGCCTTTTGCGATGAATTAGTTGAAACCACGACTGGAAGCATGCCCCCGCTTCCACTCAGGCGTTGCAAGGTCCGAGACCGCGATGCCACGACAGGGGAAAGCCAGTGACTATGAAACTTGTTTCGCCCGGCGAAGCCGCGGCCAACACCAACAATATGTCTGCCGAAGCCAGTGAGGAGCTCGTGCGCATCGGCGAGATGGCCAAGAAATACGGCGTGACGCTGCGCACGCTGCGTTTCTATGAAGACAAGGGCCTGCTCAATCCGAAACGCGATGGGGCAACGCGCCTCTACACGCGCCGCGACAAGGCGCGGCTGAAGCTGATCCTGCTCGGCCGCAAGGTCGGGTTCTCGCTGCGCGACGTCAAGCAGATGATGGATCTCTACGATCCCACGGGATCCAACACCAAGCAATTGCGGCTGGCTCTCGACAAGTCGGAGAAGCAGCTAGCCCGCCTGCAGAAGCAGCGCGCGCTGATCGACGACGCCATCAACGAGCTGAGCGGCTCGATGTCGGCCGTGCGCCAGATGCTGTCCGAGCGTTCGGCCCCGGCCAGCGCCGCCAGCTGATTTTGCTCCGCAGCTCCCGGCGAAAGCTTTGAACTTAAGAGCCGCGCGGCCGCCCGCGCGGCTCTTTTTGTTTGACCCCCCTCGCTTTGCACAAAGCCATGCACCGCTCGTGCGACAGGCTGGCATAGGTAAATTTTGTCCCGGCGACAAAATTGACGTTTACGCAAACGTCAATTTTTGCTATCTCGCTTTCGACATTGGCCGGCGTGCCGCCCCAACCTCATGTTCGGGGCCCGATCTCGCGGCCAAGACCCGCATGGTGGAGGAACACATGCCGATCTACAGGGCGCCGGTCCAGGACACGCTGTTCGTGCTCAACGAGGTGCTGGGTTATCAGCGATATTCCAACCTTCCCGGGTTTGCCGACGCGACGCCCGACGTTGTCGAGGCGATCCTCGCCGAAGGCGCCAAGCTCGCCGAAAACGTTATGCATCCTCTGAACCGCGTCGGTGACATGGAAGGCTGCGTGCGCCATGAGGACGGCTCGGTGACGACGCCGAAGGGCTTCAAGGAAGCCTACGACCAGTATCGCGAAGGCGGCTGGATGGGACTGGCGGCGCCCGTCGAGTTCGGCGGCCAGGGGCTGCCCTATGCCGTGCACACCGCGGTTGCCGAATACATGGTTTCGGCCAACATGGCGCTGATGATGTATCCCGGCCTGACGCAAGGCGCGATCGCTGCGATCATCACACACGGCACCGACGAGCAGAAGGCGACATGGCTGCCGAAGCTGGTCGAGGGGTCCTGGACCGGTACCATGAACCTGACCGAGCCGCATTGCGGCACCGATCTCGGCCTGCTGCGCACCAAGGCGGTGCCGAACGGCAACGGCACCTACAAGATCTCAGGCCAGAAGATCTTCATCTCGGCCGGCGAGCACGACATGTCGGAAAACATCGTCCATCTCGTGTTGGCCCGCATCGAAGGCGCGCCGGCGGGCGTGAAGGGCATCTCGCTATTCATCGTGCCAAAGCTGAAGCTCGATGCCTCGGGCAATCCGGGCGAGAAGAACACGCTCTCCTGCGGGTCGATCGAGGAGAAGATGGGCATACACGGCAATTCGACTTGCGTCATGAATTATGACGAGGCCGAAGGCACGCTGCTCGGTGAGGCCAATGGCGGCCTGAAGGCGATGTTCACGATGATGAACGAAGCCCGGCTCGGCGTCGGCCTGCAGGGCCTGTCGCTGTCCGAGATCGCCTACCAGAACGCGGTCTCCTACGCCAAGGACCGGCTGCAGGGCCGCTCGCTGTCTGGCGCCAAGGCGCCGGACAGACAAGCCGATCCGATCATCGTCCATCCCGACATCCGCCGCTCGCTGATGACCATGAAGGCCTTCAACGAGGCCGGCCGCGCGCTGGCGCTGTGGACGGCGATCAAGTCCGACATCGCCCACCGCTCCGCCGACGACAAGGATCGCCAGGCGGCCGACGACTATACCGGCCTGCTGACGCCGGTGATCAAGGGCGTGCTCACCGACAAGGGTTTTGACCATGCCGTCATGGCGCAGCAGGTGTTCGGCGGCCACGGCTACATCGAAGAGCACGGCATGAGCCAGTTCGTGCGCGATGCCCGCATCGCCATGATCTATGAAGGCGCCAACGGCATCCAGGCGCTCGACCTCGTCGGCCGCAAGCTTGGTCTGAATGGCGGCCGCGCCGTGCAGGCCTTCTTCAAGGACGTCGGCGAGTTCTGCGAGGAGAACCGTGCCGACGACAAGCTGGCGCCGTTCACCAAGGCGCTGAAGAAAGGCCTCAACGATCTGCAGGCGGCGACCATGTGGCTGGTGCAGAACGGCATGGCCAAGCCCGACAATGCCGGCGCCGCGTCGACCGATTACATGCATCTCTTCGGCCTTGTGGCGCTGGGCTACATGTGGGCGCAGATGGCCAAGGCCGCGCTCGGCAAGACCGGCGCCAACGGCTCGCAGTCTGTCCACGAAAATGGGGCTTTCTACGACAACAAGGTGGTGACGGCGCGCTTCTTCATGGAGCGGATCATGCCCGAGACGTCGGCACATCTGGCCCGCATTTCCAGTGGTGCGGACACGCTAATGGCGCTGCCTGCGGAAGCGTTCTAGAAATGGCTGGCGTCCCCCTCCCCCTAGAGGGGAGGGTGGCCCGAAGGGCCGGGAGGGGTCCTGCGTGCAGTGCGCCGGCTGGTTGGCGCTTTGGTAGGAGATGATCGCAATGCCCCAAACCCGCGTCAATTCCGAAGATAAGGTCGAGCACGTCATCGGCGACCCCACCCGACCGCTTCGCGGCCACCCTCCCCTCGAGGGGGAGGGGGACGTTGGCGCGGGAGAAACGGCATGACAAATCCATCAGAAGTGCTCTCCTTGCCGACGCCCGCCTGGGCGGCGGACGAAGTCGGCATGCTCTACGACATGGCGCATCGCTTCATGTCGGAAGAGATCGCGCCGCGCTACGACGAGTTCGAGAAGAACGAGATGGTCGACCGCGAGAGCTGGCGCAAGGCAGGTTCCGCCGGCCTGCTCTGCGCCTCGATGCCGGAGGAATATGGCGGCTCCGGCGGCACCTTCGCGCATGAGAGCGCCATCATCGAGGCGATCGGCCATGTCGGCGTCGACGGTTTCGGCATCGGCCTGCACAATGCGATCGTTGCCCCTTACATCCTTCATTACGGCTCCGAGGAGCAGAAGAAGAAGTGGCTGCCGAAGCTGGCAACCGGCGAACTGATCGGCGCCATCGCCATGACCGAGCCGGGCGCCGGCTCCGACCTACAAGGCGTCAAGACGCGCGCCGAGAAGGACGGCAACCAGTACAAGATCAACGGCTCGAAAACCTTCATCACCAATGGGCAACTGGCCAATTTCATCATCGTCGTCACCAAGACCGATCCGGCCAAAGGCGCCAAGGGCACCTCGCTGATCGTCGTCGAGACCGACGAGGCCGAAGGCTTCGAACGCGGCCGCAACCTCGACAAGATCGGCCTGAAGGCCAACGACACGTCGGAGCTGTTCTTCAATGATATGCGCGTGCCGACCTCGAACCTGCTTGGCCACGAAGAGGGACAGGGCTTCATCCAGCTGATGCAGCAATTGCCGCAGGAGCGCCTGCAGATCGGCACCGGCGCCATCGCCATGATCGAACGCGCCCTGGCGCTGACCATCGACTACGTCAAGGATCGCAAGGCCTTCGGCAAAGCGATCATCGAGTTCCAGAACACCCAGTTCAAGCTCGCCGAACTCAAGACCGAGGCGACCATCGGCCGCGTCTTCTACAATGATTGCGTCACCCGCCACATCAATGGCGGGCTGGATCCGGTGACGGCGTCGATGGCGAAATACTGGCTCTCGGACCTGCAGGGAAAAGTCGTCGACGAATGCCTTCAATTGCATGGCGGCTATGGCTACATGAATGAATATCCGATCGCCCGCATGTTCCGCGACGCCCGCGTCCAGCGCATCTACGGCGGCACCAACGAGATCATGAAATTGCTGATCGGCCGCTCTCTCTGAGAGCGACGTCGGCAAAGCAAGGAGCAAGCAAATGGCTGAAGCTTATGTCTATGACGCCGTGCGCACACCGCGCGGCAAGGGCAAGAAGGATGGCTCGCTGCACGAGGTGCCGGCGGTGCGGCTTGCGGCCAGGACGCTTGAAGCGTTGCGCGACCGCAACGGCCTCGACACTGCAAACGTCGACGACATCATCTTCGGCTGCGTCGATCCGGTCGGCGAAGCCGGCTCCGTCATCCCGCGTGCCGCCGCCTTCGAGGCCGGCTACGACAACAAGGCGCCGGGCATGCAGATCTCGCGCTTCTGCGCCTCAGGCCTCGACGCCATCAATTTCGGCGCCGCCAAGATCGCTCAAGGCGCCGACGAGATCGTCATTGCAGGCGGCGTGGAATCGATGTCGCGCGTCGGCATGGGCGCCTCGGGCGGCGCCTGGTTCATGGACCCGTCCGTCGGCCTGCCCGGCTGGTTCGTGCCGCAAGGCATATCGGCCGATTTGATCGCCACCAAGTATGGTTTTTCGCGCGACGACGTCGATGCCTATGCGGTCGAGAGCCAGACGCGCGCCGGCAAGGCCTGGGCCGATGGCCGTTTCAAGAACTCCGTCATACCGATCAAGGACCAGAACGGCCTCACCATCCTCGATCATGACGAGCATATGCGGCCGTCGACCGACATGCAGTCGCTGGCCTCGCTCAACCCGTCCTTCGTCATGCCTGGTGAAATGGGCGGCTTCGACGCGGTCGCCGTGCAGAAGCACCCTGAGGTGGAAGAGGTCAATCACGTCCACCATGCCGGCAATTCGTCGGGCATCGTCGACGGTGCCGCCGCAGTGCTGCTCGGCTCCAAGAAGGCCGGCAAAACGATGGGCTTGAAGCCACGCGCGCGTATCCGCGCCTTTGCCAACATCGGCTCCGAGCCGGTGCTGATGCTTACCGGTCCGGTCGACGTCACCGAGAAGCTTCTGAAGCGCGCCAAGATGAAGCTGTCGGATATCGACCTGTTCGAGCTTAACGAGGCCTTCGCCTCGGTGGTGCTGCGCTACATGCAGGCATTCGAAATCCCGCACGACAAGATCAACGTCAATGGCGGCGCCATCGCCATGGGCCATCCGCTCGGTGCCACCGGCGCGATGATCCTGGGCACGGTGCTGGACGAGCTCGAGCGCCGCGATTTGAACACCGCTCTGGTGACGCTCTGCATCGGCGCCGGCATGGGCACCGCAACGATTATCGAACGCGTCTGATTTTCGGCCGGAAGGAGAGAGACATGACTTATACAAACTTCACGGTCGACACCGACGCAGACGGCATCGCGCTGGTCACCTGGAACATGCCGGACCGCTCGATGAACGTCTTCACCGAAGAGGTAATGAACGAGCTCGACAAGATCATCGACCAGGTGGTGGCCGACGCCGCCATCAAGGGCGCGGTGATCACCTCGGGAAAGGACAGCTTCTCCGGCGGCGCCGACCTGACCATGCTGCAGAAGATGCTGGCCGTATTTGCCAAGGAGAAGACCAAGGACCCGGAGAAGGCGGCACAGCTTCTGTTCGACAATGCCGGCCGCATGGGGGGCCTGTGGCGCAAGCTCGAAACGTCGGGCAAGCCCTGGGTCTCGGCGATCAACGGTACCTGCATGGGCGGCGCGTTCGAGCTGTCGCTGGCCTGTCATGGCCGCGTTGCCGCTGACTCCGAAAAGGTCAAGATGGCCTTGCCGGAAGTCAAGGTCGGCATCTTCCCCGGCGCCGGTGGCACCCAACGCGTGCCGCGCCTGACCGACCAGCAGCAGGCGTTGCAGATGCTGACCACCGGCCAGACGCTGTCGCCGCAGAAAGCCAAGGCGATGGGGCTGATCCACGAGATCGCCGAACCCGGCAAGCTGATCGAGACCGCCAAGGCGATGATCAGGAACGGCCTGAAAGCCGTCCAACCCTGGGACGAGAAGGGCTTCAAGCTGCCCGGCGGCCTGATCTATTCGCCCGCCGGCTTCAATCTGTGGCCGCCGGCCATCGCCATCCTGCGTCGCGAGACCTACGGCAACTATCCGGCCGCCGCGGCCATCCTGAAATGCGTCTATGAGGGCCTGCTGGTGCCGTTCGACACCGGTCTGCGCATCGAACAGCGCTATTTCACCGAAATCATGCAGTCCAAGAAAGCAGCAGCGATGATCCGCTCGCTGTTCGTCTCGCTGCAGGAGCTCAACAAGGGCGCCCGCCGTCCGGCCGGCGTGCCAGAGACCAAGTTCAAGAAGATCGGTATTCTCGGCGCCGGCTTCATGGGCGCCGGCATCGCCTTTGTCACCGCCAAGGCCGGCATCCCGGTCGTCCTGCTCGACCGCGACATGGCGTCGGCCGAAAAAGGCAAGGCGCATTCCGACAGCCTGATCTCCGATCAGGTCAAGAAGGGCCGCGCCAAGCCCGAGGAGAAGGACAGACTTCTGTCGCTGATCACGCCGACGGCCGACTATGCCGATCTCGCCGGCTGCGATCTGGTGGTCGAGGCGGTTTTCGAGGATTCGGCCGTCAAGAAGGCTGCCACCGAGCAGGCCGAAGCCGTGCTGAAATCGTCGGCGATCTTCGCCTCCAACACTTCGACCATCCCGATCACCGCGCTGGCCAAGAATTCGGCGCGGCCGAAGAATTTCGTCGGCATCCACTTCTTCTCGCCGGTCGACAAGATGATGCTGGTCGAGATCATTCTGGGCAAGAAGACCGGCGACAAGGCGCTGGCCACCGCGATCGATTTCGTGCGCGCCATCAAGAAGACGCCGATCGTCGTCAACGACACGCGCGGCTTCTACGTCAACCGCTGCGTGCTGCGCTACATGTCGGAAGCCTACAAGATGCTGATCGAAGGCGTTCCGGCGCCGATGATCGAGAATGCCGCCAAGGCCGCCGGCATGCCGGTCGGCCCGCTGGCGCTGACCGACGAGACGGCGATCGACCTTGCCCAGAAGATCATGAAGCAGACCATCAGGGACCTCGGCGACAAGGCCGTCGACCCCAGGCAGATGGCGTTGATCAACACGCTGGTCGACACCCATGGCCGCTTCGGCCGCAAAAACGGCAAGGGTTTTTACGACTATCCCGCCAAGCCCGCCAGGAAGAAGCTGTGGCCGGGCCTGAAGGATCTCTATCCGCAGCTGGAGGCCGAGAAGGTCGATTATGAGGAACTGCAGCAGCGCCTGCTGGTCACCATTGCGCTGGAAGCGGCCCGGGTGATGGAGGAAGGCATCGTCACCGATCCGCGCGAGGCCGATCTCGGGTCGATCCTCGCCTTTGGTTTCGCGCCATTCACCGGCGGCGCGCTGTCCTATATTGACGGCATCGGCGCCAGGGAGTTCGTCAGAATAGCCAAAGGCCTGCAGAAGAAATACGGCGCCGAGTTCAAGGCGCCAAAGCTGCTGCTCGACCTGGCCGAGAAGGGCGAGACCTTCTACCAGCGCTTCGATCCCTATGCGAAAGGCGAGGTGAAGAAGGCCGCTTGAGCTGGCGCCCCATGTACGTCTGGGGGCGCCTTGCGCGCATGATGGCCACGGCAAGGCGCCGTGGCCTTATGCGGTCGGTAGCGAAAGCCGACTGGCTTTTCGCTGCCTGCCGACCGAGATCGACTTCAACCTCCATCTCAACAACGCCCGCTACATGATGCTCGCCGACCTCGCGCATGACCCCGAAAATCGGAATCGATTTTCGGGGTCATGCGCCAAATCAAAATGCTACAGCGTCCTTGGCGCGTCCAACAGTACGCTTGCCCGCTCCGTTCAACCGCGACCGCCGACCTAGGCCGAGCGGGGTTTCATGAGCTCCGACCAGGGATTGCGCAGCCTTGCCAAGGCAGTTTGAGGCATCCATGACGACTTCGCCGCACACAGCTTTTTAGGGGATCGGGCCGCGCGCCGGTGGACAATCGGATGACCGCGCGTTAGAAGGAAAAGGTATTTTTTCCTGTTTTGAGGAGAGCGAATTGCTCTCGCATGACCGAGTTTGGGCAGCCATCGACGCTCTCGCTGAGCGCTATTCGTTGTCGGCCTCCGGCCTGGCCCGGCGAGCCGGTCTGGACTCCACCGCTTTCAACAAATCGAAGCGGCTGTCCTCGGATGGACGGCCGCGCTGGCCGTCGACCGAATCGCTGGCGAAGATCATCGAGGCGACCGGCGCCTCGCTCGACGAATTCACCGGGCTGGTCGAAGGCCGTGCCAAGGCCGCTTCGGGCTCGGTAGCCGCGCAGCGTTCGGCGGTGCCGCTGCTCGGCTTTGCCCAGGCCGGCGCCGGCGGCTTCTTCGATGATGCCGGCTATCCCTCAGGCCAGGGCTGGGACCTTGTCGAGCTTCCGGCACGGGCGACCGAAACCTCTTATGCGTTGAAGGTGCAGGGCGATTCCATGCTGCCGCTGTACCGCAATGGCGATGTGCTGATCGTCGAGCCGGGCGCCGCTACCCGCAAGGGCGACCGCGTCGTCGTCAAGACCAATGCCGGCGAAGTCATGGCCAAGGTGCTCGACCGCCAGACGACGAAATCGATCGTGCTGATTTCGCTCAACCCCGACCACCCGGACCGCGACATCGCGATGCGCGATGTCGAATGGGTGGCGCGGATCGTCTGGGCAAGCCAGTAGGTCTCGCGGTGCGTCTGCTTCAAATCCTCATAGCCCTCCTGGCGATCCCGGTGATGGTCGCCATTGTCGTCGCCGGCGGTCGCGCGCTGCATCGCGAAAGCACCGCCATCACCGTCGACCAGATCGACCCGGACACCGAGGCCGTGCCCGAGGAGCCGGCGACGTCGGCGATCCCCGAGGTCCGGCCCGTCAAGCCTCCGATGCACTCGCCTCAGGTGCATTCGAGGGCGATCGATCCCGAGGCCATCGCTCCGCCGCCGCTGCCGGTAGAAGAACTTGAACGGGTTGAGCCACGCGCGCCGCTGAGCGACCTGGCGCTGGCCGGGCCGCCCAAGCCGCGTGGGCGCAGAGCGGTCGACGACTGGGGAGGAACAAAACTGTTCCAGCCGGTCGCGGCCGCCGCCGGCCTGATCGAAGCCAATGGTTATTCCGTGACGGTCTCCGGCATCGACATCGTCAGGCAAGACGAGACCTGCACCGAGGGCGGCAAGTCCTGGGCTTGCGGTATCAGGGCGCGCACCGCGTTCCGGTCTTTCCTGCGCGGCCGGGCCGTTGCCTGCAAGGTGCCGCCGGAGGCCGACCGTGCGCTGATCGCCGCCGAATGCCGCATCGGCAAGCTGGATGTCGGCCAGTGGCTGGTCGAAAACGGCTGGGCGCGCGCCACGGCAGCCGGCCCCTATGTCGAAGCGGGCGACAAGGCGCGCGCCGCCAAGAAGGGCGTCTTCGGCGCCGCGACCGATCTTGGCGGCCTGCCACCGGCGCCAACGCCTGTTGTGGCACCGACGGCGTCGCAACCGATCCTCGATGCCCCGGCGATAGACACGCCGCTGGCCGGGACGGAAATTACGCCGCCAGCTGACCAGCCAGCGCCCGCTCAATGAGCGCGCGGGTTTCGGCGATGCCGTAGAGGGCTGCGAACGAACCGAAGCGCGGTCCGCGTTCCTGGCCGATCAGCACCTGGTAGATCATCTGGAAGAAAGCGCCCGAGACACCAGGGCCGCCGTCCGGGCTCTTCTTCGAATGGTCCTGATAGCGTTCGATCTTGCGCGCCACGTTGAGCGAAGCGTTCTGGATCGCTTCGCCGTCGGCGCCGGCCGGCAGGCCAGCAAGCGCGTTGCCAAGCGCTTCCAGCGCGACGCGTTCGACATCGTCGGCCGGCCGGAAGGTCTTCGTCGGCTTCACGAAATCGTCGAAGTAGCGGATGGCGAAACCGACCAGCTGGTCGAGTTCGGGATGCGTCGCCGGCGTCACGCCAGATGCATGGCGCGAGATGAAGCCCCACAGCACATCCTTGTTTTGCGCGTTGGAGGCGCTGACCAGGTTGAGCAGCAGCGAGAACGGCACCGGCATGTCGATGGAAGGCGGCTTGCCGTCATGCATGTGCCAGACCGGATTGCCCAGCCNCCCAGCCGCTCCTTCCAGTCCTGGCGCGGATAGGCGTTGAGGAAGGTGTAGTACTCGTCGACGGCGCGTGGGATGACGTCGAAATAGAGCTTTTTCGCCTGCCTTGGCCGCTGATACATATAGAGGCCGAGGCTTTCGGTCGGCGCGTAGCGCAGCCATTCGTCGATGGTCAGCCCGTTGCCCTTCGACTTCGAGATCTTCTGGCCGTTCTCGTCCAGGAACAGTTCGTAGACGAAATGCTCGGGCGCGCGCCCGCCGAGAATGTTGCAGATGCGGTCGTAGATCACCGCGTTCGTCTGGTGGTCCTTGCCGAACATTTCGAAATCGACGCCGAGCGCTGCCCAGCGCATGCCGAAATCCGGCTTCCACTGCAGCTTGACCTTCCCGCCGGTCACCGAAAGCGTGGTCTCGGTGCCCTCATCGTCGAAGGTGATGTTGCCGGCCTTGGCGTCGACATGCTTCATCGGCACGTAGAGCACGCGCCCGCTCTTCGGCGAGATCGGCAGGAACGGGCTGTAGGTTGCCTGCCGCTCCGGCCCCAGCGTCGGCAGCATCACCGCCATGATCTGCTCATAGCGCTCGGCGGCGCGCACCAGCATCGCATCGAAGCGGCCGGCCTTGTAGTACTGCGTGGCGCTGGCGAATTCGTAGTCGAAGCCGAACGTGTCGAGGAAGCGGCACAGCATCGCGTTGTTGTGGTCGCCAAAGCTCGGATAGTCGCCGCCGAACGGATTGGGCACCGCCGACAGGGGCATATGCAGATAGGGCTCGAGCGCTGCGCGATCCGGCACATTGTCGGGGATTTTGCGCATGCCGTCCATATCGTCGGAGAAGCAGAGCAGCTTGGTCTTGACCTTGTTCCCGGTCAGCACGTGAAAGGCATGGCGCACCATCGAGGTGCGCGCGACCTCGCCGAACGTGCCGATATGCGGCAGGCCCGACGGGCCGTAGCCGGTCTCGAACAGGACGATCTCCGGGAAGTCGCCGCCCTTGTAGCGCTCGATGATCTTTTTGGCTTCCTCGAACGGCCAGGCCTTGCTTTCGGCGGCTGCCGCAAGCATTTCGGGGTTGAGATCGGCGATGTTTGATCCCGTCATGTCAAAGTTCCAGTCATGGCCGGCTTTCGCGGCTGGTAAGATTTTTCAACCGGGTCTCTAGGCGCGACAGGGCGGAGCGTCAACGATATCAGGCGTTTTCGTTGCGACGGCGCCGTGGCGTCCCTACCTTCGACCCTCACTATCAAGGAGTTTTGAATGCCGTTGCCGTCCACCCATGAAGCCCTGATCTACCTGATGGTCATCACCTCGGCTTCCGATCGCGACATGACCGATATCGAACTGGCGCGCATCGGCGACGTCGTCCGCAGCTGGCCGGTGTTCGAGGATTTCAAGCAGGACAGGCTGATCGCCATTGCGCAGGACTGCCAGAAGATGCTGCATGAAAAGGATGGGTTGGAAGGCGTGCTCGAGCGTGTCGCCGAGACTTTGCCCGAACGGCTGCACGACACCGCCTATGCCGCGGCCTTCGAGGTTGCCGCCGTCGATCTAGAAATGCGCATGGAGGAATTGCGGGTGCTGCAGTTGATCCGGCGTGAGCTCGATCTCGACACGCTGACCGCCGCAGCCATCGCGCGCGGGGCGAAGGCCCGCCTGCGCACGCTGACCTGATCCAGCCCCTAAAGGAAGCTGACCGGGACCGGATCAGAAAAAGCTGACCGGGAACCGGATCAGAAGAAACTGACCGGGAAATAGCGCAGGTAGAATTCGGCGAAGGTGCCTTTCACCGATATCTCCTGCAGCGCGTAGTCCATGGCTGCGGCCAGCGCTGGGTCGCTGGCCCGGGTGGCAATGGTCATGCCGGACCCCAGATATTCCGGCGCCAGGTAGGGTCCACCGGCGAAGCGGCAGCAACCGGCGGCGTCCGTGCCGCCCAGCCAGAAGGAAAAGCGCATGCCGTCGCCGAAGGCGGCATCGATCTTGGCGCTCTTCAAGTCGCTGTAGAGGTCTTCCGGCCGTTGAAAGCGGATGATCTGCACGGTGCCGAAATAATCGCGCAGCATCTTTTCATGCGCCGAGCCGGCCAGCACGCCGACCCGCTTCGAGCGCAATTTGTCGAGGATCGGCTCGGCGAAGGCCTTGGTCTTCGGCATGATGAAGCGCGCCGGAAACTGTAGATAGGAGCGCGAAAAGCTGTACTTCGCCCGCGTCTCCGGCGTTGCGGCGATGCCGGCGATGATCGCCTCGCCTTCGCCCTTCTGCAACGCGTCGTCGAGTTCGGCCCAGGGCAGCGCCTGGATCTGGCATTTGTCGGCGATGTCGAGTTCGGCGCAAATCGCCCGCGCCAGGTCGATGTGGAAGCCGGACAGTCGGCCCGTGCCGTCGAGAAAATTGAAGGGCGGGAAATCGGTTGTGGTGAGGAACCTGAGCCTCGGCAGCGCCGCAAGGTCCGGCTTCGGCAGCCGCTCCTTGGCATCCCAAAGCACCGGCACCTGCGGTTCCGCTGCCCGCACAGCGCCGGCAAACGGCTGCACTCCGATCAGCATCGACAGCAAGGCGATGGTTATCCAGCGTGATGTCACAAAAAACTCCGCCCGTCTTGGCCGTTGGCTTGTGATACGAAAACGGCGCAGGCACAATTGTTTTTGATTTCAAAGGGCAAATTTCGGGTTATGCTTTGGCGAGGTTGCAAATAGCCGCACAGAGTCGGCCCGGGGTTGGCGGTCGCTGGCGTTAGAAAAGCTAAGGATGTGGCTTTGCAATCCGGGGTTGATGGCTAAGTGCGGGGCAGGCACGTAGCATCGGTCTCAAGAGCGGTAGGCAACATGGGGTAGATGTTGCGATGGGTTATTTTGACCGGACACTTGAATATATTGACCGGGTGCAGCGTGCCGACACGTCGGCTGCGGTGTGCGAGCAGCTACTTAGTGTCACCTCGAATTTCGGATTGACGGCCCTGATAGCCGCAACGGTGCCGCAGCCCGGTACACCAAGCAGCCAGACGAAGGACCATGTGCTGCTCTGCGATTGGCCTAGCGAATGGCTGGAGCGTTACTTATCGCGCAACTACGTCGACCACGATCCGGTCGTCAGCCATTTGAAGCAGTTTCGGGCGCCATTCCAATGGCGCGATGCCGTTCAAAGCATGCCCGCCGACAAGAGCAGCGCCGAGGTAATGCGCGACGCCCGCCAGTTCAAGCTGCGTGACGGCCTCGCCTTCCCGCTGATCACGCTCGAAGGCCAGATCGCGCTGGTCTCGCTGGGCGGTGAGGCGGTCGAACTGTCCGAAGCCGAATTCGCAATGGTCTCGCTGGCCTCCACCTATGCCATCGGCCGCGCCATGCAGCTTCAAACGACGGCCGGCAAATCTATCGATCACATTGAATTGACGCCGCGCGAGCGCGAATGCCTGCAATGGGCGGCGGTCGGAAAATCCGAGTGGGAGATTTCGCAGATCCTCGGCATCTCGGAGCATACCTCTGAGAAACACCTTCTCAACGCCAAGAGCAAACTAGGCGCCGCCAACCGTGTGCAGGCAGTCGCCGAAGCAGTCAGGCACGGCTATATCAGCTAGGCCGGTTCTGGCGGCCCGAAATTTATGGCCGCATTGTTGGCGTCATATCTTCAGAAAAGACCGGCCCCTGTCGTCCTCTTGAGACGGCTAATGCTTTCTTAACGCCAAAAGCAGACTCGGCGTCGCCAACAGGGTGCACGCCATCGCGGAGGCGTTTAGACGCAGCTATATTAGCCATGTCGGCTGTGGCAGCCTGGAAATCCTTGCCAACACCTTCGCGCAATTTTTTCGGGAAAGCCCGGCCGTATCTTCCTCTTAAGCCCAGGAGACGGCTAATGCTATTTTCCCTTACCACTCAACAACTGATGGAACGTCCCGACCTATGGGAGGCCGTCCATCGCCTGCGTTACAAGGTCTTCGTCGATGAGATGCGGTGGACCGATCTCGATCGCCCGGACGGCCTCGAAATCGATCAATTCGACCATGATGAGGCCGAACACCACCTTGTCATACGCAATGGCGAGCTTGCAGGCTATCATCGGATGCTGCCGACCACACGGCCGCATCTCCTTAGCGATGTGATGCCGGAACTCTGCGAGGGAAAGCGCCCTTCGGGACCGAATGTCTGGGAGCTAACCCGTTACGCGGTGGCGCCAGGCTTTCGCGATGGCAAGCGCGGCGTGTCTACGGTCGGCACCGAACTGATCGCCGGCTTCGTCGAATGGGGCCTTGCTCGCAATGTCGATCAGGTCATTATCGAGGTCGAGCCGGTGTGGGTGCTGCGGACGCTGCAGTTGCACTTCCTGGCGACGCCGCTCGGGTACCAGCGCACCTATGGCAACCAGCAGGTCGTCGCCACACTGCTGACCTTCAACGAGCATACGCTGGATGTCGTGCGTTCGCGCCGCAACCATCACGCCCCGGTGTTGGCCAGGGGCACCCCCCACATGCTCGGCATGCGGCAGGCGTCGTGAGACTGTCTTCACCCGACGCGCTTTAATGCATGTCGCTCAAAGTGGCCCCGGTTTTGAGAGAACGACATGCATGAAACAAAGACCTAAAGCGCGTCGCGTGAATCCGTTCAAATGCGATGCGCTTTAGACAATGGCCACAGAGCCCACCTCCGTGTGGGGGTGGGCTCTGTAATTTCAGCCTCTGCCTATCGAGGCCAGTCTCTACTTCTCGAGAAACGACGGCCCTTCGCCGACGATCTTTTTGTCTTCCTTGCCGATGGCGTCGAGATCGCGCCCATCATAGGGCAGTGACAACAGGATGCGCCGCATGACGGCCAGCCGCGAGCGTCGCTTGTCATTGGCCCGCACGATGATCCAGGGCGCGAACTGCTTGTGCGTGCGCTCGACCATCTGGTCGCGCGCCTTGGTGTAGTCGTCCCATTTGGTGATGCCGGCAATATCGATCGGCGAGAACTTCCAGTTCTTCAGCGGAGACCAGCGGCGGTCGTGAAACCGTTCGAGCTGGGTTTCGCGGCCGATGTTGAGCCAGAATTTGAAGAAATAGATGCCGTCGTTGGAGATCATCCGCTCGAAATGCGGCGTCTCGTCGAGGAATTTTGCATGCTGTTCCGGTGTGCAGAAGCCCATCACCGGCTCGACGCCGCCGCGGTTGTACCAGGACCGGTCGAAGGTGACGAATTCGCCCGATGTCGGGAAATGGGCGACGTAGCGCTGGTAGTACCATTGCCCGACTTCGGTTGGGGTCGGCTTGGTCAGCGCCACATTGCGCGCGGTTCGAGGATTGAGATACTGGCGCAGCACCGAGATGGTGCCGCCCTTGCCGGCGGCATCGCGCCCCTCGAACAGCGACATCAGTCTGCTGCCGGTCGCCTGCAGCCAGGCCTGCGCCTTGACCAGTTCGATCTGCAGCCGCTCCAGCGTCTCGTCATACTCCTCGGTCTTCATTTTCTTGTCGTAGGGGTAGTCGCCTGCGGTCAGTTTGTGGTCCTCGATCCAGCTGGGAAGCTCGGGGTTTTCGATGTCGAACTCCCGCTCCTTGCCGTCCACCTTGATCTTCAGCGGCCCCTCTGCCGGCTCTGCGGCGGGACTTTCCTTGGCTTTTTTCATCGAGACGAACCTTTCCAGCTTGCGGACTCATGCTATGGGGGGCCTCAAACCCGGTCCAGCGGAAGTTTCGGCGGGACCGGCGCAGAAGCACGGAAAGCACGAATGGCTGACACCGGCGCAGAGCGGACAACCACGGGGCAGGCCGTCGCCGGCCGGCTGTGGAACAGCCGATGGCTGCTTGCCGCCGGTGCGATCGCCATCATGGCCGTTTATGGTTTTGCCGGTATCTCCGCCTATGTCGTCCTGGCTGCGTTGACGGTGCTGCTGGCCGCCGCGCTTCTGCCAACCGGAGGCGCCAGCCGGTCTGCTGAGACCATTGCCACGATCGAGGCGAGCGGGCTGCAGCGGCTTTCCGGCGAATATCTTGCGGCTGCCGTTGCCGATCCGCTGATCATCTTCGACCGCACCGCCACCATCGTCCACGCCAATGCCGCCGCCTTTGCCGCCTTTGTCGGTATCGCGCCCGGCCTGTCGCTGTCGCTAAAATTCCGCGCGCCGGAAATGCAGGCCTTGCTCGACGGCGTGCTGTCGGGAACCGTCGCCTCCGATGCCGTCGACTACACCGAGAAGCTGCCGGTTGAACGGGCCTACCGGGTCAGCGCGTCCTCGGTCGGCCACGCCACCGATCTCTATGTGCTGGTATTCAAGGACCAGAGTGAGACGCGCCGCATCGACCGCATGCGCGCTGACTTCATAGCCAATGCCAGCCACGAGTTGCGCACCCCGCTTGCTTCAATCTCGGGCTTCATCGAGACGTTGCGCGGCCCGGCCCGCAACGATCCGGCGGCGCGCGAGCAGTTCCTGCAGATCATGCAGAACCAGACCGGCCGCAT
The DNA here is from genome assembly GCF_000502535.1 of Mesorhizobium sp. LNJC391B00. NCBI lineage: Bacteria > Pseudomonadati > Pseudomonadota > Alphaproteobacteria > Hyphomicrobiales > Phyllobacteriaceae > Mesorhizobium > Mesorhizobium sp. LNJC391B00. The sequence goes on from NZ_AYWI01000001.1 coordinate 576,046, forward strand.
GGCGCGCCTCATCGACGATCTCCTGTCGCTGTCGAGGCTTGAAATGAAGCCTTACCTGAGGCCGGGAACCGAGGTCGATCTGCGCCAGACCATCGACAGCGTCATCGATTCACTAGGCCCGCTCGCCAGCGAGAACGGCGTCGTCATCGAACGCGACTACGCCGAGGGGCCGCTCGACGTGCCCGGAGACCGCGACGAGCTGTTCCAGGTGTTCGAGAATCTCTTGGAAAACGCCTGCAAATACGGCCAGCCTGGCGGACGCGTCACGGTGTCGATCGCGCGGGGCGAGGCCGGCCCGGAACCGGGCATCGATGTAACCATCAGGGACTACGGCCCGGGCATCCCGGAAGAGCACATACCGCGCATTACCGAGCGCTTCTATCGCGTCGACGTGGAGAGCAGCCGCACGCAGAAAGGCACCGGTCTTGGCCTGTCCATCGTCAAGCATATTCTGACGCGCCACAACGCCCGGCTTTCGATCAAGTCGGAGGTTGGCAAGGGCGCGGCGTTCACGGTCCATTTGCCGGCAGGCTGAGGCGGTACTATCTGCTAACTGCCTGTTTCTTCTTTCTGTCATCCGGCTAGCGTATCAGCACAGGGGTCGAGGAAACGACTCAAAAGGCCAAAGATTTAAGGAAGGCATTTCGCCCATGCAGTCCGTACACATTGTCAGCGCCTATGACGAAGAGCTGAAATACCTGGCGAAGCGCATCGCTGCGATGGGCGGCCATGCCGAGCGCATGGTCGAGCAGGCGATCCAGGCGCTGGTCAATGCCGATCCCGGCCTCGCCCAGAAGGTCATTCGTGACGACATCGTGCTTGACGATGGCCAGCGCGAAATCGACGACAAAGCCATCGTCATCATCGCCAAGCGCCAGCCCATGGCGACGGATCTGCGCGAGATCGTCGGCGCCATCCGCATTTCGGCCGACCTCGAACGGGTCGGTGACCTCGCCAAGAACGTCGCCAAGCGTGTGGTCAGCGTCATTGACGGCCGCCAGCCGACCAGCCTGTTTCGCGGCCTCGAGGCGCTTGCCGAACTCGCTTTGACCCAGCTCAAGGAAGTGCTCGACGTCTATGCCTCGCGCTCGGTCGAGAAAATAGGCTTCGTTCGCGACCGCGACGACCAGATCGACGCCATGTACACCTCGCTGTTTCGCGAGCTTTTGACCTACATGATGGAAGATCCGCGCAACATCACGCCGTGCACGCATCTGCTGTTTTGCGCCAAGAACATCGAGCGCATCGGCGACCACGCCACCAACATTGCCGAGNACGCCGTGCACGCATCTGCTGTTTTGCGCCAAGAACATCGAGCGCATCGGCGACCACGCCACCAACATTGCCGAGACGATCTACTACATCGTCACCGGCGAGCAGTTGCCGGCCGAGCGTCCCAAGGGCGACAAGACCGACAAGGTTGCCCTGCCGGTGCTGCCGGTGAAGTGATCGCGCGCCCCTCGAACGCTTAATCATATTGCGCTAAACTGCCCGGATGTTAGCGTCTCGGTTCCTGGCCAAGGCCAGGCGCTCAGGAGGCTGCGATGGAATATGTCCGAGAGTTCAAGCCGGCGCCGGCATCGTCCGGCATCATCGCGTCGAGCGTCTACACCGCCGGCAAGCGCATCGCCGACATACCGATCGAGGAAGCCGGCGAATGGGCCAAGAAGTCGGGCCATGTCGTCTGGATCGGGCTGCTCGAACCCGACCGCGAGCTTCTGCTGCGCGTCAAGGCGCAATTTCATCTGCACGAACTGGCGATCGAAGACGCCGAACATCCGCACCAGCGGCCGAAGATCGAGCAATATGGCGATGCGCTGTTCATTGTTGCCCGCACCGCACAACTGATCGACGGACGCGTCACCTTCGGCGAGACGCATCTGTTCGTCGGCTCAGGCTATATCGTCAGCGTCAGGCATGGTCCCTCGACCTCATACGCCGCCGTGCGCCAGCACTGGGAAAGCTGTCCGCACTCACTGGCCAAGGGCGAGGATTTCGTCCTCTACGCCATCCTCGACTTCATCGTCGACAACTACATGCCGGTGCTAGAGCAGATCGAGGACGAGGTCGAGGCGATCGAGGACAGGGTGCTGCTGAAGCCGATGACCGGTCCTGACATCGAGCGGCTCTATATGCTGCGCCGCGATCTGTTGCGCCTGCGCAATGCGGCGCTGCCGCTGGTCGAGGTCTGCCGCCGGCTGACCAGCGCCGAACTGCCGCAGATCCATACCGCAATGCATCCGCTGTTTCGCGATGTCACCGACCATATCCGCACCGTGCAGGAAAAGATCGACAGCCTGCGCGAGGTTCTGGCGTTCGCTTTCGAAGCCAGCCTGCTGGTCGGCCAGAGCCAGGAAACCGCGAACACCAAGAAGCTGGCCTCATGGGCGGCGATCCTGGCGGTGCCGACGGCGCTCGCCGGCATTTACGGCATGAATTTCGACGACATGCCGGAACTGAAGATGCAATACGGCTATCCCGTCGTATTGGTCTCGATTGCGCTGATCTGCTCGTTTTTGTATTGGCGATTTCGAAAGAGTGGGTGGCTGTGATGGTAGGCAGTAGGCAGTAGGCAGTAGGCAGTAGGCAGTAGGCAGTAGGCAGTAGGCAGTAGGCAGAATAAGGTAGCGCCTCACGAGCGCTACCCCATTCCCTACTGCCCAGTCCCCAATCCCTATTCCTAACTACCGGCTCCTGCGCCGCTCTGAAGCCGGCTGGAACGCCACCCTTGCGTGGTACTTGCAGTAAGGTCCGGTTTCAGCCGCCTCGTTGCCGCAGAAGTTGAAGTCTTCCGACAGCGGATCGCCATTCGGCCATTTGCAGGTGCGCTCGGTGAGATCGGTGAGCTGCAGATGCCGCGAGATCGGCACGACGACGTTTTCGACCGGGCGGATGTAGTGGCGCGCCACTGGCTCGGCGTCGAACTGCGCCTGCAGCGCGTTCGCCCCGATCGAAGTCGTGACATGGCGCTGCGCGGTTGCGGCGCGCGGCACCGATTTCTGGATCGAAGATCCCTGCGTTGTCTTCTTCTGACGCGCCGGCGTCGCGGTCGAGCGTCCGCGGCCTGACAGCTTCAGCCGGTGCACCTTGCCGATGACCGCGTTGCGGCTGACCCCGCCGAGTTGGGCGGCGATCTGGCTTGCGCTCAAGCCCTCCGACCACAGTTTCCTGAGAAGTTCGACCCGCTCGTCAGTCCAGTTCATGAGACCGCGCTCCTGCTATGTGTGCGGCAGCCGGAATCCGTTCCCGACCCGGCAATCTTTGCCGGGGCAGACACCACATATATTAGGTGATTAGGTCCGCCGCACGAAATCTAGTTATTTCCCGACTACAATTACCTCATGTGTTGACTCGGTGACAAGAGTCCTAGGTGCAACACGAATCGGTTTTTTAGGTTTTCCCCAACTTGCCCGGTCGCTTATGAGCCGGCGTCTCGTCGGGAGCTTGCGGCGCGCCTCTGCACGACGTTTTCGTTGACTTCATGGCCGAAAAACACGATAAGCCGCAAAGGCCGCCGCTTTGGCGGCTTTTTTGATTTTTCCGGTACCGGAGACGCATATAATGAGCGGTTCGGCGCTTTACGAGACCTTTGCCCGCGCCCCTTTGGCCTTCGACCATGGCGAAGGCACCTGGCTGGTTACCGACAAGGGCGAGCGATATCTCGATTTCGCTGGCGGCATCGCGGTCAATTCGTTGGGCCACAGCCATCCGCATCTGGTCTCGGCGCTGACCGAACAGGCGGCCAAGCTCTGGCACGTCTCCAATCTCTACGAGATCCCGGGGCAGGCCCGGCTCGGCGAGCGGCTGGCTGACGCCACCTTCGCCGACAAGGTGTTCTTCACCAATTCCGGCGCCGAGGCGCTCGAATGCGCGATCAAGACGGCGCGGCGCTACCAGTTCGTCAAGGGCCATCCCGAGCGCTTCCGGGTCATTACCTTCGAAGGCGCCTTCCACGGCCGCACGCTGGCGACCATCGCCGCCGGCGGCCAGTACAAATATCTCGAAGGCTTCGGCCCCAAGGTCGAAGGCTTCGACCAGGTCGGCTTCGACGACATCGACGCCGCCGAGAAGGCGATCACACCAGAGACCGCCGCGATCCTGATCGAACCGGTGCAAGGCGAGGGCGGCATCCGCCCGGTGCCGACGCAATCCTTGAAACGGCTGCGGCAGCTCTGCGACCAGCACGGCCTGCTGCTGATCTTCGATGAGGTCCAGTGCGGTATCGGTCGCACCGGAAAGCTGTTCGCGCATGAATGGACCGGCGTGACGCCCGACATCATGGCGATTGCCAAGGGCATTGGCGGCGGCTTTCCGATGGGCGCGTGCCTCGCCACCGACGACGCTGTCGTCGGCATGACGGCAGGCGTGCATGGCACCACTTTCGGCGGCAATCCGCTGGCCATGGCGGTCGGCAACGCTGTGCTCGACGTCGTGCTGGAAGACGGCTTCCTCGAAGACGTCCAGCGCAAGGCATTGCTGATGAAGCAGGGCCTGGCGGCGGTCGCCGACGAATTTCCCGATGTCATCGAAGGCATCAGGGGCAGCGGCCTGATGCTTGGCCTGAAATGCGCCATGCCCAACACCAAGGTCAACATGGCGCTGCGCGACCAGCATCTGCTGGCGGTGCCGGCAGGCGACAACGTCATTCGTCTGCTGCCGCCGCTGACCGTCACCGACGCCGAGATCGGCGAAGCACTCGATCGCATCCGCGCCGGCGCCAAGGGCCTGACCGACGCCATCGCCGCGGCCGCCGCGAAGTAATCCCGAGAACCATTCCCGATGAGCCTTCGCCATTTCACCGATCTTTCCGCCGTTTCCGAAGGCGATCTGCGCCTGATGCTGGACGATGCGGTGGTGCGCAAGGCGCGCCTCAAGGCCGGCGAACGGACCAAACCGCTCGAAGGCAAGGTGCTGGCCATGATCTTCGACAAGCCGTCGACGCGCACGCGCGTGTCCTTCGACGTCGGCATGCGACAGCTCGGCGGCGAGACCATCATGCTGACCGGGACCGAAATGCAGCTCGGCCGCTCCGAGACCATTGCCGACACCGCCAAGGTGCTGTCGCGCTATGTCGACGCCATCATGATCCGCACCACGTCGCATGAGCGGCTGCTCGAGCTGACCGAGAATGCCACGATTCCGGTCATCAACGGGCTGACCGACGACACCCATCCCTGTCAGCTGATGGCCGACATCATGACCTTCGAGGAGCATCGCGGTCCGGTTGCCGGCAAGACCATCGCCTGGACCGGGGACGGCAACAACGTGCTGCATTCGCTGCTCGAGGCCTCGGCGCGGTTCCGCTTCAACCTCAATGTCGCCGTGCCGGAAGGCAGCGAGCCGGCGCAGAAGCACATCGACTGGTCGAAGTCCAATGGCGGCAAGCTGCACTTCACCCGCTCGCCCGAAGAGGCCGTCGACCAGGCCGACTGCATCGTCACCGACTGCTGGGTGTCGATGGGCCAGGAACATCGCGCCCGCGGCCATAATGTCTTCTCGCCCTATCAGGTCAATGCGGCGCTGATGGCCAGGGCCAAGCCCGACGCCCTGTTCATGCACTGCCTGCCGGCGCATCGCGGCGAGGAAGTCACCGACGAGGTCATCGACGGTCCGCATTCGGTTGTCTTCGACGAAGCCGAGAACCGGCTCCACGCCCAGAAGGCGGTTTTGGCCTGGTGTCTGGGCGCTTGATCTCTAGGCGCTTGATCTCCAAGCGCTTGATCCGGGGCGGCGCGATGCCTATTTGCGCCCCATCACGCAAATCAAGCGCGTTTGGACGCATGCACCCCTCCGGGCCGCATGGCCGCGCCCTGGAGCTTTGTCATGTTGGAAACGCATCAAGTGACTGAACATCACCCCAAACTCGGCGAGTTCGGCTATGCCGGCGACGATCATGTCGTGCCCTTCGAGGTAGGCCCGCTCGACGTGCGCGGCCGCACCGTGCAGCTCGGGCCGATGCTCGACGCCATCCTCAACCGTCATGACTATCCCGAGCCGGTCGCCCGCCTGCTGGCGGAAGCCTGTGTGCTGACGGTGCTGCTCGGCACTTCGCTCAAATTCGAGGGCAAGTTCATCCTGCAGACCCGCACCGACGGGCCTGTCGATATGCTGGTCGCGGATTTCTCCACGCCTTCGGCATTGCGCGCCTATGCGCGCTTCGATGCCGACCGGCTGGAGGCCCTGGTGGCCGCAGGCCAGACCTCGCAGCAGACGCTGCTGGGCAGCGGCGTTTTGGCGCTGACCATCGACCAGGGGGCGCACACGCAGCGCTATCAGGGCATCGTCCAGCTCGACGGCGAGACGCTGGAAGACGCCGCGCGCACCTATTTCCGCCAGTCGGAGCAGATCCCGACCGACCTCAGGCTGTCGGTGGCCAAGCTGCTGACGCCCGGCCCCGGCGGTGCGCGCGAGCAGTGGCGCGCCGGCGGTATCCTGGCGCAGTTCCTGCCGCAGTCGCCCGAGCGCATGCGCGTGCCCGACATTTCGGGGGGCGACGGCGATCCGCGCGACGTGATGAACGAGCCGGCCGACAATTCTTGGCGCGAGCTGGTGGCGCTGCTCGGCACCATCGAGCCGACCGAGCTGATCGACCCGACCATCGGCGCCGAGCGGCTGCTCTACAGGCTGTTCCACGAACATGGCGTGCGCGTCTTCGGCGGCGTGCCGGTTGCCGACCAATGTTCCTGCTCAAGGGACAAGATACGCGGCATCCTCGAGGGGTTTTCCGCGCAGGAGATCAAGGACAGCACCGAAGATGGCGGCATCCACGTCGCCTGCGAGTTCTGCTCGAAGCAGTACGACTTCGACCCGGCGGAGTTTGCAACTCAGTAGCATCTCTTCCTTCTCCCCGTTCACGGGGAGAAGGTGCCCGAAGGGCGGATGAGGGCAGCGCGAACTTTGGTGAATGGCCGCGCATAGCCTAGGTCATGTGCGTGGAAGATAACCTCATGACTCTGGCGCTGCCCCTCATTGCCCTGCCGGGCATTTCTCCCCGTATAGTGACGGGGAGAAAACCCCTAATTCACCGTCCGTCGGGTCCCCGGCAGATCCAGCGAAAACGCGGGAATAGCGACGTCGAACGTCTCGCCCTTTTTGTTGCGCATGGTGTAGTGGCCGACCATGAAGCCGGACGGCGTCGAGAGCGGGCAGCCTGACGTGTATTGATAGCTGTCGCCGGGATTGAGCTCAGGCTGGTCGCCGACCACACCGGCGCCGCGCACTTCCTCGACCCGGCCGCTGCCGTCGGTGATGTGCCAGTAACGCGCCATAAGCTGCACGAAATCGTCCGACTGGTTGTCGATCGTCACCTGGTAGCCCCAGACATAACGGTTCTCCGCCGGGTCCGAGCGGTCCTCCAGGTAGAACGGTCTGACCTGCACTTCGATGTTGCGCGTGACGGCGCGGTACATGGGCTGCTCCGGTTGCGCAGCAGGGAACATTTGTCGCGCCATGCGGTTTGATACGCGCAGAGCGGCATGTCCTGCCAGCCTCAAAGCGCAGTGCCGACAACAATGTCATTTAAGTGACACATGACAATGTTGGTGTGCGCAAACCTTGCCGGCGACTCAAGGCCCATCTGTCGACTGACAAAGCAGCCGCGAGCGGCCTTTCCGGAGTGACCAGATCTCGATGGAACCAGCTCTCACAGCCGCCTTCGCTTCCTCCGCTTTGCTTCTTTCCAATCTCGCCAGCATCCTGCTTGCTTCGTCGAAACTGCAAGCGCGTCGCCTTATCCCTCCGCCGTCCGGCGAGCAGCCACCGGTCTCGATCGTCGTGCCGTCGCGCGGCGTGGAGCCGTTCACACAAGAGACGCTGCAGCGAGCCTTCTCGCTCGACTGGCCGCGCTACGAACTGATCTTCTGCGTCGCTCACGCCGACGATCCCGTCGTCAAACTGATAAACAGGGCGATCGTCCTGTTTCCCAACGTGCCGGCCCGGCTGCTGATCGGCGACGACCGCGTCAGCAGCAACCCGAAGCTCAACAACTGCGTCAAGGGCTGGGAAGCGGCGCGCTATCATTGGGTTATTCTGGCGGATTCCAACGTGCTGATGCCAAGGGATTACGTCCAGCACCTGATGGCGGCCTGGCGGACCAATACCGGGCTTATCTGCTCGACGCCGATCGGCTCTCGGCCGGATGGCTTTTGGGCCGAGGTCGAATGCGCGTTCCTCAACACGCTGCAGGCGCGCTGGCAATATGCCGGCGAGGCGCTCGGTCTCGGCTTTGCCCAGGGCAAGAGCATGCTGTGGAACAAGCCGATGCTCGATACCAATGGCGGTATCCGCGCGCTGGCCGCCGAGATCGCCGAGGATGCTGCTGCAACCAAGCTGGTCAACGGACTGGGCCTGCACGTCAATCTCGTTGCCTCGCCTTTCGAGCAACCACTGGGGCAGCGCCGACTTGCCGACATCTGGTCGCGCCAGGCGCGCTGGGCGCGGTTGCGCCGCGTCACCTTCCCACTGTTTTTCGCACCCGAGATCCTGACCGGCGTCGCCGTGCCGTTGGCGTTGGCGCTGGTGGCGGCCGCAAGTGCCGGCATCAGCCTGCCGGCCACGGTGATGGCCGTGCTGACGGCGGCCTACATTCCCGAATGCGCGCTGGCCGCGGCCAAGGGCTGGCATCTGTCGCTGCGCATGGTCCCGGCGATGATGGTCCGCGACATGATGCTTCCCGCCATCTGGGCGCGCGGCTGGCTGAGCGGCGCCGTCGACTGGCGCGGCAACACCATGACCATCGGCACCAAGACGGCCGAACTGGAAGAGGTTTCGTCGGGAGCGTGACGCCTCGCGGCCTATCCGGCTGCCTTCAGCGCCTGCGCAACGTCCTCCAGCAGATCGTCCGTATCCTCAAGACCGACCGACAGCCTGAGCGTTCCCGGCCCGATGCCAAGCTCGGCGCGAGCTTCGTCGCTGAGGTTCTTGTGCGTGGTGGTCGCCGGATGGGTGATCAGGCTCTTGGCGTCGCCGAGATTGTTGGAGATCAGCACGATGTCGAGCGCGTTCTGCAAGGCGAAGGCCGCCTGCTTGCCGCCCTTGACGTCGAGGCAGATCAGCGTCGATCCGCCCGTCATCTGCTTCTTGACGATGTCGGCCTGCGGGTGGTCGGCGCGGCCGGGATAGATGACGCGGGCGATTTCCGGCCGTCCTGCCAGGAAATCCGCGATCTTGGCCGCGCTTTCCGTCTGCTGGCGCACCCGAACCGGCAGCGTCTCCAGGCCCTTGAGCAGCGTCCAGGCGTTGAACGGCGACAGGCTCGGGCCGGTGTGGCGGAAATAGTCGTGCAAATTCTCGTCGATCCATTTCTTGTCCGACAGGATGATGCCGCCGAGACAGCGTCCCTGGCCGTCAATGTGCTTGGTCGCGGAGTAGACGACGATATGGGCGCCGAGCTGCAAGGGCTTCTGCTGCAAGGGCGTGGCAAAGACATTGTCGACGATCAGCCTGGCGCCGATCGAGGTGGCGAGCGCCGCCACCGCTGCGATGTCGACCACTTCCAGCGTCGGATTGGTCGGGCTTTCCAGGAAGAACAGTTTCGTGTTCGGCCGCACCGCCTTTTCCCAGTTGGCGATGTCGGTGCCGTCGACCAGCGTTGCCTCGATGCCGTATTTCGGCGCCAGCGTCTCCACCACCCAGCGGCAGGAGCCGAACAGCGCGCGCGCCGCAACGATATGGTCGCCGGCCTTGGCGCTGCACAGGAGCGCTGCCGTCACCGCCGCCATGCCGGACGCCGTGGCGCGCGCATCTTCGGCACCCTCCAGCGCGCACATGCGCTTTTCGAACATGTCGACGGTAGGGTTGGCGTAGCGCGAATAGATGAAGCCCGGCTCCTCGCCCTTGAAACGGGCTTCCGCGGCCTGCGCCGTTTCATAGACATAGCCCTGGGTGAGATACATCGCTTCCGACGTCTCGCCGAACTGTGAACGCAGTGTTCCCCCGTGCACGAGTGCGGTCTGAGGCTTCCAGTTACGCTTCTTGGTGCTCATCGCTTTTGTTCCAGACACAAAAAAACCGGCCGCGAAAGTCGCAACCGGTCCATATGGCCTTGCGGCCCGACGGTCCTTTAGCGACTTGTTTAACGTGGCTGCAAGCCGACCGGCCAAATCACCACGGGATAACGACCCTTTAGACCTCACCTGCGCTTGCGTCAATTGCCGGCTTCATTAAGAGGTTTGTACCAGGCAGGTTCCGCAATAATATCCAGCGGTTTTGCGGCAAGAACCTGCCACAAAGAGACCGACCTTGGAGCGGAGCCAGCCTTTTGCGGCAGACAGGCATTCTTCCCGATCAGGACATTTCCGCGCTGTTTCAGTCCGGCGCGCTGGAGTCGCCGCGCGCGCTCGATGTCGACCAGGTGCAGCCGGCGAGCCTCGATCTGAGGCTCGGCGACAAGGCTTTTCGCGTGCGCGCCTCCTTCCTGCCGGGTCCCGATCATCTGGTGGCCGACAAGCTTCACCGGCTGAAATTGCATGAGTTCAGTCTCGCCGAGGGCGCGGTGCTGGAAACCGGCTGCGTCTACATCGTGCCGCTGCTCGAAAGCCTGGCGCTGCCCGCAAACGTGTCCGCCTCGGCCAACCCGAAGAGCTCGACAGGCCGGCTCGACATCTTCACCCGGGTGATGACCGATCGCGGCCATGAGTTCGACAAGATCGCCGCCGGCTATCACGGGCCGCTTTATCTCGAAGTCAGTCCGCGCACCTTCCCGATCGTCGTGCGCGCCGGATCGCGACTGTCGCAGATCCGCTTTCGCACCGGAAACGCGCTGTTGTCGGAGGCAGAGCTGAACGAATTGCACCGCGCCGAGATGCTGGTGGCGACCGAGCCGCCCAACATTTCCGGCGGCGGCATTGCGCTGTCGATCGATCTTGACGGCGACCAGAACGGCCTGGTCGGCTATCGCGGCAAGCATCACACCGGCTTGGTCGATGTCGACAAGCGCGCCGCCCAGGATGCCGTCGATTTCTGGGAGCCGCTCTACAAGAGCGGCGCCGGCGAACTGGTGCTCGACCCGGACGAGTTCTACATCCTGGTCAGCCGCGAAGCCGTGCACGTGCCGCCGCTCTACGCCGCCGAGATGACGCCCTTCGATCCGCTGGTTGGCGAATTCCGTGTTCACTATGCCGGCTTCTTCGATCCGGGCTTCGGCCATTCGGCCTCAGGCGGCACCGGCAGCCGGGCGGTGCTCGAAGTGCGCAGCCACGAAGTGCCGTTCATCCTCGACCACGGCCAGATCGTCGGCCGGCTGGTCTACGAACACATGCTGAAGCGGCCGCAGGCGCTTTACGGCACCGATCTCGGCTCGAATTACCAGGCGCAAGGCCTCAAGCTCTCCAAGCATTTCCGCCCCGCCGGCTGAACCTTCGATCACCGTCAGGCAAAATACTTGCCTGCGCTGCCTCACCATGCTTGGCTGCCTTTCGGTGGCCGGCAAGAGAACGGCGCGCAAGGGGAACCAAAATGCAGATTTCAAGATGGATCATATCGGCAGCGAGCGCTGCCATGCTGGTGATATCGGCCGGCTCGCTGGCTGAGGCGCAGGAGAAATTGAAGATCGGCACCGAGGGCGCCTATCCGCCCTTCAACACCATCACCGCGGACGGCAAGATCGAGGGCTTCGACATCGACATTGCCAATGCGCTGTGTGCGCAGATGAAGGTCGAGTGCGAGATCGTCACCCAGGACTGGGACGGCATCATCCCGGCGCTGCAGGCGAAAAAGTTCGACGCCATCATCGCCTCGATGAGCATCACCGAGGAGCGCAAGAAACAGGTCGCCTTCACCAACAAATACTACACGACGCCGCTGGCGCTGGTGGCGCCGAAGGACAGCGACCTCACTTCCACCGAACCGGCAGCCCTTGCCGGCAAGACGGTGGGCGCGCAGGCCTCGACCACCCAGGCCGACTATGCGCAGGACGCCTATGGCAAGGCCGGCGCCGAGGCGAAACTCTACCCCACCCAGGAAGAGGCGATCACCGACCTGCAGAACGGCCGTCTCGACGCCGTCATCTCCGACAAGTTCGTGCTGATGGACTGGCTGAAGAAGGCGAGCGAAGGCTGCTGCAAGCTTGTCGGCGACGTCAAGGGCACCGAGACGCAAGCCGGCATCGCTGTCCGCCTGGAAGACACGGCGCTGCGCGACAAGCTGAATGCGGCGATAGACGCCATCGTCGCCGACGGCACTTACAAGAAGATCCAGGCCAAGTATTTCGATTTCGATATTTATTGAGTCCCGTCCGCCGGCGTCAGCCGCGAAAGAGATACTCTTTCGCGGCGCCAAGGCAGGCATGAAAATGGCCGATAAACAGCAGTTCGCGTGCGGCCAAACGTTTCCTGCCCCAAAAGCCTTCGGTCAGTTTGACCTCGTCGAGCGAAGCGTTTGAGCCGCGCTTCAACGGGAACAACTGCTTGTCGAGGCAACCGAGGACATGGGCCTTGGCGGAGTCGATGCCGCAGACCTTGCCATTGTTGTTCAGCCTGTCGCTGCAAAGCGCTGATGTCATGTGATCCGTGTTGCGCATCAGAAAGCTCACCTGGGCTTTCGAATAGCCGGTTGCCAGAAGACGGCTCGTCATCGCCAAACGGGCTTCACGATAGGACTTCGGGCTGCACTGGCCGGCGCTAAAGGCCACCGACGGTTGGGTCAGGAACAGGGCCACGCCCGTGAACACAATGACAAGCCGCATTCCGTTCATTTCCGGCTCCCAAATTGTGATGCTGCCTCAAAGCGCCTTCACCGCCACCTTAACCGGCTGCTCAATCTCCAGCGGGTTGCGCAGCGGTAGGCCGAAATCCGCGGCCTCGATCTCGAACACGTCGCCGGCCTGAGTCTTGATGCCGTCGGCAAAGGACAGCGTCGCCGTGCCGAACATGTGCACATGCACGTCGCCCGGCTGGCGGAAGGCCGAATATTTGAAGTGATGATGTTCGAGATTGGCGATTGTGTGCGACATGTTCGCTTCGCCCGACAGGAACGGCTTTTCCCACAGCAAATTGCTGTCGCGATAGATTCGCGATGAGCCCCTGACGTCGGCCGGCAGGTCGCCGATCAGGATTTCCGGCCCGAACGAGGCGTTGCGCAGTTTGGAATGTGCCAGGAACAGATAGTTCACCCGCTCGGTAACATGATCGGAAAACTCGTTCGACAGCGTGAAGCCGACGCGGAACGGCGCGCCGTCGTCGCCGATGACATAGATGCCGGCGATTTCCGGCTCCTCGCCGGCGTCCTGCGCAAAGGCCGGCGACATCAGTGCGGCGCCCGGCGCCACCGCCATGGTGCCGTTGCCCTTGTAGAACCATTCCGGCTGCACGCCGGTCTGGCCCTTGGCCGGCTTGCCGCCTTCGAGCCCCATGCGGAACATCTTCATGGAATCGGTAAGCTGCTCCTCGCCGCCATCGCTGAGCTTCTTGTGCATGGAATCGCGCGTCGCCGCCGAGCCGAGATGGGTCAGGCCGGTGCCGGTCAGATGCAGATGCGCAGGATCGGGATGATTGATCGGCGACTCCAGCCGGCCCTTCTTGTAGACGGCGTCGAGGTCTATCGCTTCACCGAACCCCTTGCGTTCGATCAGCGCGGCGAGGCCCGTTCCGGTGCGCGCGGCTTCCATGGCCAGCGAATAGACGCTGCGGGCGCCGTTGATGATCCTGGTCTTGCCGCCGCCATTGCGGGCGACGACGCGGATGGTCTCGGCGTCGTCGAGGATCTGGGAGATTAGCATGATGAAATCCTCTCTCATGTGCTTGGCCTTGGATGCCTCTTGGCAAACCTTGACCTGCGCGGCTCGGACCTCGCCGCGCCACGGGTTGAACTCTTCGTCCGGATTGCGCTCGCGAGCTTGATCCCTCGGGGGACTTCTTATGCCGACAATTTGCCGGCTGCGCCGCGATCGTATGCCTCCTGCTTGCCTCGCCTGAAGCTTGTCAGGCCTTGTTCTTGTTGTAGACGTCGAAGATCACGGCGCCGAGCAGCACCAGGCCTTTGACCACCTGCTGCCAGTCGACATTGACGCCCATGATCGACATGCCGTTGTTCATCACGCCCATGATGAAGCCGCCGACGACCGCCCCGATAACCTGGCCGACGCCGCCCATCGCCGAGGCGCCGCCGATGAACACTGCGGCGATGACATCGAGCTCCGAGCCGAGACCCGCCGCCGGCACCGCCTGGCCGAGACGAGCCGCGATGATCAGGCCGCCAAGCGCCGACAGCACGCCCATATTGATGAACACCATCAGCGTCAGCCGCTCGGTGTTGATGCCCGACAGCTGCGCCGCCTTGGGATTGCCGCCCATGGCGTAGATGCGCCTCCCGATGGTCATGCGCTTGGTGACGAAGACGAACAACGTGATCAGCACGCCCATGACCAGCAGCACCACGGGCAGGCCGCGGTAGCTGGCAAACTCATAGACCAGGAACAGCGCCAGCGCGCTGGCGACCAGCGTCTTGACCACGAACAGGGTGAAGGGCTCGGCCTCATAACCATGGCGTTCTCGTTTGCGCCGGGTGCGGACCCCGAAATAGGCATAGGCGAGCACGGCGATCAGCCCCAGCACGACCGTCGTCATGTGCAGGGTCACGCCGCTGCCCATGATGGTCTTGCCGGCTGCGTTCACGACCGGCGGGACGAGCGTCAGTGGGCCGATCACATCCGGGATGAAGCCGGAACTGAGCATCTTGAAGTCGTCGGGAAGCGGACCAACCGACGAGCCGCCGCCAAGCAAGGCCTGGCAAATGCCGCGGAAGATCAGCATTCCGGCCAGCGTGACAATGAAGCTCGGTATCCGGTGATAGGCGATCCAATACCCTTGCGCGGCGCCGATCAGGCCACCCGCGACCAGGCAGACGATCGAAACCACCAGGGGATTGCTCAGCGGTCCGAGTTGCCAGATGACCATCATGTTTGCCGCCAGCGCGCCAATGAAACCGGCGACCGATCCGACGCTGAGGTCGATATAGCCCGATACGATCACCAGCAGCATGCCCAGCGCCATCACGATGATGAAGGAGTTCTGCTGCACCAGATTGCTGAGGTTGACCGGCTTGAACAACGTCCCCGACGTGGTGAACTGGAAGAACAGCATGATGACGATCAGGGCTATGATCAGTCCGTATTCGCGTAAATTCGTCGCCAGCGCCGAGACGGCGATGCGCGGGCGCTGTTCGTCGGCGACGTTGCCCTGCGGGGCGGGGGCGCTTTCGGTGCTCATGCTGCTTTTCCTTCTCCCCGGACGATGGCGCGCATTATCTTTTCCTGGCTTGCTTCCGCCGCCGGCATTTCGCCCACCATGCGCCCTTCGTTCATGACGTAGATGCGGTCGGTAATCCCCAGCAATTCCGGCATTTCCGACGAGATGACCACGATCGCCTTACCCTCCGAGGCAAGGCGCGCGATGATCGTGTAGATTTCATACTTGGCGCCGACATCGATGCCGCGTGTCGGCTCGTCGAGGATCAGCACGTCAGGATCGGCAAACAGCCATTTCGACAGCACCACCTTCTGCTGGTTGCCGCCGGAAAGATTGCCGGTCATCTGATAGACGCTTGACGCACGGATATTGGTCTTCTTGCGATAGTCGTTGGCGACCGCAAGTTCGCGCATGTCGTCGATCACGCTGTGGCGCGACACGCCGTCGAGATTGGCCAGCGTAATGTTATGCTTGATATGATCGATGAGGTTCAGGCCGTAGGTCTTGCGGTCCTCGGTGACATAGGCGATGCCGTGTTGGACCGCCTTGCTTACCGAGGAGACATCGACCGGCTTGCCCTTGAGCAGCACTTCGCCGGTGATGCGGCGGCCATAGGAGCGGCCGAACAGGCTCATGGCGAATTCGGTGCGGCCGGCGCCCATCAGCCCGGCGATGCCGACCACCTCGCCCTTGCGCACATTGATGTCGATGCCCTTGATCACCTGCCGCTCGGCATGGAGCGGGTGATAGACCGACCAGTTTTTCACCTCGAACACGACTTCGCCGATCTTGGGCTCGCGCGGCGGATAGCGGTCGTCGAGCGAACGGCCGACCATCGAGGTGATGATGCGGTCTTCGGAGATATCCTTCTTGGCCAGCGTCTCGATGGTGCGCCCGTCACGGATGACGGTTACCTTGTCGGCGACCCGGTTGATCTCGTTGAGCTTGTGCGAGATCAGGATCGAGGTCATGCCTTGTCGCTTGAATTCGAGCAGAAGATCGAGAAGCGCCTGGCTGTCTTTCTCGCTGAGCGACGCGGTCGGCTCATCGAGGATCAAAAGCTTGACGTCCTTGCTCAGCGCCTTGGCGATCTCGACCAGCTGCTGCTTGCCGACGCCGATATTGGTGATCAGTGTCTTGGGGTCCTCCTTGAGGCCCACCTTCTTCAACAGGGCAGCGGTGCGCGCCTCGTTGGCATCCCAGTCGATGACGCCGTATCGGGCGTTTTCGTTGCCGAGGAAGATATTTTCGGTGATCGACAGCATCGGCACCAGCGCTAGCTCCTGGTGGATGATGACGATGCCCTTGTGTTCGCTGTCATGGATACCTTTGAACTGGCATTCCTGACCCTGAAAAATGATCTGGCCGTCATATGTGCCGGCGGGATAGACGCCCGACAGAACCTTCATCAGCGTCGACTTGCCGGCGCCGTTCTCGCCAACCACGGCGTGGATCTCGCCTTCTTCGACGCTGAGGTTGACGTTCGACAGCGCCTTCACGCCGGGGAACGTCTTGGTGATGTCGCGCATCTCCAAAATCGTCGTCATCAGGGCAAGCTCCTCCTGTTGCATGTCGCTCAAAAGTGCTTGCGGTTTGAGACAACGACATGCACGGAAATAAAGTCCGGTAGAAACAATACCGGGGTCGCTTGTGAACGGAAAGGGGTCCTGCGTCGCGCAGGACCCCTGTCTTTATAAACGGATTACTTCAGTTCGTCGGCCTTGATGTAGCCGGAGTCGACGACCAGTGCCTGGTAGTTCGACTTGTCGACCTCATGCGGCGTCAAAAGGATCGAGGGAACGACCTTGACGTCGTTATTGTAGGTCTTTTCATCGAGGCCGTCCGGCTTGCCGCCCGAGAGCACCTTGTCGACGAGTTCGACGGTGGCCTTGGCCAGTTCGCGGGTGTCCTTGAACACGGTCGAGTATTGCTCGCCCGTGATGATCAGCTTGACCGAAGCAGTCTCGGCGTCCTGGCCGGTCACGATCGGCCACGGCTGGGCGTCGGTGCCGTAACCGACGGCGCGCAGCGAAGCGGTGATGCCGCGCGACAGGCCGTCATAGGGCGAAAGAACGCCATCGACGCGGCTGCCGTCCGAGTAGTTGGCCGACAGAAGGTTGTCCATGCGCGCCTGGGCGGTGGCGGCGAGCCAGCGCAGCGTGCCGACCTTGTCCATGCCGGTCTGGCCGGACTTGATCTTGATCGAGCCGTCATCGATCAGCGGCTGCAGCACCGAGATTGCGCCGTTGTAGAAGAAGAAGGCGTTGTTGTCGTCCGGCGAGCCGCCGAACAGTTCGACGTTCCACGGCTTGGTGTTCGGGAAGCGCTCCTTGAGGCCCTTGACCAGCGAGTTCGCCTGGATCACGCCGACGCCGAAATTGTCGAAGGTGGTGTAGTAATCGACATTGGCGGTCTTCTTGATCAGGCGGTCATAGGCGACGACGACGACGCCGGCGTCAGCGGCCTTCTGCAGCGCGTCCGACAGGGTCGTGCCGTCGATCGAAGCGATGATCAGCGCCTTCGGGCCCTTGGTGATTTCGTTTTCCAGCTGGCTGAGCTGGTTGGGGATGTCGTCCTGCGCGTACTGCAGGTCGACCGTGTAGCCGAGAGCTTCGAGCTGGGACTTGACGGCATCGCCGTCATTGATCCAGCGCTGCGAGGTCTTGGTCGGCATCAGCACGCCGACAAGACCCTTGTCGGCTGCATGCGCCGAGTAGGTCATGGCAGCGATGCCAAGGGCCGCGACGGCGGCCAGTGTCTTGATAATTTTCACGTAAACTCTCCCTGGTTGATGGACGCGACACCTCGGGGCTTCGCGGGCCGCGCAGTCGGGCGGATGCGCCAAAGCGCCGCCGCCGTCATAATCGATCTCCGGTATCCTCCCAATCGGCCCTCAGTCTTGATTTAAATCGATACGATTTTGCTCGTCATCGACCGTCAAGTCTTGAGGACGCGCGAAAGTGTGACCCTTTGCCATAACTGTCAAATGCGATCTTCGGTGGTTGCTATACCAAAACCGGTATATGACGAGACCGGGCTGGAACAGTGGCGGAAGCGGGAAAAGGCATGGCGGCTTTACGAGGTCCTCAGGGAATTTCAAGCGGTTACGATGAATTGCCGGGCGATGGCGAGACACTTCTGCGCAGTGGCTTGAGCCTGCGTCACATGCGCATGATCGCAGCGCTGGACGATCACGGTCGGGTGAGCGCGGCCGCCCAGGTGATGAACATCTCGCAGCCGGCGGCCTCGCGCATGATTTCCGAGATGGAAGCGGTGCTCGAGGTCAAGCTGTGCGAAAGGCTGCCGCGCGGCATCACGCTCACCCCTTACGGCAAGGCGCTGGCCCGGCGCGCGCGCTCGATCCTGCTCGAAATGCGCGAGGCCGACCGCGAAATATCGGAGCTCAAGGCCGGCAAGGGCGGCTCGGTGTTCCTTGGCGCGGTGACGGCGCCGGCGATCGAACTGGCGGTCCCGGCGATCCGCGAGATACGCCGCCTTTATCCGCGCATCGAGATTACCATGCAGGTCGAGACGTCGAATGTGCTGGCGCGCGAACTGATCGCCACGCGCCATGATTTCATCATCGCCCGTGTTCCCGAAGACCTCAATCCGCGGCTGTTCGAATCGCGCGTCATCGGCGTCGAGAAGGCCTGCCTGATCGTGCGTCGCGGCCACCCGCTGAGCAATGGCCATCCTCTTAACAATGGGAGGGCGGTGCGGCTGGAGGACACCGCCGCCTTCGACTGGGTGTTCCAGTCGGGCGGGTCGCCGCTGCGCCAGGCGATGGAGAGCAATTTCCTGAACCGCAACATCGCCCTGCCGGACCGCATCCTCAACACCTCGTCGCTGCTGCTCACCCTGGTCATGGTGGCGCAGTCCGACGCCATCGCCCCGGTGTCGATCCAGGTGGCAAAATTCATCCAGAACCCCGACGGTCTCGCCGGCGCCATCGACGTCGTCCAGACCGAGTTCGACATCGAGGTCCGGCCCTACAGCCTGATCACGGTGAAGAACCGAGTCTTGTCGCCGGCGGCCAAGATGCTGCACGATTTTATCTTGCGGGAAGTGGGATAGGAACTGGAGCGGGTAGAGGGAATCGAACCCTCGCGTTCAGCTTGGGAAGCTGACAAGCTACCATTACATCATACCCGCGTCGGCTCCTCGATATCATGACGGGCGTGCTTCGGGCAATCGCCTTGGACAGCTCTTCGGAAACGGCTGTTGGAAACCCCGACCGATTGCGCCAGTCCGCCTGCCTTGATGCGGGCGCAGCAAGTGCGTATTCGTGCCCCTGTACCCCCAAATCCGGGGCACCCGAATTTGGAGGCAGGCCCCTTGTCCACAGTGACGCGCTTTCTCGGTGACTCGCCAGGGTGATCGTCAAGCTGCTGGTCGTGTCGTTCCTCGTCGGCCTGGTCATGAATGCGTTCGGCTGGACGCCGATGGACGTCTTCTACCACATCCAGGGTTTCTACATCGATCTTTGGAACCTCGGCTTCAACGCGGTCTATCGCTTCTTGGGCTATATCCTGCTCGGCGCCGCGATCGTCGTGCCGGTGTTCATCCTGCTCAGGCTCGCGAACTACCGGAAGTGAAGCGGACCACGATCCCGAAAAGTGGAAACCGGTTTTCGGAAAAGATTGTGCTCAAACCAAAGGCCACTCAGGCAAAGTCCGACGCCACCTCGAACAGGATGGCGTGGCGCGCCGCGAGCGCTGCGACATCGGTCGAATAGCCGCCGCCGATGACACCGCAGACCGGGATGCCCAGCGCGCGGAAATGACCGATCACCATGGCGTCGCGGGCACGCACGCCGTCATCGCTGAGCGATAGCCGGCCGAGCCGGTCCTCGGCATGCACGTCGACACCGGCATTGTAGAAGACGATGTCCCAGTGCGCCTTGGCCGAGAGCTCCGGCAGGAGGACACCCAGCCGTTCGAGATAGGCGCCATCGCCGGTGCCGTCCGGCAGCGCAACGTCGAGATCGGAGGCAATCTTGCGCACCGGATAATTGCGCTCGCCATGCATGGAAAAGGTGAAGGCGCGTGGTTCCTCTCTCAGTATATCCGCCGTGCCGTCGCCCTGATGCACATCGAGATCGACGATCAGGATGGTTTGGGCGGAACCTTCGGCTAGCAGCACCAGCGAAGCGACGGCGACATCGTTGAAAGTGCAGAAGCCCGCGCCTTGCGCACGCCGCGCATGGTGGCTGCCGCCGGCGCTGTTGCAGGCAATGCCGTTGACAAGCGCCAGCCGCGCCGCCAGCACCGTGCCGCCGGCGGCGAGTTGCGCCCTGAGGGAAACGCGCGGACCCACGGGAAAGCCGATCTCGCGCTCGATCTTTTCAGGCACTGAACACGTGATGACCTGGTCGACATAATCAGCCGCATGGGCGAGCTTCAGCCATGAGGCCGGCGCCGGCTCGGGCATCGACAGCGCCTCGGCATGGATCAGACCCCTGATATGCAAGGCCTGCATCAGCAGCGGATATTTGCTCATCGGAAAGCGATGATTGACCGCGAAGCCGGCATCGTAGTCGGGGTGATGGACGATCTGCAGGGGCATGGCTAAAGCAATTCCAGGAAAAGTGTGCAGCGGTTTTCCCGGGAGAAGCGCGTAGCGCTTCCCCTTGGGAATTGCTTAAAACCAGTACTCGGATCCGGCGGGCTCGCGCCAGAAGAACATTTCGGTTGGCCGTTACGGCAAGAGTGATTGCGCGGCGGCCGGAAAATGGGGCACATCGGCTGTTCGATCAAGCCGCAATCAGCAAGGCAGCAATCCCCTGGACACGGGTGCAACCCCAGCCGACGCGAGACCCTTCGCCGTCACCAACCGTTCGGTGCTCGCCATCGCCGTGCCGATGACGCTCGCCTATCTGACGACGCCGCTGCTCGGCATCGTCGACACGGCTGTGGTCGGGCAGTTCGGCGATGCCGCCCTGCTCGGCGGCCTGGCGGCCGGGGCGCTGGTCTTCGACGTCGTCTTCAGCACCTTCAATTTCCTGCGCTCCGGCACCACCGGCCTCGTCGCCCAGGCGTTTGGGCGCGGCGACGAAACCGAGGAGCAGGCGGTGTTCTGGCGCGCCGTGCTGATCGCGGTCGCCGCCGGCATCGTGCTTGTCGTCCTTGCGCCGCTGATCGCCATCGCCGGCCAGAAATTCATCGGCGGCGAAGCGCGCGTCGGCGAGGCGATGGGCGTCTATATCCACATCAGAATGCTCGCCGCCCCCTTCACTCTGATCAACTACGCCATCCTCGGCTATGTCCTTGGACGCGGCGAGGGCGGGCTTGGGCTGATGCTGCAGGCGGTGCTCAACGGCATCAACATCGTGCTTTGCATCCTGCTCGGCCTGAAGCTTGGCTGGGGCGTCGCCGGCGTGGCCTGGGCGACCGTCACCGGCGAATGTCTGGCCATGCTGCTGGGTCTCGCCATCGTTGTCTGGCGCTTCCGGGCCGCACCCCGCCTGCCGCGGCATCGCCTGCTCGACATGCCCGCTTTCCTGCGCATGCTGTCGCTCAACCGCGATATCATGATCCGCTCGTTCTCGCTGCTCGCCGCTTTCGCGCTGTTCACCCGCCAGGGCGCGCAGTTCGGCACGCTGACGCTGGCCGCCAATGCCGTGCTGATGAACTTCTTCCTCGTCGCCGGCTATTTTCTCGACGGTTTCGCCACCGCGGCCGAACAGTTGGCGGGACGCGCGATCGGCGCACGTGCCGAGACGGCGTTCCGCCGGGCGGTACGTCTGACCTTATTCTGGGGGTTCGGCCTCGCCGGAACCGCCACGCTGATCTTCTGGCTCGGCGGCGCCGGCCTGATTTCGTTGATCACCACGTCGCCGGATGTTCGTGCTGTTGCCGACATCTATCTGCCGTGGGCGGCACTGACACCGCTGAGCGGCGTGCTGGCCTTCCAGATGGACGGCGTCTTCATCGGCGCTACCTGGTCGCGCGAGATGCGCAACATGATGCTGGTGTCGTTCCTGGCCTTCAGCGCCGCATTGTTCAGCTTGGCGCCGTCTCTCGGCAATCACGGCCTGTGGGCGGCGCTGCACGTCTTCCTGCTGGTGCGCGGCTTCAGCCTGCTGGCCATCCTGCGGCTCCGGTTGCGCACGGCGTTTTAGCGCTTAGAAACGGCCATTGGCCCAATTTCTTGTCAGCTCGCCTGCTGCCTCGCAAACGTCCATGGCAATCTCGTGGTCGGAAGGCGCAAGCGCCGCTACGACTGCATTGCAGTTTTTGGCGGGCTGCTCGGCAGAAGGCATATCGGAATAGACAAAGAAGCAAACGGCCGCTGACTGCAATGCAGCGGTCGACGAGACGTTCGCGGGCAAGGCATTCCCAGCGGCGGCCTGGCAAAGTTGCCGCACATAGGGCTCCAGTTGACCATTGCCAAAAGGAGCAGCCATGGACGCAAGAATGAAAACCGCAGTCAATGGCATTGCAGCCTCGCTTTTCAATCGAAGACGCTGACAGGTCTTGTGTGCTCTAAATATAGCATCAGATCGGACAGCGGCCACGTTCGCTGCGGATCAACGGCGTAGCTTGGCCGTCAAATCAAAGCGGCTTTGCCGCCCATTCGCCGAGCCGGCTATCGCGCAGGCCGCGCAAGGACGTCAGCTGTTCCCTGTCGGCGAACTTCGCCATGCCGGCAAGGATGCGGCCGGGCAGCGCCGGTCCGGCATAGACCATGCCGGTGTAGAGCTGCACGAGGTCGGCGCCGGCGCGGATTTTCTCCAGCGCGGTCTCGGCGGAATCGACGCCGCCGACGCCGATGACGGCGCGCTCCGGCCCGAGCAGCCGACGCATCTTGGCCAGCACGATGGTCGAACGCTCGAACAGCGGTTTTCCCGAGAGACCGCCGGTCTCGCCGGCGCCGCTTGGGCTACGCAATCCGGATCGCGAGAGCGTCGTGTTGGAGACGATGACGCCGTCGATCTGCTTTTCGGTCACTTCGGCGGCGATGTCTTCCAGCTCGGCCTCGACCAGATCGGGTGCGACCTTGAGAAAGATTGGTGGCTGGGCCGATGCCGAGCCACGGGCCGATATGACGCGACCCAGAAGTTCGCCGAGCTGTTCGCGCGCCTGCATGTTGCGCAGGCCGGGCGTGTTGGGCGACGAGATGTTGACGGTGAGATAACTGGCGTATTTCGCAAAGCGGGAGACGCCGAGCTCATAGTCATGGACACGATCGGCGCTGTCCTTGTTGGCGCCGATGTTGACGCCGACGATGCCGACGCGTCCCTTGCGCGCGGCAAGGCGCATCTCGGCCGCTTCGTGGCCCTCATTGTTAAAACCCAGCCGGTTGATCACCGCATCATCCTCAGCCAGCCGGAAAATGCGCGGCTTCGGATTGCCGGCCTGCGGCAGCGGCGTCACGGTGCCGACTTCGGCAAAGCCGAAGCCGAGGCTAAGCAGCGCGTCAGGCACCTCGGCATTCTTGTCATAGCCTGCGGCCATGCCGAGCGGATTGGGGAAGGCGATGCCACAGAGGCTGAGCTTCAACCTGTCGTCGCGCACCGTCCGCGCGCCGACCGGCAGACCGCAGCGCAGCGCCGCGATCGACATGCCATGCGCCGTTTCCGGATCGAAGGTGAACAGCAGTTTCTGGCCGATGCGATCGAACACGCTCATTCGGCCTCCAGCGCCGGAAACTGGTGTGCGCCATCAGCGCCGAGCGGCAATGGTTTCACCCACAGCACGGCGCTCATATCGAGCACGCCATAGAGATGCGGAAACAGCGCGCCGCCGCGCGAGACCTCGTATTTCAGCGCGTCACCGAGCAGCGCCCCGTCGATGGCGATCAGCAGCAAATCCGTCTGGCCGGCGAAATGCTTCGCCGCCGTCTCCCTGGCCTGATCAGCAGTGGAGAAGTGGATGAAGCCGTCGGCGACGTCGATCGGAGCGCCGGTGAAGCGGCCGTTTTTCTCGGCCGCGCGCCAAAGCGCTTCGGGCGCGATCTTGTAGATAATCTGAGACATGGTTGCGCTATAATCCGAACCGATCATGCGGGGAAGGGCAACTCGTCCGCATTTACGGCGCAAAGCTGTGATAGGTTGCGCACCCTGGCTCGTGGAGGATGGAACATGCGTCTGCAGCACATACTGATCCCCGCCGCACTGGTCTCGCTGGTCGCGGCGTCGGCCTGGTCCGAAGAGACCGACCACTACCGGCTGGAAAAAGCGGCCAACGGCTATGTCCGCATGGACACCCGGACCGGCGCCATGTCGATCTGCGAGGAGCGCTCCGGCCAGCTCGTCTGCAAGATGGCGGCCGACGAACGCGCCGCCTTCCAGGACGAGGTCGAGCGTTTGCAGGCCTCGATGAAGGCCATGGACGAACGCGTCGCCAGGTTGGAGAATTCGCTGTCGGCCCGTCTCGAGTCGAAATTGCCGAGCGAAGAGGATTTCGACAAGACGATGAGCTATATGGAGCGCATGCTGCGTGGCTTCATGGGCATCGTCAAGGAGATGGACAAGGACAATGGCGACGGCGCCAAGCTCAACTCGCAAAAGACCTGAGCTGCCCGGCGCAAAGTGCCGTCCGGCCATTGCCGCTTGAAAACAAAGCGCTTCGCCGCATAATCGTCCGATCCCGTAAAAGCCGTCAATCGATAACGAAGTTTGGGCAACAACGGGATTTGGGGAGGAACATTTGCCGTCGGGCTACACCTTCGTCATTGCCGACGACCATCCGCTGTTCCGCGGCGCCTTGAAAGAGGCACTTGCCGGCGTCGGCGATGTCGCCGCCATTCACGAGGCCGGCGATTTCGAAAGTGCCAAGGCCCTGGTCGTGGCCAATGAGGATGTCGACCTGGTGCTGCTCGACCTGTCGATGCCGGGCGCCAGCGGCCTGTCCGGTCTGATCGCGCTGCGCGGCATCCACCCGGCGGTGCCGCTGGTGGTGGTGTCGGCCCACGACGACCCGGTGACCATCCGGCGCGCGCTCGATCTCGGCGCATCCGGCTTCATCTCCAAATCGGCCAGCATGGAGGAGATCCGCGGCGCCGTGCAGACGGTGCTGGCCGGCGATATCGCCGCGCCCGTCGGCATCGACCTCGGCGTCGAGCGCGACCCCGAAATATCCGACCTGATCAAGCGGCTGCAGGCGCTGACGCCGCAGCAGACGCGTGTCCTCGGCATGCTGGCCGAAGGCCTGCTCAACAAGCAGATCGCCTACGAACTCAGCGTCTCCGAAGCGACTGTAAAGGCGCATGTCTCGGCCATCCTGCAGAAACTCGGCGTCGACAGCCGCACCCAGGCGGTGATCCAGCTGTCCAAGATCGGCAGCGATCCGTTGCAGCCAGCAGGCTAAAGCTATTCCAGGAAAGTGCGTAGCGCTTTCCCTTGGGAATTGCGCAAAAACAAAGAGATAGGACTCTACTCGGCCGCCGACGCCAGCGGCCTGACCCTGGCCATCATCGAGCGTAGCACGGCCGGCTTCAGCGGCTTGTTGATCACCGGCACGTCAATGGCGGCGGCAGCGGCACGGACCTCGGTGGAGCGGTCGGCGGTGACCAGCACGGCCGGCAGGTCCGAACCATGGATGTCACGCAGGCGCGCGATGATGTCGAGGCCGCTTCTGCCATCGAGATGATAGTCGGCAAGCACGATGTCGGGCCGATGGATGTCGGCCCTGGCGAAATCCTCCGAGCCGGAAAACGTGCCGACGCTGCAGCCCCAGCCTTCGAGCAAAAGCCGCATGCCGTCGAGGATGCGGGCATCGTTGTCGACGCACAGCACATGCAGTCCGGCGAGCGATGCGGTGGCGCGGGCCGGCGCCTTGGGCTCGACCTCGCGCCGCGGCGCTTCAACCGAAGCAACCGGCAGGATGACCGAAAAGCGCGTGCCCTTGCCGGCGTTGGAAAAGATCTGGATCTCAAGCCGCAGCACCCGGGCAATGCGGTCGACGATGGAGAGGCCGAGGCCGAGACCTTCAGCCTCGCGCACGCCTTCGTCGAGCCGGGTGAATTCGTTGAAGACCGTGTTCAGCTTGTCGCCGGCAATGCCGATGCCGGTGTCGATCACCTGGATTTCGGCAAGCTCGCCGCGCCGGCGCACACCGACCAGGATGCGGCCATGGCGCGTGTATTTGATGGCGTTGGAGACCAGGTTCTGGATCAGCCGGCGTAAGAGATTGCGATCTGTCATCACGATGAGCGATGAGGCCATGATCGTCAGATCGAGTTTCTTTTCGGCGGCGAGCGGCTGAAAATCGTTGCCGATCTGGCGCAGCAGCCCGTCCAGCCGGAAGGCGCTGTCATCCGGCTTCATGGCGCCGGCGTCGAGCCGCGAAATGTCCAGCACGGCACCCAGGATCGTCTCGACCGATTCGAGCGAGGATTCGATGTTGACGGCGGCCTTGCCCGCCGGGCCCTTGCCGGCCTTTTCGATCAGCGACGAGCAGTAGAGCCGGGCGGCGTTCAGCGGCTGCAGGATATCGTGGCCAGCGGCGGCGAGGAAGCGCGTCTTGCCCAGATTAGCCTCCTCGGCCAGCATCTGCGCCTGCGCCAGCTCCTCATTGACCCGGGTCAACTCCTCGTTGACTCTAGTCAGTTCGATGGTGCGCGTCTTGACCCGCTGCTCCAGCGATTCATTGGCCCGCTTCAGCGCCAAATCCTGTTCGACGCGTCCTGATATGTCGGCATAGGTGGCGACGATTCCGCCGTCCGGCATCGGGTTTGAGCGCAGTTCGAGGATGCGGCCGCTGGTCTTCAACTCCATCTGCCACGGGCTGACGAAACTGGTCAGCCGGTTGAGCATCGCCACGCGCTGGTCGGCCGGAATATCGCCGCGCTCGGCGAGGTGGCGCAGGATGCGGTCGAGCGAGACGCCGACCTGGCCCATCTCGTCGGGCAGGTCGAACAGCGCGCGATATTGTCTGTTCCAGCAGATCAGACGAAAATCGCGGTCGAATACGGTGATGCCCTGCTCCATCTGGTCGAGCGCGATCTGCAGCAGGTCGCGATTGTGCTGCAGCGCTTCGGTGGCGTCGTCGAGCAGGCGAAAGGCGTCCTTGGACTCGCGGTCGTTGCGGCGAAACAGCAGCGACAGGATCAGCCGCGCCGAAGACGAGCCGACCGCGCTCGCCAGCAGCTGCTCGGAAAAGCGGATGACATCCATGCTGGCCTGCTCATTGCCGTGCAGCGAGACGCCATTGCTTTTCTCGAAGGATTGGAAGGAGCGCTCGGTGCGCTCGACGCCGAGGTAGCGCGAGATGGTGTCTTTCAGCACGTTGACGGTGATGGCGGTGCGGAAGCGGCGCAGGCTGGGCATCGGGCCGGATTCGCGCGGCACGAAGATCGACGCCTGGATCCGCTCCAGCGGCACTGACGCGCGCGACAGCGAGCCGAGCACGAAGAACAGCGTGTTGACCGACAGGCTCCAGAGCACGCCGTGGTTCAACGGTTCGGCGACGGTGCCGAACAGAGCCTGCGGCCGCAGCGCCTCGAAACCGAACAACCCCTGCACGACGATGTCCGCGTCGGCTGCCGAGAGCGACGGCAAAAGCAGCGTATAGCCCCAGACGAGGATGCCGGCGACCATGCCAAGGGCCGCGCCGCGGCCATTGGCGCCGCGCCAGATCAGCCCGCCGATCAGCGCCGGCGCGAATTGGGCGATTGCCGCGAACGACATCAGGCCGATCGACGACAGCCGCGCCGAGTTGGTGCTTTCGCGGTAGTAGAGGAAGGCGATGAACAATAGGATGAAGATGGCGCCGCGCCGCACGTTGAGGATCAGCGTCGACCAATCCTCATTCTCAGAGGTCGTGGTCTTGAGCAGGCGGCGCACGAACAGCGGGATGACGAGGTCGTTGGAGATCATGATCGACAGCGCCACGCTTTCGACGATCACCATGGCGGTCGCCGCCGACAGCCCACCGATGAAGGCGGCCATGGCGAGGAAGTCATGGCCGCCGAACAAGGGCAGCGCCAGCACATAGAGGTCACTGGTGGTTTTGGCGCCGACCAGCGCCAGGCCGGCGAAGGCGATCGGCAGCACGAACAGGTTTATCGCCACGAGATAGAGCGGAAACACCCAGGTCGCGGTGCGCAGTTCGGCCTCGCCGCGGTTCTCGACGATGGTGACGTAGAACTGGCGCGGCAGCATGATGATGGCAAAGCCGCTCAGGCAAGTCAGCACCAGCCAGGTGGCGAGCGAGGTGTTGTAGCCCATGGCTTGCCGCACCTGGCTGTTTTCGGCCAGCTTGTCGATCATGTCGCCCGGGCCACCGAAGATCAGGAAGGTGACCATCAGGCCGATCGCCAGGAAGGCGGCGAGCTTGACCACGGTTTCGACCGCCACCGCCAGCACCAGCCCGTCCTGGTGCTCGGTGGCGTCGGCATGGCGGGTGCCGAACAGCACCGCAAACAGCGCCAAGAGCATGGCCACCACCAGCGAGATGTCGCTGACGAAGGGATCGAAGGAGGGCGGCGATCCCGTATAATGCTCGACCATCAGGCCGACCGAACCGGAGATCGCCTTCAATTGCAGTGCGATATAGGGCACCGCGCCGATGGTGGCGATCAGCGTGGCGATCGCCGAGACGGCAAAGCTCTTGCCGTAGCGCGCGCCGAGGAAGTCGGCGATCGAGGTGATCTTCTCGCTCTTGGCCAGCCGCACGATGCGATTGAGCAGCGGAAAGCCGAACACGAACACCAGCACCGGCCCGGTGTAGATGCCCAAAAATTCGAGGCCGCGCTCGGACGACAGGCCGACCGAGCCGAAGAAGGTCCAGGAGGTGCAGTAGATGGCGAGGCTGAGCGCATAGATGAAGGGCCGGGCGCGGCCGGGTCCCAACGCCGTTGAACGCCGGTCGCCGAGGCTGGCGATGACGAACAGCAGCGTTACATAGGCGACCGCAATGATGACGATGAACCAGCCCTGCACGGCCCGAAAATCCTCCTCGGCCAGCTTTCACCCCGGCCTGCCCAGAGGCAATCACAGCTCTAAGGTCAAGTCCATCGCGGCTTTCGGCGCATGGCCGCGACGCCGCCCTGTCGAACCGTGACCTAAGGTAAGGAGAAAGCGGTGTTTTCCAGCTTTTGCTTCTGTTGCAACCGCAGGTTTTTGTTATGGTGCGCACGGGCCGACGCCGGAGGGACGGCGGCAGCGCGGTCCGTCATGACAAGGAGGGTCGAATGCTGAAAGAATTCCAGGAATTCATTTCCAAAGGAAATGTGATGGACCTTGCGGTCGGCGTCATCATCGGCGCGGCCTTCAGCAAGATCGTCGATTCTCTTGTCAATGACATCATCATGCCTTTCATCGGCGCACTTGGTGGCGTCGACTTTTCCAACTACTTCATAGGCCTCTCATCAACAGTGCATTCGACCAATCTTGCCGACGCGCGTAAGGAAGGCGCGGTGTTCGCCTACGGCAATTTTATCACCGTGGCGCTGAATTTCGTCATCCTGGCTTTCATCATCTTCCTGATGGTCAAGGCCGTGAACAACATGCGCAAGCGGCTCGAGCGGGAGAAGCCGGCCGCACCTGCGGCTCCGCCACCGGCCGACGTCGCTTTGCTCACCGAAATTCGCGATCTCCTCGCCAGGAAATAGACAAGGCCAGATTTCTGGACCAAAACCCCGGTCGTTCGCGGCCGGGGTTTTCTGTTGCCGCATCTGCTAAGAGCATCCGCCAATGCATGTCGCCCATAAGTGCGCAGCG
The DNA here is from genome assembly GCF_000502535.1 of Mesorhizobium sp. LNJC391B00. Taxonomy (NCBI): domain Bacteria; kingdom Pseudomonadati; phylum Pseudomonadota; class Alphaproteobacteria; order Hyphomicrobiales; family Phyllobacteriaceae; genus Mesorhizobium; species Mesorhizobium sp. LNJC391B00. The sequence continues at coordinate 605,893 of NZ_AYWI01000001.1, forward strand.
GTTCTGGATAATGACATGCATCAAAGCAGACATCAAAACGGACCTGTTCATGACCCTGATCGATAGCTTGCGCGCCGAAGCGGTGGCCGCCCCCGAAAGCGGCATTGTCGCCGTCGTCAATTACGGCCGTACGCGCGAGGGCATGATCCCGCTCTGGGCCGGTGAAGGCGATTTGCCGACGCCTGCCTTCATTTCGGAAGCCGCCGCCAAGGGGCTCGCCAATGGCGAGACCTTCTACACCTGGCAGAAAGGCATTCCGGAGCTGAGGCAAGCGCTTTCCCGCTACTATGCCAGGCATTTCGGCAAGAGCTTCGCCGAAGAGGAATTCATCGCCACCGGTTCCGGCATGCATGCCATTCAGTTGGCATTAGCCGCGGTCGCCGGCAGCGGCGACGAGGTGGTCTATCTCTCCCCGGCCTGGCCGAATTTCGCCGCCGCCGCCGGTATTTCCGGCGCTACCCCGGTTGCGGTCACGCTCGACCAGTCGGGCAATGGCTGGTCCTGCGATGTCGACAAGATTGCGGCTGCGGTGACGCCGCGCACCAAGGCGCTGTTCGTCAACACGCCATCGAACCCCACCGGCTGGACGGCCGATAAGGAAACGCTGCAGGCGATCCTGAATCTCGCCCGCCAAAAGGGCCTGTGGATCATCGCCGACGAGATCTATTCGCTGTTCCACTACGGCCACGGCCGTGCGCCGTCCTTCCTCGACATTTCGACCGCGGAAGACCGCATCCTGTTCGTCAACTCCTTTTCCAAGAACTGGGCGATGACCGGCTGGCGCGTCGGCTGGATCAAGACCCATCCCGAGCTGCAGCAGGTGTTCGAGAACCTGATCCAGTATTCGACCTCAGGCGTCGCCCAGTTCATGCAGCGCGGCGCCGTCGCGGCGCTGGACCACGGTGATGCCTTCATCGTCGAGCAGGTGGAGCGCGCCAGGAAAGCGCGCGACCTGGTCTGCGATATTCTCGGCGCAACCGGCAAAGCGCGCTTCACCGTGCCGCAAGGCGCGTTCTATTTGTTTTTCACGGTCGACGGCATCACCGATCCGCACCGGGCTGCTTTCGACATCGTCGACAAGGCCAATGTCGGCCTGGCGCCGGGCACCGCCTTCGGCCCTGGCGGAGAGGCGTTTTTGCGCCTGTGCTTCCACCGCCGCCTCGACCAGCTCGAGGAAGCGGCACATCGCTTGGCGGGATGGATGAGGACGGTTTGAGATAAATGGCCGGCGGCTTCAGCCGCCCGACTTCGGCACCAGCAGCGGCACAATCCGGTCGCTCTTGGCGACAGTGGGCCGTCCGGCGGAGCCGTAGGGAATGCCGAGCGCATCCCATGTCTCGATCAGCGCGTCCTGAAGTCCCGCAATCAGCGCATCGGTATGGAACGGCGTCGGGGTGATGCGCAGCCGCTCGGTGCCGCGCGGCACGGTCGGATAGTTGATCGGCTGGATGTAGATGCCGTGTACGCCGAGCAGACGGTCGCTGGCCATCTTGCAGAGTTCGGGGTCACCGACCAGCACCGGCACGATGTGTGTCGGCGATTCCATCACCGGCAGGCCGGCTGCAGACAGAACCTCCTTGGTCCGCGACGCCTGGCGCTGTTGCGCATCGCGCTCGGCTTGCGACCGCTTGAGGTGGCGGATGGACGTGGTGGCGGCGGCGGCGATCGCCGGCGGCAGCGCCGTGGTGAAGATGAAGCCCGGCGCATAGGAGCGCACCGCGTCGATGATGGCGCTGTTGCCGGCGATATAGCCGCCCAGCGTGCCGAACGCCTTGGCCAACGTGCCTTCGATGATATCGATGCGGTCGGCAAGCCCCTCGCGCTCGGTGATGCCGCCGCCGCGCGGTCCGTACATGCCGACGGCATGGACCTCGTCAATATAGGTCATGGCGTTGTAGCGTTCGGCCAGTTCGACGATCTGCTTGATTGGCGCAATGTCGCCGTCCATCGAATAGACGCTCTCGAACACGATCAGCTTGGCGCGTTCGCGGCCCGCCGCCTGTAGCAGGCTTTCGAGATGCGCGACGTCATTGTGACGGAAGATCTTCTTTTCGGCGCCCGAGCGCCGCACGCCTTCGATCATCGAGGCATGGTTGAGCTCGTCCGAAATGATCAGGCAGTTGGGCAAAAGCCGCGCAATGGTCGAGATCGACGCTTCGTTGGAGACGAAGCCGGAGGTGAAGACCAGCGCCGCTTCCTTGTCGTGCAGGTCGGCCAGTTCCAGCTCGAGCTCGACCAACGCGTTCGAGGTGCCGGAAATGTTGCGGGTGCCGCCGGCGCCCGAACCCATCTTGCCGGCCGCGTTCTGGAAAGCGGCGATGACATCGGGGTTCTGGCCCATGCCGAGATAGTCGTTGGAGCACCAGACGGTGATTTCCTCGGCGCGGCCGTTGGAACGCCAGATAGCGCGCGGAAACTTGCCGACAATGCGCTCGAGATCGGCGAAAACCCGGTAGCGCCGCTCGGCGTGGAGCTGGTCGATCGCTTCCTCAAAGAACCGCTGATAGTTCATGTCGCCTTCCCAGTTTTGCGCGGGATCATAATCGTTGGCCCATTCGTCGTCCACCGGGCCGTTTTGGTCAAAATGCCACGCCCCAAGCCTGTTCCTAACGACCCCGGATCGTGGCCTATTCCCTTGATGTGGATCAATTTTGTTTCCGTACGATGCCACAGGCCGGTGAGACTGTTACGGATTTAACATTCAGGCGTTTCTAATGGCCTTGCCGCAGGCTTTCCAGTAAGGCGGTGATTGAGACAGTTTCCGATAAATCATGAGTAAAAGAGGACACGGATGACGGTTTTGGTAACGGGCGGCGCCGGTTATATCGGCAGCCACATGGTCTGGGAACTGCTGGATGCCGGCGAGAGCGTCGTCGTTCTCGACCGCCTTTCCACGGGCTTCGAATGGGCGGTGGCGCCGGAGGCCAAGCTGGTCGTCGGCGATGTCGCCGATAGGGAATTGGTCGGCCAGATCATCCGGGATAACAAGGTCGACGCGATCATCCACTTCGCCGGTTCCATCGTGGTGCCGGAATCGGTTGCCGATCCGCTCGCCTATTACGAGAACAACACCTCCAAGACCCGCACGCTGATCGAAACCGCCGTGCGCGAGGGCGTGCCGCATTTCATCTTCTCCTCGACCGCCGCCGTCTATGGCGGCGCCGGCCTGGAGCCGGTGCGTGAGGATGCCCGCCTGGCGCCGGAATCGCCCTACGGCCTGTCCAAGCTGATGAGCGAATGGATGCTGCGCGATGCAGCGCTTGCGCATCCTTTGCGCTACACGGCGCTGCGCTACTTCAACGTCGCCGGCGCCGATCCCAGGGGCCGGACGGGGCAGTCGACGCCTGGCGCCACGCATCTGATCAAGGTCGCCTGCGAGACCGCGCTCGGCAAACGCCCCTTCATGCAGGTGTTCGGCACCGATTATCCGACGCCGGACGGCACCTGCATGCGCGATTATATCCATGTCAGCGACCTGGCTGCGGCGCACCGGCTGGCGCTGCAGCGCCTGCGCGCCGGCGGCGGCAGCCTCGTCGCCAATTGCGGCTACAGCCACGGCTATTCGGTGCTCGAGGTCATCGACAGCGTGCGGCGCGCCTTCGGCCGGGATTTCGAGGTCAAGATGGGCGACCGGCGCCCCGGCGACGCCGCCGCCGTGGTTGCCAATTCGGACCTTGCACGCGCCGAACTCGGCTGGACCCCGCAACGCGACGACCTCGACCAGATCGTCGCCGATGCACTCGCCTGGGAGCGTATCCTCACCGGCAAGAACTCCGCGCGGGGCTGAGCCGGGCACTTCCGAGGGCTCGCAAGGCGCGCGGCGAAGCGCTATTGAAGCAATGGCGGTGCGGCGTGGAGGCGCTGTGCCGCGAAGAGGGGGTGGCATGAAGATAACGGTGCTTGGAGCCGGCGTTGTCGGTACCGCGGCCGCCTATTATCTGGCCGCCGACGGCCATGAGGTCACCGTGATCGAGCGCCATCCGGCGCCGGCGCGCGGCACCAGCCAGTCCAATGCCGGTCTGGTGTCGCCGGGCGACGCCACCGCCTGGGCCTCGCCGGCGGCGCTGAAGACCTTCCTGCGCGCTCTCTGGAACCATGATCTCGGCATCAAGGTCAGGCTGCGCTTCGACCCCTATTTCCTCGCCTGGAGCCTGCGCTTCCTGCGCCAGTGCACGGTGGAGCGCCTGCGCGCCAACAGCCAGGTCAAACTGCGCCTGGCGCTCTATTCGCGCGACTGCATCAACGCGCTCTCCGACGCCACCGGCATCCACTATGACGAGCGCAAGAAGGGCATTCTTTATTTCTTCCGCTCGCAGCACAGCCTCGACACCGGCACCGACAACTACCAGTTTCTGGCGAAGCATGGCCTGCCGATCGAGATAGTGGGCCGCGACCGGCTGGTCGAACTTGAGCCCGGGCTCGCGGGCGTGAAGGAAAAGATCGCCGGCGGCGTTTATTCGCCGATCGACCAGACCGGGGATTCCAGGATATTCGTCGACGGGCTCGCCGCCTATGCGGCCGAAAAGCTTGGCGTCAGATTCCTGTTCGACACCACGATCGAGGGGCTCGACATAGAGGGCGACTGGGTGCGTGCGGTCATGACATCGGCCGGCCCGGTGACGGGCGACGCCGTCGTCATCGCCATGGGCCCCGAGAGCGGCCTGATCGGTCGCCGCTACGGTATCGACCTGCCCGTCTATCCGGTTAAAGGCTATAGCGCGACCATCCCGCTGGAGGACGAGAGCAAGGGACCGACCATGGGCGGCGCCGACGAGGACCGGCTGGTTGGCTACTCCAGGCTCGGAAACCGCCTGCGCATGTCCTCGACAGCCGAGTTCACCGGCTTCGACCGCAGCTTCAAGCCCAGCGACTTCAAGTCCATGCTGAGCACCGGCAAAGACCTTTTCCCCGGCGCTTTCGACGAGAAGAAGGCGCTGTTGTGGGCAGGTCTGCGGCCGATGATGCCCAACTCGGTGCCGGTCATCGGCAAGGCGAAATACAAGAACCTTTACCTCGACACCGGCCACGGCCATGTCGGCTGGACCATGGCCTGCGGCTCGGGCAAGTTCCTGGCCGACCTCGTCGCCGGCCGCAAGCCGGAGATCGACCCCCAAGGGCTGGTCTACGGGAGCTGAGCGATGTCGGGACCGCAAGTCGCTATCGACCTTGGCCGCATCGAGCGCAACGCCCGCACCATCGTCGAACGCTGCGCATTGTCTGATATCAAGGTATTCGGTGTCACCAAGGGCACATGCGGCATGCCGCAGGTGGCGCGGGCCATGCTGCGCGGCGGTGTTGCCGGCATCGCGGAATCGCGTTTTGAGAACATTCGGCGGCTGCGCGACAGCGGCATCAATGCGCCGGTCATGCTGCTGCGCAGCCCGCCCATGGCGCGCGTCGAGGAGGTCGTGCGCACCGTCGACATCAGCCTGCAGTCGGAACTGACCACCATCCGCGAGATATCGCGCATTGCCGAGCGCATGGGCCGCGTCCACGATATCATGCTGATGATCGATCTCGGCGATCTCCGCGAAGGCATCTGGCCAAGCGACCTGATCCCCACCGTCGAGCAGATCCTGGAATTCAAGGGCGTGCGCATCGCCGGCATCGGCACCAATCTCGGCTGCTTCGGCGCCATAATGCCGACGCCGGAGAACCTTGGCCAACTCGTCGCCCATGCCTACAAGACCGAGCGCCTGTCCGGCAAAAGCCTCGACTTCATTTCCGGCGGCGCCTCGTCGTCGCTGACGCTGCTGCTCGAAGGCAAGCTGCCGCCCGGCATCAACAATCTGCGCGTGGGCGAGGCGATCCTGCAAGGCGGTGTCGAAACCTTTCGCGACGTGCCGTGGCCCGAACTCGAACCCGATGCCTGCCGGCTGACCAGCGACATCATCGAGGTCAAACTCAAGCCTTCGCGGCCGATCGGCACATCCGGCTACGACGCCTTCGGCAACCAGCCGGTCTTCGCCGACGAGGGCGACCGGCTGCGCGCCATCGCCAATATAGGCCGCGAGGACGTGCTGGTCGAAGGGCTGACGCCGATCGCCAAGGGAGTGAGGGTGCTCGGCGCTTCCAGCGACCATCTGCTGCTCGATGTGCAGGATGCCGATCCGCGACCTACCGTCGGCGACCGTGTCGCCTTCCGCATGAAGTATGGCGCCATGCTTCTGGCGATGACCTCGGAATATGTCGAGAAGGCGCCGATGCACGACGTCGCGGATTTCTCCGGCCGCAAGATGGTGTCGATCTCGGCCGAACCGGAAGCCGGCGGGATTATCGCCCGCGAGGGAACCGGCGCGCGTCTGGAGGCGATGAATTTCGACGTGGTCGAACTCGCCGACGTCGAGCGGCCGCCCTCGGGCTTGATCCGGCTCGCTGCCGGCGCCGATCGCCGTATCGCCCACAAGGCGCTGACCGCAACGGCGCGCGCGACGCATTCCTTCGGCCTGATCTGGATCGATTCCATCGCCGCCCTGATGCCCGAGGACGAGGAGGCCAAAGACATGCCTGAAGTCTCGGTGCTGGCCCGCGCGCTCGGCCTCGATCACAAGCCCTGCGCACTGCAGCCGCAGCTGTCGCCGGAAAATGTCGTCATCGTCGGCCTGCGCCATGCCGATCCGGCGGAGGCAAGGGTGCTCAAGGATTCGCGTGTCTCGGCCTTCACCATGACCGACATCGACGCCATGGGCATGCGCGACCTCATGCACGAGGCGATCCGCATCGCCACCTCGGGCACGCAAGGCTTCCATCTCAGCTATTCGCCGACGGCGACCGAATTTACCGGCTGGGCTGCGGGCTCGGGCGGGCTGACGGTGCGCGAGACGCATCAGGCAATGGAGGCGATCTCGCTGTCCGGCGGTCTGCTGTCGATGGATGTTTCCGGGCTGACCGCCGGTCTGGAGCCGCGGATCGGCGCCGACGCCGTCAACTTCGTCATGTCGGCCTTTGGCAAGCGGATTTTGTGATCAGCCTTGCGCGTCGACTGCCGCGCGCCACGCGGTGACATAGGCCGCCCAGACCGGGTCGGTCTGCGGCTCAATTCTTTCGCCCTTGCCGTGCGTCACTGACTGATGGGATGCGAGCAGTGCCGCGCCGATGCTGGTGCCGGTGGCCGCCTCGGAGGCGATGACGATGCGCGCGGTCGCTGCCGCCAGCATGCCGACAAAGAGCCGGTTGCGGGCAAACGGTCCTTCCACGGTGGTCGGGCCGTCGGCGCCGATCAGCTCAAGGCAGGTCGCCGTCATCAGCGCCAGATAGAAGGAGATGGCGGCGAACCGCTCGCCTTTGCTGATGCCCTCGGCACCAAGCCATGCCGCGGCATGGTGCGGGAACGGTCCCGATCCCTGCTGGGTAGAAGGCAAAAGCAGCATCTTTTTTGTCAGAACGGCCAGCACCTCGCTGCCGCTGCAGTCCTGCGGCTTGTCCTTGGTCAGCTGGGAAAACTCACGGCCACCCATGAAACGCGCCGAGGGCACGGGGTCGCCCAGCGCGCTGACATTGACCAGCGTGTCGCGCGCAGCATCGAGCGCAATCTCTCTGCCGCCGACCGCCATCGATACCACCCAGGTGCCGGTCGAGACGACCGAGAAGGGCGGCTCGTCGGACAGAAGATGCGGCAATAGGGAGGCGTTGGAATCGTGCAGTCCGCAGAAAACCGGGGTCTGCGGATCGAGCCCGGTGCGCGCGGCAAGCGCCGGCAGGATCGGGCCGAGCTGGTCCCTGGCCGGCCGCACGGGCGCCATCAGCCTGCGCCAATCCAGTCTGTCGACCATCGAGGAAAAGTCCGCCTCCCAAGGGCTCCACAGATCGGTGTGGCAGCCGAGCGAGGTCACCTCGTTGGCGGCAACGCCGGTCAGGCGCAAGGCCCAGTATTGCGGATACATCAGCATCGCGGCGACCCTGGCGAACTCGACCGTAAAACGCTTCTGCTGCCAGAATAACTGCGCGCCGAGATTGAGACCGACCGGCAGGCGCGGTGTACCGGTTTCGGCGAAGGGCGGACGAACAGCATCATACTCAGCCGCCAACCTGTCGGGGCCATCGAACTCATAGTCTAGGACAGGCAGCACCAGCTCGCCCGAGGCGTCGACCAGCACGCCGGTCGCACCATGCGTGGTGATCGAAATCGCGTCGATACGCTGTTCGCGGTCGAGGCTGGCAAGGCTGTTGAGGATAAACGTCCACAGCGCCTCGACATCGTGATGCGGATAGGGCGCTTGTCGCAGCGGCGCGTTCGCCATGCGGCGCAACCCCACCTCGCTCAGCGTGACGAGATCGACCAGCGCCACCTTGGCGTTGGTCTTGCCGATGTCGATGACGGCGATGTGGCGCAGCGCACTCATGCCATATGGAACATTGTTTCCAGGGGGATGGCCACCGGTTGGTTGTCCGGCCTGGTCTCCATGATGTCGGCCATGTGCGCCCACCAGCGCTGCATCACCGGATGCTTCGGCAGGTCGGCCATGCCATGGTCGTCCCGCCGCCACAGCACGCCGAACAGGATGTTGGTGTCTTCATCGAGATGGATCGAATAATCGGCGACGCCGGCCTCTCTCAGCAGCGCCACCAGCGACGGCCAGATCTCATCGTGGCGCTTTTTGTACTCGGCTTTCATGCCGGGTTTGAGCTGCATCTTGAAGGCGTATTTCTCAGGCATCAGCTGTTACCACGCAGCTGTCGCCAGACGATCGGCAGCGCGATGACGAAGATCAAGAGCAGGCCGATGAAGATCGACATGACGATGCCGGGCACGTTGAGCAGGCCGAGGCCGAAGGTCACCAGCCCCATGATAAAGGCGGCGAGCACGACGCCAACAATGCTGCCGGAGCCGCCCAGAATGCTGACGCCGCCCAGCACCACCATGGTGATGACCTCAAGCTCGTAGCCCTGCGCGATGGACGGCCGCGTCGAGCCGAGCCGCGAGGTGATCAGCACCGAGGCGATGCCCGCCATCAGTCCGGTCATGCAAAACAGGATGAATTTGATGCGGCCGACGCGAACGCCGGAAAACTGTGCCGCGACCGGATTGTTGCCGATGGCAAAGACACGGCGGCCGAAGCTGGTGCGATGCAGCAGGAACCAGTAGGCGACGGCCGCGAGGAGGAAGAGCACCAGTTCGAACGACACCACCCACCAGACGTAACCCTGGCCCAAGAAAGCAAAACTCTCGGGATAGCCTTTGTAGGCCTGATCGCCCAGGATGATGAAGGCGATGCCGCGAAACAGGCTCATCGTGCCGATGGTGACGACGATGGAGGGCAGGCCGAGCCTTGTCACCAGGAGCCCGTTGAAGGCGCCGCAACCGAGCCCGACGACGATGCCGATAGCCACCAGCACCGGCGTGTCGGCGCCGGCCTGCACAGCCATGCCCATCATGGTCGAGGCGAGCGCTATGATGGCGGCGACCGACAGGTCGATCTCGCCCGAAATGATCAGCAGCGCCATCGCGAAGGCGATCAGGCCTTTCTCGGTGAAATTGAAAGTCAGATCCGACAGGGAGTAGGCGTCGAGGAAATAGGGCGAGGCGAAACTGTTGATGGCGAAGATGGCGACCGCCACGACGACCAGCAGCGCCTCCCAGGAAAAGATCGCCGAGGAGAGCGGCTTGTCGAGCCGGTCGGGAATGTGGCGCGGGGCGGGGGTGTCGGTCATGCCGCTTCCGCTTTCCTCAGGATAATCCGCCCCTGCTGACGTTCGCCACGCGCGTTGAGCACGACGGCCAGGATGATGGCGCTGCCTGAAATCGCCATCTGCCAGAAGGGCGAGATGTTGATGACGGGCAGCGCGTTGGAAATGATGCCGAGGAACAGCGCCCCTAACACCGCGCCCCCGACCGAGCCGATGCCGCCGGCAATCGAAATGCCGCCGATGACGCAGGCGGCGATGATGTTGAGTTCATAGCCGTTGGCGACCTCGACCGAGGCGATGACATAACGAGAAATCCAGAGATAACCGGCGAGCCCGCCGATCATGCCGGAAATGCAGAAGACGATGAATTTGGTTCGGCCGACATCGATGCCGGCATAGACCGACGCCGTCGGGTTGACGCCGATGGCATAGATCGAACGGCCAAGCGCGGTTCGCGTCATCACCACGAAGAACAGCGCGATGACCAGTATGGCGATCCAGGACAGAACCGGAATGCCCAGGAAAGCTGCGCGCTGGAAGCCGATGAACTCAGGGCTCATCTTGTCGGCGTTGACCCATGCGCCGCCGGACAGGACGAAGGTGGCGCCGCGATAGATGGTGAGCGTGCCCAATGTCACCACGATCGAAGGGATGTTCAGCCGCCACACCAGCAGGCCGTTGATGGCGCCGAGCACCAGTCCGACGGCCAGCGCAATGACGATCAGCAGCGGGATCGGGATCGCCGGATGCGCGGCGTTCAGCATCGCCACCACCATGCCGGTGAAGCACAGGTTGGAGGCCATCGACAGGTCGATCGAGCGGGTCAGGATGACGACCATCTGTCCCAGCGCCAGGATCATCAGGATCGAGGTGTCGTTGAACACCTGGGCGAGATTGCCGGGGTCGGCAAAGGCCGGGAAGCGCGTCGAGATCAGAGCAATCAAAGCGACGATCGCCGCTGCCAGCCAGATCTCGCGGAATTTCAGGAGAGCCTTCATGCCGCGATCCCCGCTGCCGTCCGGACCAGCGTTTCGGCGTCCAGCCCCTTATTATCGTAGACCGCCGCAACCAGCCCTTCGCGCATGACGACGACGCGGTCGGACATGCCCAGAATCTCCGGCAGTTCCGACGACACCATGATCACCGACAGGCCCTGCGCGACGAGCTCGGCCATGAAGCCGTGGACGGCGGCCTTGGAGCCGATGTCGATGCCCTTGGTCGGCTCATCCAGGATGATCACCTTGGGCGCCGTCGCCAGCCATTTGGCGATGACGATCTTCTGTTGGTTGCCGCCCGACAGCGTGCCGACATCCTGGCTGAGCGAGGAGGCCCTGAGGTCAAGCCGCTCGGTGTAGGAGCGGGCGAGCGCGAATTCTTCCGACAATCGCAGCAGGCCGGATTTGGAGGTGCGCTTCAGCGAAGGCAGCGAGACATTCTGGAAGATCGGCAGGCCGATCACCACGCCCAGCTTGCCGCGCTCTTCCGGCACATAGACGATGCCGGCTTCGATGGAATCCGCCGCCGATTTCGGCGTGATCGTCTTGCCTTCCAGCGTGATCGTTCCACCCGATATGCGGGTGATGCCCGATATCGCCTGCATCACCTCTGACCGCCCGGCGCCGACAAGGCCGTAGAAACCGAGGATCTCGCCCTTGTGCAGTTCGAAGCCGATGTCGTTGAATTCGGTCGGGTGCGAAAGGCCAGCGACCGACAGCACCGGCGCGCCGATCTCGGCCTTGCGTTGCGGAAAGATGTGATCGACCGAGCGGCCGACCATCATGCGCACGATCTGGCTCTGGCCGGTATCCTTGATAAGGCCCTCGCCAACCATCTCGCCGTCGCGGAACACGGTGTAGCGATCGGCGATCCGATAGATCTCGTCGAACTTGTGGCTGATGAACAGGATCGCCTTGCCTTCCTCCTTGAGGAATTCGATCAGCAGGAAAAGCTCCTCGATCTCCTTCATCGAAAGGGCTGCGGTCGGCTCATCCATGATGACGATCTGCGCATCGATCGACATCGCGCGAGCAACCGCTACCAGATGCTTGTTGGCGATGCCGAGGTCTTTCAGCCGCGCATCGGCGTTGATATGGCCGGCATGCATGGTGTCGAGCACTTCGCGCGCGTGTTTTCGCATGGTGCGCCAGTCGATGGTGCCTAGCCGCGTGCGCGGCGCATGGCCGAGAAAAATGTTTTCGGCGACGCTCAGATCGTCGAACAGCACGGTTTCCTGATGAATGGCGGTGACGCCGTGGCCGAAGGCGGCATGCGCGCTGGGCAGGGTGACGGCCTGGCCGTCAATGCTGATCGTGCCGGCGTCGGGCTGGTAGATGCCGGTCATGATCTTGACCAGCGTCGACTTGCCGGCACCGTTTTCACCGATCAGCGCCGTAACCTGGCCGGGGTAAAGCGACAGGCTGACATTGTGCAGCGCGCGCACGCCGGGAAAGCTTTTGGAGACGCCGGACAGCGTCAGGCGCGGGGCAGGACCCGTGGGCTCCTCCTTCGCAATGCCGTGCTGGGCTGTCGTGTCCATATCCGTATCAAGCCCTGAAACAAGGTCCGTTTAAAGTCGCGGCGGGATTTTGGTCCCGCCGCGCTTGGTCCGAGACGTCCGAGATCAATAGATATTGGAGAACTTTTCGATGTTGGACTTGTCGAACTGGAAGGGCGGAGCCATCGCAGCCGAGTTGCTGTCATCGAGCGTGACCTTGCCGACGCGGCCGATCGACAGCGTTGCGCCCGGCTTTGCCTCTTCCTTCTTCACCGCCAGATCATGAGCGAGGTAGACGGCGGAATAGCCGAGGTCGATCGGATTCCAGAGGGCAACCGCCTGGCTGGAACCGTTGTCGATGAACTTCTTGAACTCCGACGGCAGCGCCAGACCCGTGACATTGACCTTGCCGATCAGGTTCGCGTCGGTGACGACCTGGGCAGCGGCAACGACGCCGACGGTGGTCGGCGCGATGATCGCCTTGAGGTTCGGATAGGATTTCAGCAGGCCCTTGGCTTCGTCGGTGCTCTTGGCCGAATCGTCATCGCCGTAGACGGTGGCGACGAGTTTGATCTTGGGGAATTTCTCCGGCAGGATCTTCTTGGCCGCGTCGATCCAGGCGTTCTGGTTGGTCGCGGTCGACGAAGCCGACAGAATGGCGACTTCGCCGCCTTCCGGCAGATAGTCGGCGGCCAGTTTGATGATGGTCTCGCCGATCAGGCCGGTGTCGGACGGGTTGAGATGCAGCTGGCGGCCTTCCTTGGCGACGCCCGAATCCCACGAGATGACGGTGATGCCGCGCTCCATGGCCTTCTTCAGCACCGGCACCAGCGCGTCGGCGTCATTGGCCGAAATCGCAATGGCGTTGACCTTCTGCGCGATCAGCGAATTGACCACTTCGATCTGCGCTTCGGCGGTCGCCTTGGTCGGGCCGGTGTAGATGATGTCGACATCGCCGAGTTCCTTGGCCGCCTCTTCGGCGCCCTTGTTGGCGGCGTCGAAGAAGCCGTTGCCGAGCGACTTCACCACCAGCGCGATCTTGACGTTCTCGGCATAGGCGGCATTCACGAACATGGCGGCCGAGAACGCGGCCGTCACCATCAATTTCTTCAGAAAGCTCATCGTATTTCCTCCCTTGAGCGTTGCATTCCATCGTCGCTGCGGTTGGCCTCAGGCCTGCAGCGAGGATTCTTCCTTTGCCGACTTGCGGGCGACGATCAGCGTCACACCCGCGGCCTCCAGCATGTTGGCTTCGCGATCCTCGATGCCGTCATCGGTGATGACGGTGGCGATGCGCTTGAGCCCGCACAGGATCAGGCTCGAGCGCTGGCGGAATTTCGATGAGTCGACCAGCACCACCAGTTCGTCGGCCTGGTCGATCAGTTTCTGCTCCGCCTGGATCAGCAGCGGGTCGCCTTCCATCAGGCCAAGCGGCCCGAGCCCTTGAGCGCCCATGAACATGCGGCGCGCGTAGAAATTGCGCGTCACGTCATTGTCGAAGGGCGAGAGGATGATGTTCTGCTCGCGGTAGATGGTGCCGCCCGACAGCATGACGGTGTTCTTCGAATGCTTGAGCAGGTGCTCGGCGATGGGGAACGAATTGGTGAAGATCGGCATGCGGCGTCCGGTCAGGAAATGCACCATCTGGAAGGTGGTGGTGCCGCCATTGATGATGATCGGTTCGCCGTCCTTGCACAGCTCCACCGCTTCGCGCGCAATCGCGCGCTTCTGCGAAGCGTTAAGCGTTTCGTTGACGGAAAAGGGCCGGCCGGCGAGGCCGATGAACTGCGGTGGCGAGATCGCCTCGGCGCCGCCACGCACGCGACGCAGGCGCTTTTGCACATGAAGAGCCGCGATATCGCGCCGGATCGTCGCCTCGGAGGAGTCCGTCAGGTCGACCATCTCCTGCACCGTCACCACAGGCTTTTCCTGGACGGCGGACAGAATGATCCTGTGGCGCTCTTTTTCGTGCATGGTTCCTCCCTGCATGGTCATGAGGCACTAGAAAACCACCAGTGTCAATCATTTCCGCTCATATAATTTCATTGTGCAGTGCAATATGATCGATCTTGATCGTTTATGATTGACAACCGAGATGCTTGCGTAGACATTTCCGGCAAAATGGACCGCGCCTTTTGCGTCCCAGGGAGGATAATCATGCTCGACAAGCGCTCCGGCTCGCGCCTTGCCAACCTTTGGGACGATGCTAAAGCCAAGGGGCTGAGCGAGCCTGAGCTTCTGGTCTATCGCTCCAACACGCTCGGCTCCGACAAGCGTGTCACCAATTATGGCGGCGGCAACACCTCGTCCAAGATCCGGCAGAAGGACCCGCTCTCTGGCGCCGAAGTCGAAGTGCTATGGGTCAAGGGCTCGGGCGGCGACAGCGCCTCGATCAAGCTGGACGGTTTCGCCACGCTTTACATGGACAAACTGCAGGCGCTGAAAGGCCTTTATCGCGGCGTCGCGCATGAGGACGACATGGTGGGCTATCTTCCCCACTGCACCTTCAATCTCAACCCGCGCGCGGCCTCGATCGACACGCCGCTGCACGCCTATGTGCCGAAGCCGTTCGTCGATCACATGCATCCCGATGCCATTATCGCGATTGCCGCGGCCAAGGATTCCAAGGCGTTGACCAAGGAGATATTCGGTGACGCCATCGGCTGGCTGCCGTGGAAGCGGCCGGGCTTCGAACTTGGCCTCTGGCTGGAGAAATTCTGCGTCGAACACCCCGAGGCCAAGGGCGTCATCCTCGAAAGCCACGGCTTGTTCACCTGGGGCGACACACCCAAGGAGTGCTATGAGACGACGATCTCGGTCATCAACCAGGCGATCGAATGGTTCGAGCGCCGCTCCGAGGGTCTCGCCATCTTCGGCGGCGAAGTCGTCAAATCGCTAGACGCCGCTGAGCGCCGCGCCATCGCGGCGAGACTGATGCCGAGGATCCGCGGCCTGATTTCGGAGAAGAGCCACAAGCTCGGCCATTTCGACGATTCCGCCGCCGTGCTCGAATTCGTCAACTCCAGGGATTTGCGCCCGCTGGCGGCACTCGGTACCTCATGCCCGGATCATTTCCTGCGCACAAAAATCCGCCCGCTGGTTATCGAGTTCGACCCAGCGAAGCCCGACGTCGAAGCCGTGATTGCGCGCCTCGCCGACGATATTGCTGAGTACCGTGTCGGCTACCAGGCCTATTACGACAGCTGCAAGCATCCGGACTCGCCCCCGATCCGTGACCCCAACGCCGTGGTCTACCTGATGCCCGGCGTCGGCATGTTCACCTTCGCCGGCGACAAGGCCACCGCCCGCATCTCTGGCGAATTCTACGTCAACGCCATCAACGTCATGCGCGGGGCCTCGACCGTTTCGTCCTATGTCGGCCTGCCGGCGCAGGAGGCCTTCGACATCGAATACTGGCTGCTCGAGGATTTGAAGCTGCAGCGCATGCCGAAGCCGAAGTCGCTCGCCGGCCAAATCGCGCTGGTCACCGGCGGCGCCGGCGGCATCGGCCGCGCCACCGCCAATCGCCTGCTGCGCGAAGGCGCCTGCGTCGTGCTGGCCGATATCGACGAGACCGCACTTGCCAACGCCAACGACGAACTGGCGAAAGCCTATGGCAAGGACTTCGTCCGGCCGGTGCTGATCAACGTCACCGCGGAGGAGCAGGTGATTTCCGGCTTCGCCCAGACAGCCGTCGAGTTCGGCGGCATTGATATTCTCGTCTCCAACGCAGGCCTCGCCTCCTCGGCGCCGATCGAGGAGACGACGCTGGCGCTGTGGAACAAGAACATGGACATATTGTCGACCGGCTATTTCCTGGTCTCGCGCGAAGCCTTCCGGCTGTTCCGGGCCCAGAAGATCGGCGGCAATGTCGTCTTCGTCGCCTCCAAGAACGGTCTTGCCGCGTCACCCAATGCCGCCGCCTATTGCACCGCCAAGGCGGCCGAAATCCATCTCGCCCGCTGCCTGGCGCTGGAAGGCGCGGAAGCCCAGATCCGGGTCAACGTCGTCAATCCGGACGCCGTGCTGCGCGGTTCGAAGATCTGGACCGGCGAGTGGAAGGAACAGCGCGCCGCCGCCTACAAGATGTCGACCGACGATCTGGAAGAACACTACCGCTCGCGCTCGATGCTGAAGCGCTCGGTGTTTCCCGAAGACATCGCCGAAGCGATCTATTTCCTGGCGTCCGACATGTCGGCCAAATCCACCGGCAACATCATCAACGTCGACGCCGGCAACGCGCAGAGCTTTACGCGCTGAGTTAAGGGCGGAGCGCTTCTCTTCTCCCCGTCACTATACGGGGAGAAGGTGGCCCGAAGGGCCGGATGAAGGGCAGCGCTGACTGAACGCATTGGGAGGAATAGCACTTGTCCGAAACCATCATCGCCGCCGATCTCGTCTCCAGCCACAACGCCCAGCGCAAACCCGACCTCGAGCGCGACTACGCGTCGCTCGGCGAACGCCTCGACCGCCGCGGCATCGCCATCGATGCCATCCGCGACAAGGTCGAGAAATTCGCCGTCGCCATTCCGTCCTGGGGCGTCGGAACAGGCGGCACGCGGTTTGCCCGCTTTCCCGGCGCCGGCGAGCCGCGCGACATTTTCGACAAGATTGAGGACTGCGCCGTCATCAGCCAACTGACACAGGCGACGCCGACCGTCTCGCTGCATATACCGTGGGACAAGGCCGATCCGAACCGGCTGAAGCAGGCGGCCTCGCGCTTCGGCCTCGGCTTCGACGCCATGAATTCCAACACCTTCTCGGATGCCAGGGACCAAAAACTGTCCTACAAGTTCGGGTCGCTGTCGCATGCCGATGCCGGCACGCGCCGCCAGGCGGTCGAGCACAATCTGGAATGCATCGAGATCGGCAAGACGCTGGGGTCCAGGGCGCTAACAGTGTGGATCGGCGACGGCTCGAATTTCCCCGGCCAGGTCAATTTCGCCAAAGCCTTCGAGCGCTATCTCGACGCGATGAAGGAGATCTATGCCGGACTGCCCGCCGACTGGAAACTGTTCACCGAACACAAAATGTACGAGCCGGCTTTCTACTCCACGGTCGTGCAGGACTGGGGCACCAACTACCTCATATCCAAGGAGCTGGGCGACAAGGCCTACTGCCTGGTCGACCTCGGCCACCATGCGCCCAACGTCAACATCGAGATGATCGTGTCGCGGCTGATCCAGTTCAAGAAACTCGGCGGCTTCCACTTCAACGATTCCAAATATGGCGACGACGATCTCGATGCCGGCTCGATCGATCCCTATCGGCTGTTCCTGGTCTTCAACGAACTGGTCGATGCCGAGCTGTCCGGCGCCGAGGGTTTCGATCCCGCCCACATGCTCGACCAGAGCCACAACGTCACCGATCCGATCGAAAGCCTGATGCTGTCGGCGGTCGAGGTGCAGCGCGCCTATGCGCAGGCGCTGCTGGTCGACCGCAAGGCGCTCGAGGGTTTCCAAGACGGCAATGATGCGCTGATGGCGACGCAGACGCTGAAAGCTGCCTACCGCACCGATGTTGAGCCGATCCTTGCCATGGCGCGGCTGAACACAGGCGGCGCCATCGATCCAGTCGCCGCATATCGCGCGGCGGGCTACCGGGCGAAGGTCGCGGCGGAACGGCCGGCGGTTGTGGGCGGTTCAGGCGGGATTGTTTGAGATTGGCTAATCTCCACCACAGGGGGGAGATCAGCTTGCCTCTGCCGGCAGGCGAACATCAATATGTGTTCGCTCATATTGATGATGGACTCGGCCGCTCCATGTAGCTCTTCTAGGCACCGCACTTGGAGCACCGCCATGCCCTTGACCCGCCGGACGCTGATTGGCGTCACCCTTTCGCTCGCAATTGCGCTCGCGCCATCCGGCGCGCTCCATGCCGCCTCGCCACAACCGGCGAAGGGCGAGCACGGCATGGTCGTCACCGCCCAGCATCTGGCGTCGGAAGCCGGCGTCGAGGTGCTGAAGAAGGGCGGCAATGCCGTCGATGCGGCGGTCGCCGTCGGCTATGCGCTCGCCGTCGTCTACCCTAATGCCGGCAATATCGGCGGTGGCGGGTTCATTACCATCCGCTTCAAGGACGGCAAATCGACCTTCCTCGATTTCCGCGAGCGCGCGCCGCTGGCGGCAACCAAGACCATGTATCTCGACAAGGACGGCAATCCGGTGAAGGGCGCCAGCCTTGATGGCTACCTTGCGGTCGGCGTACCGGGTTCCGTGGCAGGGTTCGAGATGGCTCGTGAAAAATATGGCACGCTGCCACGCCAGGATTTGATGGCGCCGGCAATTGCCTATGCCAAGGATGGCTTCATCCTCGACCAGGGCGACGCTGCTTCATTCGCGAGCAATGCCGCACGGCTGGCGAAGGACCCTGCCGCCGCCGCCATCTTCCTGAAGCCGGACGGCAAACCCTATGGCGCCGGCGAGCGTCTCCTCCAGCCCGATCTTGCAGCCTCGCTCGCCGCCATCTCCGAAAAAGGCGCCGACGCCTTCTACAAAGGCGCCATCGCCGACGCCATCGTCAAGGCGAGCGGCGCCAAGGGCGGCATTCTGGCCAACTCAGACTTCGAGCAATATAAGGTACGCGAGCTGCAACCGGTGAGCTGCACCTATCGGGGCTATGAGATCACGTCCTCGCCGCCGCCAAGCTCCGGCGGCGTCATCATCTGCGAAATCCTCAACGTGCTGGAGGGCTACCCGCTGTCCTATCTCGGCGCCGGCTCGGCCGAGACGGTGCATGTCATGGTCGAGGCGATGCGTTACGCCTATGTGGACCGCAACTCGGCGCTCGGCGATCCAGATTTCGTCGACAATCCGGTCTCGAAACTGCTCGACAAGGGTTACGCCAAGGAGATCCGCGACAAGATCGACCCGTTCCGCGCCGGCGTCTCGCAGGATTTGATGCCGAAGGGCTTCGGCGAGTCGAAGGAAACGACGCACTATTCGATCATCGACGATGACGGCAATGCGGTCGCGGTCACTTATACGCTGAACGGCTCGTTCGGCGCCGGCGTGGTCGCGGACGGCACCGGCATCCTGCTCAACAACGAGATGGATGATTTCACCCAGAAGCCTGGCGTGCCCAACCTCTACGGTCTCGTGCAGGGAGAGGCCAATGCCATCCAGCCGAAGAAGACCCCGCTGTCATCGATGAGCCCGACTATCGTCGCCAAGGACGGCAAGCCGTTCATGGTTATCGGCAGCCCCGGCGGCTCGCGCATCATCACCATCACGCTGGAAGCCATCGTCAACGTCATCGACCACGGCATGAACATCCAGGAGGCGATCGACGCATCGCGCATCCACCATCAATGGCTGCCCGACACGATCTATGTCGAACCCTTCGGCCTGTCGCCCGACACTGAAAAACTGCTGGCCGGCATGGGCTACCACCTCGATCTCGCGGATTCTACCTGGGGGCAGGCGGCCGGCATTCTTGTCGGCGGCAAGAGCCTGGCGGAAATCGAGAAGGGCGGCGGCGCCCGTTACAACGGCGCCATCGACAGCCGCGCCGCATCCGGCGAGGCGATTGGCTACTGATCAAAACAAGAGATTGATCAGAGGACGAGCGTAAGCGTCGACCCGACGAGCATCAGCGCCGCGATCACGACGAACGCCGCGTAGATGCGGGGACGGTCGAGGAGCAGCGCATTGCCCGATATCCAGGCCGCGGTTGCGCCGCCAAGCGCAAACAGGAAGCCGTTCCGGTGACCAAAGGTCATGGAAGCGGCCATCAGCCCGCCAATGATCAGCGCGCCGAAGACGATGATCACGGCAACGGCGTATTTCTCGAAGTCGTTGCCGCCGCCCATGGCCGGGCCGATCGCGTTCAAATTCGTCAGATCGTCCGGATCGAACGGGTTGGTCGATCCATATTCATCTTGACCGACAGGTTCTCGCATCATTCATTCTCCGCTGACCGGCAACAAATCATCAACATCTGCCGAGCGCAACCGGATCGCGCCGTGCCGAAGGCCGCCGATGCGGTCTTCAACACTTTCTGATGCCGACTTGCCACGGTTTTTTTGCGCCGGTTCACAAAATCTACCCTGCTTTCGGGTCCACACGCCTGAATACCTGGAAAATGAATTACCTGGAAAAATCGCTGCGCACGATGCCGTGCCGCTGCAGCTTGTCGTAGAAGGTCTTGCGCGGAATGCCGAGCGCTTCAATCGTGCGCCGGACATCGCCGTAATTGCGGCCAAGTGCCTCGCGGATGACATCGGCCTCATAGCGTTCCAGCCGTTCCGGCAATGAACTGGCGTCATCCGGCTCCGCCGATGCGGAAGGTGGCGCTTGCGCCGCTTCCTCCAGTCCAAGCACGAAACGCTCGGCGAAATGCGCGAGTTCACGCACATTGCCCGGCCAGTCGTGCTGGCTCAGATGGCGATGCACTGAGGCAGGCACGGCTGGCATTTGCCGGCGGAAGCGGGCGGCTGCACGCTCTGCGAAGTAGAAGAAGAGCAGGGCGACGTCGTCGCGGCGTTCGCGCAGCGGCGGGATCGAGATCGTCACCACATTAAGCCGGTAGTAGAGATCCTCGCGGAAGGCGCCGCGCCGGCTGGCATCGCCGAGATCGACCTTGGCGGCGGCGACGACGCGCAGGTCGACCGGCCGGATTTCATTGGTGCCGAGCGGCGTCACCTCGCGCATTTCCAGCACCCGCAGCATCTGCACCTGGGTCGAGGCCGGCATGCTTTCGATCTCGTCGAGAAACAGCGTGCCGCCGCTCGAATGCTCGATGCGGCCGATGCGCTTCTTCTGTGCGCCGGTGAACGCGCCGGCCTCATGGCCGAACAGTTCGCTTTCGATCACCGTATCCGGCAGCGTGCCGCAATTCAGCGCCACGAAATTGCCCTTGGCGCGGCGGCTCCAGCGGTGCAGCAGGCTCGCCACCACCTCCTTGCCGGAGCCGGTCTCGCCAGTCACCAGCACGTCGACATCGGTGTCGGCGATCTGCCGCAGCGTGCGGCGCAGCCGCTCCATCGCCGGCGTCTGGCCGATCAGCGGCAGGCCGTCCTGCGCCTGTTCGGCGCTTTCGCGCAGCGCGCGGTTCTCCATCACCAGCCGGCGTTTTTCCGCCGCCCGCGCCACACTTTGCGCCAGCCGGTCGGCGGCGAACGGCTTGGTGATGAAGTCGTAGGCGCCATCCTTGATCGCCTTGACCGCAACCGCGATGTCGCCATGTCCGGTGACCAGGATTACCGGAATGTCGGCATCAAGCTGCAAGACGCGGTCGAAGAGCTGCAGGCCGTCAATGCCGGGCATGCGGATGTCGGACACCACCACGCCGGGAAAATTGGCGTCGAGCCCGGCCAGCGCCTCGTTCGCCACCGCAAAGGCCGAGACGGAAAAACCAGCGAGTTCCAGCGTCTGCCGCGTGGCCCTCCGCAATTCGCTATCGTCGTCGATCAATACGACCGGTGCGGTGTCCATCATGCTGCCCTGGCGAGGTGAATGGTAAAGCGCGTGCCGGCCTGGTCGCTCGCCACCTCGATGCGTCCGCCATAGTCGGCGACGATGTCCTGCGAGATGACGAGGCCGAGCCCGAGGCCTTTTTCCTTCGAGGTGTTGAACGGCGTGAACAATGACTTGAGGATGGCAGGCGAAATGCCCGGCCCATTGTCGGCGACGGCAAGCGCCACGCCGTCGGCCGTCTCCTGGGCCGACACCTGCACCCTGGCGCCGTCGCGCCCGTCCAGCGCTTCCAGCGCATTCTGGAACAGGTTGATCAGCACCTGTTCGAGCCGCAGCCGGTTGCCCATCACCTTGAGCGTTACCGGCGGAAGCGTGATATCGAGTGCGTCCAGCCGACCGGCAAAGCGGCTTCTGAGCAGCACCACGGCGCCCTCGATGACGCCGCGCAATTCGACCGGTTCGGCTGCCGTGCGCCCCTTGCGGGCAAAGACCTTCAACTCTTCGGTGATGCCGCCGATGCGCTCGGTCAGCGCGGCAATCGCGCCAAGGTTCTCCTCGGCCGAGGCGGTCTGCTTGCGCTCCAGGAACACACGCGCATTGTCGGCATAGGCGCGGATCGTCGCCACCGGCTGGTTGATCTCATGCGCGACCCCGGCGGCAACCTGGCCGAGGGTAGCAAGACGGTTGGCCTGCACCAATTCCTGCTGCATGACCTGCAGCTTGGCTTCGGTGCTGCGGTGATCGGTGATCTCGGCCTGCAGCCGGTCGCGCGCCAGGCTGAGGTCATGCGTACGCTCGACGACGCGGCGCTCAAGCTCGATGCGCGCTGCCTGTTCGGCAGCGATGCGCATCTGCGCCGACTGACGGCGCCACAGGAGATAGCCGGCCAGCGCCAGCAACGGCACCACGACGCCCAGCGCCAGCAGCCGCATCTCACGCACCGCAGCCGCGATCGGCGCTTCGACCGGCACGAGATAATCGAGCCGCCATGGCGTCGATTGGACCAGTGTCGAAAGCCTGAGATATTCGGCATCGCTGCCGCCCGGTGTTATCGCATGCACCATCGACACGTCAGGGCTCAATGCCTCGGGGCGTGTGATCGGCAAGGGGATCAGCGGCGCGTTGCCGAATTGCTGGCTGCTCCGGATGGCGGCAGCCACCGGGCCGGTCAGCGGCGCGGTGGTCATGAAGCGCCAGGACGGCACGCTGGTGATCAGCACGACGCCGTGGTCGTCGCTGACATAGGCCGGCCGGTTGGCCTCATGCCAGTCGGCTTCAAGCTGGTCGAATTCCATCTTAACGACGACGACGCCGAGCGGTGCCGCCGCATTGCCGACGCGACGCGAAATATAGAGGCCCGGGCGCTTGCTGATGTTGCCCAGCGCAAAATATTCGGCCGTTCTCGATTGCATGGCGCCGGAGAAATAGGCGCGGAAACCGTAGTCGTTGCCGACGAAGCTGGTTGTTTCGCGCCAGTTGCTGGAGGCGATCGCAAACCCGTCGACGCCGGTGACGTAAAGCACCGAAGCCTTGGTGCCGGAGACCAGCCCTTCGAGCTTGCGGTTGAGCACGTCGATCGTGACAGCGCCCTTGTTCTGCAGGGCGTCATGCACCTGCTGGTCCTCGGACAAGAGCAGCGGCAGCGCCCGCGGGCTTTCCAGCACGGCGCGCAGCAACGCAACCTTCAGATTGGCATCGGTGCGGCCTTGCGCCGCCAGTGCCGCGACCTCGGCGCGGCGCGAGTAGAGGCCGGCGCCGGTGAGCGCCGTGGCAACGATCACCAGCGCGATCGCCGCAAACAGCAGCCAGGCGCGACGCGCGCGTTTGCCGAGTTGCTCGGGCGTCGGCGACAGGACCGCGGCAGGGCGTTGCAGCATTCCCTATTTGTGCATGATTTCGCACAAAGCACAATTCAGTCATGCGGATGTCCGCACTTGCGGTTGCGGCGCACCAGCTCGGTCGACAAAGATCTCCAACAAAATCAATGGATACGGTAATGCCGCTCAGTCTGGCACGGCAGTTGCAGTGACCAGTACAGCAGTCGCGAGGCTGCGGAAACAACTTGCCCCGGGAGGTCGAGCTTTCGATCGGGGCGCCATGGAGGACGTCATGCAGCCAGCATTCGCTGCCGCCGAACCGCGCGGCAAGCTACCCTTTTACCGTCATCTCTACGTGCAGGTCCTGACGGCGATCGCCGCCGGCATCCTGCTCGGTCATTTCTATCCCGAACTCGGTGCTTCGCTGAAGCCGCTCGGCGATGCCTTCATCAAGCTGGTCAAGATGGTGATCGCGCCGGTCATCTTCCTGACGGTGACCACAGGCATTGCCGGCGTCTCCGACCTGAAAAAGGTTGGCCGCGTCGCCGGCAAGGCGATGATCTATTTCCTGGTCTTTTCGACCCTGGCGCTGGTCGTCGGCATGGTCGTCTCCAACGTCGTCCAACCGGGCGCCGGCATGCACATCAATGCGGCGACGCTCGACCCCTCGAAGGTCGCCACCTTCACCGAGAAGGCGCATGACACGACCATCGTCGGCTTCCTGCTCAACATCATCCCCGACACCATCACCGGCGCCTTCGCGCAAGGCGACATCCTGCAGGTGCTGTTCTTCTCGGTGCTGTTCGGCATCTCTCTCGCTCTGGTCGGCGAGCGCGGCCGCCCGGTCGTCGATTTCCTGCAGGCGCTGACCTCGCCTATCTTCCGCCTGGTCGCCATCCTGATGAAGGCCGCCCCCATCGGCGCCTTCGGCGCCATGGCCTTCACCGTCGGCAAATACGGCATCGGCGCGATTGCCAACCTCGCCTTTCTGATCGGCACCTTCTACCTGACGTCGCTGCTCTTCGTGCTGGTCGTGCTCGGCGCTGTCGCTTGGTACAACGGCTTCTCGATCCTCGCCTTGATCCGCTACATCAAGGAAGAGCTGCTGCTGGTGCTCGGCACCTCGTCCTCGGAAGCCGCTCTTCCCGGCCTGATGGCCAAGATGGAGCGCGCCGGCTGCAACCGCTCGGTGGTCGGCCTGGTCATCCCGACCGGCTATTCCTTCAACCTCGACGGCACCAACATCTACATGACGCTGGCGGCGCTGTTCATCGCCCAGGCGACCGATACGCCGCTCACCTATGGCGACCAGATTCTGCTGCTGCTGGTTGCCATGCTGAGCTCCAAGGGTGCCGCCGGCATCACCGGCGCCGGCTTTATCACGCTGGCCGCCACGCTCTCTGTCGTGCCTACGGTACCCGTTGCCGGCATGGCGCTGATCCTAGGGGTCGACCGCTTCATGTCGGAATGCCGGGCGCTGACCAACTTCGTCGGCAATGCAGTGGCGACGATCGTTGTGGCGCGCTGGGAAGGCGAACTCGACCAGACCAAGTTCGCCGCCGCCATGGCCGGCACATTGTCCGAGGAAGCCGACCTGGCGCTGTCGGGCGATCTGCAGCCCGCTTGACCGCTCCGGGCACTGACGTTTGAGCACAAGGCCGCAGCCGATTCGGTTGCGGCCTTTCCTTTTCCGCCTGCACGTGGCTGGCGCTGGCCGGGCCCTCCCGGGTAGGGTGCGGACGTAAAACCGAAAGGCCGGCGCATGAGCAATCCGTACCCCGAAATCTACCTCGTCCGTCACGGCGAGACGGAGTGGAGCGCTTCGGGAAAACACACCGGCCGCACCGACATACCGTTGACGGCAAAGGGCGAGGCGGCAGCTCGCGGCGTGGCAGACCGGCTCAAGGATCTGTCCTTCCAGGCGGTGTGGTCGAGCCCGTCGCAGCGCGCCTTCAGCACCTGCACGCTTGCCGGCTTCGGCGCTGCTGCCGTCAAGAAGGACGACCTGCAGGAATGGGACTATGGCGCCTATGAGGGCGTTAAGACCAAGGAGATTGTTGTGCAGCGCCCCGGCTGGCAATTGTTCCGTGACGGCTGTCCCGACGGCGAGTCGGTAGCGGATGTTGGCGCCAGGGCCGACAGGATCATCGCCGGGCTGCGGGCAATCGAGGGCAATGTGCTGGTGTTTTCAAGCTCGCATTTCCTGCGCGTGCTGGCCGCGCGCTGGCTCGGTCTGCCACCCGAAGGCGGTGCGCACTTCGTACTTGATACCGCGAGCCTCAGCATCCTCGGCTATGAGCACGATCTGAGCGAGCCGGTGATACGCAGGTGGAACCAGAAGTAGGGTTTCGCGGCAAGCCTGCCTCTTAACGCGCGAGCACCGCCAATTCCTCCGATGTCAGATGCCGCGCCTTGCCCTTGGCGAGTTCGCCGAGCTGCAAACCGCCGATCGCCACCCGAACCAGCCTCAGCACCTCGATATCGAATGCCCCGAGCAGGCGGCGGATCTGGCGGTTGCGGCCCTCGTCGAGCACGATTTCCAGCCAGGCAGTGCGGCCGCCGCTGCGCAGCAGTTCGATCGAACTTGCGGTCAGCAGTTCGCCGTCGACGATCGCTCCGTCGCGAAAGCGCGCCAGCATCGCTTCGTCGGGCGCGGTGCCGATCTGGACATGATAGGTCTTGGCGACATGCGAGGCCGGATCGAGCAGGCGGTTGGCCCAGCGCGTGTCGTTGGTCATCAGCAACAGGCCTTCGCTGGCCTTGTCGAGGCGGCCGACCGGCGACACGAAAGGCAACTCCAGTTCCACCAGGCAGTCATAGACGGTGCCACGATCCTGCGGGTCATCGCGCGTGGTGACCTGTCCGCGCGGCTTATTGATCATCAGGTAGACTTTTGCCTCGCCGACGATCTGCTCGCCGTCGACAGCGATGCGGTCGCGGCCGAGATCGACACGCAGCGACGGATCGCGCACCACCTTGCCGCCAACCCGCACGCGCCCTTCGGCTATCAGCAGCTCGGCCTGCTTGCGCGAACACAGGCCGAGTTTGGAAAGCGCCCGGTTCAGGCTAACGCCTGCCTTGGCGGCCTGGTGTCGGGCGATGTCTGGTGGCCGTGCCATGTCCTGCTTGCCATCCCAATGATCGGCATCGACAAATGCCACGCCCCGCATTGGCTTCGCAACCTGCCGCGGCATCAACATCACGGGTCGCGGGAGCGGGGCTGTTCTCAAATACGATGTGTCAGGGGGTCGGGCTCAACAGCCCGCCATGGAACGCTGCCCCGCGACGGACGTTGTTGCCGACGAGCGATTTGTCGCGAAAGGCACCGCCATGAAGAAAATCTACCAAAAGCCGACGCTCGTGAAGCGAGGCAGGCTCACCAGCCTGACGGCTCAGATCGTCGCTTCTGGGGTCATTCTGGGGGAATGATCCCCCAGATAAGGGAAGGGATAAATCGATGAGCGAGCGCGGCGTTGATTTCCTGCAGGGCTGGATCCACGAGCACCTGCCGGGCGAACTGCCTGCCGACAAGGCAACGGCTCGAACCCTAACCACGCGAGCTGCCCTGGATGCTCGGCATTTAGGCCTTGAGGTCAGCGAGATCGAAGAGGATCTCGGTCCGCTGGAACGGGTGATTTTCGAGGCGCTGGATCAGCCCGATATCTGAGCCCCCGATATGAGCCCATCGCAGGCGAATATCGGCCCATCGCCATCTTGGCGGGGGGCTTTTCCGTGATGGCATCCGTGGGTGCGCAGCCCTAGGCAGCCCGCGCAGCTGACGCTCCCCGTGCCGGCGGCAATTCGAACACAGTGGCGCCGTTCTCTCGGCCGCGTTCGACATAACCGATGACACGGAACCATTTGCCGACGTCGGCCCGCTGCAGCCAGCTGCGCGAGTGGATGGGAAGGTTGCCGGCCAGCGCCTGAATGTGGCGGATGTGGCGCCTGCAGAAGCGGACCGTCGCGGCGCTGAAGAAACCCTCCTGCGCGGCAAACAGCGTGTCGGCGGCGTCGCTGTTTTCGTGCCAGGCGACGATCGCCACCGTCTTGTCGCCGTCGACCAGCGCGTGCGCCCGGCCTTCCTTCAAATTCATCATCAAATTGTCGTAGGCAACCTTGCTGTCCTTGCCGGCGGCCACATACTCGTCCGACATCCGCGTGGACAAATCCCGGAAAACACTTTCGAGGTCGCCGATCGTAGCTGCGCGTGCTCGCATTTCTCCTCCTGCAGCCCCGGCAGGCAGTTTGCCCCAGGGAGAGGGGATCACCAAGCAAATCAAATCCGCCATTTGGCCGATGCGCGCAAAGTGATTTCAGAAGGCGGGTTTATTGCGTTGGCAAATCGCTCCCTTGGAACCGAACTTGCCTCCCCCGAATTGACTCGCGATCGCGTTCGGGAGGGGAAGCATGCAAGATCAGCATTTCGATGAGCCGGTTCGCGTGGCGCTCGGCAGATCCAGAAACACGATCTACAAGGTGGAGCGTGTCGCGCAGGCCGCTGACATCCTCATGAACCGATGGCCCGTGAAGACAGGCGGCTATCACGTCGCCGCCCGCAAAGCCTGCCTTGGCGTTCTGGAAGGCCCTCAAGAGGCGCGCTATGCCCGCGCCGCCTTCGTCAACGCGGCGATCGAGGCCGATATACTGGTCGAGCGCGACCGCGAGGGTTGAGCGGTCCATCGCCTCTTTGTTTGGCGTGAGGTAAACTGGCAGACCGGTCGGGAGCCTTCCATGTGCAACGACTATGAGCAGCATATTCTCTGGGCTGAATATTGCCGGATGCTGGAGTCGCTGGCACTCGAGATCCCGACCCATCAGACCGAACTTGACCTGCCGCGGGTTGATGACATCCATATCAACGATCCAGCCCCGATCATGCGCGCCGCCGGCGACACCGGCGTTGTTGAACTGACGTCGATGACGTTTGGATTTCCGCCGGCCGGCCCGAAAGGCGGACCAGTGTTCAACTTCCGCTCCGAAGGCCGGCAATTCGCCGGCAGCAAACGCTGCCTCGTGCCGGCATCCGCCTTCTTCGAGTTCACGGGCACGAAGTATCCGAAGGCAAAGCATCGCTTCACGCTCAACGGTTCGCCGTTCATGGCCATCGCAGGGCTTTGGCGTGAAGCCGCCGGCAACAAGCCGCCAACCTTCACCATGCTGACAACCGAGCCTGGACCGGATATTGCGCCCTATCACAGTCGGCAGGTCGTGGTGCTTCGGCCCGGCGATTGGGCAGCCTGGCTCAGTCTGACGAAGCCGGAAGCCAAACTGCTGCAGCCGCTTCCAGCCGGCTCGCTGCGCGTGGAGACCGTGCGCCCCGAAAGTTCATAACTCGGTTGCGCAGGCTTGCCGGCACAGCCGGCAGGCCGAAATCAGGAATCCGTCGGTGCGGCGCCAGGAAGTCAAGCCCTTGATGTTCAGAGAAAACTGGTGCCCAGAGGCGGAATTCAAGTGAAGAAAATCCCGCTTTGCTTTCAGATACTTAGGGGAATGTTAGCCGCATCTGCTACCAACATAAATACCAACAAAATATTCCTGTGGATTGGTTCGGTTCCTATTTCTCTCAATGCCTTGCACCTGCACCTTGTCTCATCATGCGTGGAGTGGTGCCAAGTTTTTGCCCGATGACGCCATCGTCTTCGCCCTCCGGAAGATGGAAGACAGCAACAGTCGGGCCCGTGCTTTCCTTCCTGGGGTGGCGCGGGCCGCCGTCGCCTAGCCTTTGCACGAGCCGGTGATGACGGACGCGAATTTGTTGCTGCTGCGAGCCACACCTACCATTTGGCGGAGCTCTTCGCATATCTCTCTCGCGTCTTGGCGCGAAATCTCGGAGAGATAGCGCAGGATTATAGCCTCTTCAGTCAAGGCCTCCTGAATGTGATTCAATTCCGCCAGCTTCCGATCGATGGAGCTCATCTATGCACCATGCGCTTAGAAGCGGTGGCGCGCAAACGCTGGTTCGATACTGAAAAATGAAGGCTGCCCAGTTTTTCCTGCCTCACTGATCCAGTTCGAGCGGCTCATGGGCCGGTTGCTCGTGCCCCATGACCTGGCGGAAGTCACGCCGGTCGACCCGCTGGCCGCAGATGGGGCGCGCATAGAATTCCCAGTCAGGGTCATATGGCTTGCCGGGCATGGGCGGTCCGAGGTCGGCTATTCTGGTTATGCCCGGCCTAACCCGTTGCAGCGGGAAAAGTTCCGGGTTCCGGCACCGATCGCCCGCTCGCATTTTTGTACAACATATTCCCGACTTCCATTAGCATCCCCTCATGGCAACTCTGCGGTACGGCGTAAGGCGGGAACCGGATGCGACGTGGACGGTGTTCGACGTGTTCACCGGGCTGCCGGCTATTGTAGCGGGCCACCCATCTGTCGACCTTCCCGACATGGAGTATGCCGAAGAGCTGGCCGCCATCCTGAATGCCAACGACCTGAAGCAGAGGCTATCTCAAGGGAGGTTCCCCGGAGGGTTCGCCTGACTGAAGTCGGAACAAAGTCAGTGAACAACCGCCCTTGTCAGCGGCCGCTTTAGAGATCGGGTTGCAGAGGAGGGTACACAGGCTTTTCCCCTTATCCTTTTTTCTCCCGGCGGCGCCACTGTCTATTATCGGCGGCGAGGCCGCTATCACCTTCTGAGCGGGCGAGCGATGGAGTGCCTTCGACTGTGAAGACAATTCCGGCGTCTTCAAACGCTTTGCGGATGGCTGCGATGTTGTGGGGACGCGATTTGCTGAATCCGTTCTCAAGATCGCTGATCACCATTTCGCTAAGATTGGCCTTAGCGGCAAGTCGCACACGCGACCAGTTCAGTAGGGCTCGTGCTGCTCTGGATTGGTCTGCTGAGAGTACGGTTCGGCTGTTCATAGACAGTCGAACATTCAATATCGCTAAAATGTTCCTCTTGACCTTCTGCGATTTCTAACGGCGTGAGGCCGGCTTCTCGGATAACGCGGCGGGGTTTTCCAATAACTTTGCGGAACGCTGATCTGTACGCCGCAATGTCTTCTTTTTCGGCTTGGTCTTCTCAACCAGATCTGGCCTTTTCGCTATCAGGTAGTCAGCCTTGTTCGTTCGATAGTCTTCTTTGTGGATGGACATTGCNAACCAGATCTGGCCTTTTCGCTATCAGGTAGTCAGCCTTGTTCGTTCGATAGTCTTCTTTGTGGATGGACATTGCTACAATCTCCATGTAGAAATCAACGCGGCTGGAAGCCGACACGTTCCCATAAATCGCTTGTTCAAGGCCGGGCCGAACGGCGCACGGATGCCAAAAACGCGAAAAGGGCGCGGTTCATGACCGCGCCCTTTATTTGACTAGGTTCAACTGTCCTGCCTACGAGTCTTGTCGACCATACCAGTCGTCGACGTCTCGCCGCACGCGATCCTTCTCAATGCCGTAGCGTTCCTGGATCGTACCTTCGAGCTGATCGCGGTTGCCGGCTATGCGGTCGAGATCATCATCAGTGAGCTTGCCCCACTGCTCCTTGACCTTGCCTTTGAATTGCTTCCAATTTCCTTCGACGCGGTTCCAGTCCATGATGGCGATCTCCTTTCGTTGTCCTTTCGAATAACGGTCGTAGTGGCCATCAGGTTCCGCTGC